>NZ_JAVFHT010000001.1:0-645368 GCF_031470375.1 Paenibacillus glufosinatiresistens
GGTTTCTTTTTGTATTCCACCAGCAAAAAAACGGGGCTGTCTCTCAGGTCATTTTATGACCCTTTTGAGACAGCCCCTTTTTGGTGAATGGAGCTGGGTAACGGAGCTGAAGGCGAGCCGAACGAGCCGTATAAGAAAATCATGTATATTTTCCTCTTCCTGGGTCAATCTAGGGGCAGACTCGATCGGATGGGGGACAGCTATGGGACAGTCAGAACGAAGACATATCGCCGGATTGGTCATTTTGGTAGGATTGGTGGGACTTCTCGCGGTCCGTCTGGCCTGGGTGCAGTTCGTCCTGTCCCGTCAAGTTGTGCCGGGGGGACGCTATACACTGGCCAAGACCGCCAAGGTCCAGAGCGAGCGGGAGGTCGTGCTGGACAGCGGCCGGGGGCGGCTTCTGGACCGCAGCGGACGACCGCTGGCCGGAGAGACGATCTGGACGGCGGTCTTCTTCCCGGAGAGCGGGGCAGCGGCCGGCGGACCGCAGGGGCCGGATCGGGCGGCAGCGGACCGGAAGGAGGCGCTGAAGCGGCTCGCTCCGCTGCTCGGTACGACGCCGGCAGAGCTGGAGAAGCGGCTTGCGGAAGAAGAGCGGCCCTATGTCTGGCGAGAGAAGGGCGGCCGGGAGCCTCTGGCGCTGAGCCCGGAACAGGCGTCTGCCATCTGGCAGAGCGGCTTCGACGGCCTTGCCGTGCTGCCGTGGACCCGACGATACGGCGGCGAGCCCGTCGGTCGCCAGTGGCAAGGCTACCTATCCGAAGCGCCCCGCACAGACGGGAGGGGTGCGGACGGAGGACTGCGTGTTCCGCTGAACGGAAGCGCCGGACTGGAGAGGACGCTGGAGCCGCTGCTTCGGGGCGTCGGACACACGGAGGTCTATGCCCGGGTCGATGCGGAAGGGAAGCGGATTCCCGGTACCGGTCTGACGGTTCGGACGCCGGCCAACCCTTATTATCCGCTCTCCTTGTATACAACCATTGACCTTGAGTTGCAGGAAGAAGTAGAGCGGCTGGCCCGGCAGGCCGGCGTCCGGGAGGGCGCGGTTGTGGTGCTGGATGCTGCCACGGGCGATATCGCGGCGATGGCGTCGCTGCCCCTGTACAACCCGAACGAGGTCTCCCCTGAAGGCGGGGAATGGAACAACCGGGCGCTCCAGGCGGCGGTTCCCGGCTCGATCTTCAAGATCGTCACCGCCGCTGCGGCGCTGGAAGCCGGGCTGGCTTCGCCCGGCGAAGTCTTCTCCTGCGCCCCCGGGCAGGAGAAATACGGCCTGAAGTGCCCGCCCTCGGCCGGGCACGGCGCGTCCATGACGCTGGAGCAGGGCTTTGCCCGCTCCTGCAACCTGGTGTTCGCCGAGCTGGCGGACCGGCTCGGCGGGGAGCGCCTGGAGGCCGCTGCGCTGGCGCTCGGCCTCGGGCGGGACATCGGCTGGCGCGAGCCGCATGCGCTCGGCCTGCCGGAGCTGCGGCCGCTCGGCGGCGAGCAGGCCGGCCGCATCTTCGCCGCCGGCTCCCGGCGGGACGCCGCCGCCTGCGCGCAGACGGCGATCGGGCAGCGCGACGCCGCCGTTACGCCGCTTCAGGCGGCGAATCTCGTCGTGACGCTGCTGCACGGCGGCGAAGTGACCGCGCCGCGCATCCTGCGGCGCGCCGTATTCGCCAGCGGCCAGACACTGGCCGAGCTGCCCCGCCACGGCACCCCTTCTCCGGCGGGGCGCATCTCCCCGCGCACCGCTTCGCAGGTGCTGCGGATGATGCGGGCCGTCGTCACCGAAGGAACGGGCCGGTCGCTTCGCGGCGCGGCATGGCCGCTTGCCGGCAAGTCCGGCACCGCCCAGACGACGGTGAAGGGCGCGCCCCGCAACAATCAGTGGTTCGTCGGCTACGGCCCCGCCGACCGGCCGAAGTACGCCGCTGCGGTGCTGGTGCAGAACGTCGCGCCGGACAGTCCGCCGGCTGCGGCTCCGCTGTTCGGCCGAATCATGGACTTCCTGGCCGAACGGGAGAAGACAGCGGTTGCGGCCGAAGTCCAGCCAAGGGCCCGTCGGTTCTTCTCCGCGGAGCCGAAGGCATAACCGGGGCCCATTCCGGCTCCCGCATCCCTGATGGGATAGACAAAGGCCCGATGTGCAGACGGGGGAAGTTCATTCCCCGGAAGCTGCGCATCGGGCCTTTCCGGTCAAGCGGAAGCGGAGCGGATATAGCGCTCGCCGGAACAGGAACCGGCCGCCGTGCTGTTACTCCGGACGGTCCGGCGTGTCGTCGGATGCGGCCGGCTTCTCGGCCCTGCGCAGCCAGGCCAGCTTGTCGTCCGGTTCGGCAGGCTCGGGCGGCGGCGTATACGCGAACGGCGAGACCAGGAATTCTTCCTGGGGCAGCGAAATCCAGCGCTGCAGATAACCTTGCTGAAGCAGCTCCTTGAGCAGAATCAGCAGAATCGGCGACAGAATCAGACCGGCCACCCCGAAGGCGGAGGTTGAGATCAGCACGAAGCTCAGCATCAGAAAAGCTGAGGAGACGCCGATGGAATTGCCGGTGATTTTGGGCTCCAGCAGCTGTCTCACGACCAGGACGACCGCCAGCAGAATAATAAGGCCGATAGCGACGGAGGTATGTCCCACAATGAACAGATAGATGATCCAGGGGACGAGGATCGTCGTGACGCCGAGCAGCGGGAGCAAGTCGAATACGGCACAGATCAGGGCCATCGTCAGCTCGTTGCCCGTGCCGATTATGTATAGTCCGGCCAGCACCAGCACGAAAGTGATCGAGATCAGAATAAGCTGGGCCTTGAAATAGGAGCCGATGGCCCGGAAGACATTGCCTTGAAGAAACGCGTATGCCGTCTTGAGTGTTTTGGGCATTTTATCATGAGCGATTTGGCGCCAGTCCTTGATCTCCATGCTGAGGAAGAAGGCGAGAATGATCGCAACCCCGAAGTTGCCCATGAACGAGGAGAACGAGCCCAGCAGGTTGATCAGATAATTGAAGAAGACGACCAGCCAGTCGGACAGGACATCGGTGCCTTTGGTGAAGTATTCATTCAGTTTGACGGTAATATCGGGCGGAAGCGCATCGACCTTGTGCTGCAGGTAGATCGTCATCTCCCGGAAGTTCTCCTGGACAATGCGGGTGTAATACGGAAAATTCTCTTCCAGCCGCATCGCCTGGGTGGCAATCAGCAGTCCGGCGCCGAACAGGGCGCCCAGAAGGAGGGTCAGGAACAGCAGCACGGAGATTGCCGATGCGAACGGCTTGGCCATGCCCTTGCGGTTGAGGAACCGCGCCAGAGGCTCAATCAGCAGGAACACGAAGAACGAGAGAAAGACAGGAGCGGCCAGCTGATACAGCTTGCTGAAGACCAGCATGATCAAGTAGACGGTAAGAATCACCAGCCCGATGTCGAAGAAGGTGCGCCCGTACTTTTTGTAAAACGGCAGCATAAATCGTAACGACTCCTTTGCTTGAGAGCTTTATATTCCATTATTGTAACCGATTTGGAGCGGGGGCCGACGGTTTCTTTTCATAAAAAAAGTCTATTTGTCCGGCGGCTGTGTTAGAATAAGGGGTAAACGCCGTCCGGGCGTTTCTACTTTGACAAAGCGGGGAAATGCGAAATGGAGACTTTGCTGCTCTGGTTATTCTACATCACAACCTTTTATGCCTTCATACCCGGTCTTATCACCCGGATTTTTGGATATCGGGTCTTCCGCCGCGGCGTCGGCGTGAAGGATTACGCGCTGACTTTCGATGACGGGCCCGATCCGGAGTACACGCCAAGGCTGCTGGATCTGCTGAAAGAGCATGATGCCAAGGCTACCTTCTTCGTCGTCGGCGCCCATGCCGAACGCCATCCGGAGCTGATCCGCCGGATGCACGACGAGGGCCATCTGATCGGCATCCACAATTATGTGCATAAGAGCAACTGGATCATGCGGCCGGGAACGGTCCGCAAGCAGATTCAGCGTACCGACGATATTATCCATTCCATTACGGGCCAGCGCAGCATCTACTACCGGCCGCCGTGGGGGATTGTCAACCTGTTCGACTTCTCCAAGCGGCGCCAGGTCCGGATTATTCTGTGGTCGGCCATGTTCGGCGACTGGAAGGAGAAGCTCGGCGCGAAGAAGCTGACCGCCAAGCTGCTGTCCCGGCTGAACCCCGGAGAAGTCATGCTGCTGCATGACTGCGGCCGGACGCTTGGAGCGGACCCGAAGGCTCCCGCCAATATGCTGACGGCTCTGAAGACCATGCTGGAGGAGGCCGACAAGCGCGGTCTGAAGAGCATCCGGGTCGACGAGATGATCCGCGCTTCCGAGAAAGCCCGAGAGGGTCGGCTCTCGTTCGGCAAAATGCTGCTCGTCTGGTGCTGGCTGATGTGGGAGAAGGCGTTCCAGTTCATGTTCCGCCTGAAGACCGTATCGCCCGAGAACCCGTTCTTTCATTACCGGCTGCGCTCTTATTCCGGTGATACGATCGAAATGGGCGAAGGTTCCGTCCTGAAGAAAGGCGACCGCATCGTGGAGCTGCATTTCGATAACCGCCGACTGTTCGAGCTGGGCGTAAGCTCCCGCTCCGAGGCCCAGCTCGCGATCCGGATGATCCGCTATACGCAGAAGGAATTGCCGGATCTGGCCGAGATTATCGCGTCAAGCGAGGAGCTGGCCTCCGCCAAGGCGCTCTACGGAGTCAGCATGATTAACCGGGGACCGGAGAAATTCGGCTTTCTCGTCACGGACCTGCCGGATGGCCTGTTCGCCAAGTCCACACGGGTGTACTTGCGGATTCTGCTCAGCGTAATTCACCCGAGCGGCGGGAACCGTCTGAAGCGGCGCGCCGATGCGCTGGTGCCCAAGACAATGCTGATGCCGATTACCGATCTGCTGCGGTCCTACGGCAAGCCGCATCCGGGTTCCCTGACGAAGTCCGTCAAGCACAGCGAGGAGGACGCCGAGCTGTCCGTTACTCTGTCCGATGCCGATCTGCCGGGGGTCCACGCCGTTCATTAGCCCCTAATAATGAAATGTCTACCGCTATTATTCCCTCAAGCTCCCTTGTCCGAAGAAATCCGCCTGATGCGGCATTTCAAGGCCAAGGGAGCTTTTTTGAACAGCGATAAAGCGAGCGGGAAAGGGTTTTCTTTTGATTGCTTTTTTGGTATCATCGTTAGTTAGTAAGTGCAAATTTTCCTAACAATAATAACAATTCGGAGGTTCATCATATGGGGAGTGTGCAATATCCGGCTGATTTTGTATGGGGGGCGGCAACGGCCGCGTATCAGGTAGAAGGCGCTTATCAGGAAGGCGGAAGAGGGCTGTCGATCTGGGATACCTTCTCCCGGGAACCGGGCAAAGTCTGGAACGGCGACAACGGCGATGTCGCCTGCGATTCCTATCACCGCTTCCGCGAGGATATCGCGCTTATGAAAGAACTGGGACTGAAGGCGTACCGCTTCTCGGTGGCCTGGCCCCGTATTTACCCGAACGGCCGCGGCGAGGTCAATGCCGAGGGCCTGGCCTTCTATGATGCCTTTATTGATGAGCTGGTTGCCGCCGGCATAGAACCGGTCTGCACGCTCTACCATTGGGATCTTCCGCAGGCGCTCCAGGATGAGGGCGGCTGGGAGAACCGCGATACCATTGCGGCGTTCGCCGACTATGCCGAGACGCTGTTCCGCCGCTACGGCGACCGGATTGCCAAATGGTTCACGATCAATGAGCCGTGGTGCGCCTCGTTCCTGTCCAACTATCACGGCGAGCATGCTCCCGGCAACCGGAATCTGCAGACCGCTGTCACGGTCAGCCATCATCTCATGCTGGCCCACGGCGCAGCCGTGCGCCGGTTCCGCGAGACCGGCATTTCCGGCGAGATCGGCTGCGCTCCGAATGTGACCTGGATGGAGCCGTACAGCACGCGGGAAGAGGACAAGGAAGCCTGCCGGCGGGAGAACGGCTGGTTCATTGAATGGTACTTCGATCCGATGTACAAAGGTGAATATCCGGAATTTCTGGTCGAGCGCTTCCGCGCCCACGGCGCCGAGGTTCCGATTCAGGAAGGCGACATGGAGCTGATCAGCGAGCCGGCGGATTTTGTCGGGATCAACTACTACAACGGCTCGGTAGCTCGGTATGAAGAAGGCGCCGGCATTATGGAATGCAGCCGGATAAACATGGGGTATGAGCATACGGATATCGGCTGGCCGATCTATCCGGAAGGCTTTCACAAGGTCCTCAGCTATCTCCATGAACGCTATGGAGACATTGCCATTTATATCACCGAGAACGGAGCCTGCTACAACGACGGGGTAGAAGAAGGAACCGTTGCGGACATGAAGCGGATTGACTATCTGCACAAGCATCTGCTGTCGCTGCACCGCTGCATCGCGTCCGGCATTTCGGTCAAGGGCTATTTTGCCTGGTCGCTGATGGATAACTTCGAGTGGGCCTACGGATACAGCATGCGGTTCGGGCTGATCCATGTCGATTACGAGACGCTGCGGCGCACGCCGAAGGACAGCTACTACTGGTATCAAGACGTCATCAAGCGGGGCGGGGTAGAACTGTAGAGCAGGGCCACAAGAGAGAACAGGTTTCAATCGGTTCAATAAGACAGGTAAAGGGTCGTCCCAAAAGACGGCCTCTTTCTTTTATTTAGGAGTTTAAGTGTTGTTCTAAAGGCTCCGAGAACGACCATTGCTCCCATCGCTGTTGTATTCGGATATAAGAAATGATTGCTAGTGGAAGATATCCGAATACAAAGGCGACCGCTACCGCTTGTCCGCAATCGTTCGTCTCTCCGCAGGAGTCAGCGAAATTTCAAAACCCAACAACAAGAGAAGGATTTTCCAAAATCTTTAAATCATCGTGAATTGACTTTATACTGGAGCTCATATTCAGGGCACCGACTAAACGAATACCAAGTTGTTCATTTGTCAATGAGTGTAATTATTAATCGAAATGAGAAGAAGGTAGGAGAGGGATGATTATATCCCTCTCCTTTGTCTGTGAAAGGACCACAATTTGCTGAAAAAGCACACCGCAGACCAAAACTGCAAAGCGGCCGTCCAAGGATAACCCCTTGAACGGTCGCTTTTGCTTACTTTTTGGGGAAGATGCCCCTTTTAACATGATTCCTCCACGGCCGCCGTCAGGGACGAAAAACCTGTTCAACGATTCCCCGGCCATTCCGGGCTTCAATCCGGGCATAGGCCCCGTTCACGAAGGTGAGCTGGGGCGGAACATGCCCGCAATCGGCATCGTAGACGACGGGAATTTGCAATTCCTCATGAAGATCCCGGTAGACGTCTTCAGCCGTGTAGCCCTCCACAGGCCGGTTCGCGGGACTTCTCCCGAACAATATCCCCGAACAATGGCGGAACCAGCCCGCAAGCTTCATCTGTACGAGCGAACGGCGCAGGTCCGCTGTGGACAGCTCGCAGTTCTCCAGATACCAGAGAATCGGTTCGGCGCCAATCCGGTCCTGCTGGAAGCCGGCCACATCGCCGTAAGGAGTGCCTGCCAAATGCCGAATCACATCGATGCATCCGCCCAGCAGCCGGCCTTCCATGGCGACAGGGTTCCCGTGCACCGTCTTCCATTCGGTCTTCTCCGTCAGATGAAATACACACGGCGAGGGAGAGGCGTGATTCCACTCCTTCTGGTAGCGTTCCGACGAATGCTGGAGTACGGACTCCCCTTCCCGGGTGTGCAGGACGGAGAACCACCGATCGGTTACGGGGTCCGAATAGTTGCCCCGGAGATCAATCAGGTTGGTGCCGTGCGCGGTTGCGATTCCGGTCCGGAGGGTGAAGGCCAACAGAAGCAGGCTGATGTCGGAATAGCCGAGCATCCATTTACAGCCGAATCGGTTCCACTCGAGTTCTTCCAGAATTTCAATCAGCAGCTCTCCGCCCCAGGGCGGGATGACGGCTTCGATGGCGTCGTCTGTCATCATGGCATCCAGTTCAGCGGCCCGTACGCGCGCCGGAGCGGACTTCGCCTTATGCTGGGTCCACGGGGTCTCTCCGCAGACGACCTGGAAGCCGCGCTGTTCCATGCGCCGGATGGCCGAGTCCAGCAGGGGCCGCCACTCCTCCCCGGTCCCCGATGAGGGAGCGGTAACGCCGATCACGGCGCCTTCGTGCAGCAGAGGATATCGAATCATAATTGTGCCTCCTTGGTTGTGGATTTATAAGGATGTAAAAAGGCCCCGTGCCCGCTCATCAAGCGGGACGGGGCCGGGAATTAACGGTTGGACAGCTTCGGATTCCGCGTCCTAGATCTTCAGCACGCCGCCCTTGCTGGCGTTCGTGACAAGCTTCGAGTAGCGGGCCAGGTAGCCGGTCTTGACCTTCGGCTCGAATTCCTTCCACTCGGTGCTGCGGCGGTGGGCCAGCTCTTCTTCGTCGACGAGCAGTTCGATCTTGCGGTTGATGAGGTCGAGTTCAATCATATCGCCGTCGTGGACAAAAGCGATCGGTCCGCCCTCGGCGGCTTCCGGCGAAATATGCCCGATGCTGATGCCGCGGGAAGCGCCGGAGAAGCGGCCGTCCGTAATCAGGCCGACCTTGGCGCCAAGGCCCATGCCGACGATCTGGGAAGTCGGGGCCAGCATTTCCGGCATGCCGGGGCCGCCCTTCGGTCCTTCGTAGCGGATGACCACAACGTGGCCTTCCTTGACCTTGCCGTTCGCAATGCCTTCCAGTGCTTCTTCCTGGGAGTCGAAGCAGATGGCAGGACCCTTGTGGTAGCCGCCGACGGACGGATCTACGGCGCCGACCTTAATGATCGAGCCTTCCGGCGCAAGGTTGCCGTACAGCACGGCGAGGCCGCCGACTTCGGAGTAAGGACTATCCAGCGGATGGATGACGCCGGTATCCAGAATCTCATGGCCGCGCACGTTCTCGGCCAGCGTCTTGCCGGTTACGGTCATGCATTCGCCGAACAGAGTGCCTTCCTTCTTGAGCAGTTCGTTCAGCACGGCGCTGACGCCGCCGGCCCGGTCCACGTCTTCAATGAAGATGTCGGAAGCCGGAGCAAGCTTCGACAGGTAAGGGGTACGGTTGGCGACTTCGTTGATCCGTTCCAGCGGATAATCGATGCCGGCTTCCTGGGCCAAGGCGAGGGTATGCAGTACGGTATTGGTCGAGCCGCCCATCGCCATGTCGAGCGCGAAGGCGTTGTCGATGGATTCCCTGGTTACGATATCGCGCGGCTTCAGATCCAGCTTGATCAGCTCCATGAGCTGCTTCGCGGATTTGCGCACGAAGTCGCGGCGTTCCTCGGCGACGGCCAGAATCGTGCCGTTGCCCGGCAGCGCCAGACCGAGCGCTTCGGCCAGGCAGTTCATCGAATTGGCGGTGAACATGCCGGAACAGGAGCCGCAGGTCGGACAGCCGTATTGTTCAAGCTCCAGCAGCTCGGCGTCGTCGATCTTGCCGACCTGGTGGGCGCCGACGCCCTCGAAGACGGAGGTCAGGGAGAGCTTGCGGCCCTTGCTGTCCACGCCGGCCTTCATCGGGCCGCCGCTGACGAAGACGGTTGGAATGTTGACGCGCAGGGCGCCCATCATCATGCCGGGGGTAATCTTGTCGCAGTTCGGGATGCAGACCATGCCGTCGAACCAGTGGGCGTTGACGACCGTCTCCAGCGAGTCGGCAATGATCTCCCGGCTCGGCAGGGAATAGCGCATGCCGATATGGCCCATGGCGATCCCGTCGTCGACGCCGATGGTATTGAATTCAAAAGGCACGCCGCCCGCTTCGCGGATGGCTTCCTTGACGATTTTGCCGAATTCCTGCAGATGGACATGCCCCGGAACAATATCGATGTAAGAATTGCACACCGCGATAAACGGCTTGCCGAAATCCTCTTCCTTAACGCCGGCCGCCCGCAGAAGACTGCGGTGCGGAGCCCGGTCGAAGCCCTTGGTGATCATGTCGGAACGCTTTTTCGTGCCTGCCATTTGCTGGTTTCCCCCTTATGTGAAATCGGTGCCGGAACATCGGTTCCTTGTACCGCTTTAAAGCGCTGATAAGCCGCTTTTATATTATCTGACAGTCTACCACATCAGCCCCGTTTTTTCTACCGCAGGATGGAAGTTTGCAAGAAGCAAAAAATCCGCCCGGAGGCGGATTTCAAGAGAAGTGGAAGCCTAGCGGGAACGCGGACGTCCGGGCTGCGCCGACAGGCGGGGCAGCGGACCTTGCTTGGCTTCTGCGCTGGCGAGCCGCTGCCGGAGGTTCCACAGCCAGCCGACCTGGGGTTCGACGGCGACATGCAGGCAGGCGCGGACTTGCTTCTGCGCCAGGATTACGGCAAGAGACAGCGAAGCGGCCAGAACGGCGGCATAGCCGCCGGGACGGTCCAGATGCGCATAGATTCCGGAAACGACGGCGAAGCGGATGACGAGCCCGTGAAGAAGGAAGACGTAGAGGGTGCGGCGTCCCCAATCGGTCATGGCGCTTGCGGCGTAAGGAACCCAGCCGAGAAAGGCGGCAGCCGAGAGAACCTGCAAGCCGTACATGCCGAGACGATAGAGTCCGGCATACCCGTGCGCGGTCCCGAGTTCACCGAAGGTCATGCTGCCGTACAGCCAGCCCGGAGAGGGCATCGGCAGCGCTCCCGCCATGAAGAGAACGAGCAGCGCCAGCGAGAGCAGCGCGGCGATCCGGCGGCGGCTGCCGCGCAAGAACCGGGCAACGGCACTGAACGGGAGGTGATAGCCGGCGACAAAATAGGGAAGGTAGACGAAGGTGCGGCTGACGCTGAGCCAGACGCCGTCCAGCGGCAGGTAGCCGACGAGCACGCCGGCTGCGGCAGCGGCCGCAAGCTGCCAGAGCGGGTTCCAGCGGCGAACGGCAAGAAGCAGAAGGCGCCAGCAGGCGTGGCTGGCCAGGAACCAGAGCAGCAGATAGGGGGCGAAGAAGGAACGGTGGATATGGGCCACCTGGAAGAAGCAGGCGTCAAGGACCGAATAGAGGGACTGAAAGATTACATATTGAAGCCCGATCTGGGCGAGCACGCGCCGTCCGGCCTCACCGGTGAGGGACAGGCGGGCAAAATAGCCGGTAACCAGCACGAACAGAGGCATATGGAAGCTGAAGATCCAGGTGAACAGCCCGTGCATGGCCGAACTGGAGGTGATCAGCGGCTCGATGGCATTCCCGGCGATGACGGTCACAATGAGCATGAACCGCAGATTCAGAAAGAATGTTTCGCCCCGCTCGTCAAGGTGTGTGCTGCTGGTCATGAGCCTGCCTCCCTGTCTTATTATTTTAATTTTAAAATAACGGATTCTCCTATTGGCAATTGTGAATTAAATCACACTTGCAAGCGCTGTCAGTTCCCAAAGTTATGGCGAACTGATGAAGGTTGTGCCCTCCGGATCGTTCTACTATAATTTTGGTAAATGTACAGGCTGCTGCATGCAGGAGAAGAGGAGAAATGCGATGGCTGAATTGAGGATAAGAAACGGCAGCCCGGTTCCCTGCCGCGCCGTTCTGTTCGACAAGGACGGGACGCTTCTGGACATGCTGCGCATGTGGGGAGCCTGGGCGGAAGAGGTGCTGGACGGCCTTGAACACAGGCTGAATCATGAAGGGGTGGGCTGGATCGGTCTCCGGGACAGCGTGCTGGGAACGGTAAGGGGAGCGGAGGGCCGAATCGCCGCTTACGACCCGGCCGGTCCGCTGCCGATGGCGACGGAGGAGCAAGCCTACGGACTGCTTGCCTGGCAGCTATACGCGGCTGCGGGAATGCCTTGGAACGAGGCGCTTACGGAAGTGATGGCGATTTGCGGTAGGGCGTCAGAAGGCGTTCGCCGCCGCCGGCTGGCGTATCCGGTGCCGGGGCTGCTGCCCTTCCTGGAGAGCTGCCGGGCTGCTTCCATCCCGCTCGGCGTCGTGACTTCCGACGGATCGGCTGCAACCGCCGAGCATCTGGACTGGCTCGGCGTCGCCGACCGCTTCGCCGCAGTTGTAACCAGGGACCGGGTCCGCCTTGGCAAGCCCGATCCCGAGATGGCGCTTATGGCCCTCCGCGAGCTGGGCGTCTCTGCCGACGAGACCGTGTTGATCGGAGACAGCAACGCGGACATGCAGATGGGCCGGCACGCGGGCCTGCGCTGCTGCATCGGACTCTCGCCTTCGGGCGAACGGGGACCGCTGCTGGATGCGGATGTGATCGTGAAGGACTATACCGAACTTGATCTGCAATAG
This sequence comes from Paenibacillus glufosinatiresistens, assembly GCF_031470375.1. NCBI lineage: Bacteria > Bacillati > Bacillota > Bacilli > Caryophanales > Paenibacillaceae > Paenibacillus > Paenibacillus glufosinatiresistens. The sequence continues at coordinate 12,220 of NZ_JAVFHT010000001.1, forward strand.
GCGCGGCGCGCAAGGACACAAGAGAGGGGAAGGGAACCTATGGATGCTGTGGATACGCTGGCGCAGTGGGTGAAGGAGAGCCGGCGGATTGTCTTTTTTGGAGGGGCCGGAACGTCGACGGAGAGCGGCATACCCGATTTCCGTTCGGCGGCCGGACTCTATGTCACCGAGCAGGACTCGCCCTATGCGCCGGAGCAGATTCTGAGCCGGTCATTCTTCATGGCCCGGCCCGAAGTTTTCTTTGATTTCTACCGGGGTAAAATGCTGCACCCCGAAGCCCGTCCGGGCAGCGCGCATCGGCTGCTCGCCCGGCTTGAGGCCGACGGCAAGCTGACGTCGGTCATTACCCAGAACATCGACGGGCTTCACCAGCTTGCTGGGAGCCGGCGGGTGCTGGAACTGCACGGTTCGGTGCACCGGAACCGCTGCATGAAGTGCGGCCGCTTCTTCACGCTGGAAGAAGTGCTTGCGGACACGTCTGCCGTGCCCCGCTGCCCGGACTGCGGCGGCATCGTCAAACCGGAGGTCGTGCTGTACGAGGAGCCGCTGGACAGGGGCGTGCTGGAAGCGGCAATATCCGATATCTCGGAGGCGGATCTGCTCCTGATTGGCGGGACCTCGCTGACCGTTCAGCCTGCGGCCGGGCTGGTGCGTTATTTTCAGGGACGGCACGTTGCCGTACTGAATATGGAAGCAACCGGATTTGATCCGAGAGCGGATCTGCTCATCCAGGAGAAGATCGGCAGCGTGATGGAAGCGCTGGAAGCGAGACTCTACCCGGCGGAATGAAGCCTGCGGAGCCCTATCGGCCGGCCGCGGAAGTTCGGTACTGGCTGGGCGACTCTCCGCAGAACCGCTTGAACTGGCGCGAGAAGTAGAGCGGGTCGTTGAGCCCGACGGAGGCAGCCACCTGCTCGATCGACAGCTCGGGACGCTCCCGGAGAAGCCGCCGGGATTTGTCGATCCGCAGCTTGAGCAGGTAGGTGACCGGAGAATAGCCGGTCTCGGCCTTGAAGATTCGGGACAGATGGGCTCTGCTGTAGCCCAGGCTGGCGCTCATCCCTTCGATGGAGACCGGATGGGCATACTGGGAGGACATATAATGAATCATTTGCATAACCGTCCGCTTCGCCTGGGAATCCGGTCCGGCGGGACGCTCCTCGGGGACAAGCCGGGAAGCGGCCTCTCCGAGCGTCAGATACAGGCAGCCGAGCGCCGTCAGGACGCCGCTCTCACGGCCTGAGCCGAAGGCTTCCATGATGCCGGCCAGCGCCCGGGGAATGATGCTGCTCTTCCCCGCGGAGACTACAGGATCAGCCGGAGTGAAGCCCGCGCCGGCGACCAGCCGGTCCGCTTCGGCGCCGGCGAAGGCCATCCACCGGTAGCGCCAGGGCGTCTCTTCGTCGGAGACGTAGCTGACGAGCCGGGCGGGATGGATCAGGAAGAGGTCGCCCGCGCCAAGCGAGTAAGTGCGGTGCTCCGTGCGGAAGATTCCCCTTCCGGATTCGATATAATGCAACAGGTAATAATCGTAGATCTTGGGTCCGGCCTGATGCAGCGCCCGGGTCTGGCTGCGTCCGGCGAAGAGAACGCTGAGGGCATCCTTCTCGTTGTACAGCGGATTGGAGGCGACAGCGTAATCGGGTTCGGGCAGACTCATAAGCTCACCGTCCATTGTCACATTTGTCCATGAGTAACGCACATGATTGCATTATCGGCGCGCACCTGTTTTTATTATAATATAGCCATAAAGAAGCCGGAAGGGCGAGATTTCGCTGGAACGGCGAAAGGATGGCGCATCATTTATGAGCATATCGGATTTGCAGGAGAGCTTTATCGCCAAGCATGGGGACACCGGCGCGGAGACGCGTGTGTTCTACGCTCCGGGACGGGTTAATCTGATCGGAGAGCATCTCGATTACAATGGAGGCTACGTGCTTCCGGCCGCGCTGGAATTCGGCACAACGCTGCTGGCCCGTCCGCGGGAGGACGACCGGGTCCGGTTCGTCTCCACGCATTTTGAGTATGAAGCGGATATCCGCATTCCCGACATTGGTCTTGCGAAGACCGGCGAATGGGTGGATTACCCCGTCGGCGTACTGGTGGAGCTGGCCAAGACAGGAATCGCGCCGACCCGGGGCTACGACCTGCTCTTCCACGGGGATATTCCCAACGGAGCGGGCCTGTCCTCATCGGCCTCGATTGAGGTCGTGACCGCCTTCGCCTTCCTGACACTCGAGGGCGGAGACACCGATACCGTAGAAATTGCGCGTCTGTCCCAACGGGCGGAGAACGGCTATGTCGGCGTCAACTCCGGCATCATGGACCAGTTCGCGGTCGCAGTCGGACGCCGCAGCCATGCGATTCTGCTGATGTGCGACACGCTGGATTACGAGCTGGTGCCGTTTGAGGCCGGGAACTATAAGCTCATTATCGGCAACACCAACAAACGCCGCGGCCTGGTTGATTCCAAGTACAATGAACGCCGCTCCCAGTGCGATGAAGCGCTTGCCGCGCTGCGAACGAGGGTGTCGGAGCTGGCTTGTCTGGCCGGACTGACGCCTCAAGAACTGGAAGCGCACAAGGATGCGCTCCGGGACGAGACGGTGCTGCGGCGGGCGCAGCACGTTGTAACCGAGAACCGGCGCGTGCTGGATTCGGTCGAGGCGCTGCGGCGCGGGGACCTCCGGACGTTCGGGACGTTCATGAACGCCTCGCATGAATCGCTCCGCGATCTCTACGAAGTAAGCTGCCCGGAACTCGACGTCATGGTGGAAGAGGCGCAGCGCATCCCGGGCACGCTCGGATCGCGCATGACCGGCGCCGGGTTCGGCGGCTGCACCGTATCCCTGGTTCACGAAGATGAGGTGGAACGGTTCATTGCGGAGGTCGGAGCGGCCTATAAGGAACGCACCGGTCTTACCGGCGATTTCTACGTCTGCGGCATCGGCGACGGTGTTCGTGAGCAGAGCGCCGTCAAGCGGTAAATCAAGCGATCAGTCAAGCGATACGTAAGGAATGACCTGTTGGACCATAACGAGAGGAGTGGAGAGACAATGGCAATTCTTGTAACGGGCGGAGCGGGGTATATCGGCTCCCACACGGTAGCGGAGCTTTTGGATCGGGGAGAAGAGGTGGTTGTAATCGACAGTCTGCTGACCGGGCACCGGGAAGCGCTGTTGGGCGGCAAGCTGTACGAGGGAGACCTCCGGGACAAGGAGCTGCTGAAGAAGCTGTTCGCCGAGAATGAGATTGACGCCGTCATCCACTTTGCGGCCAGCTCCCTGGTCGGGGAGAGTATGAAAGACCCGGCGAAATATTACGACAACAATGTCTATGGAACGCTCTGTCTGCTGCAGGCGATGCAGGAGGCGGGCGTCGATAAAATCGTCTTCTCCTCCACCGCCGCCACCTATGGCGAGCCCGAGAAGGTGCCGATCGAGGAGAGCGACCGCACCGAGCCGGCCAACGTCTACGGCGAAACCAAGCTGACGATGGAACGGATGATGTCCTGGTTCGATAAAGTGCTCGGCATCCGTTATGTAGCGCTCCGCTACTTCAACGCGGCGGGCGCGCATGCCAGCGGCAAGATCGGCGAGGACCACCGTCCCGAGAGCCATCTGATTCCGCTCGTTCTGCAAGCGGCGCTGAAGCAGCGCGAACATATCGCCATCTTCGGCGAAGACTATCCGACAGAAGACGGAACCTGTATCCGCGACTATATCCATGTCAGCGATCTGGCCGACGCCCATGTGCGGGCGGTGAATTATCTGCGCAGCGGCAGCGGGAGCAATGTGTTCAACCTGGGCAACGGCCTCGGCTTCTCCGTGAAGCAGGTGATCGAGACGGCCAAGAAGGTGACCGGCCTCGACATCCCGGTGGCGGTCCAGGAACGCCGCGCCGGCGATCCGGCCGTGCTGGTCGCTTCCTCGGACAAAGCGCGCAGCGTGCTCGGCTGGAACCCTTCGCGGGCCGATCTGGAGGGCATCATCGCCAGCGCATGGAGCTGGCACTCCAGCCATCCGCAGGGCTACGGCGACAAGTAATCAGATCAGCTAAGGAGACGGACCATGAACAACGAGACCGAGCACCACGCACCCGCCGGAGGCGAACGGGCCCTGCTGGCGATCGAAGAGCTGCTGCTCTTCGCCGCCGCCAAGCGCTTGATCGAGCCGGAGGACATCGACTACAGCCGCAATGTGCTGCTGGAGCAGTTCCGCTTCGATGAGCCGTACGCCGGACTGGCGCCGGAAGAGGCGGCTGACAGCCCGCAGTCCATGCTGGACGCCCTGATTGACTACGGCTATGAGATCGGGCTGATTCCGGAGAATACGGATACGTACCGGGATCTCTTGGACGCGAAGATTATGGGGCTGCTGCTGGCCCGTCCGTCCGAGATTATCGGCGAATTCGGGAAGCTGGCCGGGGAGCAGGGAATTTCGGCGGCGACCGACCGCTTTTACCGGCTCAATATCGACTCGAACTACATCCGGATGGACCGGATTTCGAAGAATCTGTACTGGCTGTACGCCTCGGCTTACGGGGACATCGAGATTACGATCAATCTCTCCAAGCCGGAGAAGAATCCGAAGGAGATCGCCATGGCGCGGCTGCTGCCGCCTCCGGTGTATCCGAAATGTCTGCTGTGCCGCGAGAACGTCGGCTATGCCGGGCGCCTCAACCACCCTGCGCGCCAGAATCTGCGGACCCTTCCGCTGAAGCTCGCCGGGGAGGACTGGTTCTTCCAGTATTCGCCTTACGTCTATTACAACGAACACTGTATCGTATTCCATCACGATCATGTGCCGATGAAGCTGACGAAGAAGACGCTGGAGCGGCTGCTGGATTTTGTCGGCCAGTTCCCGCACTATTTCCTCGGTTCCAATGCCGATCTGCCGATTGTCGGCGGTTCGATTCTGACGCACGATCATTTCCAGGGCGGACGCCATACCTTCCCGATTCAAAAAGCGGCCCGCGAGAGCAGCTTCGCGCATCCCGGGTATCCCGGAGTGACGATCAGCATCGTCAACTGGCCGATGTCGGTCCTGCGCCTGAGCGGCGCGGACAAGGAAGCGCTGCTGGAATGCGGCAGCGCCGTCTACGAAGCCTGGAAGAGCTACAGCGATCCGGCGGCGGAGATTCACGCCTTTACGGAGACGGATGGAGAGCGCCAGCCGCACAACACCGTTACACCGATCGTGCGCCGCAGCGAAGACGGCGGCTATGAGATGGATCTGGTGCTGCGCAACAACCGGACGAGCGAAGAGCATCCCGAAGGGATCTTTCATCCGCACCGGGAGATGCACCATATCAAGAAGGAGAACATCGGTCTGATTGAAGTAATGGGACTGGCGATTCTGCCGGGCCGTCTGAAGACCGAGCTCGATGAAATCGCCGGAGTCCTGAGCGGCGACAGCGGCCTGCTCACGGCGATCCGCGGCGGCGGGCATCCGCTGGCCCAGCACGGACCCTGGTTGGAGGAACTCGTCGCCCGCTTCGGCACGGAAATGCAGCGCGATGACGCGGTTCAGGCGATTCGGACCGAGGTCGGCGCCAAGTTCACGGCCATTCTCGAGCAGGCGGGTGTCTATAAGACGACGCCGGAGGGACGCAAGGCGTTCGCCCGGTTCGTCGAAGCCTTCGGGGCCTCTCGCATTTAAATCCGACATCCGGCTTGTCTCCAGCAGGGGAGAGCCGGATGTTCGTTTTTTATCCGTTACAGGGGTATAATGTTATATTGTACGCAACTATCTTGTGAACTGGAGGGTTAAAACGCATATGCGCAACTTTGAATTCTACAATCCCACCAAGCTGATCTTCGGCAAGGATACCCTGGAGGCCCTCAAGACCGAGGTGCCCAAGTACGGCAAGAAGGTGCTGCTCGTCTACGGGGGAGGCAGCATCAAGCGCAACGGCTTGTATGACCGCACCCTGTCGCTGCTCTCGGAGATCGGGGCTGAAATATCCGAACTCGCCGGCGTCGAGCCGAACCCGCGGCTGTCCACGGTACACCGGGGCGTCGAGCTGTGCCGGGAGAAGGGAATCGAGCTGATTCTGGCCGTCGGGGGCGGAAGCGTTCTGGACTGTGCGAAGGCCGTTGCGGTCGGCGCGAAATACGAGGGAGACATGTGGGATTTCGTGGACCGCAAGGCGGCTCCCCAGGGCGCTCTGCCGCTCGGAACCGTGCTGACCATGGCGGCGACCGGCTCGGAAATGAACAACGGATCAGTGATTACCAACGAGAAGACGCAGGAGAAAATGGGCTGGGGCAGCGTGCACGCCTACCCGGCCTTCAGTATTCTGGACCCGGTGAACACCTATTCCGTTCCCCGCGACCAGACCATTTACGGCGTCGTCGATATGATGTCGCATGTGCTGGAGCACTACTTCCATCAGGATGCCAACACGCCGGTGCAGGACGGCTTCTGCGAAGCGCTGCTGCGCACGATGATGGAGGCCGGATCGAAGCTCGTGAATGATCTGGAGAACTACGAACTCCGCGAGACGATTCTCTACTGCGGCACGATGGCGCTGAACGGTATGGTCAGCATGGGCTTTGCCGGCGACTGGGCGACCCACAATATCGAGCATGCCGTATCGGCGGTCTACGATATTCCGCACGGCGGAGGGCTCGCCATTCTGTTCCCGAACTGGATGAAGCATAATCTGGATGTGAATCCGGCCCGATTCCGCCAGCTCGCGGTCAACGTCTTCGGCGTGGACGCAGCAGGCAAAACCGACCGCGAAGCCGGTCTGGAAGGCATCGAGGCGCTGAGCCGCTTCTGGACGTCCATCGGCGCACCGTCGCGGCTGGCCGATTATGACATCGACGACAGCCAGATCGGCGCAATGGCCGACAAGGCGGTCAAATTCGGCCCCTTCGGTAACTTCAGCAAGCTGCAGCGAGAGGATGTCATCGAGATTTACAAGATGTCGCTCTAAGAAATCAGGCCAAAAGCTGCGGAGGCAAGGCATCTCGCCACCGTCATTCTGCATTAGCCGTCCGGGCGCTTCCGGGCGGCTAATGGCGCTGTCCAGCTGAACTAAAAGCACCGGGACAGAAAATAAATTACGGATGCTTTCTGTAATAAGCAAATTAGTTGAAGTCGGAATACTGAACATTGAATCCTCTTGCGATTTTACCTTGATCTGATAAATCAATACCAAACGAAAAGTCTGCTGAGGGACCCAATCCTATTTGTGATGGGATCAGACGTTGGTGGTCCGAAGTGACAAGCAAAAATTCCTCTTGTGGCGTCGAAAAAAAACCATTTTGCTTCAGGTCGCCGGGGAAAATAAATCGGCCTTCTTCCTGAAGGTTCAACGATGTATGAAAGCTGAAATAAATATCTCTCTCCCGGTAGACAACGTCACTAAGAAAAATTTCGGATTCCCCTACTTTAAAAACCTTGACGTTTAAACGTTTGGATTTTTTGGTAATCCACTCAGGCTTAATAGTAAAATGAATAGCTAAATTAGCTTCAACTTTATTTACAATATAATTTTTTTTCGTTACTATTTTTTGCAGTTTTTCTTCATCAGATTGTTGGTTGGATCTCAACATAATAATTGATACACCAACTATGAACAATATAACAATAAAAAAAGTTTTTAATTTCATGCCGTAATCCTTTCAAGTAAATTTAGCAAGGCTGTCCTACTATCAGGACAGCCCTTGTTTAAATTAAATTAGCACCTTTTTATATCAGTCGACTTGCCAAAGGGATCAGCTATCAATTTTTCTACAAAATCATTATATCATCCATTAATGGAAATCTATAGATAAAATTTGTTTTTATTCTTTTTTCTATATAATTTTTCGGTAGATTACAGAATATATAGTTTTCCGATAGAGTAAACCATGTTAAGACTCCATTCCAAATACTTTGCTTTCGACGTTGTCTATCCCTTTTGGTGCTCTGGCACTAAACTTGACCCCATTTATTGGGAGAATTTCTCTGGAAATCCGAAACCATCCGCAATGATTTACGTTAAACTAAGAGAGGCCGCATACATATGACAACGGAGGGAAAGCGCAATGCAAACGCTCTATATGGCCGCTCTGACGCTCGGAGTTCTGTTCGCTCTGGTCAGCCTGCTGGCGGGAGACATTATCGGCGATGTTCTGCACAGCTCACTGGGCTTTCTGTCGGTTGACTTCTTAAGTCCGGCGGTGCTGGCGGGCGGCGTTACCGTGTTCGGCGGCGCCGGAATTCTCCTTGGCCGATACAGCGGGCTGGGCTCGGGAGCGGTGGCCGCCCTGTCGCTGCTGGCCGCTCTGGCGGTGGCCGCCGCCTTGTATCTCGGCGTGGTGAAGCCGATGGAGCGCAGCGAGGTATCATCGGGCTTCTCGATGACCGAGCTGCCGGGAAGGCTCGGCGAAATTACGGTGCCGGTCCCGGCAGGCGGCTTCGGCGAAGTCATGGTGAGATTCGGAGCGTCGAACAGCCTGCATACCGCGGCAAGCTTTGACGGTAAGCCGCTCCCGGCCGGGCTGCGCGTCGTAGTCGTGGAGGTCAGGGAAGGCGTGGCTTATGCGGCCGGACTGGATGAGGAAGAGCTGAAGAGAGGGGATTTGTGAACATGTCAGGAATACCGGATTACCTGTTGATTCCCGTGGTTGTGATCGCTGTGCTGCTGGTGCTGGCGCTCGCCTTCTGGGCGCGTTACCGGACGGTGGGACCGGATGAGGCGATGATCGTTACCGGGTCCTTCCTGGGCAGCAGCCATATTTCCGACGATGGATCGGGACGGAAGATCAAGATTGTCAGAGGCGGGGGCGCCTTCATTCTGCCTGTGTTCCAGAAGGCGGAGTTCATGTCGCTGCTGTCCCATAAGCTGGATGTGACTACGCCAGAGGTCTATACCGAGCAAGGCGTGCCCGTTATCGCAGATGGCGTGGCGATCATCAAGGTCGGAAGCGCCATCGAAGATGTCGCGACAGCCGCCGAGCAATTCATGGGCAAGCCGATCGAAGCGCTGAAATCGGAAGCGCAGGAAGTGCTGGAAGGCCATCTGCGCGCCATTCTCGGAACGATGACGGTCGAGGAAGTGTACCGGAACCGGGACCGGTTCGCCCAGGAGGTGCAGGGCGTGGCTGCCCGGGATTTGAAGAAGATGGGCCTGCAGATCGTGTCGTTCACGATCAAGGATGTGCGCGATAAGCACGGCTACCTGGAAGCCTTGGGCAAGCCGCGGATTGCGGCCGTCAAGCGCGATGCCGAGATCGCCGAAGCCGAAGCAATGCGGGACGCCCGGATTCAGAAAGCCAGCGCCGAGGAGCAGGGGCAGAAGGCGGAGCTGCTGCGGGACACGAATATCGCGGAAGCGTCCAAGGAGAATCAGCTGAAGGTAGCGGCGTTCAAGAAAGACCAGGATACCGCCAAGGCCGAAGCGGACCAGGCCTATCATATCCAGGAGGCCCGGGCGAAGCAGATCGTGGTCGAAGAGCAAATGAAGGTCGAGCTTGTCCGCAAGGAGCGGGAGATCGACCTGCAGGAGAAGGAGATCGCGGTCCGCGAGAAGCAGTACGACGCGGAAGTGAAGAAGAAAGCCGAAGCCGACCGTTACGCGGTGGAACAGGCGGCGGAAGCCGACCGCGTGAAGCGGATGCGCGAGGCGGATGCCGTGCAGTACAGCATCGAGACCCATGCCAAGGCAACGGCGGAGCAGAAGCGGCTCGAGGGCCAGGCCATCGCAGACGCGGAGCGGGCCAAGGGGACGGCGGAGGCGGAAGTCATCCGGCTGCGCGGTCTGGCGGAAGCCGAAGCGAAGGAGAAGCTGGCCGAGGCGTTCCAGAAGTTCGGCGAAGCGGCGGTGCTGGACATTATCGTCAAGATGCTGCCTGAACTGGCGGGCAAGATTGCCCAGCCGATTGCTTCCATCGACAAGCTGACGGTCGTTGACACCGGCAAGGGCGAGGGCGCGGCCCGGGTCAGCAACTATGTGACCGAGCTGATGGCGACCGCACCCGAAATGCTCAAGAGCGTGTCCGGCATCGACGCCCTGTCGCTGATCCAGGGCCTTACCGGCAAATCGGTGCCTTCGAAGGCGCCGGTCGCGGCTGCTGCGGCGCCGGTCGGGCCGGAAGGACTGCCGGGAAGCGCGGGTCAATAAGCGGAGCCGGCTTCATGAAGCGGCTGGACGACAGCCGCACGGGAAGGAGGACCGTCAGGGATTGGGGCCTGACGGTTTTTTTTGGGATCGGCAGAAAGTTCGAATGAGGCACATTCATATATTGGATGGCTCCAGGAGGCCGCCGGAGCTTCCCGTCATCTTGCGGGCGGTCGGCCGCCCCCGTATAATAGAGCGATATCGTTTTTTTTGATGAAAGGTAAAGAGGTGTAGATGTGAGCAGCCTAACCGTCGCGAAGGTGCTGAACAACAATGTCATCATCGCCGACCATCCGCAGTATGCCGAAGTCGTCGTCATCGGCAAGGGCATCGGCTTCAACCGCAAGAGCCGCGACAGAATTGACCTGTCCGCTGTGGAGAAGATGTTCATTCTGCGCAGCCAGGCCGAGCAGGAGCAGTACAAGCAGCTGATTCCCCAGGTTGACGAGAAGCTGATCGAAGTGATTCAGGAGATTGTCCTGCACATCATGAGGCAGACGGGAACAACGCTCAACGAGCATATTCATATTGCGCTTACGGATCATATCGCCTTCGCTATCCGCCGCATGGAGCAGCATATTATTCTGCACAATCCGTTTCTGTATGAGACCCGGGAGATCTATCCGAAGGAATATGCGCTGGCGGAATATGCCGTGGGACGGATCAACGAGACGATGAATGTCCAGCTTCCTGTCGATGAGATCGGGTTTGTGGCCCTGCATATTTACAGCGCAATCAGCAACCGGCATATCTCCGAGGTCAAGGAGCATTCCCAGTTAATCGGAGACTTGGTGGGGCTGGCGGAGAACGGACTGGAGTACCGGGTCCCCCGGGATTCCCTCGATTATTCACGGCTTGTCACCCATCTGCGGTTCGTGCTGGAGCGGCTGCGCCGTGGCGAGACGGTCCGCCAGACATCATCGCTGGACAATCTGATGAAGCGCGAATACCCTGAGATGTATATGCTGGCCTGGAAGCTGACGAAGGTGATGGAGAAACGTCTGAAGCTGCCCGTATATCCGGCGGAAGTGAGCTATCTGACCGTTCATCTCCAGCGTCTGGCCCAGAAGAAAGCCGAAGAAGAGGAGCCGCTCGTGGACCCGGAAGTTTAGGTATTGCCACCGGTTGCAAACGGTGTTATACTGGCAGCAAGTTGTGGCTAACTGAATATAACGTGTAACTGATTCGATCAGGCATGAGTGATTTACAGGTTTATGGTTGTCTTTTTCCCTCTTGGGGTAATCTAACTTTAGTGTTGGATAGACGACCATGCATCTGTGATTGCTTATGCCTTTTTTGCGCTGTGTTCTGCTAGCTATCCATTTCAAGAAGGAGTGAAACCTCTACATGTTCAAGAAACTGTTTGGCGTCTTGCAGCGTGTCGGCAAGGCGCTGATGCTGCCGGTAGCTATCCTTCCGGCGGCGGGGCTGCTGCTGGGGATCGGCAATATGCTGGTCAATCCCGACTTCCTGCAATACGTACCGGCTCTTGAGAATGATACGGTTCAAGCGATCGCGAACGTTCTCATGAACGCCGGCCAGATCGTATTCAGCAATCTGTCCCTCCTCTTCGCGGTCGGGGTGGCCATCGGCCTTGCAGGCGGCGAAGGCGTGGCCGGTCTTGCGGCCATTATCGGCTTCCTCGTCATGAACGTGACGATGGGCACCGTGCTGGGGATCAACAGCTACGTGCTGACCTGGGGCGACTTCTCGTACGCCAGCGTCCTCGGCATTCCTACGCTGCAGACCGGGGTATTCGGCGGTATTCTCGTCGGTATTCTGGCGTCTGCGATGTACAAGCGGTTCTTCAAAATCGAGCTGCCGTCGTATCTCGGCTTCTTCGCCGGCAAACGCTTCGTTCCGATTATGACCGCTGTAACCTCGCTGATCCTGGGCTTGATTCTCTGCCTGGTCTGGCCGCCGATCCAGCATGGACTGAATTATCTGTCCCAGAACATGATCGACACGAACAAGACGCTGGCCGCCTTCATCTTCGGCGTCATCGAACGTTCGCTCATTCCGTTCGGCCTGCACCACATCTTCTACTCGCCGTTCTGGTATGAGTTCGGCAGTTATGTGAGCAAGTCGGGACAGCTGATCCGCGGCGACCAGAGTATCTTCATGGCGCAGCTGCGCGACGGCGTGCCGTTCACTGCGGGTACGTTCACGACCGGTAAGTATCCGTTTATGATGTTCGGTCTGCCGGCAGCCGCCCTGGCCATTTACCATGAAGCGAAGCCGGAGAACCGCAAGGTAGTCGGCTCCCTGATGGTATCCGCTGCACTGACCTCGTTCCTGACGGGGATTACAGAGCCAATCGAATTCTCGTTCCTGTTCGTGGCTCCGCTGCTGTTCGCCGTTCACGCCGTATTTGCCGGTCTGAGCTTCATGACGATGCACATCTTGGATGTCAAAATCGGGATGACGTTCTCAGGCGGCTTCATCGACTATGTGCTGTTCGGTATTATTCCGAACCGTACGGACTGGTGGCTCGTCATTCCGGTCGGTCTCGTCTTCTCAGTGATTTACTACTTCGGCTTCCGCTTTGTTATCCGCAAGTTCAACCTTAAGACGCCGGGCCGTGAAGAGGAGAACGCCGATGAGGACAATGCCGGAGCGGACGCCGCTGCCGTATCGACGGCGGGCGACGATCTGCCGCGCAACATTCTGGCCGCCCTTGGCGGTTCGCCGAATATCGTCCATCTGGATGCCTGCATCACGCGTCTGCGGGTTGAGGTTAAGGATAAAGCCGGCGTCGACAAGAACCGGCTGAAGAAGCTCGGCGCTTCCGGCGTGCTGGAAGTGGGTAATAACGTACAGGCGATCTTCGGAACGCGTTCGGATACCATCAAATCGCAGATCCAGGATGTCATGGCCGGACGGACTCCTGCCGCCGCTCCTGTGGCTCCGGCTCCGGAAGCCGAGAAGCAGGCGGGCGAGGAAGGCCAGGCAATCGTTCCGGAAGATATCGTATCTCCGGTCAACGGCGAGCTGATGGATATTACGCTGGTTCCGGATGAAGTCTTCTCCCAGAAAATGACGGGCGACGGCTTCGCCTTCCTCTCAAGCGACGGCAAGATCGCTTCGCCGGTCTACGGCAAGGTGTTCAATGTCTTCCCGAGCAAACACGCGGTCGGCATCATGTCCGACGGAGGCAAGGAAGTTCTGGTGCACATCGGCGTCAATACCGTCAAGCTGAAAGGCCAGGGCTTCAACGTACTGGTTCAGGAAGGCGATCTGGTCGCAGCCGGCCAGCCGATTATGGAAGTTGATCTGGAATATGTCCGGGCCCATGCGCCTTCCGTCATTTCTCCGGTCATCTTCTCCAATCTGCCGGAAGGTTCGGCCGTTACGCTGAAGAAGCCGGGCGCTGTCCGCATCGGCGACCGGGATATTATCGAGATCCGTTAATTTAAAATCCAATTACCAACAGAAAGCGAGTGGGATAACATGCAACAAACATTCCGTATTATCGACGAAGACGGCATTCATGCACGTCCGGCTACCGCGCTGGTGAACACGGCAACCAAGTTCAAGGGCACGGAAGCTTTTGCCGAAGCCAAGGGTAAGAAAGTTACGCTGAAATCCATCCTGGGCGTTCTGTCCTTGGGACTGGAAACCGGCGATACGCTGACCCTGATTACGGAAGGCGCTGAGGAAGCCGAAGCGTTGAACGCACTGCAGGAAGTGATGGTTAAAGAAGGGCTGGGAGAAGTGCATGAGTAAGCTGACCGGAATCGCGGCTTCGGCCGGGATTGCGATCGCCCGGGCTTTCATTCTGGAACATCCCGATTACAGCATTGCCCGGAAGACGATTGCCGACCCGGAAGCCGAGGTTGCCAAGCTGGAAGCTGCCCTGGAGAAATCCAGGGCGGAGCTTCAGGCAATCAAGGAACGGACGCTGGCGGAGCTGGGAGAGAAGAAGGCGGAGATCTTTGAATCGCATCTGCTGATTCTCGATGATCCCGAACTGATCAGCCCGGTAGCCGACAAAATCCGCGAAGAGTCCGTCAATGCGGATTATGCGCTCCAAGAGGTTGCCGGCCAGTTCGTCACCATGTTCGAGAATATGAAGAGCGCGTACCTGCAGGAACGCGCCTCCGATATGCGCGATGTGACCAAGCGCGTGCTGAACCATCTACTGGGCATTACGTACATCAGCCCGGCCGAAATCAGCGAAGAGGTTATCGTCATTGCGGAAGACCTGACGCCTTCCGACACGGCCCAGCTCAACCGCAATTATGTCAAAGGCTTCACGACGAACATCGGAGGCCGGACTTCGCACTCCGCCATCATGGCCCGGTCGCTGGAAATTCCGGCAGTCGTGGGAACCAAGACAGTGCTGTCCGAAGTGAAGGCAGGCGATCTCGTCATCATCGACGGTTTGAACGGCGATGTGCTGGTTAACCCGAGCGATGCGGAGATTGCCGAGTACACGGCGAAGCGCGAAGCTTACCAGCAGCAGATTGCCGAATGGCGCAAGCTGCGGGACGAGCCGACGGTATCGGCGGACGGCAAGCACGTGGAGCTGGCCGCGAATATCGGGACACCGAACGACGTTGCCGGCGTTATCGAGAACGGCGGCGAAGGCGTCGGCCTGTACCGGACCGAATTTCTCTATATGGGCCGCGATAAGCTGCCCTCCGAAGAGGTCCAGTACAATGCGTACCGGACGGTTCTGGAGAACATGAACGGCAAGCCGGTGGTCGTGCGCACGCTGGACATCGGGGGAGACAAGGAGCTTCCTTATCTCGATCTGCCGAAAGAGATGAACCCGTTCCTGGGCTTCCGCGCTATCCGGCTGTGCCTGGACCGCCAGGACATTTTCCGAACCCAGCTTCGGGCTCTGCTCCGGGCCAGCGTGCACGGCAATCTGCGGATCATGTTCCCGATGATTGCAACGCTGGCTGAATTCCGGGCCGCTCGCGATCTGCTGCTGGAGGAGAAGGCGAAGCTGAAGGCCGAAGGCCAGGAAGTCTCCGACCAGATTCAGCTTGGCATCATGGTCGAGATTCCTTCCACCGCCGTACTGGCGGACCAATTTGCGAAGGAAGTGGATTTCTTCAGCATCGGAACCAACGACCTGATCCAGTATACAATGGCCGCCGACCGGATGAACGAGCGGGTGTCTTATCTGTATCAGCCGTACAATCCGGCGATTCTCCGGCTTATCAAGAACGTCATCGACGCCGCCCATGCTGAAGGCAAGTGGACAGGAATGTGCGGGGAGATGGCCGGTGATTCGACGGCGATTCCGCTGCTGCTCGGTCTGGGCCTCGACGAATTCAGCATGAGCGCCACTTCGATTCTTCCGGCGCGGAGCCAGATTTCCAAGCTGTCCGCTGCCGAGATGAAGGAACTCGCGGCCAAGGCGCTGCAGATGGGTACGGCCGAAGAAGTGGCCGCTCTGGTTCAGCGTACCGCGCAATAATTCACAACCTTATTATGCTTGTCCAACCGCACTTGCCGGCCCATTCGGGCCGGCTCTTTTTGTGCAGTCTCCCGTTCTTCAGAGCGGGCCGGATGTTACAAATTCAGCGAAACCGTCAGCGGGATAACCTGCGCTGCCGATATAAGAACTATAGAAGCGTTCTCCGGCATAGACCCGGTCTTGCTTGGGAGAAGGAACATATTCTATGAGGAAAGACTCGGCTGCCGAGTATGCCTGTCCGCCAAAGCGGACATATCTGGATGTAACGGGAAGGTGATGAACAAGATGATTAGCGCAGTGAATGCGGAGTGGGTCATAGAGGAGTACAGGGGCAGGGATTTGGGATTAACGTATACGAAGGAGGAGAGTCTGTTCAAGGTATGGGCGCCTGCGGCTTCCGCGGTATCGCTCGTGCTGTATGAATCCGGCGGTGTGCCGGGCGAGAGTGCCGAAGAAGCCGGCGATGCGAAGCTGGCCCTGATGAGCCGCCAGGGATCGGGCCTGTGGGAAGTGCGGATAGCCGGAGACCTGGCCGGTCTCTTCTATATGTTTCGGGCGGTCTATGAAGACGGTACTGTTAAAGAATGCCCGGATCCGTATGCCTTCGCCGTGTCCGCCAACGGTCTTCGTTCGGCCATTGTGGATCTGCGGGAGACCGATCCGGAGGGCTGGGAGGCGGATGAATCGCCCCGACTTGCCCATCCGGTAGATGCCGTGCTGTATGAGCTGCATGTCCGGGACTTCTCCATTCATGAGAGTCTGGGGGCGGCGCATAGAGGCCAATACCTGGCATTCACCGAAGGAGAGCTTCGCGATGATGCAGGGAATCGGCTGGGCGTCGATCATCTGGCCGAGCTCGGTATTACCCATGTGCATCTCATGCCGGTGTTCGATTATCAGACCGTCGATGAACTGGACCAAGGCGGACCTCGTTATAACTGGGGCTACGATCCCCAGCACTACAATGCGCCGGAAGGGTCATACAGCACAGACCCTGCTGATCCGAGGGCCCGCATCCGCGAGTTCAAGAAGATGGTCCAGGCCCTCCATGCCCGGGGAATCGGCGTCGTGATGGATGTGGTCTATAACCATACGTATGCTGTGGATACGGGGCCTTTTGAAGGATTGGCTCCGGGCTACTTCTACCGGCGGGACCCTGCCGGACGGCTGACCAACGGCTCGGGCGTAGGCAACGAACTGGCGACAGAGCGGCCGATGGTCCGCAAGTACATCAAGGATTCGCTGCGCTACTGGCTGACGGAGTATCACATCGACGGCTTCCGCTTCGACCTGATGGGCGTCATCGATACCGTAACGATGCGGGAGATTGCGGAGGAGCTGCGGATCGATTTCAGGCCGGACCTGCTGTTCTACGGCGAGCCGTGGACGGGCGGAGATTCGCCGCTGATGAACAAGACGCTCAAAGGAGCGCAGAAAGGCAAAGGATACGCGGTCTTCAACGATAATTACCGTTCGGCGATCAAGGGCGATAACGACGGATGGGGCAGAGGCTATGCCACAGGCGAATGGGGAAGAGAAGGCGCGGTGGCGGCCGGCATCAAGGGAGCGATCCATGACTTCGCCGATTCTCCCCGGGAGACGGTCAATTATGTGTCGGCCCATGACAATCTGAACCTCTGGGACAAAATCCTGACCGTACAGGGCCTGCGCGGCCACTGCCGGTTCCCCGATTTAGCCGACGGCCGCCTTGTGGGCGGCGGAGATGCCGAAGAAGCGATAGCGAAGGCCGATCCCTACGCCGTCCTGGAAGAAGGCGAATTGCTTCAGGATGAGACGGTCCGAAGATCGCTGCTTGCGAGCGCTCTCGTGCTGACTTCGCAGGGCATTCCGTTCCTGCAGGCGGGCGACGAGCTGCTGCGCAGCAAATTCGGAGACCATAACAGCTACCGGAGCAGCGATTCCATCAATGCGATCCGCTGGGGGAACAAAGCGCGCTTCCGGCAGGTATTTGATTACTACCGCGGCCTGATTGCCCTTCGCAAGCAGCATCCGGCGTTCCGCCTGCGCGGACGGCAGGAGGTGGAGCGCGCGCTTCATTTCACACGGTGTGACGGAGGGGTGGTCTCCTACCTGCTGAAGGATCACGCGGGAGGCGACGCATGGCGCAATATCGCCGTTCTGTTCAACGCCAATCCGTGGCCGGTGACGGCCTGGCTGCCGCCGAGCGAAGAAGGATGGCAGGTGGTGGCCGATCATACCGGCGCCGGCACGGAGACTCTTCGCAGGGTGGAGGGCCCGGAGATCACGGTTGAAGGCTTGTCCCTGATGATTCTCTATGACCTCTGCGAAGAGCCCCGTCCCCGTTCCAGAACGATCGAGATTCATTACGAGCGGGAAGACGGCGATTACCGGGGCTGGAACTTGTGGGTATGGGGAACAGGCATCCAGGACGGGCAATGCGACTTCACCCGCCTCAAGGACGGACGCGCGGTCGCACTGCTGGAGGTACAGCCGGAGACCGCTTCCGTCGGATATTTGTTGCGGCTCAATGACTGGGAAGCCAAGGACGGCAGCGCGGACTGCTATATCGACTGCTCCGGCGAAGAAGATTTAATTCGTGTTCGGATTCGCGGAGCAGGCGGAATGCAGCCGGATTCCTCTCTTGGACTGACAAGCTGAACCCGGAGTTTTCGGGATAATCGGCAGAGACCTAAAGAGTGCTCCTAATTACGGTTCGCCGCCCGCTCCTCCCGTCCCGGATCACCGTCCATGGCCGGCGTGTACAGGGTCGCCTCATTCCCGCCGTGGTCCTTGGAGCGGTACATGGCCAGATCGGCGGCGCGGAGAAGTTCGTTAATGGTCTTGCCGTGCTTCGGATAGAGCGCTACGCCAATGCTCGCAGAAGTATGGAAGCTGGAGCCGTTGTTGATGGACCAGGTCTTGTTGAACAGTTTCAGCAGCCGGTCCAGAATCTCTTCCAGCATCTCCGGAGAAGAGAAACGGTGCAGCACAACGGCGAATTCGTCTCCGCCGATCCGGAAGGCTTGTCCAACGCCCTTGACGGTCTGCTGAAGCTGGCCTGAGAGCAGCTGCAGGAATTCGTCTCCGGCGAGATGTCCCAGCGTATCATTCAGTTGCTTGAACCGGTCGCAGTCCAGAAGCGCAAGGGCGATCATGGTCTGATTGCCCTTCGGCTGGGAGAACAGGTTCTCCATGTACATTTTGAAATGCGCCCGGTTCGGAATGGAAGTCAGATGGTCATAGAATGCCAGCTTGTGCAGCCGTTCTTCGTGCTGCTTGCGCTGGGTGATTTCCCGCGAGACCAGCATGAACCGGGCGGGATAGGACTCCGACCCCGTTATGGCGGATACTTTGGTCTCCATCCAGACCCAGTGGCCGTCTGCGCTTCGCATGCGCAGCTCCGAGGCTTTGGAAGCGGAAGACCCGGAAGCGGCGTTCTTCAGCTTGGCCCAGGCAATGTCCGGTTCCCGGATATATTGCGAGAGCGGAGCGCCGGTCTTCGGCGTGTAGCCGAGAACGGGCAGATGGGACGGCGAAGCATACAGAATAGAGCCGTTGGCATCGGTCAGCAGAATAAAATCGGTCATGGATTCTCCGATGAGCTGGTACATGCCGCTCTCTTCCTGCCGCTGCTTCTGAAGGAAGAGCATCCGGCGGCCCAGATAAAAGATAAATAAGAAGAGCACAATGAGCATGAGGGAATAGACAGCGAACAGGGAGCTCTTCCGCTCTTTGAATATGTCCATCACCTGATCGCCGTAGCGGGAGAGCAGGTCTTCCGAACGGTCGAGGTGCCCGCGGGCATTGTCCAGCAGCTTGTTCAGCGATGACGGAGGGGTAGCGGCGGGATCGCCGGAAGCCAGCATGTTCCGGCCTGCTGCCAGCCACTCGTCCCGGGCGGCGGCAAACCCGGCAAGCTCGGAGCGGATCTGCTCCAGCACATAGTCATTGGAACGCAGGCTCTCATACGGCTTGCCTCCCGACAACCGGCCGGCGGCGGCATTCACACGCCGGGAAGCTTCCTCTACATTGTTCTCGAATTGGCTTCCCGCTAGCAGGCGGTCGCGGCCGTCCGAGGTATAAAGCGTGTACAGGGCGAGCGAAGACTGGTACAGGTCGCGATCCGCATTCAGGATCAATTCATGGCTCTTGTCAACGTCTTGAAAGAGTACACCCGAAATCCGGTCGATGGAATAGTTGAGATAGATAAGGACGGCGACACTGGCGCCGACCAGCACAGCTGCAATTGCGGCAAGCATCAGAATGAGACGCTTGGTCGTTTGGGTCTCGGTCACGTGCATCTCCCCCTGAAAAACCTGATGGTAGCGGCTAAGCCGGTGAGTTCAATCTTGCTCCCGCAGCGGGCATGAACCTGCTCTCGGGCCGGATCGCGGCGGGCGGGGGTTAAGTACCTATGCGGGCAGGCAAGCGCATACAGCTGCAGTGTGGATGCGGAGCAAGAAGCTCCGAAGTGCAATTATGTATGTACAGATTGTACCAGAGCAGTAGGCTTGAGACTTATTACCCATTGCCGACGCAAACGATTCAGACGGTTCGGGAATTTTTTTTGGCGCCTGTTCTGCGGCTGATTCCTCCGTTCATCCGGCCGGATGCGCTTCTGGCGGCTTGCCAAACGCCGGAGAAGCCCCTATAATTAAACGATGTATAATTGATGAATAACCAGCAAATGCAGCGATGGAGAAGAGTAAGCAGCCAAGGCCCACAGGGAGAAGCCGCCGATGGATTGAGAGCGCGCTTCGGGAACCGAATCTGCTGAAGTTCACTCCGGAGCAGTACCCTGAACAGCTGCGACAAGCAGCCTTGCGTAGGGGTCAACCGGCCGCAGCCCGTTACCGCTGCACGGAGTGAGACAGAAGGCGCGGAAGCATGAAGCCGGCGCGGAGCAATTCTGTCTAACAAGGGTGGTACCACGGTCTTCTCGTCCCTTTTACAGGGAGGGAAGGCCTTTTTTGGTATTTTGGTAGGGTATGGCGAAGCAAAGTGAAGGAGGATGGCTCAAGCCATGAAAGAAAAACTGGAAGCATTGAGAATCGAAGCGCTGGCGAAGCTGGCGGAGGTGAACGATCCGGGAACGCTCAACGACCTTCGGGTTAAGTATCTCGGCAAAAAAGGCGAGCTTACCGAAGTGCTGCGGGGCATGGGCTCGCTCAGCGCGGAAGAACGGCCGGTTATCGGCCAAGTGGCCAACACGGTCCGGTCAGCCATCGAAGAAGTCATTGCAGCCAAGCAGGAAGAATTTCAGCAGCGGGAGACCCAATCCCGGCTTCAAGCCGAGACGGTGGACGTCACGCTGCCGGGACGGAAGCTTCCTCAGGGCGGGATGCATCCGCTGAGCCGGGTCATCGAGGAGATCGAGGATATCTTTATCGGAATGGGCTATGAAATTGCGGAAGGTCCCGAAGTGGAGACCGATTATTATAACTTTGAGGCGCTTAATCTGCCCAAAGACCATCCGGCCCGGGATATGCAGGATTCGTTCTACGTTACGGACGAGCTGCTGGTCCGCACCCAGACCTCTCCCGTCCAGATCCGGACGATGCAGGCGAAGAAGGGCGAAGCCCCGGTCAAGGTTATCTGCCCGGGCCGGGTGTACCGGCGCGATAATGACGCCACGCACTCCTTCCAGTTCCATCAAATCGAAGGCCTTGTCGTTGCGCCGAATGTGCGCATGTCCGATCTGAAGGGAACGCTGCACGAATTCGTCAAGAAGATGTTCGGTCCGACCACCAGCATCCGGCTGCGCCCGAGCTTCTTCCCGTTCACCGAGCCGAGCGCGGAGGTGGATGTAAGCTGCTTCAAATGCGGCGGAAGCGGCTGCCGGCTCTGCAAGGGCACGGGCTGGATCGAGGTGCTCGGCTCCGGGATGGTGCATCCGAAGGTGCTGCAAGAGGGCGGCTACGATCCCGAAGTATACAGCGGATTCGCTTTTGGCATGGGCGTCGAGCGGATTGCCATGCTGAAATACGGCGTGGACGACATCCGTTACTTTTTTGCCAACGACATGTCTTTCCTGAAGCAGTTCCGGGGAATCTGACGATAAATTACGGTTAAGGACGTGAGAGAAGGATGAAAGTATCAACCAGCTGGTTGAAGGATTATATTTCGCTTGAAGGCGTAACGGCCGCCGAACTGGCGGAGAAGATTACGGCTGCGGGCATTGAAATCGACGGCATCGAGAACCGCAATCAAGGGCTGTCGGGCATCGTGGTCGGCTTGGTGAAATCCAAGGAGAAGCACCCCGATGCGGATAAGCTGAATGTATGCGTGGTCGATGCCGGCCAGGGC
This sequence comes from Paenibacillus glufosinatiresistens, assembly GCF_031470375.1. Classification (NCBI taxonomy): domain Bacteria; kingdom Bacillati; phylum Bacillota; class Bacilli; order Caryophanales; family Paenibacillaceae; genus Paenibacillus; species Paenibacillus glufosinatiresistens. The sequence continues at coordinate 34,052 of NZ_JAVFHT010000001.1, forward strand.
GAAGATCTGCAGATTGTCTGCGGAGCGAAGAATGTCGCGGCCGGACAGAAGGTGCCGGTGGCGCTCGTAGGCGCGGCTCTGCCGGGTCTTACCATCAAGAAGGCGAAGCTGCGCGGCGTGCTCTCCCAGGGCATGATCTGCTCCGCCAAGGAGCTCGGCATGAACGACAAGCTGCTGCCGAAGGAACAGCAGGAAGGCATTCTGGTGCTGCCGGAGGAGACCGAGATCGGTCTGCCTGTCACCCGTGTGCTCGGTCTGGACGACGAGGTCTTGGAGTTCGACCTGACGCCGAACCGTTCCGACTGTCTCAGCATGATCGGCGCCGCCTATGAGGTCGGGGCGATTCTCGGCCAGGAGCCCCGGCTGCCCAAGCCGGAGGAAGAGCTGATTCAAGCCGGCGGGCCGGCTTCCGATGCCGTAACCGTATCGGTGGAAGACGAGTCGCTCTGCACGCACTATGCCGTCCGTTATATTTCGGGCGTTAAGCCCGGGCCGTCGCCGCAGTGGATGCAGAACCGGCTGATGGCGGCAGGCATCCGTCCGATCAGCAACATTGTGGATATTACAAACTATGTCATGCTGGAATACGGGCAGCCGCTGCATGCTTTTGACGCCGACAAACTGGCGGGAGGCCGACTTGCGGTGCGCTTGGCCCATGAAGGCGAGAAGCTGGTTACGCTGGATGGACAGGAGCGTACGCTCGGCGCGCATATGATCGTAATTGCCGATGCCGAGAAGCCGGTCGGCCTGGCCGGCGTCATGGGCGGCCTGGACTCGGAAGTCACCGATGCCACAGTGAACATTGCGCTGGAATCGGCCCGCTTCAACGGATCGCTTGTACGCAAAACCGCGCGCCAGCTCGGTCTTCGTTCCGAAGCCAGCCTGCGCTTTGAGAAGACGGTCGATCCGGGTTCGGTTCTCCCGGCTCTGGACCGCGCCGCTTCGCTGATCGCCCGCTACGCAGGCGGCGCGGTTCTCGAGGGGGTTGTCCAGGCGGGGAATGCAGCCGCCGAACCGATTGTTCTCACCCTCTCGCTGGATAAGGTCAACGCGCGGCTTGGAACCGAGCTCTCCCTGCTGGAGGTCAAAACGCTGCTGCTTCGCCTGGGACTCCCGTGCGGAGACGCCGCCCACGGCCTGCTGGAAGTGCGGGTGCCGACCCGACGCGGGGATATTACGCGCGATGTGGATCTGATTGAGGAAGTCGCCCGGCTGTACGGGTACGACAATATTCCGTCCACTCCGATTGAAGGACCGACGACGCCGGGCAGTCTGACGCGTCCGCAGGCGCTGCGCCGCGAGCTTCGCCACCTGCTGGCGCACGGCGGCTATCAGGAGACGATGGGCTATTCGTTCATCCAGCCGGACCGGACCGGTCTGTTCCCGGCCCTGCAAGGCGGTGCCTTCGCCGTCAAGCTGGCGATGCCGATGAGCGAGGACCGCAGCGTCCTCCGCACCAGCCTGCTGCCGGAGCTGCTCAGCATCGCCGAATACAATACGAACCGCCGGCAGAGCGATCTGGCGCTGTTCGAGATCGGCAATATCTTCCTGGCCGACGAAGAGCGCTTGACCCGGCAGCCCCGCGAGCTGCCGGTGCTGGGAATGCTGCTCAGCGGCAACCGGTCCTCCAAGCAGTGGAACCGTCCCGCCGAACCGGTCGATTTCTTCGACCTGAAGGGTGCGCTGGAGACAGTGTTCGACCAGTTCGGACTGTCGGACCGGATCGTCTATGAAGCCGACCGGCCGGAGGGCTTCCATCCCGGGCGTTCCGCTTCCGTCTATCTGCTGGATGGAGACGCCCGGAACCTGATCGGGACGCTGGGCCAGATTCATCCCGAGCTCGCCCGCAGGCACGACCTCACGGATACGTATGCGGCCGAGCTGCTGCTGGAGCCTATGTATGCAGCTGCCCGCACAGCCATTCAGTATACCGAACCGCCGCGGTTCCCGGGAATGGAGCGCGATATCGCGCTTGTCGTGGAGCGCAGCGTCCCTTCGGCGGACCTGCTGAAGACGATTCGCGAGCACGGCGGCAGCCTGTTGCAGACGGCGCAGGTCTTCGACGTCTATACAGGCGGCCGACTGGGCGAGAATCAGAAGAGCATCGCCGTATCGCTGCTCTACCGTCACCCGGAACACACGCTTACGGAAGAAGAAGTGACGGAAGTGCATGACCGTGTGCTGGCCGCCCTTCAGCAAAGTTTTGGCGCCGAACTTCGAAAATAGAAGGAAATGAACAAAGCCGCAGCGAATCCATTACTTAAGGGGATCGTCTGCGGCTTTTTCTCCATGAAGCGCCCGGATATCCCGTTCAATTTCGGTCCTTCGAACGAAGAATCAGGGGCCGAGAGCGCAACACTTGGTACGTTATCAGGTTATATTATATAGATTTCTTTATTCCACCCCTTACAGGATGCAGGCGTACTAACAGAAGGAGGGCACCACTGTGGCAATGGACCGGACACGCGTCGCCGTAGAAATCTACGGCACTTCCTATAAACTTGTCGGAAGCAGCACCGAATATATGAAGCAGGTCGCCCGCTATGTCGATGAGCACATGAAGGCGATCTCGAAATCCCATAACCGGCTGGATACGCCCCGCATCGCGGTGCTGGCCGCCGTTCATATGGCGGAACAGGCGATTCAGGCGCAGGATCTGCGCAACGAAGTCAATATGCTCACCGGCGAACGCAGCGAGCTGCGCGCTGAAGTCTCGCGCATGCTGGAGGTGCAGCGGGAACGCCAGGAGGAATGGGAGCGGACAAGCGCAGCCGCCGAAGCCGAGACGAAGCGGCTGATTGCGGAAGCCGAAGAGGCGCGGCGCTCCCACCTGGAACAGCTGGAACAGGAGCGCGCGGCGCAGGCCGAACGCGTTCGCGAAGCCGGTGAGAGCACAGCGGCGGTCCGCCGCGAACTGGAAGCGGAGCTTGCTCGCAGGGAAGACGAGATTGCCGAGCTTCGGACGGCCCGTGAACTGGAAGCAACCGAAGCGAGGGAGCAGCTTCGTTCAGAGCTTGCAAGAGCCGAAGCGCTGCGCCTGGTGCAGATCGAAGAGCTGAAGGCCGCGCATGCCAAGGAGCTGGAAGAGCTTCGGGCTGCACAGGCGGCCGAGCTGGAGGAGGACGTCTCCCGCCTGCGCCGCGAACTGGAAGAGACGAAGGCGATGCATTCCGGCCAATTGGAAGAGACGCGGGCGGGATTGAATCTTCAACTGGCAGAGAGCCGTGAAGCTTCGGCCCGGGAGTTGGAAGCGGTCAGAGCGGCGCTGACCAAGGAACTGGAGGCCGGGAAGGAAGCTCTGGAACGCGAGCTGGCCCGCAATAAGGACATGCGGCAGAGCATCGGCAATCAGGAACAGCGGCATAGAGGGCAGCTTCAAGAACTGGAGAAGCAGCTCGCCGAGATGAAGGGGACGGTCAGACAGCTTCAATCCCGGCTGCGTGCCGAGGAAGCGGCCGTGCGAGGCGAACGCGAGGCGCGCAGCGAGCTGCAGACCCGGCATGAAGCGGCGCTTGCGCTGGAGTCCGGACTGCGCGAAGAACTGGAAGCCAAGACGGGGCAGGCGGCTCTGCTGGAAGCCCAGCTGGATGAGCTGCGGGGACTGGAGGCGGCGGCCCGCAGCGAGGCGGCTGCGGCGGAAGCCTCTCTGGCGGAATGGCAGCGACGGACGCAGAACCTGGAGTCGGAGCTGGCGGGTGCGCTGGCGGAGCGCGAGGACTGGAAGGAGCTGGCCGCGAAGCGGCAGAACGAACTCGGCGAGCTGGAACAGATGGTGCTGGAGAGCGGCGAAGCGCTGGAACGCGAGCATCGTTCCCGTACGGAGCTGGAATCCGCGCTCGAGACGCTGCGCGGCGAAGCTGCGGCTGCGGCGCAAGAGGCAGGCCGCAAGGAAGCGGAGCTGGCCGGTCTGCGTCAGGAGCTGGAGCAGACCGCCGGAGAACGCGAAGCGTTCCGATCGGAACTGGAGCGCCTGCGGCATGAGCGCGAGAAGCTCCGGGAGGAGATCGGACGGCGGGACGAAGAGCTGGCCGGTCTCGGGGAAGAGCGGACGCGCCTCGGCGAAGCGCTGGAGCGGGAAGCCCGGCGGCGCGAGACGGCGGAAGAGCGTCAGGCGGAGCTGCTGGAGCTCGGACGCCGGAAGGAAGAGGAACTCGCGGCGCTGCAGAACCGCTATGAAGAGCTGATTATCCAGTATGACGATGTGCTGCAGAATGGCGACAGCCTGCAGGAGCGCTGCCGTCTGCTGGAAGAAGAGAAGGAAGAGCTGGCCTTCCGTCTGGACGAACTGTCGGAGGCGGCAAGAGAAGCCGCCGCAGCGGCAGCGATGCAGCAGGAAGGGCTGAACGACGCCCGCCGCGAGACCGAGGCGTGGAAATCGAAGTACGAGGAACTCAAGCGGGCCCAGGGCTCCTGGGCAGAAGCGGAGCGCAGTCTCCGCGAAGAGATCGAGCTCTGGCAGCAGGAAGTGGAAGAGAGCGAGAAGGTGCGCTCTTCGCTGAAGCTTGAGCAAGAGGAGCTTCGGAGCCAGCTGGATGACGTCGCCGGCCACTACGAACTGTCGCAGGGCCAGCTCCGGCTGCTTCAGGCCGAGTTCGGAATGCGGCAGGAAGAGCTGGAGCAGATGACGGATGCCTTCCAGAAGCTGCAGGCCGAATATGCCAAGCTGCAGACGGAATATAATGAATGGATTCAACTGATCGAGCAGGACAGCTAGAGCGGCCTAATGACGGATGAAGGAGCTTAAGGGGCGGAATTGCGGAGGACGGCGAGCAGCCGAGCCGCGGTTGCGCCTCTTTTGCCGTGCGCACGGATCGTCCGGCTCCGCCGATTATCCGCGTGGAGACGGAACAGGCGGACATTCCAGAAAGGGGATGCAAACCCGGGGGTTATTGATTATAATAAAAAGCATTATATCCGGGGACAAAAGTAGGGGATCCGCATTCGAAGTAAGGCCGCTTCACTGGAAAAAGAATCCTGGCACCGCAGAGTGATGAAGGGGTATTGGGCGGTTATCCTCATCATGATCGTTATTCAGATTTCGTTCTTCTGGGCAGGGGTCAAGCCTGCCTGCGCTCTTGCCGACAGCCGGGATTGCGGAAGACTGTATCTGCTCAGCAATGGCGCCGTTGCGGCCGCCATCGGCTCGGCCGAGCTCTGGCTGCGTGTGCGCAGCCGCTACCACAAGCAGGTGGTAACGGGCTGCGGCTTTGTGCTGTCCTGCCTGCTCTATTTTATCGTCGAACCCTTCGCCGACGGAGCCCAAATGGCCTGGATTGTGCCTATCGTGGTTCCGCTGGTCTACTTTGACCGCAGGCTTCTGCTCATAACGGGCGGCATGACATCCGTGTCCTACGCCGGCGTCTATCTGCTGCTGGAGCGGCCGGTATTCGACAAGCCTCTGCTAGAATTTCTGCTCGTCGAGGCGATGATTGCGCTGTTCGTCTTCATTGCGAACGGGGTCATCGTCCGGGCCTATGAAGCCAGCATGGAGCTGGAGCAGCTGACCAAGTCGGAACAGAGCCTGCTCGTCGAACGCGCCATTTCGGACCGGCTGCTGAAGATCGACGCGCTAACCGAATTGTACAATCACAAGACATTTCACGAATATCTGGATTCCCTGCTGGAGCAATGCGAGAAGAATGGACTTAAGCTCCAGCTCGGCCTGCTGGATATCGACAACTTCAAGCAGGTCAACGATACGTACGGTCATTGGATCGGCGACATCGTACTGAAAGAGGTAGCGGCCCGGCTCCGCGAGACAATTGGATTGAATGACTTTGCCGCCCGCTACGGGGGAGAAGAGTTCGCCGTTATCTTTACCGACAAGACGCTCGAAGAGTCCAGAGAGATGGTGGAGAAGCTGCGCGAAGCCGTGGAACGGATGGAGCATCCGTATGCCGGGGACAAGCCGATTACCGTCAGCATCGGACTCTGTGAGTATGAGCGGGGCGACGCGAAGGAGATGCTCTTCCGCAAGACGGACGACGCGCTCTATGAAGCCAAGCGGACCGGCAAGAACAAGGTCGGCCTCTGCACCGGCGCCTATGCCTCCCTATCCTCCAAATGATGAAGCGCAAAAGCCGTCGCCTTCCCGAACGGGAAGACGGCGGCTTTTGGCATTGAGCGGCGGTCCGATCCGGGTACCGGCCTTATTTGCCTGCGTCAAAAGGGGTAGGCACAGGCAGGAACAGGTCGATGATCCCGATCACCAGCGCAGCCAGAAGGGCGCCGATAATGGATACGTCAACGCCGCTGACGACGAATTGGGCGACCCAGATCACGAGGGCGCTCACCAGGAAGCCGACGATGCCGCGGCCGAAAGGCGTCGCTTTTTTGCCGAAGATGCCCTCCACAACCCAGCCCAGCAGGGCGATGACCAGTGCCAGCACCAGGGCGCTCCAGAACCCGCCCACCGTGAACTGGGGAACGATCCAGCCCACAATCAGCAGGACGATAGCCGACACGATAAAGCGGACTACATGACCGAGAAATTTCACGGTACAGCCTCCTTTACGCTTTGAAATTGCGGGATTTGTGCAAGGTATAGGATACCCGGCAGGCAGCGGGATTATGCGAGATCGGGAAAATTCATGCAGGGAGTATGCAAATGGCGCAGGTGAGGCTTATCCGGTATAATAAGAAAAGATGTGAAGGGAGTTGTGACTGGTCTTGGACGACAAAATTCTGCATACGCTGGAGTATCGCAAAATTCTAAATAAATTGGCAGCGTATACGCAAACGCCGATGGGTACGGAGAAGGCGGAAGGCCTGAAGCCGATCGGCGATCTGGAAGGCGTGAAGCTGCTTCAGCAGGCTACCGACGAAGCTTCGGACGTAGACCGGCTGAAAGGAATCCCGTCGCTCAGCGGCGTCACGGACATTCGCCCTGCGCTGAAACGGGCTTCCATCGGCGGAACGCTCGGTACGCATGAGCTGCTGGCCGTAGCCCGGACCATTCAGGGCGGACGGCGGGTCAAGCGCTTCCTGGCCGCGCTGCACGAAGAGAAGCCGGTGCCCATGCTCTATGAGCTGAGCGATCTGATCTCGGAGCAAAAGGACGTCGAGGATGCGATCCTGGCCTGCATCGACGAGAACGCCGACATTCTGGATACGGCGAGCCCGGAACTCGCCGCCATCCGCCGGGAACTGCGTTCCGGCGAGAGCCGGATCCGCGAGAAGCTGGATTCGATGATCCGCTCTTCTTCGGTGGCGAAGATGCTGCAGGACCAGCTGGTGACCATCCGCGGCGACCGGTTCGTCATTCCGGTCAAGGCCGAATACCGCTCGCATTTCGGCGGCATCGTCCACGACCAATCCGGTTCGGGAGCGACGCTGTTCATCGAGCCGGAAGCCATAGTTGCGATGAACAACAAGCTGCGGGAGACCCGGCTGCGCGAAGAACGGGAGATCGAGGTTATTCTGCAGAAGCTGACGGCCCGGGTGGGCGGGATTGCCGAAGAGACGGGCTATGACATTGATGTGCTGGGCCAGCTCGATTTCAACTTTGCGAAGGCCCGTCTTGCCCGCGAAATGAAGGCTTCCCAACCCCGGATGAACGACCGGGGCTATCTGAAGATCCGCAAGGGACGGCATCCGCTCATTCCGGCGGAATCGGTCGTGCCGCTCGATGTGGAGCTCGGCAATCAGTACAGCACCATTCTTGTCACAGGCCCGAACACGGGAGGCAAGACGGTTACCCTCAAGACCATCGGCCTCCTGAGCCTTCTGGCCATGTCGGGGCTGTTCATTCCGGCGGAGGAAGGCAGCCAGATGTGCGTCTTTGACGCCATTTATGCCGATATCGGCGACGAGCAGAGCATCGAGCAGAGCCTCAGCACGTTCTCCAGCCACATGACGAACATCATTACGATTCTGCGGCGGATGACGCCCAAGAGTCTGATTCTGCTGGATGAAGTCGGTGCGGGCACAGACCCGGCCGAGGGATCGGCGCTGGCCATCGCGATCCTGGAGCATATTCACCGGGCCGGAACCCGGATGGTTGCCACCACGCATTACAGCGAGCTGAAGGCCTACGCCTATGAACGCAAGGGCGTTATCAACGCCAGCATGGAATTCGATGTCCAGAGCCTGAGCCCGACATACCGGCTGCTGGTCGGGGTTCCGGGCCGAAGCAACGCTTTTGCCATCGCGGAGCGTCTCGGCCTGCCGGGACCGATTCTGGAACATGCGCGCGGCGAGGTCAAGGAAGAGGACCTGCGCGTCGAGAACATGATCGCTTCGCTGGAGGAGAACCGGCTCGGCGCCGAGAACGAGCGCGAGCGGGCCGAGCAGATCCGGGCCGAAGCCGAGGAACTGCGCGGACGCCAGAAGCGCGAGCTGGAGAAGCTGGAGGGACAGCGCGACAAGCTGATCGGCAGGGCGGAGACGGAGGCGGCTGCAATCGTCGAGAAGGCGCGCAAGGAAGCCGAGACGATCATCGCCGACCTGCGGCGTCTGGCCATGGAGGAAGGGGCTTCGGTCAAGGAGCACAAGCTGATCGAAGCCAGACGCCGGCTCGACGAGGCGCAGCCTGCGCCGCGGAAGAAAGAGCCGGCCCGCAAGGCGAAGGCGCCCCGGCAGATCGGGCCGGGCGACGAGGTTCAGGTATACAGCCTGAACCAGAAGGGGCATGTCGTGGAGCTGAGCGGTTCCAAGGAAGCGCTGGTGCAGCTCGGGATTTTGAAGATGAAGGTCGCTCTGAGCGATCTGGAGCTGCTCTCTCCGGCGAAGCCGCAGGCGCCTGCGCCGCTGCGGCAGGCCACGACGGTCAAGCGGACACGGGACGAGAACGTGCGCACCGAGCTGGATCTCCGGGGAGCGAATCTGGAGGAAGCCCTGATCGAGACAGACCGGTTCATCGACGAAGCCTTCCTGGGCAATCTGGGCCAGATCTACATTATTCACGGCAAAGGAACAGGCGTCCTGCGCACCGGGATTCAGGATTATCTGCGCAAGCACCGGCACGTGAAGAGCTACCGGCTCGGCAATTATAATGAAGGCGGCGCGGGCGTAACGGTGGCGGAGCTGGAGTAAGGCCCTCCGCGCGATACGCTTCGTCCAAAGGAGAACGATCGATGGAAAATGCGGTGGATTCTTTGCTGGAGCACCCGCTCGGGGCGATGCTCGGCAATTTTACGGTCGCCATTCTGGGCCTGGTTCTGTTCTTGGCCGTATTTGAAATGGTAACGAAGTACAACTGCTGGGACGAAATCCGCAAGGGCAACGTGGCCGTCGCGATGGCTACAGGCGGCAAAATCTTCGGCATCTGCAATGTGCTCCGCTTCAGCATCCAGGCCAAGGTCTCCATCTACGAGACGATGAAATGGTCGGTGGTCGGGTTCGTGTTGCTGCTGGCGGCGTATTTTATGTTCGAATTTCTGACCCCCGTGTTCTCCATCGACGATGAGATTGCGGCGGACAACCGGGCGGTCGGGCTGACAGCGATGCTGATTTCGGTCTCGCTGTCCTACGTGATCGGAGCATCTATTTTCTAAGTGAATGAAGGAGCGATTGGAATGGATACAACCATCTGTCCCTGGTGCCATACGGAGATTGTGTGGGATGAGGAATTGGGTCCCGAGGAGACCTGTCCGCACTGCGACAACGAGCTGAGCGGGTACCGGACGGTCAGCCTGAGCGCGGATGAACTGGATGAGGAAGAAGACGATGATTTCGGAGAAGAAGAGGAGACCGAAGAAGACGATCTGTGGGGCGAGGAAGACCGCAGCAGCGTAGTTCCGGTGTTCAACGGACTCGACAAATACCGAGATGCCTACGATCTGGACCGGTATGACACGGCTCTGGCTTCCGTCCTGGACGGACAGGAAGAGGTACCGGAATGCCCGCAGTGCCATGAACTGATGGTCCTGGCCGGCACGCGTACGGTGGAAGCGGAGCAATTCCGCGGCATCCGGCCGGCAGGGCTCGGAACCGAGCTGCTGACAGCGCCGTTCGCCCTGAACCTGCATGTCTGCCCGTCCTGCTTCCTGGTTCAGGAGAGCCTGACGGAAGAATTCCGGTCCCGGTGGATTCGGAACATCGGCGGCACCCGCAAGTAATTCGGCGCTAAATCACGCAGCATTCGGAATCCAACCGGCATAGGAATCCCCCCGGACCGGGCATCTTAAGCGAGAGCCTGCGAATGGGGGGATTTGTGTGAACAAGGAGCCGCTGGGGAAGCAGGCCTGGCTGCTGCTGGCGGTCGACGGCCTTTTCGTGCTGTCGGGCGCGTTGTCGGGCACGTTCCTGAACATCTATCTGTGGAGAAGCCGGTCCGATTACGCGATGATCGGCTGGTTCACGGCCGCGCAGCAGGCGGCGCTCGGCATCAGCTTCTGGATCGGCGGAAGGTGGGTGAAGGGCCGCGGCAAAATGAACGCCCTGCGCGTCGGCATCGCGCTGTCCGGGCTGTTCTATCTCCTGGTGCTGCGGCTGGGGCCGCGGTCGGTGGATTACATCTGGCCGCTCGGCGCGCTGCTGGGCGCTGCGCTGGGCCTGTTCTGGCTCTCGTTCAACGTGGTGTATTTCGAGATCACCGGCCCCGGCAACCGGGACCGGTTCAACGGATGGACCGGACTGCTCGGTTCGCTGACCGGCATTGTCGGTCCCTGGACCTCGGGGGCGCTGATCAGCGCCATGAAGGGAGAACGGGGCTACCGGGTAGTGTTCCTGGCGTCTCTGTCGATCTATGGGGCTGCGGCGGCTCTCAGCTTAGCGCTGCGGAGAAGGAAGGCGGCCGGGAGCTACAGGTGGCTGGAGCCGGTCCGCCGTCTGCGCGTGAGCGAGCAGTGGCGGTGCATGGCGGGAGCTCTGTTCTTTCAGGGTCTTCGGGAAGGGGTCTTCTCGTTTCTGGTCGGGCTGCTGGTCTATCTGGCGACCCGGGAAGAGAACCGGCTGGGGCAGTTCACGCTGATGACCTCGGCGATCGCCCTGGTCAGCTACGGAGCGGCGGGCCGGTGGCTGACGCCCCGCCGCCGGCTGCCGGGAATGCTGGCGGGAGCCGTGCTGCTGACGGCGGTCACGCTTCCCCTGCTGGCCGGTACCCGGTACAGCACCCTGCTGCTGTTCGGAGCCGGCACCGCGCTGTTTCTGCCGCTCTACATGCTTCCGATGGTCTCTTCGAGCTTCGATCTGATGGGCGACTCGGAAGACAGCGTCGGCAAGCGGGTGGAACTGATCGTGTTGCGCGAGCTGAGCCTGATGGCGGGCAGGCTGACCGGAACGCTGCTCTTCGTCTCGCTGCTGCCGCTGGGACCCAAGCTTCGGCTGTTCACGCTGCTGCTGCTTGGCCTGGGGGCGGCCCCGTTCGGCAGCTGGTTCTTTCTTCGGCGGAGCTCACAGGCGCTTTCGGCGGCCGGGAAGCCGAAGCCGAGGAGCCTTCACGGATATGTGCGGAACCGGCGGGAGCGCTGAAGACCACCCATTACGCCAGATTACAGCCGTCTATGCATACAGGGACGCCCCGACGGGGCGTCCCTGTGGCCGTTTATCCGGCTGAAGCCTGATGAAGGTCTTATCCTGCCGGAGCCGGCTTGGGCGACCGGGTCAGCGAGAACAGATCCAGCTCGGGCCGGGTCCGGCCGGCCACGGTATCGGTCACGAGCTCGGCTCCGATCATGCTGCATACCGTTCCGTTGCCCCCGTAGCCTTCAATAAAGTAGCAGTGCGGGTAGTCCGGATGAGGACCGATGAAGGGCAGACCGTCCCGGGAGAGGCCGAACACCGCTCCCCAGGCGAACTCCGCGCGCACTCCCTGAAGCTCGGGGAAATGCTCCGCCAGCTTCTCCAGCAGCTTGTCCCGGCGCGAGAGCGACCGGACCTCCCGTTCCTGCGGGTCGGTCAGCGGCTCATCCAGGCCGCCGGCAATGATCCGGCCCTCCGGCGTCGTCCGGAAATACAGATACGGCCGGGCCGTCTCCCAGATCAGGCAGCGCTCATGCCATTTCGGCAGAGACGGGACCGGCTCTGTTACAATGGCGTAGGAGTTGACCAGATCGGCGCCGCGGTCCCGCTTGATCTCCTGGGTCTCGTAGCCAGTTGTGAAGATAACCTGCCGCGCCGAGATGCTCCCGCGCTTCGTCCGGCAGAAGACTCCATCCGGCAGAAAGTCCAGATGCAGAGCTTGGGTGCCGCTGCAGATTCGCACTCCCGCCGAAGCGGCCCCGGCCAGAAGTCCGTGCACGAACCGGTAAGGGTTCACTTCGGCGTCTCCGTGGGTATACAGCGCGGCCGAACGCGAGAAAGGGAAGCGGGCGGCAATGGTCTTCTCGTCCCAGAGCTCGCATTCAATTCCCACCGAGCGGAGAAGCTCGCCCTCTTCGCGGAGCAGATCCGCGTCCCGGGGCGTGCTTGCATAGTACAGGCTGCTGCGCGGAATGAATTGAGGATCGATCGCAAGCTCTCCGGCGGCCTGCCGCAGGTTCAGGAGAGCGTCTTTCGAGAGGCGGTAGAATTGTTCGCCTTTCTCCTTGCCGAAGGTGTGAATGAACGAGCCAAGCCGCTTGTCGCTGCTCGCTTGCAGCAGGCCGGTGTTGGCGTGCGTGCTTCCGGTGCCGACTGCCCTCTTGTCGATCAGGACGGTGTCCGCCCCAAGCTTCGACAACCGGTGGGCGCAGAGCGCTCCGGCCATGCCGCCGCCGATAATCAGCACGTCGCAGACGGCATCATTTTCGAGGGGGGGATAGGACGGGGGATCAGACAGAGTGTGCTCCCAGAAGGTAGATCCGGCGCTTAACTTCATCTTCAGTCCTCTCTTTCAATTATAGGCTGTTATGCAGTATCCTCCGATTGAAGTTCCCTCATTCATGGCGCTGCTCCGGGCACATAAACGCCGTAAACCTGCGGCATACTAGATTTGCCAGGCACTATTTCCAAGGAGGAATCCACCCAGACATGCAATCTACGCACATGCAACCGCTCAGCGCGAAGGAACTGGAGTATATCTCCGATTCCATCTCCAACGAAGATTTGCTTCTGAAGCAATATGCCGCCACCGCAAGCGTTACGCAGAACCCGACCGTCCGCCAGCTCTGCCAGCAGCATATCCAGAGCCACCATCACCATATGGGCATGCTGATTGATCTGCTTCAGCAGCATCAGCAATATGCCCCAACGCAGCCGCAAGCATAGAAGAATGACTTCAACGAGGAGGGATTATCTAACATGAATGCATCGAACAACTCCGCTTTTATGCCCGACGAGGATCTGCTGACGACCGTTCTGTGCGACCTGAAGCGTACGGTCCGTGAATATACAACAGCGGCTACAGAGTCCAATTGCCCGTCCGTCCGCCGGGTATTCAACGACCTGACGATGGATACGCTTCGCCTTCAGGGAGAGCTGTATCAGCAGATGGGACAGCTTCATATGTATCAGACGCCGGGCAAGGCGCTGCGCCAGACCGTGGATCAGGCGATTCAGAGCGGGCAGCAGACCCAGCAGAAATGCCAGCAGTTCGTCCAGCAGAAGCTGGGCGGCCAGAATTCGGCCCAAAGCCAGGGCTTTGATCCACAAGCTTCCATGCAGCAGCAGAACGGACAGAGTCCCTACTATATGTAAGCACCCTCTGCAGGCAGGCATCCACCGGCCTATATGTAGAATACCCCTTGCGCTCCTCACATGAAGCAGCGGGCGGGCATCCGAGGGTTATCAGGCGTTCTCCGCTCCGGCGGAGAACGCCTGTTTGAGCAATGCCGCCCTTGGGGCAGAGCTTCATAATTCAAGGGGGGTAGAACTTTACTTTATGAATTGTAAGCGTATTCTTAAAAGGTATAATTTAACTATCACCAGGTGAGATAAGAAGACAAGAACCAGTTCGGCACGATAAAAGGGAGGGCATTGATTTATGAACAAGACAACAAAGCGCACGGCTACGACGGCATGGGCAGCCGTGTGTGCGCTGGCATTGGTTCTAAGCGGCTGCGGCGGCAACAACAGCGGGAACAATGCAGCCAAAGAAAGCACCGCGCCTGCGGCTTCGGGAGCGCCTGCCAGCCAGGCGGCGGCTGCGAAGGAAGAAGTGAAGCCGGTTACCCTGTCGGTCTTCATCGACAGCCCGTATCAGCAACCGACTTCGGATAACAAGATCTACAAGATGCTCAAAGAGAAGACCGGCGTCAGCCTGAACATGGAATTCCTGGTCGGCGACCTTCAGCAGAAGCTGGGCGTCATGATTGCCGGCGGCGATTATCCCGACCTCATGACAGGCAACGACAAGCTGATTGCAGCAGGCGCCTTCATCCCGCTTGAGGATCTGATCGAGAAATACGCTCCGAACTTGAAGGAACATTACGCTGCGGTCTGGAACCAAATGAAGGACCCGGCCACCGGACATATCTTCGTTCTTCCGAACTTCAACGTCTTCACAGGCAAATTCAATGAAACCGCATACGAAGGCCCGGGCTTCTACCTCCAGAAAGACGTTCTGAAGGAAATGGGCTATCCGACGCCCAAGACGCTGGACGAATACTTCGACATTATTGCGAAATATAAAGAAAAACATCCCGATATGATCGGATTTGAAACCCTCAATTTCGACTGGAGAACCTTCCCGCTCCAGAATCCGCCGGAGCATCTGGCCGGACATCCGAACGACGGCGGCGTAATCGTAGAGAACGGCAAAGCCCAGATTTTTGCAGACAAGGACATTGCGAAGAACTACTACAAGAAATTGAACGAGATCAATGCCCAGGGACTGATGGATCAGGAAGCGCTGGTTCAGAACTATGACCAATATCTCGCGAAAATCGCCAGCGGCAAGGTCATCGGCATGTTCGACCAGCACTGGAACTTCTCCGACGGCGAGAAATCGCTGATTTCGCAAGGCAAGACCGGCAGCACCTATGTCGGGTTCCCGCTGGTGTATGATGGCGCTACGGAGTACTATCGCGACCGCCCGTCCGTCAATATTAACCGCGGCTACGGCATTTCGGTGAAAGCCAAGGACCCGGAACGCATTATTAAATTCCTGGATTCCCTGATGACGGAAGAATGGCAGAAGACGCTGCAATGGGGGATTGAAGGCGAAGACTATATGGTCAAGGAAGACGGGTCTTTCTACCGGACCGCCGAACAGCGGGCCCATGCCGACGACAATACCTGGAAGCTGGCGAACAAGGCTGAAGCCTTCTTCTATAACATGCCGAAGATGCAGGGCACATACAGCGACGGCAATGCGACCGATCCCGGAACGCAGCCGCAGGAATTCTTCGACAGCCTGAAGCCGCAGGACCAGGAAATTCTGAAGGCCTACGGGCATAAGACCTGGGCTGAGTTCTTCAAGGAACCGGGAGAGAATCCGGTCTACTATCCGGCATGGAGCATCGACCTGGTGGACGGATCGCCGGCCAAGCTGGCGAATACGAAGCTGAATGACCTTTCGGTCAAATATTTGCCGAAAGCCGTTATGGCCAAACCGGCCGATTTCGAGAAGGTCTGGCAGGAATATGTGAACAAGATCTCCAAGATCAACATCAAGGCCTATGAAGACCGCATCAACGAACAGATTCAGTGGCGCATTGATAACTGGTCCACCAAGTAATCCGGATACGGCGCGGGCGAAGAAGACCTTCTTCTTCGCCCGGTCTGCCCTTGAGTCAGATTTTGCATAGGAGGGAACATCTGTGGCCGAAACAACCGTATCGGAACCCGTTATGGAAACCATACCGACCAAAAAGATCAAGGTTCGCAAGAAACGCAAAGTGGACCCAGAGATCGGCGTCGCACTCAGCTGGAAAACCATTAAGAGCCAGAAACAGTTGATCTTCATGTCTGTCCCGCTCTTGATTTATCTGATCGTCTTCAACTATATCCCGATCTGGGGCTGGCTGATGGCCTTTCAGAATTACCGCCCGAATCTGTCGTTCTCCCAGCAGGACTGGGTCGGTCTGCAGCAGTTCAAATTTCTGTTCCAGGACGATACCTTCATGCTGGTGCTCCGCAACACACTGGCGATGAGCTTCATCAATCTGGTGCTGGGCTTCGCAACTGCAATTGTGCTGGCGCTGCTGCTGAACGAGATCAAAGTCCGTTTCTTCAAAAGCGCCGTGCAGACGATTTCATACCTTCCCCACTTTCTGTCCTGGATCATTGCCGCCGGAATCGTCTCCACCTCCTTGTCGGTTGACGACGGGATTGTGAACACCCTGCTGATGAAGCTGCACCTGATCCATTCGCCGATTATGTGGCTGAGCGAAGGCAAATACTTCTGGGGGATTGTAGGCGCGGCCAACGTCTGGAAAGAGGTCGGCTGGAATACGATCATCTATCTGGCCGCCATCACTTCGATTGACCCGTCGCTGTACGAAGCGGCGTCCATCGACGGCGCGCGGCGCTTCCAGAAGATGAGATATGTGACGCTTCCCGGGATCAAGGCGACGTTTATCATTCTGCTGATTATGAATGTGGGACATATTCTGGACGCCGGGTTTGAAATCCAGTACCTGCTCGGCAACGGGCTGATTGTAGACTGGTCGCAGACGATTGACATCTTCGTGCTGAAATACGGAATATCCATGGGCAACTACTCGCTGGCGACAGCCGCCGGCATCTTCAAGACGGTCGTCAGCGTGGCGCTGATTCTGATCGCCAATTCCATCGCGAAGCGCCTTGGCGAAGAGCGGCTCATCTAAGGGGGGAACGACTATGGAGCGCACTGAAATCCGAAGCAAACGGCTGGAGCCGGTTGTCTTTCACACCTTCAATACTGTGTTCATGCTTCTGCTGGTTGTCGTGACTCTCTATCCTTTCCTTCATACGCTGACCGTCTCGTTCAACGAAGGCAATGATACGCTTCGCGGCAACCTGTATCTCTGGCCCCGGGCATGGAGCTTGCAGAACTACAAGGCCGTCTTCATCTCCGGAACGATCTACCACGCGGCATTCATCTCTGTGGCCCGGACGCTGCTGTCCACGGTGCTCGGGGTGTTCCTGACCACGATGCTGGCCTATACACTGGCGCAGCCGCATTATATTTTCCGCAAAATTATCGGCCTGCTCTTTATCCTGACCATGTACTTCA
The DNA here is from genome assembly GCF_031470375.1 of Paenibacillus glufosinatiresistens. NCBI lineage: Bacteria > Bacillati > Bacillota > Bacilli > Caryophanales > Paenibacillaceae > Paenibacillus > Paenibacillus glufosinatiresistens. Next base: position 51,069 of record NZ_JAVFHT010000001.1, read on the forward strand.
ATGCCGGACTGATTCCGAACTACTTCCTGATCAAGAGCCTTGGCCTTCTCGGAAGCTTCTGGGTCTACGTGCTGCCGACGCTGGTCAGCGCGTTCAACCTGATTGTCATCCGGACGTATATCCGGTCGCTGCCGGGCAGTCTGGTGGAATCGGCAAAGATCGACGGCGCCGGGGATTTCCGGATCTTCCTGCGGATCATTCTTCCGCTGTGTCTGCCCGTTCTGGCAACGATTGCGCTGTTCATCGCCGTCGGTTCCTGGAACGCCTGGTTCGATACGTTCCTGTATGCTTCGTCCGACATCAAGCTGAGCACGCTCCAGTATGAGATGATGAAGCTGCTGGGTTCGACGATGAATACGAATACCGATCCGGCTCTGCTGGCCGGGACGAAGATGAACCAGTCGCAGGCGATGGTTACGCCGGCTTCGATCCGTGCAGCCATCACAATTGTGACGGCGGTGCCCATCCTGTTCGTCTACCCTTTCCTGCAGCGGTACTTTGTGGTAGGTTTGAATCTGGGGAGTGTCAAAGAATAGCCGATTCCCATTCGGGAAGAGACCGTTTCAGCCTGTGGCTGGGACGGTTTTCGCCTGTTTCGGAAGCAGCAGGGAGGCGATTGAAGAGATGCGGAAGGTGCTGTTCGCCGACGACGAGCCGATGATGCTGGAAGGGCTCCGGCTGATGATTGACTGGGAACGGTTCGGCTTTCAAATCTGCGGCGAGGCGCTGGACGGGGAAGATGCGCTTCTGCTCATGGAAGAGCGGAAGCCGGAGCTGGTCATCACCGATGTCCGCATGCCGGTTATCGACGGTCTGGAGCTGATCCGTGAGGCGTCGGAACGCCGTCTCGGGGCGGAATTCATCATCCTGAGCGGGTATGCCGACTTTCAGTATGCGCGCCAGGCCATGGAATATGGAATCTGCAATTATTTGACGAAGCCGCTGGATGAAGCCGAACTGGAGAATGCGGTGGCCGGCGTGGCGGCCAAAATCCGGCAGAGGGAAGAAGAACGGAACCAGCAGCTTCTTATGGAAGAAAGGGTCCGGAGCGAGGCGCTGGTGCGGCTGCTGCTCGGCGAAGGCAGTCCGGTCCCAGCAGCCGGCAGAGAGGAGTCCCTTGCCCTCTTGCCGGAACTGGGGCGGTTCCGCTGCGTGCTGGTGGATGGCGGCTCCGGGCCCGGAGGCGGTCCCCCGCTCCGCGACCGGCTTGCCGCTCTGGCCCAGGAGCATCCTTGGCCGGAGGCGGAGCTTATGCCGTTCGCCGTCGGGCCGGGGCGCTGCGGCTTCCTGCTGGCATCGGGGTCCCCCCGGCATCCGCTGCCTTCCGGACTGGTCGAAGCGGCGGCGGGGATGATCGCGGAACGCTTCCTGCCCGGAGCAAGGCTATATGCGAGCCGGGAGCATGAAGGTCTTCCTTCCGCTGCGTTAGCCTACCAGGAAGCCGCAGCCGTCAGGAATCTCGATTCTGCAAGCGCTACCGAAACCGCTTCCGAACGGATTCTCTACTATGACAACCGGCTTCCGGCCGATGCGCCGCTACCGGCGGAGGCGATGAACCGGCTGCAGCAGGCGGTTCTGGAGGGAGACCGGGAGGAGGTTGTCCTCCAGAACCGCCGCCTCTTTCACTTGCTGCGGGCGAACGGGGTGTCGGCGGCCTGGACGGCGGCTTGTCTTGCTACCTTCAAGCTGAAGCTTCTGCGCGCAATCGAGCGGCAGACGGGGGACAGCTCGGAATGGGAAGCCCGCTGGTTCCCGGCCGCCCCGCTGCCGACGGAGCAGGCGACGGCCGAGGAATTGCTGGAGACGGCAGACTGGTTCGCGAAGCGGGACGATAAGCGGGAGCATGCGCTGACCTTGGCGGTAGGGGACTATATCCGGGAGCATTACCGGGAGAAGCTGCAGCTCCGGCAGGTGGCGGAGCAGTTCCATATCAATCCGGCCTATCTGGGGCAGCGGTTCAAGAAGCGGTTCGGCTTGGCCTTCAATGAATATTTGCACAGCGTGCGGATTGAGGAGGCCAAGAAGCTGCTCAGACGCACCGATTACGCCGTATCCGATATAGCCGGACGCGTCGGCTACACGGTCACCGACCATTTTACCGAGAAATTCAAGGCCCTGAACGGCATGTCGCCATCGGCATACCGCAAAGGCGGAAGCGGAGGCCGGGAGGGCTGACATGAGGAGCAAATGGAATCTGTTCGGTCTCGTCAACGATATTCCCATCAAGCAGAAGTTCCTGTTCATTTATCTGCTCTGTGTGCTGGCGCCGATTCTGAGCATCAACACGCTGTTCTACCGGCAGATCGGCCATAATGCCCAGGTGCAGGAGCAGGAGAACCTGCAGATTTCAGTCGACCGGGCCAGCTATGATCTGCTGCAGATGGTCGACGAATGCGTGGCGATTGGCAATACGATTGCAGCGGACCGGACATTCAATGAACTGCTGGACCGGGATTATGCCGATTTCTCGGATTACTACGATACGTACAACGACATTCTGCGCGACAAGCTTCGCCAATATACGAATCTGCATTCCTACATTTCGTGGATCGGCGTGTATACATCGAACACGACGATCAGCAGCGGGGGAAGTTATTTTGCCATCAAGCCGGAGGACGCCGGGAGCGGATGGTACCGCAAAATCGCGGCCAGCCGGGACAAGGCCATCCTGGTCTCCTACCTGGATGCCAACCCGATGAATCCGCAGCAGCAAATGGTGTATGTCAGCATTATCCGCAAGCTGGACAATTATCCCGATCTGTTCAATCATACGCAATATCTGCGGATTGACCTTCGCCTGGACAACCTGATGGAGCTGTTCCGGAAGGAACGGAGCTACCTGAAGCTTCGGCTGGTGGACGACGATAACCGGGTGGTGCTGGAGTCCGGCCGTTCGTATTATGCAGTCAACGGCCTCCTGACTCCGCTCGAAGAAGGAACGGAGGAGTCGAGACACAACGGGAAGGAGTTCTCCGCGCCTCTTGGCTCGGCAAGCTATCTGCAGGGCTGGCGTCTGATCGGCGTGCCTGAGAGCGAACAGGCCGACCAGGCGCAGCGGTCGGCGTGGCGGCTGTTCATCCTGCTTGCGCTGGCGACCATTATTGTCCCGAGCGTGCTGATTACTATCATCTTCCGCTCATACAATACGCGGGTGAGCCGGCTCTACAAGCATATGAAGCTGGTCAAATACGAGCGCTTCGAGCCGATTGCGATGTATGAGGGCAAGGATGAGATCGGAGGACTGCTGCGCAGCTTCAATCTCATGACCGAGAAGATCAAGAATCTCATCAACGATGTCTACAAGCTGGAGATACAGAAGAAAGACCTGGAGCTGGAGCAGGTCCGGGCAGAGCTGAAGCTGCTGCAGAGCCAGGTGGACCCGCATTTTCTGTTCAATACCTTGAATGCGGTGCTCGTCGTCTGCAAGAAATACCAGTATGAGCAAGTCACCGATATTATCCGCAATCTGTCCCAGATTCTGCGCCGGCTGCTGAACTGGAAGGATGACATGGTTACCATCAGCGAGGAGATCGAGCTGATCGAGATGTACCTCCAGATCGAGAAATTCCGCTTCCAGGACCGGTTCAGCTATGAGCTGAATGTAGATCCCGGCGTGCTCAGCGGCCGGATTCCGAAGATGAGCATCCAATCGCTCGTCGAGAACTCCTGCAAGCATGGGCTGCAATCCGTCAAGGGGCTGCGGCGGATTGCCATCGGAGTCTACGCGCAAGGAGAAGAGCTGCGGATTGCGGTCCGGGACAACGGAATCGGACTGGACGCGGAGAAGCTGGAGGAGATTGAACGGCATCTGCGAAGCGACGAGAATTCGGGGCGGAATATCGGACTGCGCAACGTGTCCAAGCGACTGGACCTCTATTATCAGGGCCGGGCCGAGCTCCGCATCGAGAGCCGGATTCATGAAGGAACCACAATACGGATCCGGATTCCGCTGGAATTGGTCATAACGAAGGAAGAGGAGAATGGCGATGTATAAGGTCGTGCTGGCGGACGATGAACTTATGGCGCTGGAAGGACTCCGGCTTATGGCGGATTGGAAGGAAGAAGGCTTCGAAATCTGCGGAATGTGCGAGAACGGAGAGGAGGCTCTCTCCCGGATTCTCGACTGCCGTCCGGATCTCGTGATTACCGACATCCGGATGCCGGGAATGGACGGCCTAGAGCTGATCAGCCGGGTGCGGGAAGCCGGCGTCTGCGACCCGCTCTTCGTGATCTTAAGCGGGTACGGCGACTTCGACTATGCCCGGACGGCGCTGAGACACGGGGTGCGCTCCTATCTGCTCAAGCCGGTGATGGAGCCCGAATGGGAAGCAACGCTTGCGAAGGTTCAGCGGGAACTGAATGAACGCTCTCTGCGGAAGCAGCAGCAGAGCCGGATGAACGAGCTGCTGCTGTCCGCGGCGATAGCCGGTTCTCTCCGGGGGGAGAGCCTGGAGGCTGCGGACAAGGAGGCAGCGGCGCTGGACCGGATCGACGAGCAGACCCCCGGCTGGAGATACATCCATCTGGAGGGCGTCACGGAAGCGGATATGCAGTGGTGCCGCTCGCTTGAGCTTCCGGCAGGAACCTGGTTCATTGAACTGTATGCGAATCAGGCGGGCTTGGCGTCGGCCGACCCGGACCAGGCCGGACCGCTGGCCCGTCGGATTCACGCGGGCCTGCGCAGCCGGGGTTCCCGGCGTCCGGTAACCGTCGGACCGCAGGTACGCTCCTGGCGGGAGCTTGCCGCCTCCTACGCGGGAGCTGCGGATACGGCGCTCCGCTTCTTTTTTCATACCGATCTGGACGGTCCGGTCGATTACGCGCAGAGCATTCCGCCCTCCTTCAGCTACGACCTCGGATCCTTCGGCATTGCCGATGAGCTGATGGCCCACGTCGAATGTCTCCGGGAGGAGGAGGCCGGGGAGCGGATGAGACGGCTCTTCGACCGCTTCCGCGAGGAACGAACCGCCCCGGAGGTCGTCTATATGGTCGGCATTAATCTCGTGCTCCGCAGTCTGGAAGCGCTCCGGGAAATGGGCGACTCCTCCGATTTGGGAAGAGATTTCATTGCTCTGGTGCGGAGCGAGCCGAAGTCGCTGCACGCGCTGGAGGAGTCGCTTCATGCCTTTCTGCTTCAGGTAATGCGCCGCATCCGGGACCACCGGGAGCAGGACTCCCGGCATCCGCTGACGCAGATCGAGCGGTATTTGCAGCAGCATTTCCGGGAGCCGCTGACCGTCAAGGAGCTGGGGGAGCAGTTCTTTATTCATCCGGTCTATCTCGGCCAGGCGTTCATCAAGAAGAACGGAATCAGCCTGCTGGAATATGTGCATGATCTCCGGATCGAAGAGGCCAAGAAGCGTCTGGGGGAATCGGAGGAGACGATCCGGCTGATTGCGGAAGAAACGGGGTACCAGCATTATCACCATTTTCTGAAGGAATTCGAGAAGCGCACCGGCATGAAGCCGGCGGCTTACCGGCAGCTTCAACAATCTAAAGGATGAGGGGGAGATTGCTTTAATCTATGGATGGCGGCGGATTTGGAGAGCGCTATCATTAGAGTAGGCCCCGTGCGGGCCACAGCGATCTTTGAGGAGGAACAGACATGGAATTGGATATCCGACAAGCAATGCCGTCGCTGAAAGAGACGTTCCGGAAGCACTTTAAGGTCGGCGCGGCTGTAAGCACGCGCATTCTGGAGGCGCAGGGCGACTTCATAGCCGGGCACTTCAGCAGCGTCACCGCCGAGAATGAGATGAAGCCGGAAGAGATTCATCCGGAGGAAGAGCGGTATGATTTTGCGGCGGCGGACCGGATTATTGACTGGGCCGGGAAGAACGGGATTGCCGTCCGGGGACATACCCTGGTCTGGCACAATCAGGTGCCGGCCTGGATGTTCCTGGAGAAGGACGGGACGCCGGTTGCCCGGGAGCGGCTGCTGGAACGGATGCGGGAGCATATCCGGACGGTCGTGGGACGCTATAAGGGCCGGGCTTACGCCTGGGATGTCGTCAACGAAGCCGTCGACGACAAGACGGACCGGGCGCTTCGCCCGTCGCCGTGGCTGGATATCATCGGCCCGGACTTCATTCAGGCCGCCTTTGAAGCCGCCCATGAAGCCGACCCGGAGGCGCTGCTCTTCTATAATGACTATAACGAGACCGACCCGGTCAAGAGGGAGAAAATCTACGAGCTGCTGCGGTCCCTGCTGGAACAGGGCGCGCCGATCCACGGCGTCGGCCTTCAGGCGCACTGGAATATCTACGAACCGTCTCTTGCGGAGATCCGGGAGGCCATCGAGCGTTACGCCTCGCTGGGACTGCGGCTGCATATCACCGAGCTGGACCTGTCGATGTACCGGTTCGAGGACCGGCGCAATGACCTTGACTTCCCGTCCGTAGAGATGATGTCTCTCCAGCGGCAGCGGTACGAGGAAATCTTCGGGCTCTTCCGGGAATATGCCGATGTGATCGATTCCGTCACCTTCTGGGGAGTCGCCGACGATTATACCTGGCTGGATTATTTCCCGGTGCGGGGCCGCAAAAACTGGCCGTTCCTGTTCGACGAGAAGCTTCGGCCAAAAGCTTCGTTCTGGAGCGTAACCGACGCAGCCCGTACGGGTACAAAAGGAGAAGAAGACGAATGATCAAATTGCCTGCCAATCGAATGTTCAATGCCCATCATGCGCCGATCGGCGCATTCTCCAGCTTCACTCTCGGCTCTCCGGGCCGAAGCGGCGGTCTGGATCTCGAACTGGGAAGGCCGCCGCGCCAGAACCTGTTCATCGGGCTGGAACGGGCTGACCGGCCGGGTCTCTATGAGACGCTCCCGTTCTTCGAGAGCCAGGCCGACGAGAGCTCCCGCTACGACATCGAGAACCCGGACCCGAATCCGGTCAAGCCGAGGATTCTGCTTCCGGCGGACCCCGATGCCATCGAACGGGATTTCCGGCTTGGAAGCGATACCTGGACCTGCGGCGATCTGAGCCTGTCGCTCTATTCGCCGGTCCGCTCGGTTCCCGATCCGGACACCGCCGGCGATGATGAACTGAAGGAAGTGCTGGTGCCTGCGGTGTTGGCCGAGCTTGTCATCGACAATACCCGCGGCAAGTCGGTCCGCCGCGCCTTCTTCGGCTACCAAGGCAGCGATCCGTACACCGCCATGAGAAGACTGGACGATACGGATGAGCGGCTGACGGGGATCGCCCAGGGACGGATCACGGCCATTGCCGCCCGCCGGGGCAGCTGCCGGTCGGCCATGCACTTCAGCCTGGAGAATATCATCACGGCAGAGCTGAAGGAGAATTGGTCCTTCGGCCTGGGGCCGGTCGGGGCCCTGGTCATGGATGTGCCGCCGGGAGAATCGCAGACCTTCCGGTTCGCCGTCGCTTTTCACCGGTCGGGGCTGGTCACGGCGGGGCTGGACACCCGCTATTACTACAACCGCTACTTCGCCAGTCTGGAAGAGGTGGCCGCCTTCGCGCTTGACCGCTTCGATGCCATCAAGTCGGCGGCGCTGGCCTGCAACGCGATTATCGACGAAGCGCCGCTCTCGGATGACCAGAAATTCATGATGGCCCACGCCATCCGCAGCTATTACGGCTGCACTCAGCTGCTGGAGTCGGACGGGCGGCCCCTCTGGGTTGTCAACGAAGGCGAATACCGGATGATGAATACGTTCGACCTGACGGTGGATCAAATGTTCTTCGAGCTGAAAATGAACCCTTGGACTGTGCGCAATGAACTGGACCTGTTCCTGGAGCGCTACAGCTACGAGGACCGTGTCCGCTTCCCCGGCGACCCGGAGGTGTATCCGGGCGGCCTGAGCTTCACCCACGATATGGGCGTCGCCAATGTGTTCTCCCGGCCGGGCTATTCCGCCTATGAGCTCTATGGTCTGAACGATTGCTTCTCGCACATGACGCATGAGCAGCTCGTGAATTGGGTGCTGACTGCGGCGGCCTACATCGAGCAGACGGGAGACCGCGGCTGGGCCGCCCGCCGTCTGGACACCTTCGCCTCCTGCCTGGCCAGCATGCAGAACCGGGATCATCCCGATCCCGGGAAGCGAAGCGGCATCATGGGGCTGGACAGCACCCGCTGCATGGGCGGGGCAGAGATTACGACCTATGACAGTCTCGATGTCTCGCTGGGCCAGGCCCGGGGCAATATTTATCTGGCCGGCAAATGCTGGGCCGCCTATGTGGCGATGGAACGGCTGTTCCGCGAAGGGGGGCGCCCCGAGGAAGCGAAGGCGGCTGCGGAACAGGCCCGCCGGTGCGCGGATACGCTCGTTGCCCATGCTACGGAGGAAGGCTACATCCCCGCCGTTCTCGGAGAAGGCAACGACTCCCGGATTATCCCGGCCATCGAAGGTCTCGTCTTCCCCAAGTATACCGGCTGCGCCGAAGCACTGGAGGAAGAAGGCCTCTACGGCGCCTATATCCGCATGCTGAAGACGCATCTGACTACGGTGCTGAAGCCGGGGGTATGCCTGTTCCCGGACGGAGGCTGGAAGATCTCCTCGACGAGCAACAATTCCTGGCTGAGTAAAATCTACCTCTGCCAGTATATTGCCCGCGAGCTGCTGGGTCTGGCCTGGACTGAGCAGGGAAAGGCCGCAGACGCCGCCCATGCCGCCTGGCTGACGCATCCCGAGCTGTCGGTCTGGAGCTGGAGCGATCAGATCATCTCCGGGGAGATCTCGGGCAGCAAGTACTATCCGCGCGGCGTAACCAGCATTCTGTGGCTGGATGAACGGAGAGGACGCTGATGGAGACGGGAGACGCTGGAGAGAAGAGGACGGAATCCTTCCTGGTGGACCGGGTTCCGGTACGGAGGCTGGCGGTTGCCCTGACCTTCGACGACGGACCTGATCCGGCCTATACGCCGGAAATCGCGGACATTCTGCGCCGGAACGGCGGCAGAGCCACCTTCTTCGTGATCGGACAGGAGCTAGAGCGCAGCGCGGACATCGCCCGGATGCTTCATGTGGAAGGGCATGAGCTCGGCAACCACACGCAGACCCATGCCAGTCTGACCGCATTGACCGAAGCGGAACGCCGGGCGGAGCTGGAATCTGCGGACCGGCTGCTGGAAGCCTTGACGGGAAGAAGACCCCGGCTGTTCCGTCCTCCGTATCTTGCCATTGACGCGGAGACGGCCCGGACGGGCGCGGCTATGGGCTACAGAGCCGTAGGCGCCGCCAATCTGGAGGCCGAAGACTGGAGAATGCCGGGGACGGCGCATATTCTGGAGCATACGCGCAGCGAGGTCCGGCCCGGCAGCATCCTGATCTTCCACGACGGCCTGGGGGATCGGTCCCAGACAGTCGAAGCGGTATCGGTGCTCGTTCCCGAGCTGCGAAAGCAGGGGTATGAACTGGTGACGGTAAGCCGCCTGCTGGAGATGGCCGAGCAGGGACTGTAACTACAGAGCTGGCCGAACACAAGAAAGAGCCTTCGCTGGAAGGCTCTTTTCTTATGCCGACTTGGAGGGACCGGGGAATCTTGCCAATCCTGGGGATGCCCTCCGCAATGCGGCGGGCAGCCGGGGCAGCAATCCGGCGGCCGTGCCACGGCCGGGAGGCGGTTCGCCGCCCTTTTGGCCGCGGTCAGTGCCGTGTGCCGCCCAGGCCTAGGACTGCGGGAGCAGTCCGGCGACGAGCACGGCGGCCTCGGCGCGCGACGCGGCCGCTCCCGGCCGGAGCGTGCCGTCGGGGTAGCCGCTCAGCTTGCCGGAAGCAAGAAGCGCGGCCAGCGGGGCCTTCGCCCAGGCGGAGACTGCCTTGCCGTCGCGAAAGCTCAGCAGGTCCGGCCCGGAAGCGCCGGAGGAGAGCTTGGCGGCGCGGGCGGTCATGACCGCCATCTGTTCGCGGGTAAGCGGGGCGGCCGGACGGAAGGTTCCGTCTTCGTAACCCTCTGTAATGCCGAAGGCCGCCGCCGTTCCGATGGCCGCTTCAGCCCAGTGGCCGCGCGTATCCGTGAAGGCCGCTGACTGCGCAGCGGACAGCTTGAACGCCTGGACCAGCAGCGATGTGAATTCGGCGCGCGTGATAGCGGCATCCGGCCGGAAGGTGTGGTCGGGATAGCCATGCAGGGCGCCGCGCTCAATCAGCCGGGAGACGGCTTCGGCGGCCCAGTGGCCCTTCAGGTCCTTCAGTTCCGGCGCGGCGGGAACAACCGCAGCCGACGGGGCCACCGCCAGCACGGCGTACTTGGAGAAGTGATAGACGGCAGCGGTCACGGTGGCGCGTTCCGGATTCACTACGGCCTTCTCCAGCGGACTCCAGGTCCGCGCCGTTTCGTCATAGGTGTAAAGGCCGGCCTGCTCGCCCTTGCTCAGCCGGGAAGGGTCAAACGGAAGCGTAAGCGTTACCGGCTTGACGAAGTTCCCGGTCCGATCCTTGGACAGATCATAGACGTCGCCCGCGAGCTTCTGACCGGCGGCCAGAACAAGGTTACCGGTGTTGGTGACTTTCGAGACCGTAACCCGCAGGACGCCGTTGTCCATGGCTCCTGCCGGGAATACCAGAGTTGCGCCGTTAAGCGTCAAGGTCCCGCCGGAAGCCAGCTGAATTTCGCCGGTATTGGCCGGTCGGGAAGCCGCCGGCGCCGAAGCGGAAGGGGCCGGGCTTGCCGTCTCGGAAGCGGAAGCCGGGGCCTTCAGCAGAAGGGTGCCCCACTTGGAGGTGTTCTGCCAGGACTGTCCCGACGGGTCGCTCCAGATCATGACATGATCGCGGACGCCGTCCCCGTCGCCGTCATCGTTGACCTGAAGGTCGAAGCCGATCAGCTGTCCCGCCGCAGCGGCCGAAGGAAGCTGAATGGCGGCTTCGACATCGTACCCGGCATCGGTCACCCGGGTCTTGGCCGTGAAGTTGGAAGCCGAAGCGGCTCCGCCATAGCTCTGTTCATTGTCGAAGTTCACCCGGTACTGGCCGTCCTCCGCACCGTAATACGAAGTCTTGCCGTTGTCGGGATCGACAAAAATTTCGATCGAGTCCTGCTCATAGGCATTCGCGCTGGCCTTGCTGAGATGGCTGTCCTGAACATGCGCGAAGACGTACAGCCGGTCGGCGTTCCAGAGAACCTTGAAGGAAGCGGCCGCTCCGTCTGTGCCTTGAACCGGTACCGCCGTGCGGTATTCCGGAGCGGCGGCCCAGGCGGCGTCTTCTGCGCCGTCTACTGCGGGCGCAGCCGGCGCAGCCTCGCCGAGCTTCAGGGCGTCGCCATAGACCAATGTCCCGAATTGGGACGGGTCCTGTTCCTGGCGGCCGGTAAAATCATTCCACGAAGCGGACGCGCCGGTGCCGGCATTCGTCATCCGCAGATCATAACCGATCTTCTTGCCGGCTGCGCCGGCCAGCGGAATCTTCGCCTCGACCGCGTAGCCGCCGGAACGCTCGTAGACGCGGTACACGATGCCGTCCGTTCCGCTGCCCGAACGGTTCAGCGTCAGGCGGCGGTCATTGGCGTCATAGCTCTTGCTCTTGGCATTGTCGGCGTCAAGGAACAGTTCAATCCGGTCATTGGACTGGTAGGAGGCATCCTCCGCTTCCGCATAGACATACAGATTGCCCTCATCCCACATGGCCTTGAAGGCGCCTGCGGAGTTCCCGTCTTCCGTCTGGACGGATACAGGGCTTATCGCATCCCACAGCGTCTCCGTCCGTCCGTCGACGACCGGAGTTCCGCGGCTGATGGTGAGCGTGCGGTTCAGCACCGGGAGCTCGCCGGGGGCTGCTACCCCGTAATAGGCAGGCTTGGCCTGAAGCTGATGGTCGAACAGCAGCGGATAATCGGTCCGCTCCGGCTTCGACAGCCAGGAGTTGTCGTCCGCCATTCCCCAGAGCGTGACGCCGGTCAAATGGGCCGTAGTCTTCAGGGTTTTGAAGGTCCGGAACATATCGCGGTAATAGTAGGCTTGTCTGAGCGCAAGCTCTTGCGGGAGCGAACTGTAGCCGCTCGCGCTGTCGTTCGGATAGACACTGACATCGAGCTCCGTCACCTGGTTCTCGACCCCGAGGCCGGCGAACATTTCCATGGTCTGCCGGATTTCGGCAGGCGAAGGGCCTTCCACGGTGTTGTGCATCTGATGGCCGACCCCGTCCACCGGAATGCCGCGGGCTTTCATGTCTTTGACAAGGTTGTACAGGAACTGGCGCTTCTTCACGTTGGTGGTGCCGTAATCGTTGATAATAAGCGTAGCGCCGGGCTTGACATATTTCTTGGCATAGAGAAAAGCATCGTCGATGTATTCCGGTCCAAGAATCTGATACCATTTGCTCCGGCGGAATCCGTCGGGCTGGGTCTCGTCGATGACTTCGTTGACGACGTCCCAGGTGTAGACGACGTCGTTGAAATGCTGAACGACATGCTTGATATGGTTCTCCAGACGGCTCCGGAGCAGCGCCTTGTCTTCTTCGGAGCCGGTCAGATCCGTGCCGTCGGCATGCTTGAACAGCCAGTCTGGCACCTGCTGGTGCCACAGCAGCGTATGGCCGCGCATGCCGATGCCGTTCGCTCTGGCATAATCCGCCAGAACGTCGCCCCTGCCCTCGAACACGAACTGGTTCTCCTGCGGCTCGGTGGCATCCCATTTCATGGAGTTCCCGGCCACGATGCTGTTGAAATGCAGCGCCAGCAGCTTGCCGTGCTCGCCGGTAACTTCGCCGGGCTCTACTTCCACGCCCACCGGGAAATAACCGCTGTAGGCCTGATAGACGGAAGCCAGCGAAGTCTGGACGGGCAGTGTGGTGAGAGAGTCCAGCTCAAAATGATCCAGGTAGAAGGAGTCCGTGCCGCTGGCCGACTCTACATAGATTGACAGCGTATCGAACGCGGCGCTAATGACATAATCGCCGGTCAGATGAACCCACTGCGCACCGGTTACGGTCGTATTGCCGACGGCGGTCAGGTAGGACGTCTTGCCGCCGCTGTCCGCCTGAAGGCTCAGACGAAGCTCGGCGGAAGCGGCGGGATCGGCGAGCTTGGCCCAGGCGGAGATCCGGTACTTGGAGCCGGCATGAACCCGGTCGGTCAGATCCAGAGCCGGTCCGGCGTAGCTCTGGGGCCGTTCGGTAATCAGCAGGCTGCGGGAACCGGATTGAGCGGTGTCCGCAACGACCGCAACCTTCTCGGTTCCGGTGCGGCTGGCCCAGCCTTGCAGAGTGCCGTCTTCATAATCCGTGTGGATCGCCACGGCCTCGCCTCCGCCATTGCCCGGATCTCCCCCGGGGGCCGGGGCCGCAGTCTCTTCGATCCGGACATCGTCGATCAAATAAGGCGCGGAGGCCTGATCGCTCTCGATGTACAGAAGCAGAGAGGAGGCAGCGGAATACGTATAGCTGCCTTCAAGCTTGACCCAGCCGCTCCCGGCGACGGAAGCCGCATCGGTAACCTGGTCATAATGATCGGAGCCGTCTGCGGTACGCTTGACGGTGATCTTAAGCTTGCCGGCGTCCGCAGGCAGCGCAGCCCGGACATAGGCGGAGATGGAATAGACGCCTCCGGCTTTCAGCAGGGGTGTGACATTCAGGCTCGGCGCATTCCAGGCGGCGGTGCGTCCGCTTGTGAGCAGACTGTAGCTCCCGCCGTGGGACGCATAGACATCCTGGCTCACTGCCGCGAGAGAGCCGCTGCCCATCTGGGACCAGCCCTGGGCAGTATTGTTCTCGAAGCCGTAATCCGCAATGACCACGGAGGCGGCCGAAGCGGCCGGCGGCGCCATCAGGCCCGGCCAGCTGAGCAACAGCAGGCAGGTCAGCGCCACATTCCAAAACTTCCTCATAAACATGCTTCCTCCTTGAACTTTATGGAATCGCTTACAATTTCGAAGCGTGTTTATCTTATCGCTTCCGGGAACCGGTTAGCGATAATGAAATTAAAGGAATACCCCCCTGAAATTATCCTTCTTGCTGCCGGTTCAGACCCGGATTTTGTTTGCAGAGATCCCCCTTTCATGTCATATTAGTAATAAACTCTAACCCGGAGGGAAGGCGTGGAAGCGATGGACGAACTGAAGAGGAAAGTGCTGGAGCTGCTCAAGGAGGATTCGAGACGGACCCCTGCGCTGCTGGCAACACTGCTCGGTGCGGAGGAAGAAGAGATCAAGGCCGCCATCGAACAGATGGAACAGGAGCATGTCATTGTGAAATACGCGACGGTCGTCAACTGGGACAAGGTGGACGACGAACGGGTAACCGCACTGATCGAGGTACAGATCACGCCCGAGCGCGGCCGCGGGTTCGAGGGTATCGCCGAGCGTATTTATTTATATCCGCAGGTGAAATCGGTCTATCTGATGTCGGGCGCCTATGACCTGCTGGTCGAGGTGGAGGGCCGGAATCTGCGCGAGGTGGCGAATTTCGTCTCCGAGAAGCTGTCCCCGATCGACTCCGTTCTCTCGACCAAGACCAACTTTACCCTGAAGAAATACAAGCAGGACGGCATTATCTTTGAAGAGCACGAAGAAGATAACCGCCTGATGATCTCCCCGTAAAGGATGAACTGAAGCCATGATAACGAACCAGACCCCATCCGCCGGGGAACAGGGCGGCCGGTCGATGGGCTCGTACCTGTCGCCGCTTGTACAGCAGATCCAGCCGTCCGGAATCCGCAAATTCTTCGACCTGGCGGCTGGCAGCAAGGACATCATTTCGCTCGGCGTCGGCGAACCCGATTTCAAGACGCCATGGCATGTCCGGGAAGCCTGCGTCTATTCGCTGGAACGCGGCTTCACGGGCTATACCTCCAATGCAGGCATGCCGGAGCTGAGAGAAGCCATCGCAAGCTATCTGCACCGCCGCTTCTCCGTCGATTACAACCCGGCCAATGAAATTATCGCAACCGTCGGAGGCAGCGAAGCGATTGATCTGGCGCTTCGGGCCCTGATTGCTCCGGGAGACGAGATTCTCATTCCCGAGCCTTGCTATATTTCCTACTCTCCGATTACTTCGATCGGAGGAGGGGTTCCGGTCGGCATCGAGACCTTCGGCGCCGACGAATTCAAGCTGACGGCGGCTGCTCTGGAAGCAGCGGTTACGCCGCGGTCGAAGGTGCTGATTCTCTGCTATCCGAGCAATCCGACGGGCGCGATCATGACCCGGGAAGACTGGGAACCGATCGCGAAGGTGGTCGAGAAGCATGATCTGATCGTCATTTCCGACGAAATCTACGCAGAGCTGACCTACGGTTCGAATCATATCAGCTTCGCTTCGCTGCCGGGCATGCGGGACCGGACGATTCTCGTCAGCGGCTTCTCGAAGGCTTTCGCCATGACCGGCTGGCGGATGGGCTACGCCTGCGGGCATCCCGAGCTGATTGCCGCAATGCTGAAGATCCATCAATACACAGTGATGTGCGCGCCTTCCATGGGACAGGTTGCGGCGCTTGAAGCGCTGACGAACGGACTGGAAGAGAAGGACCGGATGGTGGATTCGTATAACCAGCGCCGCCGGCTGATCGTCAAAGGGCTGCGGGAAGCGGGTCTGGAATGCCATGAGCCGCAGGGAGCGTTCTATGCGTTCCCCAGCATAGCGGCCACTGGCCTCTCCTCCGACGAATTCGCCCGGCGGCTGTTGCTGGAATATCGCGTGGCGGCGGTCCCCGGTAATGTATTCGGTCTGGGCGGGGAAGGCTACCTCCGCTGTTCGTATGCCACTTCCGTGGCGCAGTTGAACGAAGCGCTGGAACGTATCGGCTCTCTTGTGGAACAGCTCCGCATAGAAGGCGCATAATCCGGCACGACACGGGTTTTGGTTTAAAACTTAAAATTTTAAATTTTCGCGATAACAGGTAAAATTAGGTTAGAACTTTTAAAAATTGAATGTTATAATTTTACTTTGAAGTATCGTGAATTTTAAGGCTTTTGAACCGATAACTGGATAAGCTGGAGGGATCGAGATGCCGGATGCTTATGATTACAGCCGCATAAGCGGACCGTGGTACACGGCGGGGGACGGCTCCGCCGACTGCGGCAGGTCCGCTTTGCCGAATCTGTCTCTGGAAGATGAAATTCTGCTGCTGCGCAGCCGGATGGAACAGTTGTATATCCAAGAACAATCCCTGACTGCCGATAAGGTGGTTCGGGCCAGCGGTATGCTGGATCTGAAGATTAATGAATATATGAGGCTGCGCCGGAAGTAATGTTCCCGGCGCCTCCTCCTGCTATCCTTGAATCCCCGCTGGCGGGGGAACGGCTTTTGAGCCGGTCGTACCCTGCCTTGCGGGGATGTTTTGCGCTAAAGGCCCATCCGGGAGAAGCGCTGGAAAGAAGACCCCGCCTTACAACCGGCGGCGGATATGATAAAGTAAGAGAAGTCTTAGGAAATGACGGGAGGAAGACGAAGATGGCCATATATACACGTTCCGGCGACCGGGGCGAGACGTCCGTAATCGGCGGCCGCGTCTCCAAGGATGATGCCAGAGTGGAAGCGTACGGCACCATCGACGAACTGAACAGCCTGGTCGGTCAGGCGCACAGTCTGGCGGATTCCGAACACTTTGCCGATCTTCGGGAGCAGCTGCTGGAGATCCAGCATGAGCTGTTCGACTGCGGGTCGGATCTCGCCTATGCGAAACCGGAAGACAGCGGCATGACGCCCAAAGTCACGTCCGCTCTGGTGGAACGGCTGGAGAAATGGATCGACGCGCTGCAGGCGGAGAATCCGCCGCTTGAGAAATTCATTCTGCCTGGAGGAACCCTGCTTTCCAGCACGCTACATGTCTGCCGGACGGTCTGCCGCCGGGCGGAGCGGCGCACGATTACGCTGGCCCGGGAGACGGCTGTCCCGCCGGAGTCGATCCGGTATCTCAACCGGCTGTCCGATTATTTCTTTGCCGCCGCCCGAACGGCGAATGTGCGGTCGGGAGTAGCCGATGTAGAATATGTAAGAGGAAGCCGGGTGTTCCGCAACTGACAATGGACAATTCCTACTATGACCCGATCGTCTATACGATCCCGGAAGCGGACGACGGGCTGACTCTGAAGACCGTTCTCCACAAGCGCATGAATATTTCGCGGAAGCTGCTGTCCCGGCTCAAGCTGACCGAGCGAGGGATTATGCTGAACGGCGAACGGGTCTACATCAGCGTCTCCGTCAAGACGGGAGATGTGGTGGAGCTGCGGATGGAGACGGAGACGTCGGACGACATCATGCCCCAGCCGATTCCGTTCGACATTCTGTACGAAGACGACCATCTGCTGGTGGTCAACAAGCCGGCGGGGCTGATCGTACATCCGACGCACGGACATTACACGGACACGCTGGCCAACGGCGTGGTCCATTACTGGGCCGAGCGGGGCCAGCGGTACCGCTTCCGGCCGGTTCACCGGCTGGACCAGGAGACGTCCGGCGTACTTGCCATCGCCAAGAATCCGTACAGTCACCAGCAGATTTCGGAGCAAATGCTGGCGGGAACCGTGGACAAGTCCTATCTGGCCTTCGTCCACGGCACGGCGCTGCCGGATGCGGGCGAGCTGGATGGCCCGATCGACCGGGACCCGCTGGAGCCGCACCGGCGGATCGTTACGCCGGACGGCTATCCGTCCCTGACCCGGTACGCAGTCCGGGAACGCTTCGCCGCCGGAGCGGCGGTGGAGCTGACGCTGCTCACGGGACGCACGCATCAGATCCGCGTGCATCTGAGCGCGGCGGGCGCGCCGCTGATCGGCGACCGGATGTACCGGCATCCGTGCTACGGACGGGCGGAACGGGCGGAGCTGCCGGATGCGGGCGGGGCAGCCTCTGCGGCTGCGGCGGAAGCCGCGGCAGAGGGCGCCGCACCTGAGGCGCACGGCGGCGAAGCCGGAGACTGCGCCGCCGTGCGGGCGCTGGACGCGGCCATCGGCCGCCAGGCGCTGCATGCCGCCCGCCTGGCGCTGACGCATCCGGCGCTCGGCAGCCGGATGGTCTTCGAGGCGCCGCTGCCGCCGGATATGGCGGCGCTGGAAGCGCGCCTCTCGGGGAGAGAGAAGGACGCCGGAGACGACCGGCGTCCTTGATTTTGGAAGAAAGAAAGTGGAGGAGAATCCGCATGGCACAACTGAAAGTGTATCATTATCCGCCCTGCAGCACCTGCCGCAAGGCAATTAAGTGGCTGAAGGCGCACGGGCATGAGCTGACGCTGGTGAACATCGCCGAGCAGCCGCCGGGCGTGGCGGAATTGAAGGAAATGACGTCGCTGAGCGGTCTTGCGCTCCGCAAGTGGTTCAATACGAGCGGCGAGGTCTATAAGCGGGAGAACCTCAAGGAGGTGCTGCCGAATCTCGGCGAGCCGGAGCAGCTGGAGCTGCTGGCGGGCAACGGGATGCTCATCAAGCGTCCGGTGGTCTGCAGCGGCGATGCGGTCACGGTAGGCTTCCGCGAGGAAGAATACGAGCAGATCTGGGGACAGGAGGGATAGCGAATGGGAACAAGCGCCGCGGCGGGAGGCCGCGTTCTGATTGTGGATGGAATGGCGCTGCTCTTCCGGGCGTATTATGCCACTGCCTACGGCGGGTATATCCGCAAAACCAAGGCAGGACTGCCGACCAATGCGGTCTACGGGTTCCTGCAGTATTTTTTTGACGCGGTCAGCCAGTTCGAGCCGAGCCATGTCGTCTGCTGCTGGGATATGGGCAAGGGGACGTTCCGCACCGAGAAGTTCGACGGCTACAAGTCCAACCGCTCCGAGCCGCCGCTGGAGCTGATTCCGCAGTTCGATCTCGCGAAGGAGGTTGTGGCGGAGCTCGGCGTGCCCAATATCGGGCTGGCCGGCTATGAAGCCGACGATTGCATCGGGACGCTGGCGGGCTGCTTCGGCGGGGATGCCGACGTCTACATTCTGACCGGGGACCATGACATGCTCCAGCTGGTGGACGAGCGGGTCCGGGTTATTATTATGAAGAAGGGCCGCGGCAATTACAAGGTCTACGACCGGGACGTTCTGCTTGAGGAAAAAGGGCTGACGCCCGCCCAGATCATTGATCTGAAGGGCTTCATGGGCGACGCCAGCGACAACTATCCCGGCGTTCGCGGGATCGGGGAGAAGACGGCGCTGAAGCTGCTGACCGAGTTCGGCAGCGTGGAAGGCGTTATCGAGAACCTGCCGCAGCTGCCCAAAGGGGTTCGCGCCAAGATCGAAGCCGACCTCGACATGCTCCATCTCTCGCGCGAGCTGGCGGAGATTCGCCGCGATGTCCCGGTCGTCTGCACACTGGCCGAGTGCCAGTGGGCCGTTCAGCGGGAGTCGGCGGCCCGCAAATTCCAGGAGCTGGAATTCGGCAGTCTCATGTACCTGATCGCAGCCGCCCGGGAGGAATCGGCCGACGAGGAAGGCATCGTGGAGATTCTGCTACCGGACGATTCCGGATTCAATCCGTTCGCCTGAGCGGACCGCAGCACCCGGCCCAAAGCAGCCCTGGCCGGCCGGTTGTCCCTCCCGGGAAAGCGGTTTATAATGGAGCGGAAATCAATTGTCAGATGCCACTGGAATGCATCGGGGAGGAATTGCGCTTGAAGCTGCTGGGAGCGATTGAAGCCGGAGGCACCAAGTTTGTGTGCGGGATCGGTTATGAAGACGGAACGATACTGGAGAGAGCGAGCTTTCCGACAACGACGCCGGAAGAGACGATGGCTCTGGTGTTCGAATACTTCAGGGACAAAGCGGTTGAAGCGGTCGGTATCGGTTCGTTCGGGCCGATTGACCCGGTTCCGGGAAGCCCGACTTACGGGTATATTACGACGACCCCCAAACCGCATTGGGGCGGTTATAATCTGGTCGGGGCGGTGCGTGCAGAGCTGAATGTGCCGGTCGGCTTCGACACGGATGTGAACGGAGCCGCGCTCGGCGAATCGCTGTGGGGAGCGGCCCAGGGCCTGGAGAGCTGCCTCTACATTACGGTTGGAACCGGCATCGGTGCAGGAGCCGTGGTTCACGGCGAGCTGATTCACGGACTTTCGCACCCGGAGATGGGCCATATCTATGTGCGGCGTCATCCGGATGACCGTTACGAAGGATTCTGTCCGTACCACGGAGACTGCCTGGAGGGCGTAGCCGCCGGACCGGCCATCGGAGCGCGCTGGGGCAAGCCGGCTGCCGAGCTTGAGGCCGGGCACCCGGCCTGGGAGATGGAGGCCCATTACCTGGCCCATGCCCTGATGAATTATGTGCTGGTTCTGTCCCCGCAGCGCATCGTGATGGGCGGCGGGGTCATGAAGCAGAGCCATCTGTTCCCGCTGATCCGCACCCAATTGCAAGAGCTGCTCGCCGGTTATGTGCAGCACACTTCGCTCAAGGACGGAATTGACCGCTACGTGGTTCCGCCCGGACTCGGAGACAATGCCGGTCTGGCCGGCGCGCTCGCGCTCGCCCGGATGGCCGCAGAAAAGAATTGACAGAACGCAATTATCTGGTATTGTAGGAAATAACAGTATAGGTGTTCGGCCATGAGGAAGCGCCTCTTTCACGTTCAACGTGGAGGAGGCGCTTTTGTGCTGTCTTGGCCCGGGAAGCCGTACTGACCGTCCCGTTGTAACGGAGAGGAGAAGATTGAGGATGCAGATTGTATTTATGAACCGGCTGACCAAATGGATCGATGACACGGAGGAGGCTTCCGCCGTGCTGTGGATCGGCGAAGAAGAAGGCGTATGGCGTCTGGGCTGGCGTTCTTGCGACGCGGACGAGAAGGATGACGACCTTCTCTGGTATGAAGGCGGCTCCTGGAACGAGCTGCTGGGCGTCTACCGACAGGAGCTGGCGGCGAGAATGGGCGAGGGGTACCGTCCGATTATCGGCGGCGTCTTTCACGAGGAAGAGACCTTCGCGGCCCGAACCCGGGAGCAGCTGAAGCTTCAATATTACAGCGAGCAGTATGCCGATGAGAGGATCTATGAAGAACTCTGCGGCTGGCGCCGCCGCAGGTCGGGTGCGGAGCGCAAGGCTCCGTATCTGCTGGCCAGCAACCGGCTGTTGAAGCTGCTGAGCGCTTTTCTTCCCCGAACGCAGGAGGAGCTGCTGCAGATTCCCGGCGTCGGAGAAGCCAAGGCCGCCCAGTACGGTCCCGAACTGCTGGCCATTACGGGCGCGGCGGAGCGGGAACGCGGCTTTCCGCTGGACTGGGTAGCGGAGGAGGTGGCGGACGACGCTTTTGCCTGCTGGATGTACAAGCGGCGGGAAGAGAAGTACCGCAAGCAGCTGGAGCAGATGCGGCTCCGCCGGAGTCTGCTGCAGGGAATTGCCGACGGCAGCGGCATTGCCGCACTGGCCGCCGATTCCTCCTGCACCCGCCGCGAAGTTATCGAAGCGCTGGAGGAGCTGGAGCGGGAGGGCTATCTTATAGATCCCCTTCTGGACCGGGAGCTGGAGCCGATGCCGCAGGCGGAATGCGAAGCGGTGCTGGGAGCCTTCCGCGCCCTGGGCACCACTTTCCTGAAGCCGGTGCTTCATCAGGTATACGGACAGGGGTTCGCGCCTGAAGGCGGACTTGATCTCTACTATGAGCGTCTGCGCCTGCTGCGGATCATTGTCCGCCGTGAGCAGACGCCCGGAGCGGAGAGCTCCGGTGCCGCCTCGGGGATGTAGGAAGAGAGAACAGGGACCGGGCGCTGCTCCGCCGTCCTGAAATGCGAAGCCCCTGTCCGCTTTGGTCAAGCCCCATTGGAGGCGTTGTCCAGGCAGTTGCCCGGCGAGACATGCTGATTTGGACGCCAACCTTTGGCAGCATGTCGTGGTTAGGGCGTGAGATGTGTACTGGATTTTATATGAAAGTATTACCAACGGGTTCTCCAGACAAAAAAGGCCGTAATCTCTGCAACTGTAGAAATTACGGTCTTTCCGTTGTCCTAATGTATTCTTGTACCGCCTACGCAGGCAAGTTCATCATTTTCAAAAAGTAAAACAGGGTATAATATTCCTAAAAATAGGAGGAAAAAGAATATGAAGATTTTAAAATGGTGTTTACTCTTACTACTCGCATTAACAATAATGGCTTTTTCAGGTTGTAGCAAAAAAACAGATATAAATCAAAAGGAAGTACTAAAATTACAAGGGAGTAGTGCCCATTGGAACGCTGAATATATGATCAAGGAATCCAATTCAGAATCAAAGTATCTCCTTCAATGTTATATAACTCCGTTGAATCAAGATGAGCAGATTTATAGCATATCCTATGACATTGAAAGCCCGGGTTCAGTATCTCAATTAAGTGGAACTTTATTCTCTAACAAAAACAGTTCAATCTTTCCTACTAATACCATTTCACCTTCCATTTCAACCGATTCACTACCACCAAAAGGTGAGGACATTGTTATAACAATTAAATGGAATGAACAGAATGAGGAGAAAATAAAGCTTAACCCATAAAATCTTCTTTACTCTATCTCGCCATAAAAAATACACCCCTTAGATTTCATCGGAATAACCAAGGGTTCTTCCAATGTCGATTCTAAGGGGTGCACTTCACCTTGCATGTCGGGGACTACAGCCATTCTTTCTTGCGGAAGACATACAGCATGGCGCAGCCCAGTGTAATCATGACGGCAATGACGCCGTAATACCCGTACCGGGAATGCGTCTCCGGGATGTTGTCGAAGTTCATGCCGTAGATTCCGGTAATTACAGTGAGCGGCATGAATATGGTGGTTATAGCGGTGAACACGCGCATGATTTCGTTCGCGCGGTTCGCAATACTGGACTGGTAGGCTTCTCGAAGGTTGCCCATCAGGTCGCGGTAGGTTTCGAACGTTTCATAGACCTTGACCGCATTCTCGTAAATATCGCTGAAGTATTTCTGAAGCTGGTCGTCAATCAGGCGAAGGTCTTTCTTATTCAGGGTATTGATAACTTCCTTCTGAGGTCCCAGCATTTTCTTCAGCCAGAGAATTTCGCTTCGCAGACCGATAATTTCGCTTAAGTGGCTCTTCTTGGTGTGCATCAGAATGTCCTCTTCCAGCTTCTCGATGCGGGCTTCGATCCGGTCGCCGACGGCGAAATAGTTGTCGACGACCAGGTCGGTCAGCAGATAGAGGAAACGGTCGGGTTCGCTGACTTCCTGTTCCCAAAGAATAGGCTTCAGAATGCGCAGCTCGTTGATCTTCTGCTTCGTAACGGTAATGATATAATGCCGCCCGAGGAACATGTTGAGCGCCCGCAGGAAGATTTCTTCATCGTCGAACCGGATGCTGTTGACTACGATAAAATAATGGCTCTCGTAAATCTCGATCTTCGGCCGCTGCTCCTCGTCGCTGAGGCAGTCCTCCACGGCCAGATCATGCAAATTGAATAAAGGTTGAAGCACGCCGAGATCCTCGACGTCGGCATCTATCCAGTAGAATCCCTCTGCCGGAGGGGTAAGGGTCATTTCCAGGTCGTCGACGGGCGTGAAGACTCCCGTGTTCACCAGCCGAATTTTCATCTGATTTCCTCCTTCTCGCCCCTAGTGTTCCCAGGGACCTGCTAATGAAAGCACAGAGAAAAAATCAGCAGCCGGCCATCTCCAACAGCCGGTAGGCTGGTCACTGAGACCGTACAAGGGCGCGAAGAAGAAACGCTCCCGCGGCCGGCAAGCTGATCGTAATCCTGTGCGGTTGTTGCTCCTGCTCGGCGCTGCTGCGCTTGCTCGGGTCGCCTTCCATTCTTCGTCTCACCTCTTCTGGGTCTTCAGGTTCAAATACTTGTTTAGTATAACGCCCGCCCTGACGCCTTACAAGAATAAATGTTGTCAGTTTCAGGACTTTCAGGGGCCTGCAATCAGGGTATGGGCTTGACGAATCGAGGGTGCATGATTTAAAGTAATTTTTAAAGAATTTCAACTGAATATTTGCAAAATCTTATCAAGAGCAGGTGGAGGGACTGGCCCGATGAAACCCGGCAACCGGCGCGAAGCGCACGGTGCTAATTCTTGCAGATACGCTGGAAGCGTAGTCTGGCAGATGAGAGAGCATCATATGGCTAATGGATATGACCTTTCTCGCGTGCGGGAAAGGTTTTTTATTTTATACAGGAACAGAAGGAGAGAGGATAGCATCATGCCGATCAAAGTGCCCGACAGCTTGCCCGCGAAGGAAGTCCTGAGCGGAGAGAACATTTTTGTAATGGACGAGAGCCAGGCCTATCACCAGGATATCCGTCCTCTGCGGATTGCCATTCTGAATCTGATGCCTACCAAGGAGACCACGGAGACGCAACTCCTGCGTCTGGTCGGCAACTCTCCGCTGCAGGTGGATGTAACGCTGCTGCACCCCCGCTCGCATACGTCGAAGAATACATCGGCCGAGCATCTCCGCAGCTTCTACAAGACCTTCGACGAGATCAGCGACCGCCGGCTGGACGGTCTGATTATTACCGGAGCGCCGGTGGAGCAGCTGGAATTCGAAGAAGTGAATTACTGGGAAGAGCTGACCGAGATTCTGGACTGGAGCAAGGCAAATGTCACGTCGACCATGCATATCTGTTGGGCCGCCCAGGCGGGATTGTACCATCATTTCGGGGTCCGCAAGGTGAGCCTTCCGGACAAATGCTTCGGCGTGTTCCCGCACCGCCCGGTCTCCGGCCATGTCAAGCTGCTGCGCGGCTTTGATGAACAGTTCTATGTGCCGCATTCCCGGCACACGGACGTCTCCCGGGAGGACATCGAGAAGACGCCGGAGCTTCGGATTCTGGCGGAATCCGAAGAAGCGGGCATTTACCTGGTCGCGACGGAGGACGGACGGCAGATCTTCGTAACCGGCCACTCCGAGTATGATCCGCTGTCGCTGAAGTGGGAGTACGACCGCGATGCGGCCAAGGGGCTGGACATTGCCCTGCCGAAGCATTATTACCCGAACGATGACCCGGCGCAGACGCCGCCCGCGGTATGGCGCGCCCACGCCAACCTGCTGTTCTCGAACTGGCTGAATTATTATGTCTATCAGGAGACGCCTTACGACATCGGTCCAATGATCTAAAAGACGGAGGGATAATAATGGAAGGAAAATTCAGAATCGAGAGCCGTCTGGCTCAAATCGGCTCCATGGAAGACCCGGCGACGGGCGCAGTGAACGCTCCGATCTATCATTCCACCGCCTACCGGCATCCGCGGCTCGGACAGAGCACCGGCTTTGATTATATCCGGACGAAGAATCCGACGCGTTCGGTTCTGGAGCGCTCGGCGGCAGAGCTGGAAGGGGCGGACGCCGCCTTTGCCTGCAGCTCCGGGATGGCTGCGCTGCAGACGATCTTTGCGCTCTTCAGCCAGGGCGATCATCTCATTGTATCGCTGGATCTCTACGGCGGTACATACCGGATGCTGGAGCGGATCATGAAGCGGTTCGGGGTAGCGGCTTCCTATGTGGACACGAACAACCCGGATGAGCTGGAAGCCGCGCGCCGGGAGAATACGAAGGCGGTCTTCATCGAGACGCCGACGAACCCGCTGATGATGATTACGGACATTGAGGCGGTCTGTACATGGGCCAAGCGGCACGGCCTGCTGACCATCGTGGACAATACGCTGATGACGCCGTTCTTCCAGCGCCCGATCGAACTCGGCGCGGATATTGTGACCCACAGCGCGACCAAGTATCTCGGCGGCCACAACGACGTCTTGGCCGGACTTATCATGACGAAGGGCCATGCGCTCTCGGAGGAAATGGCGGTGCTGCATAACTCCATCGGCGCGGTCCTCTCGCCGGCGGATAGCTATCAGCTGATGCGCGGCATGAAGACGCTGGCGCTGCGGATGGAACGCCATGAGTTCAACTCGCTGGCGATTGCCCGCTTCCTTCAGACCCATGAAGCGATTGCCGAGGTGTTCCATCCCGGCCTGCCGGAGCATCCGGGCCACGAGATTCAGAAGCGCCAGGCGAGCGGCAACACCGGCATCTTCTCGTTCAAGGTGAAGGATGCCCGGTATGTCGAGCCGGTCCTGCGGCATATCCGGCTGATCGCTTTTGCCGAGAGTCTCGGAGGCGTCGAGTCGCTGATGACTTATCCGGCTGTGCAGACCCATGCCGACATCCCGGCGGAGATTCGCGATGCGGTCGGCGTCGATGACCGGCTCCTGCGCTTCTCCGTCGGAATCGAGCATATCGACGACTTGATCGCCGACCTCTCGCGTGCGCTGGATGCGGCCCGTGCGGAAGTGGAAGCGCAGGAGCCGACGCTATAGCCCTTGTTCCCCGAAAGCATAAGTGCCGGGGAATAGGAAGGATTAACCCCGGACGGAAGCGTCCGGGGCTTTTTCAACCCGTCCGGTTTGTGGTACGATGATAGAATCAATACGGTCCGGAATATCGCAAATTTGCGTGAATGGGCTCCGCGGCCGGTCATGGGGAGGACACAAGAGTGAGTGCAATTGATTCGATTCTGGAGAAGGCGCTGCGGGGCGACCGCTTGGGGCTGGAAGATACGATAACGCTGTTCGAGAGCAACGAGATTGAGAAAATGGGGGCGGCGGCAGACGTTATAATGAAGCGCTGGCATCCGGACCCGCTGGCAACCTTTGTCATCGGGCGGAATGTCAACTATACGAATGTCTGCGATGTCTACTGCCGGTTCTGTGCGTTCTATCGGCGTCCGGGCTCTCCCGAAGGATACGTGCTGCCCGATGAGACGATCTATCAGAAGATCCGGGAGACCATCGCGGTGAACGGTACGGAGATTCTGATGCAGGGCGGAACGAATCCGAATCTGCCGTTCAGTTACTACACGGATCTGCTTCGGAATATCAAATCCCGGTTCCCGGACATTACGATGCACTCGTTCTCGCCTGCGGAGATTATGAAGATGAAGGAGCTCTCCGGGCTTACGCTGGAAGAGACGCTGAGCCAGATTCACGCCGCCGGTCTGGATTCGCTGCCCGGCGGCGGCGCCGAGATTCTGGACGACCGCACCCGTCGCCGGATCAGCCGGCTCAAGGGCTCCTGGCGGGACTGGATGGAAGTGATGCGGACCGCTCACCGGATCGGCATGAATACGACCGCGACCATGGTGATCGGTCTCGGCGAGAGCTTGGAAGAACGGGCGCTTCACCTGCTGCGCGTGCGGGAGGCGCAGGATGAATGCATTGCCGGCAACTATAATTCGGAAGGCTTCCTGGCGTTCATCTCCTGGACCTTCCAGCCTGACAATACGAATCTGAAGCTGGAACGGCAGTCGCCGGAAGAGTACCTCAAGACGGTGGCGATCAGCCGGCTTGTGCTGGATAATATCAAGAACTTCCAGTCCTCCTGGGTGACGATGGGACCGGAGATCGGCCGGCTGTCGCTTCAGTACGGCTGTAACGATTTCGGCAGCACGATGATCGAGGAGAATGTCGTCTCCTCCGCAGGCGCTACGCACAAGGTCAATATTCAGGAGACGCTGGATATTATCCGGGCGGCGGGCAAGGTTCCGGCGCAGCGGAATACGCGCTACGATATTCTTCGCGTGTTCGACGATGTGAACGCGAAGGTGGAGCATGATTTTGTGATGCAGAATTAGGACTGGACTATTCAGAACCAGGTTATACAGAAACAGGGCGTCCGTAATGGAGGCCCTGTTTCTGCTTGGGGCTTAGCCGTTATTTATAGAGCTGATTTTACAGCGGGAGACGGAGCGATCGCATGTGGTTTCATGCTCTCCGTGAGAAAATCAACCAACTCTTTAGAAGTTTCCCCGGTAACAGCGATGAATTGGCTTTCTTTAACTCCCTCCGAGTTATTCCACACAATATGGACATATATCCTTTGGTAGAGGTTCAAAAATTCCTGGTCGATAGCTTTCGGATCAATGATAAAAGCGCGAAAAGCCGTAGTTCCTTTTAGTTCTCCGTCAGGGGACAAATCGCTGAGCGTCTTGACGTCACCATTCAGGTTCGTAAAAAAAACATCATTTGTTATTAATTTTACATTCATTTTGTCCTCTAAGAGAAAACTGACAACCACATCATCCATTGCGACCTTGGGATGGTCCACAATCACATTGTAAACGATCCTTAAATCGTTATTTTCCTGATCTAACCCAATCTCCGCGCGGATTTGATAATCATCTATGGATTGCGCTGAAGAGAAGGAGTCTGCATGGTGCATTTGATCTTGTAAAATGGTCAACTCCGATTGCCGAAGGGCGGTAAACTTTTCGCCAGTTTTAGTGTCATTGCTAGGTGTCGTGGAACATCCGCTTATCAGTAAGAGTATTAATCCGCTTATTAGTATGGTCGCTTGCTTCATCATTATTTCGCTCCTTATCAGATGTAAATTAATTATACCCGCATGTCAGAAAGGGAGTAAGTTATAAAAGATATATTTGTACGAACCAGCGTTCAAGCATAACAATGATTTCGGATGGACGATACTAGCCGTACAACGGAGGTGAAATCCATGCACAAGACCAATCCCGACCCCAAGCTGGACCGGGCCGACAACAAGGCCGACGTCAAGGACAGCCAGCAGAACCGATCCAGCATTCTGGAGGAGCCGCAGATGCTGAACAGCTTGAAGGCGGCCGATTATCCGCCCAGCCTGAACGGCGTGACGAAGAACGAGACCTAAGCGTTCAGCGTTCGTGCATAGGGCGGCATACAGGTTAACCCCGCAGGCTGCCTTCCCATCAGGACGATGGGGAGGCGGCTTGTTTTGGATAAAACTCATTTACATCAGTTACCAAAAGTGATATCATGAATATATCAAATACATATCCACTTTGAAGGAGTGCTGATGAAGATGAAGGAACGGATTTTGCACCCGATTAACGGCTTTTGGGTCATTGGGCTGGTTGTGCTGTTGTGCGGGGCGGGGATTTACCTGGGGCCGGTGAAGGAGTATGTCGCA
Source organism: Paenibacillus glufosinatiresistens (assembly GCF_031470375.1). NCBI lineage: Bacteria > Bacillati > Bacillota > Bacilli > Caryophanales > Paenibacillaceae > Paenibacillus > Paenibacillus glufosinatiresistens. The sequence continues at coordinate 79,839 of NZ_JAVFHT010000001.1, forward strand.
GTTCCTGCCCTTTTATTTCTTCTGGCTGGTCTGCTGCTGACAGGCATCACGATTGTCCAGCCGAATAAAGCGGAGGTCGTAACGTTCTTCGGGAAATACGTCGGAACCATCAATAAGAGCGGACTCTGGGCGGTTATTCCGCTCAGTCTGCGGAAGACCGTATCGCTGCGGGTGCGCAACTTCAACAGCGTCAAGCTGAAGGTGAACGATGTCGAGGGGAATCCGATCGAAATTGCAGCCGTCGTGGTATTCCGGGTCGTCGATTCGGCCAAGGCGCTGTTCGACGTGGACAACTACCGGGGATTCGTGGAGATTCAGAGCGAGACGGCGCTGCGCCATGTAGCGAGCAAATACCCGTACGACAATTTCAATGAGACCGGGCTGTCGCTGCGCGCCAATTCCGATGAGATTGCCCGTCAGCTTACGACAGAGCTTCAGGACCGGTTGTCCATGGCGGGGGTAGTGGTGCTGGAAGCCCGTCTGACGCATCTGGCTTACTCCACCGAGATTGCCAGCACCATGCTGCAGCGCCAGCAGGCATCGGCGATTCTCTCGGCCCGGCAGATTATTGTGGAAGGAGCGGTCGGCATGGTGGATATGGCGATCAAGCAGCTCAAGGAGAGCGGCGTAGTCGATCTGGATGAAGAGCGCAAGGCGGCCATGATTAACAATCTGATGGTGGCCATTGTATCCGAGCGCGGGGCGAGCCCGGTCATTAACGCCGGCTCGCTCTACTAAGGGGTCAGACCCTAATGGCGGCCAAGAAGAACTTCCCGCTGCGCATCGATCCGGAGCTGCATGCTGCGCTTGAGCGATGGGCGGCCGAAGAATTCCGCAGTGTCAACGGGCATATTGAGTACCTGCTGCGGGAAAGCTTGAAACGGGCGGGCCGCTTGCCCGGACGCGCAGCGTCCGAAGACGAATGAAGCGTAATGACCGGACGAACCGGGCGGCGGCGCACGCCTTACGGCTTGACTCCCGGAAGCATTCGGAATTATAATTACTCATGCCAAAAGCAACGACAAAGATATGAACCGAATGTACACGGACCGTACAGAGAGAGGAAAGTTACGCTGCAATTTCCTCCGGAATCCCGGCTTCGGTTTACCCCTTTGTAGCTGCGGCTCCCAACGTTCCTTCAAGGCGCGAGGCCTGGAGTGAACCAGTAAGAACCGCCGGTCCATGGCCGTTACCCCATGCTGATGAAGGATTTCCGCCTCCGGCGGCAATCGAATTTGGGTGGAACCACGGGTGATCTGACGCTCGTCCCTTTGCGGGACGGGCGTTTTTTGTTGTTTCCAAGATGAGAAGGAGGATATGAACATGGCAGTAAGCATCAAGCTTCCGGACGGCTCGGTCCGGGAATACGCAGAGGGCAGTACGATTGACGATGTCGCAGCGTCGATCAGCAGCGGTCTGCGCAAGAACGCCGCGGCGGGCAAGCTGAACGGCATTCTGGTCGATCTGTCCGCGCAGGTGGGTGAAGGCGACCTGGTGGAAATTGTAACGCTTGATTCCAAGGAAGGGCTGGACGTGATGCGTCACAGCACCGCCCACCTGATGGCCCAGGCCGTCAGACGTCTGTTCGGCCAGAAGGAAGTCTTCTTCGGGGTCGGTCCGGTCATCGAGGACGGGTTCTATTATGATATAAATCTGGATCATCCGCTGAATCCCGAAGATCTGCTGAAGATCGAGAAGGAAATGGAGCGCATCGTATCCGAGAACCTGCCGATCGTCCGCAAGGAAGTCAGCCGGGAAGAGGCGCTGGCCATCTTCAGCGAGCTTGGCGACCCTTATAAGAAAGAACTGATTGAAGCGCTGCCCGACGGCCAACCGATCACGATCTACGAGCAGGGCGAGTTCTTCGATCTCTGCCGCGGGCCGCATGTGCCGTCAACCGGTAAGATCAAGGTCTTCAAGCTGATGAGCGTAGCCGGAGCGTACTGGCGCGGGGATGCGAAGAACAAAATGCTCCAGCGTGTCTACGGCACCGCCTGGCTGAAGAAAGCCCAGCTGGACGAGCATCTGCGCCTTCTGGAAGAAGCGAAGAAGCGCGATCACCGGCGTCTCGGCAAGGAGCTGGAGATCTTTACCTTCAATCAATTAGTAGGCCAGGGTCTGCCGATCTGGCTGCCGAAGGGTGCGAAGCTCCGCAGCATTCTGGAACGCTATATCGTGGATCTGGAAGCAAGCCTCGGCTACCAGCATGTCTACACGCCGGTACTGGGCAACGTGGAGCTGTACAAGACTTCCGGCCACTGGGATCACTATCAGGAAGACATGTTCCCGAAGATGACGATTGATACGGAGGAGTTCGTGCTTCGGCCGATGAACTGCCCGCATCATATGATGATCTACAAGAGCAGCATGCACAGCTACCGGGACCTGCCGATCCGCATCGCCGAGCTGGGTATCCAGCACCGCTATGAAATGTCCGGCGCGCTTACGGGTCTGCACCGCGTACGCTCGATGACTCTGAACGACTCGCATATCTTCTGCCGCCTCGACCAGATCAAGGGCGAATTCACCCGCGTGCTGGAGCTGATCAAGCAGGTCTACAGCGACTTCGGCATCCATGATTACCGGTTCCGCCTGTCCTACCGGGATCCGCAGGACACGGAGAAATACTACCAGAACGACGAGATGTGGACGACGGCCCAGCGCATGCTGCGCGAAGTTGTAGAAGAAGCCGGCCTGCCGTTCTATGAGGCGGAAGGCGAAGCGGCGTTCTACGGTCCGAAGCTGGACGTGCAGATCAAGACCGTCCTGGGCAAGGAAGAGACGCTCTCGACCGTACAGATCGACTTCCTGCTGCCGGAGAAATTCGAGCTGGAATATGTCGGTGAAGACGGTCAGAAGCACCGTCCGGTCGTGCTGCACCGCGGGATTCTGGGAACGATGGAACGGTTCGTGGCCTTCCTGCTGGAGAACTTCGCCGGCGCTCTGCCGCTGTGGCTGTCGCCGCAGCAGGTCAAGGTTATCCCGGTATCGAACGCGTTCGACGACTATGCGAACGAAGTTGTGGACCAGCTTCGCCGCCGCGGTCTCCGCGCGGAAGCGGATCTGCGCAACGAGAAGCTCGGCTACAAAATCCGCGAAGGCCAGCTTGAGAAGCTGCCGTATATGTTCATCGTCGGCGAGAACGAGAAATCCTCCGGCACCGTCTCGGTCCGCAAGCGCGGAGAAGGCGACATCGGCGCGAAATCGCTCGATGAAGTGCTGGGCCTGCTGACCGAAGAAGTAGCCAACCGTACGATCTGACGGTGATCTGCCCGTAGCGATATATCGCTGTACCTGATACCGCCGCGTCTGTCCTAACGGGACGGCGCGGCTTTTTGACGCGGGACGCTTGTTTCACTAATTCGGGTATAAAATGTTCCAGATCGGGAAACCCTCGCTAGTAAGGGGGAGGTAATGACATGATTTCATTTCGATCTGGATCACGAATTTGGTGCGCACTCGTCACTGTGGCGGTCGCGTTCTTCTTGATGCATAAGGAACAACCTGCGCTCGGCCGCGCAATCGAGGGCGATCCGCCCCGCATTGCCGTTGCCGCCGCAGCGGATGATGCGGCGCCTGAACGGGGCGTCGGACGCCGGGCGGAATACCGCGAAGCGGCACGGGCCGCTGCGGAAGCGGCGCAGGCCAAGGCCGAAGAGCAGGCCCGGCTCCAGGCAGCCGAGCGGCTGAGAACGGCCGATCCGGCCATTCCGGTGTCGGCTCCGGAGCCGGAGCAGATCATCCGGACGTTCACGGTTACGGCGACCGGATATACCGCCGGGTATGAATCGACGGGCAAACGGCCGAACCATCCCGAATACGGAATTACGTATTCCGGCGTCAAGGTTCGCCGGGACAAGAATGCCGTCTCCACCATAGCGGCAGACCCGAAGGTGTTGCCGCTCGGAAGCATTCTGTATATCCCGGGATACGGCTATGCCGTCGTCGCGGACACGGGGTCGGCGATCAAGGGACAGAAGATCGATCTTTATTTTGCCACCACGAAGCAGGTTTATAACGAATGGGGCAAGAAGAAGGTCGAGGTGCAGCTTATCCGCCGCGGCAGCGGCAAATGCTCTGAAGCCATGCTCCGCGACCTGGCCAGAACGATCCGCACGTATGACTTTGTCCCGCAGTCCAAGCTCGATGAGCTGATCTGACGGGCTTCCGGAATCCGGCAGGCTCCTGCAGGTTCAGCGCCGCATAATTGGACTGGCTCCTTCCCATACTACATGTCGAGGGAGGTGACCATCCATGGCCAAGAAACCGAAAGTCCAGGAGAACTACCAGACACCGAACGAGAAGTACAACGCCGAGTTTGCCGTAGAGAACGACGGCGCAACGAAGGCTGCCGCCAAACCGGCAATGAAGCCGTCCAAATAAGGAGCTTCCGCCGACTTATGCGGTCCGAAGGCACCTGCGTCCACAAGGACGCAGGTGTTTTTGCGTGGACATGGAACGGATCGGAAGGCAGGCTGTGCCAAGAAAGCTTGGGCCCTCCCGTTTCCCCCGTCGTTCTCGGTCCCTGGACCGAGTCCGCATTCATTCCGCCGCCGCTGTCGGGTCACCGGACTTTCCGTTAAACTGAATTCATAAAGCCAGTGAGTGTGTTACAATATGGCAGAAGGAGACATGAGGCATGAAGAGAAGAGCATCCAGCCAAGCGTTTGGCGGTCTGGTCCTGATCGGAGTCGGGGCTCTGTTTCTGGCCCGCCAACTGGGATATATAGATTTTTCAATAGGAGAACTGTTCGCGAATTTCTGGCCGGCCATCTTAATTTTGTGGGGCGTGCAGCAGATCCTGGGGGTCCTGGAGGGCCGCCAAGGTGCAGGTTCCATGTTCAGCGCCCTGATCTGCACCGGACTCGGCGTATTCTTCCTCGGGAATAACCTGGAGTGGTTTGCTCTTACTTTTGGGGATTTGGTCAAAATGCTGCTCCCCGCCGCACTGATTATCGGCGGACTGAGCGTCATTCTGCGGCCCCGCCGAAACGACCCTCCGGCTCCTCCGGTGCCTCCGGTACCGCCGGCTCCGCCGCAGGGCCCGTCGTTCTACGAGCCGGCCTCCGGCTCATCCGCCGGACCTGAAGTGCCGCCGGCCGCGCCGCTGGCATCGACGCTCGACGAGGAGTTCGAGCGCAAGTTCGGCAAGCTGGGCGGACCGGGAGCGGACTCTTCAGACGGACAGGGGACAACCCTCGGCGCGCAGAATGCTGCCGATCCGGGTGCCGCCGGCAATTTCGGACCGTCGCTGGCCTCTGCGCCGCGCCGGAGGGAGACCGATGACAGCGAGGATCGGGACGAAGAGGACTTTTACGGCGATCATGGCTCCCGGGACCGGCACCAGCGCCGCCGGGAAGAACGCCACGAACGGCACATGGAGCGCCGCCGGGAACAGGCGGAACGGCATCGCCGCACCTGGGAAGAACGCGGGAGACACGGGGGCGGTCACAGTTCGCACGACAACGAGCATTCGACCAACCGGTCCACGTTCATTGGTGATGTGCATCTGGGCCGGGAGTATTTCCAGCTGAAGCATACGAATATCTCCCAATTTATCGGAGATACCGTGCTGGATCTGACGAATGCGCAGATTCCATACGGGGAGACGAAGATCAACATCAGCGCTTTTATCGGCGATCTGAAGATCTACATTCCCGACGATATGGATCTTGGCATTTCGGTCAACAGCAGCTCGTTTATCGGAGATATGGAGGTGCTCGAGCAGGCCCGAAGCGGATTCATGAGCAGCGTACAATTCAAGACGCCGTACTACAAGGAGGCGGGCCGCCGGCTCAAGATCAACATCAGCGCTTTTATCGGCGACATTAAGGTCAAAACGGTGGGGTGAGACATGGGGACGATGCTTAAGAATACGAAATGGGTGCTGCTTCTGTACTTCCTGATTTCGGGCAGTATGACAGCTCTGCTGATGTATGCAGGCACCTGCTTCGGGTACATCCGGGTCGCGGATTACCGGATGTGGGTCTATCTCACCGCCTCGATTGTGCTGTTCACGGTTGTCATCGGCTATATGGCGGTCCAGCGCATCCAGCGCCGGATCGACCATCTGGACCTCAATATGCTTCAGGTGGCGAAGGGAAATCTCTCGGTCCGCATGCCGGACAGCGACGACCCTTCGTTTGCCCGCGTCTACCATGAGTTCAATATGATGATGGATACGGTCGAGAATAAAATGAAGCTCCTGCAGCGCCTCGGCGAGCAGGATGTAATCGAGAAGGAGAAGGCGACGGAGAGCGCCGTGCTGGAGGAGCGCCGCCGGATGGCGCGGGATCTGCACGACACCGTCAGCCAGCAGCTGTTCGCCATCCACATGTCGGCCTCCTCGCTGCCGAAGGTGCTGGAAGTCAACCCGGCGCAGGGCCGTACAGTCATGGGCCAGCTGATTACGATGTCGCAGATGGCGCAGAAGCAGATGCGGGCCCTGATCGCCCAGCTTCGTCCGGTGGAACTCGAAGGCCGCAATCTGTATGAGGCGCTGGAGAAATGGTTCCCGGACTACTGCCGACAGAACGGGCTGAAAGGCATCAAGGAGCTGGAGCTTCAGGGGGGCTTGTCCGAGGCGATTGAGTATCAGCTCTTCCTGATTATCCAGGAGGCCATGGCCAATATCGTCAAGCATGCCGAGGCGAGGCTGGTCAGCCTGTCTCTCCGCGAGACGCCGCGCCAGGTGGCGCTGAGCATCAGCGACGACGGCCAGGGCTTCGAGCTTGGAGGACAGAAGCAGGGCTCATACGGGCTCAGCACGATGCGGGAGCGAGCCGAGAAGCTCGGCGGCCAGGTCGAGATCATCAGCCGGTCCGGGGCAGGCACGACAATCCGCGTACATATACCGAAATACTCGATGGAGGAGGCGACTTCATGAGCGCCATACGTATTCTGCTGGTGGACGACCATGACATGGTCCGGATGGGGTTGAAGACCTATCTGATGCTGGAGCCAAGCTTCGACGTAATCGCAGAGGCCGCGAACGGGAAGGAAGCGCTGGAATTGCTTCGGAGCCGGGGAGAGGAGCAGCTTCCGGACCTTGTGCTGATGGACCTGATGATGCCGGTCATGAACGGCGTGGAGACCACCCGGGCCATGCTGGCAGAATTTCCGGGCCTGAAGATCGTGATTCTGACCAGCTTCCTGGAGGATGACCTTGTGGTCGATGCCATTGAAGCGGGCGCGGTCAGCTATGTGCTGAAGACCGTCTCGGCGGAGGAACTGATCTATGCGCTGCAGGGGGCCTACCGGGGAATGCCGGTCATGACCGGCGATGTCTCGCAGGCGCTGACCCGCGGCATCCGGCAGCGGACCGTGCAGGGCGATTCCTCGGGCCTGACCGAGCGCGAGAAGGAAGTGCTGCTGCTCATTGCCGAGGGCAAGAGCAACAAGGATATCGGCGAAGAGCTGCATATCAGCATCAAGACCGTGAAGACCCATGTCAGCAATCTGCTGATGAAATGCGAGCTGGAGGACCGCACCCAGCTGGCCATCTACGCCCACCGCAAAGGCTGGGTGGGATAGAGACAGAGGCGAGGCGCCTGGAACGGGACGCCGTATGGATGGGCTCCAAGCAGAGCTTTCTCGGCAGAGAAAGCTCTGTTTTTATTTTTAATAACAGAAGAAACAGGGGCAGCTCCCGCCATGTTTTATCTCCACTTAAATTGTTTTTAATGTGGACTTAAGGTTTAAAGTCCATTATAAAGACAAGAAAAGGAACAAACTTACACCTGCCGCAGGCGAAATGCGAAGCGGCAGAGATGCGGGAGGTTGAAATAGATTATGGAAGACAACAACAAATTCAATGGGGAAGAGACTCCTAACCGCAGCAGCGATTACAATACCAGCCGGGACGGAGCGGGAAGCGAAGCTTCGGCCGAACCCGGGTCGTCCTATTACTATTCGTACGGTCCCTTCAAATCGGTGAATGCGGACAGCGAGCGGGAGCCGGAACGGGTGGAGGTCACTCCGCCGCAGCCGGTTAAACCGCTCTCCTCGTTCAGTCCGGCGGTTCGTCCGGGCGGCGGATACGACGGAGGCAGCGGCTCGGGCGGACGCGGCGGAGCGGACGGCAACTGGCAGTACAACAACAAGAAGCCGAAGAGCGCTTTGAAGACAGGAGTTCTCTCCTTTCTGGCCGGCATGCTCGTCCTTGGCGGTTCGATGTTCGCGGCGGACCGGGGCAACTGGTTCACGTCAAACGACGCCAAGGCGACAGTCGTCGCTACCACTACGGCGAAGGCAGCCAACGAGAGCGCGAAGGTAAGCCCCAGCACGACGACCACTTCCCTGACCTCGGGTTCGGGCGATGTCTCTTCCGTGGTGGATCAGGCTGGTCCGGCCGTCGTCAAGATCGAGACGCTGGTCAAGAGCAGTTCGCGCGGCAGCCAGTCCAGCCCGTATTCCAATGATCCGTTCTACCAATTCTTCTTCGGCGACCAGTTCGGAGGAAGCAGCGGTAATTCGCGCAATAATAACGGAAAATCCAATTCGAATTCCAACTCTGGTTCGGATGCTCAGCTTACGCCTTATGGGATCGGTACAGGTTTCATCTATGATGCCAACGGCTATATCCTGACGAACGAACATGTTATCGAAGGCGCTGACGTCATTCAGGTTACGGTTGACGGAACAACCAAGCCGTATGAAGCGAAGCTGCTGGGCAAGAGCAAAGACCTGGATCTGGCTGTGCTGAAGATTGAAGGCACGGACTTCCCGACCGTACCGCTCGGCGATTCGGATTCGATCAAGGTGGGTTCCGAAGTGGTAGCCATCGGGAACCCGCAGGGCTTTGACCACACCGTAACGGCAGGCGTGCTCAGCGCGAAGGACCGCAGCATCGACATTAATGAAGAGGACGGCAGCGGCACGCGCAACTATAAGAACCTGCTGCAGACCGACGCTTCCATTAACCCCGGGAACTCCGGCGGCCCGCTGCTGAATGCGGACGGCCAGGTCATCGGGATGAATGTGGCGGTAAGCACGGATTCCCAGGGCATCGGCTTCGCCATTGCAGTGAACACCATCAAGGAAGTCGTCGATAAGCTGGAGTCGAACCAGGCTATTCCGAAGGAACCGGTGCCGTTCATCGGCGCCACACTGATGACGATCACGGATGAAGTGGCCAGCCAGATGGGAACCAACCTCAAGGACGGCTCCGTTGTGGCCGAGATTATCTATAAGTCCCCGGCTTATGTCGCCGACCTTCGCCCTTATGACATCATCACCGGGGCGAACGGCAAGAAATATGCGACCAGCCAGGATCTGATTGATTATATTCAGACCCTGAAGGTGGGCGACAAGATTACGCTGAATGTCGTCCGGGACGGCAAATCGCTGGACCTGCCGGTAACCATCGGCAACAAGAACGACTTCAATACAGGCAGCTCGCAGAACTCGAACCGTTAATCCAGGCGGACGGGACGGGAGAAGAGGCGGGAGGGGCATCCCTCCCGCCTTCTCTCGTATGATACAATATAGACAATTCTTGAAGAGTAAAGGGGCGGCTCTACACCGATGCGACCGAGTATTCTGATTATCGACGACGACGACAAAATTATTTCCATGCTGCGGCGGGGGCTCGCTTTTGAAGGCTACGAAGTCAAGACGGCTTCCAACGGAGCGGAGGGCTTGCGGGCGGTGCTGGACAGCGAGCCCGATGCGGTCATTCTGGACGTGATGATGCCGCAGGTGGACGGATTCGAAGTATGCCGGCGTCTGCGGGAAGGGGGCAGCAGCGTTCCGGTCCTCATGCTGACGGCGAAGGACGAAGTGGAGCACCGGGTCAAGGGTCTCGATCTCGGAGCGGACGATTATCTGGTCAAGCCCTTTGCGCTCGAAGAGCTGCTTGCGCGGGTGCGCGCGCTGCTGCGCCGCAAGAGCGAGCAGGCCGGCGGGGGCGAACAGGGTCTGGTCTATGAGGATCTGATGCTGGATGTCGATTCCCGCGAAGTGACCCGGGCCGGGAAACGCCTGGAATTGACGGCGAAGGAATTCGAGCTGCTGCATCTGTTCATGCAGAATCCGAAACGGGTGCTCTCCCGCGATCTCATTATGGATAAGATCTGGGGATATGACTACAGCGGGGAATCCAACGTGCTGGAGGTCTACATTGCGATGCTCCGGCAGAAGACGGAGGAGCATGGGGGCAAGCGTCTGATTCAGACGATCCGCGGTGCCGGCTATATCCTAAGAGGAGATAACTGACATGTCGATCCGGTTGCGGCTGACCGCCTGGTATTCGGGAATATTGGCCGTCATGCTGCTGGTCTTCTCGGGTGCGATTTACGTTTTTTTCTATATCAACACCTATGGCGATTTGAAGGACCGGCTGCGGGCGCAGGCCGAGCGGCCCGAGCTTCTGCAGCCCACGCTCAATTTCGACGGATCGCTGGATCTGTCGTTCAATAACAGGCTGGACGCGCAGTACATGTTCGGGCAGATGTATATTTATGATTCCCGCAAGCTGACGCTTAGCGGCAATCTGCAGGACCTTGGATTACAGTTTGATGTGCCGAGCCGCGAGCAGGTGAAGAACAAAATGCAGTTCGTCCAGGGGACGTACGGAGGCTACCATTTCCTGATTTATCAGGTGGCGGTCAACGCCGAGAACTATAACAACAACCCGGTCGGAGTGCTTCAGATCGCCTCTTACACGGGGGAGCAGGACAAGCTTCTTCACCGGCTCAAAACCATTCTGATTGCAGGGTCCTTCGCCACCCTGCTCGCCGCCTTTACCTTCGGGCTGTTCATGGCCCGCAAGTCGATGACTCCGATCGGCAAGGTTACCGAAGCCGCCGAGAGCATTCAGACCGGCAACGATCTCAGCGTGCGGATCGAATATGACGGACCGCCGGACGAGATCGGACGGCTGATCCATACGGTCAACGGCATGCTGGCGCGGATGGATGGCATCTACAAAGACATGGAAGAGGCCTATGCGGTACAGCGGCGGTTCGTGTCCGACGCCTCGCACGAGCTGCGGACGCCGCTGACGACGATCCGCGGCAATATCGACCTGCTCCGCAAGATTTGGGAGCTGGAACCGGGCAAGGATCGGGGCTTCAGCGAAGCCGACATCCGCCAAATGTCCGTCGAGGCGATCCAGGATATTGCGGATGAAGCCCAGCGGATGACCCGGCTGGTGGCCGATATGCTGACGCTGGCCCGTTCAGACACCGGACGGACGTTCGAGAAGGAGCCGGTAGCTTTGGAGCCGATGATGAACGAGGTGGCCCGCCGGGCTGCGCTTCTTCCGAGACAGGCGGATTGGTCCGCCGGCGATCTGTCGGTGCTGAACGGCAAATATGTCGTCGGCAACAAGGATTACCTGCAGCAAATGCTGTTTATTTTTATCGACAACGCCTTCAAATACACCCCCTCCGGAGAAGTCCGGTTCGATGCAGTGCTGTATCAGAACCAGGTCGGGCTGCGAATTGCGGATACGGGCATCGGAATGGCCAAAAGCGAGGTTCCGCATATCTTCGACCGGTTCTACCGGGCCGACGAATCACGTGGCAATACCGAAGGCATCGGCCTGGGGCTCTCGATCGCCAAATGGATCATTGAAGAGCACGGGGGCTCCGTGGAAGTGGTAACCCGTCAGGGCGAGGGGACGACCTTTGTCGTCTGGCTGCCGCTGCTCTTTGCTCCTCCGCTGGAATAGCGGTATAATAGGACGGATTCGATTTCATTCTTACGCCCGTTAACAGGCAGAAAGCACGGTGATAGAAGCATGGAAGTCATCAAGATTTCTCCCCGGGGATACTGCTATGGAGTCGTCGATGCCATGGTGCTGGCCCGGCAGGCCGCCCAGAACCTCGATCTTCCCCGGCCGATTTATATATTGGGCATGATTGTCCACAACAGCCATGTGACCCAGTCCTTTGAAGACGAAGGCATCGTTACGCTCGACGGGCACAACCGGCTCGATATTCTGGATCAGGTGGAGAGCGGGACGGTGATCTTCACGGCCCACGGCGTTTCTCCCGAAGTGCGGCGGATCGCCCGCCAGAAGGGTCTGACGACCGTCGATGCCACTTGCCCCGATGTGACGAAGACGCATGATCTGATCAAGGAGAAGACGGGGGAAGGCTGCGAGATTATCTATATCGGCAAAAAAGGCCATCCCGAGCCCGAGGGCGCGGTCGGCATTGCCCCGGATCACGTCCACCTGATTGAGAGGGAGGACGAGATCGACTCGCTGTCGCTACCGGAAGGCTCAAGCATCGTCATTACCAACCAGACGACGATGAGCCAATGGGACATTCGGCATATCATGAAGAAGCTGCTGGAACGGTTCCCCGGAGCGGAAGTGCACAATGAAATCTGCATGGCGACGCAGGTCCGCCAGGAAGCCGTGGCGGAGCAGGCCGGCCAGGCCGATCTGGTCATTGTCGTCGGCGACCCGCGCAGCAACAACTCTAACCGGCTGGCCCAGGTCTCGGAGGAGATTGCCGGCACGCCGGCGCACCGGATTGCCGACCTGTCGGAGCTGAAGACGGAGTGGCTGCAGGGAATCTCCAAGGTGGCCGTGACGTCCGGCGCCTCGACGCCCACGCCGATCACGAAGGAAGTCATCGCTTATCTGGAGCAGTACGACCCTGCGAAGCCGGAGACCTGGGAGATCAAGCGTACCGTAAATATGGCGAAGCTGCTTCCTCCGGTGAAGAACAAGACCGCAGGCCGAGCCTGAAATCCGCGTCCGATACAGCCTGAAATGTTATCATTCGGGAAGCCGTCTCCTTCGGGAGCGGCTTTTTTGATTTGCCGGTTGACGGCAGGGAGGAATTCGGGTAAAATTACTTTAGTGGATAAAAGCACAAAAGCTTAAAAGCAGCAAAGTAATAATCATCACGGATTCCAGCCTTTGAGCGACTGTTCTACATACAACCCAAGCCCTGTACAAGGAAAGGAAGGATTGCAAATGATCGTCATTACATCGAATCATACTCCCGAGGAACAGCTTCAGGATATCATTTCCGTTATTGAGAAGGAAGGGCTTCAGGCGCATGTCTCCCGCGGCGCGGACCGGACGGTTATCGGACTAATCGGAAGCGTGAATCCGCAGCTTGCGGCGCATCTGCGGCAGATGAAGGGGGTCGAGAACGTAGTGAAGATCTCCAAATCTTACAAGCTCGCCAGCCGGGATTTCCATCCGGACGATACGGTCATTGATATCCGGGGCGTCAAGATCGGCGGCGGGAACCTGGTCATCATGGGCGGACCCTGCGCCGTCGAATCGCCGGAGCAGATCGACGAGATCGCCCGGCTGGTCAAGGCTTCTGGCGCCCAGGTGCTCCGCGGCGGCGCCTTCAAGCCGCGCACGGGTCCGTACAGCTTCCAAGGAGTCGGCGTGGAAGGACTGACCATGATGCAGGAAGCGGGACGGCGTCACGGACTGCTCACCATCACCGAAGTCATGACGCCCGAATACGTCGATATCTGCGCCGAGCACGCCGATATTCTTCAGGTCGGCACGCGCAATATGCAGAATTTCGATCTGCTCCGCAAGCTCGGAACCTGCGGCCGGCCGGTGCTGCTCAAGCGCGGCTTCAGCGCCACCTATGACGAGCTGCTGAACGCGGCCGAGTACATTCTGGCCGGCGGCAATAAGGACGTCATGCTGTGCGAACGCGGCGTGCGCACTTTTGAGACCTACACCCGCAATACGCTGGATCTGGCTGCCATTCCGGCGCTGCAGAGCCTGAGCCATCTGCCCGTGATCTCCGATCCTTCGCACGGAACGGGCCGTCGCGAGCTGGTCGAGCCGATGTCCAAGGCATCCGTGGCGGCAGGGGCAGACGGTCTGATTATTGAAATGCATACCGATCCGGACAACTCCATGACGGGCGATGGCGTTCAGTCCCTGTTCCCGGACCAGTTCCACAATCTGGTTCAGGATCTCGGCAGGCTGGCTCCGCTTGTGGGCAGACAAATGTCTCCCCAAGCCCGCGATGCGGTGACGATCTAGAGGCTGCCGAAGGCCGTGAAAGCCGCGATATTACGCGGCTTTTTTGCCATTCGGCCCCGTTCACGAAAGCGTCAGAATATCTCACATTAGCATAAAAAATACCTGACATAAGGATTGACGATGTCAGGTATGAGTTTTATAATGACGACAGTAAAAAAACAAAACAAGAACATTGGAGATGTGGGATTGGCTTAATGTTCGGAACTTGGGGAGGAAAATTTCATGTCGGTTGAAAAAGTATTGCAGACGATCAAAGATAACAACATTGAATGGGTAGATTTCCGTTTTGTTGACCTGGGCGGTCGGGCCCACCATATCACTTTGCCGGCTGCAGCCGTCGAGGAAGAGACATTCGAGAACGGCGTGGCTTTTGACGGCTCCTCGATTGCGGGCTTCCGCGGAATTGAAGAATCCGACATGGTCATGATGCCGGATCCAAGTGCTACATACATTGATCCATTTACCGCCCATCCTACGCTTAACGTTATGTGCGACATCTTCACGCCGGACGGCGAACGCTATGACCGCGACCCGCGCGGCATTGCTATCAAAGCCGAAGAGTACCTGCAGAAGAGCGGAATCGGCACGGCGGCTTTCTTTGCTCCGGAATCCGAATTCTTTATCTTTGACGATGTCCGCTACGAGAGCGGAATGAATACGTCCTTCTACTCGGTAGATTCCGAAGAAGCGGCCTGGAATACAGCCCGCAAGGAAGAGGGCGGCAACCTGGGCTTCAAGGTAGACGTCAAGGGCGGTTACGTGCCGGTAGCTCCGGTGGATACCCAGCAGGATATCCGCAGCGAAATGTGTCGTCTCCTGGCTGAAGCCGGTCTTGTGATCGAGCGTCATCACCACGAGGTGGCAACGGCCGGACAGGCGGAGATCAACTTCCGCTTCGACACTCTCAAGAAGACGGCTGACAATCTGCTGACTTACAAATACATCGTGCACAACACGGCCCGCCAGTATGGCAAAGTGGCCACTTTCATGCCAAAGCCGCTGTTCGGCGACAACGGAAGCGGAATGCACGTTCACCAATCCATCTTCAACGGTTCCGAACCGCTGTTTTATGAGAAAGGCGCCTACGCCAACCTGAGCGAAATGGCCCTGCATTATATCGGCGGCATTCTGTATCATGCTCCGGCCCTGATTGCGCTGACGAACCCGAGCACCAACTCGTTCAAGCGTCTGGTTCCGGGTTATGAAGCGCCGGTTAATCTGGTCTTCTCCAAAGGCAACCGTTCCGCTGCGATCCGCATTCCGGTCGCTGCCGTAACGCCGAAGGGCTGCCGTATCGAGTTCCGCACACCGGACTCCACAGCGAACCCTTACCTGTCCTTCTCCGCTATGCTGCTGGCCGGTCTGGACGGCATCAAGAAGAAGATCAATCCGGTTGAACTGGGATACGGTCCGCTGGACAAGAACATCTATGAACTGCCGGATGCCGAGAAAGCGAAGATCCGCAGCGTACCGGGCAGCCTGAACGAAGCGCTGGACGCTCTGGAAGGCGATTATGAGTTCCTGACAGAAGGCGGCGTCTTCTCGAAGGACTTCATCGACAACTACATCGCACTCAAACGCGGCGAAGCTCAAGCGGTAGCGATCCGCGTTCATCCACATGAATATTCCCTCTACTTCGATGTATAATTATTAGTTTATCCGGATGCGGAGCTTCGGCTCCGCATCCTCGGTCTACGGCCGGCTGCACCTTCTGGGGTGCGGCCGGTTTTTTTTGGAAGGAAAATAAGAAGCAAGGGGCCTAGAGGCCAGCGAAGCAAGCGGGAGAAAGGGAGTGTCCGTTGCCAAGTGTGCTCTGCAAGCGCCCGGAAGGCCCTCTGAGGCCGTTGTTTTATTGATGTGAAGGAATAACGCGGTTCAGCGGAAAAATGTCTTAGAAGCTAGTTCAAGCGCCTCTCCCCGAGCGTCCGTCCGTGACTGAAGGTCTGTTGGCTCCGGACGGAGGACAAACAGACAGCTGCATATTTATCGGGAACAGGAACTTTGGTCCGTTCAACGCGCTTTAGTTGTGAATATTTATACTTGCTGCCATGTCAGATACTTGCTATCATAGCAGATATCCATTGTGATGAGAGATGAAAGGGTGGGGAGTTCATTTGAGCAAAAGAGCGTACAACTTCAATGCGGGCCCGGCCGCACTGCCGCTGCCGGTTCTGGAACGCGCACAGTCGGAATTTGTAGATTTCCGCAACAGCGGAATGTCGATCATGGAAATGTCGCACCGCGGGGCGATATACGAATCTGTGCATAACGAAGCGCAGGAACGGCTGCTTGGCCTCCTCGGCAATCCGGCCGGATACAAAGTACTGTTCCTCCAGGGAGGGGCTACGACCCAATTTGCGATGGTACCGATGAATTTCCTGAAGGAAGGCCAGGTCGGAAGCTATGTCATGACCGGCAGTTGGGCCGACAAGGCCTACAAGGAAGCGAAGCTGCTCGGAGGCGCTCATGTGGCAGCCAGCTCGGAGGAGCAGAAGTTCCGGGCCATTCCGGATCTGAATGCTATTGTTCCTGCGGAGAACGCGGCCTACCTGCACATCACATCCAATGAAACGATCGAAGGCACGCAGTATTTCAAGTTCCCGGATTCGGGCAAGCTGCCGCTGATTGCCGACATGTCCAGCGATATACTGAGCCATGACTTGGATATCAACCAGTTCGGGCTGATCTATGCCGGGGCGCAGAAGAACCTGGGCCCGTCCGGCGTCACCGTTGTGATCGCCAAGGAAGAGCTGCTTGCGGAATCGCCTTCCCATATCCCGACCATTATGCGGTACAGCACGCATTACAAGAACAATTCGCTCTACAATACGCCGCCTTCCTTCTCCGTCTATATGGTCAATGAGGTCCTGAAATGGGTGGAAGAGCAGGGCGGTCTTGCAGGCGTCGAAGCGAAGAACCGCGAGAAGGCCGGGCTGCTCTATCAGACCATCGACGGAAGCGGAGGCTTCTACTGCGGGGTCGCCGAAGAAGCAAGCCGTTCCATTATGAACGTTACGTTCCGGATGGAATCCGAGGAATTGGAGAAGAAATTTATCAAAGGCGCCGAAGCGGAAGGCTTTGTCGGTCTGAAGGGCCACCGAAGCGTCGGAGGACTGCGCGCATCGATTTACAACGCGGTGCCTTATGAGAGCTGCAAGGCACTGGCCGATTACATGACGCATTTCCAGAAGACGCAGGCTTAATAATCTGTTCCCGATTCGATCGAACCGTCCGTCCTCAGCCTTCCGCCCTGCCGGGTGGAGGGCTGAGGCGTTTTTGTCTGGAAGATGGCGTATAATACAACCAGAGGAGGAATTCATCATGGCGCTTCATATCGTATTGGTGGAACCGGAGATTCCGGCCAACACCGGCAACATCTCGCGGACCTGTGCCGCAACCGGCACCCATCTGCACCTGGTCCGTCCGCTCGGCTTCCGGACCGACGACGCTGCCCTTAAGCGGGCGGGACTGGATTATTGGCCGGCAGTCCATATCGAGTATCACGATTCTTTTCAGGAAGTAAGACAAATGTACCCGGAGGGCCGTTTCTTTTACGCAACGACGAAGGCCGACAAACGGTATACGGATTATTCCTTCCGGGACGGAGATTTCCTGGTCTTCGGGAAGGAGACGAAGGGATTATCCCCCGAAATTCTGGAACAGGGCAAGGATTCGCTCATGCGAATGCCGATGAGCGGGGATGTCCGTTCGCTGAATTTATCCAATTCCGCAGCCATTATCGTCTACGAGGCGCTTCGGCAGCTTGATTTTCCGGGTCTTACCTAAAGAAAATTTGAGAAAATATTGAAAAGTCATAATTTTCAGCAGGATTCGACAGAAGCTTTAGCGAAAAGTATGAATATGGCAACAGGAATAAAGATTCAATATTCGTATAACAGGAGAGGTGTAAGCAAGAAATGAAGCCTGCTGGTGTAGTCCGCAAAGTCGATCAATTGGGCAGAATTGTACTGCCAAAATCCTTGCGCAAAAGGTACCAGATGAATGAAGGAGACCCTGTCGAAATTCTGGTTCAGGGCGATCACATCATTCTGGAACGGTATCGCCCGAAATGCGTATTCTGCGGCTCGATGGAAGAAGTCAGCGAGTACAAGGAACGCTATATTTGCGGACAATGCCTGAATGAAATGACCCAGCTCCAGCGCCACGCGTAAGCAGGGACATTCTTCGGCTTGCACGAAGCGCCTGACGGCGCAGTCCGTTAAGGACCGTGACCTGGCTTACAACCCCACGGCCTGAGGTCCTGCTGGATACATAGCCCCTTCCGGTCGGTTACCGGTGCGGCAAGCACCGCCTAAGCGGCAGGAAGACACACGTAAACACACAGAAGCCCTGCATCCATTCGGATGCAGGGCTTCTGTGCATGCGCGGGGGATTCATGCGCGGTCTTCAGTTATTTGAAGAACAGAAAATGGGTAGGCACCTGCCGCAGCCTTCCGTCCGAAGGACGGTTCAGCACGGTTCCGTTCAGAATAAGCGAGGAAGAGCCGCCCCCGTCCAGATTGTAGGCATCGACAACGCCGAGCGCCCGCAGCTTGTTCTGCAGCTCCGCCAGCGTCGCGCCGGAGTTGCCTGATTCATTGTAGCCGTTGACGACAAGGACGAGAAGCTGATCGTCTTTATAATTCCCGATTACGGTACGCGGAGCGCGGGTCGGCGATGTTCTCCATTTCTCCGGAATCGGAAGCGGAACGCCGCCGCGCAGAAGAACCGGGACGAAGGTAGCGCCGAAGGAAGGCTGGAGCCGGTCCAGCTGGCTCCGGGAGGAGAACGCGCCTCCAATCAGTCTCCCCTTCTTGTTCAATCCGACAAAAGTAAGGTTCTTGGAGCTGGGCTGGAATCCGTCCACATACTGCCCGCCGATCATGGTAGTGCCGAGCGGGTAGCGCTTGCCGCTCCGGTCTGCAAATCCGCCGGCATTGATTCCGGCCACCGCTCCGCTACGGAGAACCGCCTGCAGGGTCGTCTCGGAGCTGCCCGGACTGCCGGTTCCGAGACTCATGGCCATGGCGGAAGGGTCCTTCAATTTCACCTTCAGGGCATAACCGTTATAGCTGCCGGGGTTGATCCGGTACAGCTCGAGATTGATCCGCTGGCTGTCGACGATCTTGAGCGGCCACCCCAGACGCGTCTGGATGCGCCGGTTGTATATAGAAGCCGGACGTCCGGCCTGAGCCTTGGCCTGAACGACGATGCCGTTCATTACGGCCGTGGTCCGGTTGTACAGCTTGACGCTGTCTCCGATCGTCCGCGCGGTCTCTGCGGCCGTATGCCCCGCAGTCTGCAGCTCGCCCTTCAGCTTGGCGGTCTCGGCCAGCGGCCCGTCCGCGGGAGAGTACAGCTCTGTCTTCAAATCCAGTTCCAACGCCGGTTGAACAAGCATCAGACAGAGCAGCAGCCCGAAGAAAGGAGCCGTCGCGAGAAGAAAGAAGCGGTTCACGCGTTTGACCGGCGTCATCATTTCAGCAGATCCATTTCTTTCTTCAAGGCATCCAGCTGCTTGCGGACTTCGGCAAGCTGCGTATAGAGCTTGTTGCTGTTGTCTGTCTTGGCGTTGGCGTTGTCTTTCGTGAACGTCAGCAGTTCATTGAACGTCTGGACCTGGGTCTGAAGCTCCCCGATCTCGGCGGTCAGAGCGGACAGCTTCCGGTCGTAATCGGCCTGAACGGCAGCGAGCTGCTGCTGGCTCTGGACGGTGAGCTGCTCCAGGACCTGGCTCTTCAGTTGATGCGTGTACCGGTAGGTGCCGTAGCTTCCGGCCGCGATGACCAGAACCCAGAACAGCAGAAACCATTTGACGGAGGAGCCGTTTCGTGCAGTATTCCGGCGCGGGTAGACACCGGACGGTTCCGTTGACGGTTGCATGCCTCAATCACCTCAAATCTAAAGATCAAGTTCCCATTCTAGCAGATCATGATAGGTTTCGCAAAATTACAGGAGGAAAAAACAGGAAGAAAATCATTGCGCTTTTGGAAACGGATGTTATACAATTTCATCTATACTGAAAAATCAGGCATAGCTCTTTCACACGGAGGCAGGATTTTTATTCTAGATCTAGCAGGAGGTTCAGGCACGGATGAACAACGTTTGGCGGGTTGTTATTATGGGCAATTACCCTACGGGGATGCTGGGAACAAAGCTGATTTTGGAGGAAGACGGAGATTTGGAGGTGGCCGGAATGCTGCCCTGCGGTTTTGCTTCGGCAGCGGCTGTGCAGGAGCTGTCTCCGGATGTGGTGCTGGTGGACGGAGAACTGAACCGGGAAGAGCTGGGCGCGCTGCTCCCGGGGCTGAAGAAGGCCTGTCCGACTTCCTATTACATTCTGATAGCCGATTTGGAAGAGGGAGAAGGATTCTATCCGCTGATCGAGCAGGGAGCAAGCGGAATTCTTCCGCGGGAAGCCTCTCCGCAGCAGCTGCTCCAGATGATTCGGGGACTTCGGCAGGGGTTTCTCTCCATGCCGCTGGATTGGCTGTCCCGGGGGCCTTGGAACCCGGCGGCCCACAAGAGAAACGAGAAGCTGATGAAGCTGAACCCGACGGAAATCTTCATTATGGAGCGAATCGTTCAGGGGATTACATACGACAAGATTGCCGTTGAGCTGGATGTCAGCCGGCGTTCCATTGACAATTACCTGCGCAAGATTTATGTTAAACTCGACGTTTCAACACGGGCCCAGGCCATTGAGCAGTTCGCGCTCTACTCCCGGGGCGGCGCTCCCGTCTATGCCTGAAGCCGGGCGGTCCCGGCCCGGAGCATAAAGCCGCCGGAAACGGAATAGGCTGGTGCAAGAGAGGGGGGCGGACATGAAGTACGAGTTTTCCGAAAGGGCTTATACGCTGCTGCGTTCACCGCTGCTTGGCATTCGAATGCAGGTGCGGCGGGGATCGCTGATTTCGCTGGCCGAGGAACTGCCCGCCGAGGAACTGTTCCCGCTGCCGATGCTGGCCGAGGCCGCAGCCTCCGTCATTTCGGCGGATGCCCAGGCGCTGCAGTACGGTGATCCGGAGGGCTATGCGCCGCTTCGGGAATGGCTGATCGGAGATTGGCTGAAGAGCAAGGACGTCCATGTCGGCGAAGGAGGGGTGCTGCTCACCACGGGCAGCCAGCAAGCCGTCGATCTGTTCGCGAGGGTCTACATCGACCCCGGCGACCGGGTGCTCGTCGAGAATCCGACCTCTCCCGGCGTATTACAGGCGCTAAGGATGCAGGGAGCCGTCATCATTGCCGCCGAAGGGGACGGGGAAGGTCTTCATCCCGAGCATCTGCGCCAACTGCTGGACCGGCATCGGCCGAAAGCTCTGTTCGCGGCGCCGAACTTCACGAATCCGAGCGGCATTCTCTGGAGCGTTCAGCGCCGCAAGGAAGTGCTGGAGCTGTGTCTGGAGCGGGATGTGCTGATTGTGGAGGATGACTCCTACGGGGATCTGCATTTTCATTCTTACAGCCAGCCGCCGTCTGTCCGCTATCCCTCGCTGTACGCCCTGGAGAACAATGCGGTCTCGGGGCATGTGCTGTATATCGGTTCGTTCAGCAAAACGGTCGCTCCCGCGCTGCGGACGGGCTGGGCGGCCGGGAGCCGGGAAATCATCGCCATGATGGCAGCGGCGAAGGGCATGGCGGACTGGCAATCGAGCTCGCTGAATCAGCGGCTGCTCTATCATCTGCTGGATGTGACCGCGTTCGATCTTCGCGACCACATTGCCTTGCTGAACCGGGAATACCATACCCGGCTCAAGCTGATGGCGGAGCTGCTGAAACGCAGCGCCTGGAAGGAGGCCGCTTACCGGTATCCGGGAGGCGGCATGTTCCTGTGGGTCTGCCTGCCGGAAGGGCTGGATGCCGAAGTGCTGCTGAAGGCGGCGCTGGCCAAAGGCGTCGCCTTCCTGCCGGGCCCTCTGTGCAGCCCGGACGGGGGCAGCCGGAGATACATCCGGCTGAACTTCAGCCACCCGGGCCGGGACGAGCTGCTGCTTGGGATGAACCTGCTCGGCGAAGCCGTGGCAGAGTTCACGGCCCGCAGCTAGAGCGGACGCCCGGGTCCGGCCTCGCCGCCCCGGCCGTCCGGGGCGGACGACTCGCCGTGCGCTGCGGCAGCGAATCTCTGCCGGACCGAGACGGCGGCATATTCCAGCAGCGCGGCCTGCCCCTGGGCCGTCAGCTCGTAGCGGCCCCGCCCGGTCCGGCGGAACCAGCCGTAGTAGTTCCGCTGCAGGATGTCCGCTGCGGCGGGCACCCCGCTGCGCCGGCGAAGCTCCGCCGGCGTGATGCCGCCGGGCTGAGCCGCCCGGCTTCCGCCGCCTTGCGCCGCTGTCCGGCCTTCCGCCGGAGAGCGGCGTTTGTTATGCCGCGGCGCAGCAGCCTCCGCCGCGGCGCTATCGCCCGGCGCGTCCCCTTCGGCCGCAGCCGGGGACGCCGCGCTGCCGGCGCGGGAAGCCGCTCCGGCTGTACCGGCAGCCTCGGCAGTCTCGGCGGCCTGCAGGGCGGCTTCCCGCGCCGCCGCCTCCAGGGCGCTGGCAACGCGCAGCGCCTTCTCTCGGTACGCCGTCACCAGCTTGACGCGGGTGCTGCCGCCGACGTTGAAATCGCCGCTGCGTTCCTGGAATTCCCGCAGCAGCCGCTCCTGCCGCCGTCCGGGACGGCGGACAGGCTGGGCGTTCTCCGGCTCGGCGAGCACCTCGACGAGCGGAGCTTTTGTCTTGTAGAAGATGACGGTTACCAGACCCAGACCGAGCCGCCGGCACAGGCCGGTAATCTCGCCCCAGCGCTGGTTCGCGGCACCCTTCTTGGTCCGGTTGCGTTCTACCGCCAGGTAGACAACCGGACTGAGCTTCTGGCGTTCAAGTCCCTGCAGCAGCAGCGGCAGATTGAACGTCTTTTTCATTTCCACGATGAGCGGCGGCCCCCCTTCCGGCGGGAGACCGACCAGATCGCACGACCGCACTTCCCCCTTCACTTCGTACCCCCTGGCCTCAAAGAAAGCCTTCAATGGAGCGTACAGCTCCGTCTCGTGACGCACCGCCATCTTCGCCTTCCCCTTTCTTGAATCCCTATTATAGCACAGCAAAAAAGTGGTCAACTACGCGATACCCGGCGCATAGGTATGTAATACACTTTTTTCAGTGCTAAAAGAGCGAGGCGGGGCGGCGGGAACGGACAGAAGCACGGCACGGCGCGGGCAGTCGGCCGGGCCGACGAGAAGAGCGCAAGGTGAGGAGGCAGCAAGCAATGGACATTTTTGAGCGTATCGCATCGTATCGGGCAGAGAACGACCGGTTGGCTTGGAGCGGAACTTTTAAGGAATATATCGAATTACTGCATCAGGACCCCTCTCCCGCCAAGACGGCCCATGCCCGGGTCTATGACATGATCCAGTCGCACGGAGTGGAGGAGATGGGCGGGCGCAAGCGATACAAATTTTTTGAACAGGAGATCTTCGGTCTGGACCGGGCCATCGAGAAGCTGGTGGAGGAATACTTCCATTCTGCGGCCCGAAGGCTGGATGTCCGCAAACGCATTCTGCTGCTGATGGGACCGGTCAGCGGCGGCAAATCGACGATTGTGACGCTGCTTAAGCGGGGGCTGGAGCAGTATTCCCGTACCCAGCAGGGAGCGGTCTACGCGATTGAAGGCTGCCCGATGCACGAGGAACCGCTGCATCTGATCCCGCATGAGCTGCGGCCCGAGATCGAACGGGAGCTGTCGGTGCGAATCGAGGGCAATCTCTGCCCGTCCTGCCAAATGCGGCTGAGAACCGAATACGGCGGCGATATCGAACGCGTGAAGGTCGTCCGCGTGCTGCTCTCCGAAGAGGACCGCATCGGCGTCGGCACGTTCAGCCCGTCTGATCCGAAATCGCAGGACATCGCCGACCTGACAGGGAGCATCGACTTCTCGACGATTACGGAATTCGGCTCGGAATCCGATCCGCGGGCGTACCGGTTCGACGGCGAGCTGAACAAAGCCAACCGCGGCCTGATGGAATTTCAGGAAATGTTGAAATGCGACGAGAAATTCCTGTGGAACCTGCTGTCCCTGACCCAGGAGGGCAATTTCAAGGCCGGACGGTTCGCGCTGATCAGCGCCGATGAATTGATTGTGGCCCATACCAACGAGACAGAGTACAAATCCTTCATCGCCAACAAGAAGAACGAGGCGCTCCAGTCCCGGATGATCGTCATGCCGGTCCCGTACAATCTGAAGGTGTCGGAAGAGGAGAAAATCTACGCCAAGCTGATCGCGCAGAGCGACATGAAGCATGTGCATATCGCGCCCCACGCGCTGCGTGCCGCCGCGATCTTCTCGGTACTGACCCGGCTCAAGGAGAGCCGGAAGCAGGGCATGGACCTCGTCAAGAAGCTGCGGATGTACGACGGCGAGGAAGTGGAAGGCTACAAGGAAGCGGACCTGAAGGAAATGCAGAACGAGCATCTGGATGAAGGGATGTCCGGCATCGACCCCCGCTATGTCATCAATCGCATCTCCAGCGCATTAATCAAGGGCGACCTGCAGTGCATGAACGCGCTCGATGTGCTCCGGGCGATCAAGGACGGGTTGGATCAGCATCCGTCGATCACGAAGGAAGAACGGGAGCGCGATCTCAATTTCATCTCCATTGCCCGCAAGGAGTACGACGCGCTGGCCAAGAACGAAGTCCAGAAGGCGTTCGTGTACTCATTCGACGAATCGGCCAAGACGCTGTTCGAGAACTATCTCGACAATATTGAAGCATACTGCAACTGGACCAAGATCCGGGACCCGCTTACCGATGAAGAGATGGAGCCGGACGAACGGCTCATGCGGTCGATCGAGGAGCAGATCGGTATTTCCGAGAACGCCAAGAAGGCGTTCCGCGAAGAGATTCTGATCCGGATTTCGGCGTATTCCCGCAAGGGCAAGAAGTTCGAGTACAGCAACCATGACCGGCTGCGGGAAGCGATCGAGAAGAAGCTGTTCGCCGACCTCAAGGATATTGTGAAAATCACCACCTCGTCCAAAACGCCCGACGAAAGCCAGCTCAAACGGATCAACGAGGTCAGCCGCCGCCTGATCGACGATCACGGCTACTGCCCGACCTGCGCCAATGAACTGCTGCGTTACGTCGGGAGCCTGCTGAACCGCTAGGAATCTGCGGACTGCCCGCCAGGAATCCGGCGGCCTGAACCGCCGCCCGGCTTTCTTTTCGCTGATGGTCCTGCCCAACGGGCAGGGCCTTTTTGGCGTAAGATCCGGGGGATTCGGGGAGAAGCTGTGCCCGCCTGTTGACAGTTCGCTTCTTTGGTTGTATGGTTAGTTACATGAGTAATTAACCAATGAACCGTGGGACGGAGAGGTGAAGCATGGACGACAACCGGCCGATCTTTCAACAAATTGCCGAGAAAATCGAGAACGACATCCTGGAGCTGCGGCTGCCGGAAGAGGCCCAGGTTCCATCGACGAACCAGTTCGCTTCGCTCTATCAGATCAACCCGGCGACAGCGGCCAAAGGGGTCAATGTGCTGGCAGATGAAGGCATTCTGTATAAGAAACGGGGGATCGGAATGTTCGTGGCGGAAGGAGCGAGAGAGAAGCTTATGGAGAAACGGCGGGAACAGTTCTATCAGCTGTATATCAACACGCTGCTTCAGGAAGCCAGAAAGCTCGGCATTACCACCGAGCAGGTATGCGATATGATCGCGAAGGGGGCGAGAGAGCTATGACAGAGATCGTGAGGGCCGAGGGTCTGAGCAAGCGTTACGGCCGGACGGCGGTTGTCGAGAAGGTCGGCTTTGCTCTGGAGGAAGAACGAATCTACGGCCTAATCGGCCGCAACGGGGCGGGGAAGACAACGCTGATGCGCATGCTGACGGCCCAGCTTCAGGCAACGGAAGGCAAGATCCGCATCTTCGGGGAACATCCCTACGAGAATCGCCGGGTGCTGGAGCGGATCTGCTTCATCAAGGAGAGCCAGCAGTACCCCGACTCTCTCAAGGTCCGTGAAGCGCTCGACATTGCGGGAGCCGTATTTCCGAACTGGGATGCGGCATTCGCCGAACAGTTGAGGGAAGAATTTGAGCTTCCGGCCAGCCGGCTCATCAAGAAGCTGTCACGCGGCATGCTCTCCGCTCTCGGTGTGGTCACCGGCCTTGCCAGCCGGGCGCCCCTGACCCTCTTCGACGAGCCCTATCTGGGCCTGGACGCCGTGGCCCGCAGTCTCTTCTATGAGCGCCTGCTGGAGGACTACAGTCTCCATCCGCGGACGATTCTGCTCTCTACGCATCTTATAGATGAAGTCAGCCGGATTCTGGAACATATTCTGCTGATCGACAAGGGCCGCCTGATCCTCGATACCGACGCCGACGAACTGCGCGGCAGCGCTTATACGGTCATGGGACCCGCTTCAAAAGTGGAGGCGTTCCTCGCAGGCCGCAAGGTCATGAGCCGGGAAGCGATCGGAGGCTACCTCAAGGCGACGGTGCATGAACGGATGGATGCCATGGCTCGTTCCAAGGCCGGGCAGTTCGGCGTGGAGCTGTCGGCGGTATCGCTGCAGGAATTGATGGTGCAGATGACAGGCCCGGCGGTTGCGGCCAAGGAGGAGGAAGCGGTATGAGCGGATTTCAGGGAGCCTGGAGGCTCCATGCCAAAGGGTTCAAGGGCTATCTCAAGACACCGTGGCTGGTGATGGCATCCATCCTTGTCATCACGCTGCTTACAGGCAAATTCGGGGATGCCGGAACCGGGGAACGCTACAACGGCTCCATTTCAGTTCTGCTGATCTTCGGCTTTGTCTACAGCATTCTGCTCATTGCCCAGACCTTCCCGTATGCCATTGGCATCAGTCTCCGGCGAACGGATTTTTTCCTTAGCAGCACGGCTTTTCTGGCCTGCGCAAGCGCCGCAACGGCCGCTGTCTATCTGGCGCTGAGCTTTATCGAGAAGGCTGCCGATTACTGGGGACAGCACCTGCATTATTTCAATCTGCCGTATCTGAGCGGCGCCAATGCAGCCGAGCTGTTCTTCATCTACTGGCTGTTTCTGATGAATTTCAATGCCTTCGGTTATTTTCTCGGAAGTCTGTACCGGCGGTTCGGCGGAAGAGCGGTCTGGATCTTTTTCGGCGTGCTGGCTGCGGCGGCCGCTCTGGCCGGAGGACTGCCGGACGTTCAGAACGGAATAACAGACTGGTTCGCGGCGCATGAGTCGGATACGGCGCTGCAGTGGACGCTGCGGAGCCTGCCGCTGCTGCCGGCTTTCCTGCTGGGTTCCTTCCTGCTGCTTCGCAGAGCGGAAGGATAAGCGGACAGCCGGATAGAGGATGCCATCCCTGAAGCTTCGCAGGGAGGCATCCTCTTTGATTTTCAACAAATATTAAGACCGGGCGGGGACAAAGTATTATATAATAGTAAACGATTGTTCAATTTGTGTTAAATGTCAGGAGCGAGAACATGAAGAAGCGTTTACTTTATTTGATACCGCCCGTACTTTTTATTGCGGTGTTCGGCTATGGACGCACCCTGCTCTATTCCCAGAAGAACCTCGATGCGAGCTTGTCGGGACTTGCGCTGCCTTTCCTGAAGGATGCCTTCGCCGGGCTGCTCGTGCTGGCGCTGCTCTATGCTGCCGGCAAGCTGCTGCGCGTTCTGCCTTATCTGCTGGCCGTCGTCATCGGCGTCTTTCATCTGGCCAACGTGGAATATATCTATGCCCTGGACCATGTCATTAACATCAACGACATCAAGATGGCTTCCGACGCGGAATTCATCAAGGGCACCTTGTTTCATGTCAGCTTCCCGCTGTACACGACGCTGCTCGCGGTTACTCTGCTGGCGTCGGTGTTCTGCCTTAACCGGCTGCCGGGCATTGCCCGCCGGGCCCGCTACCGGACCGCTGCATTCGCAGGCGTACTTTTGCTCTACGCCGTAGTCGCGGTCAACTCGGGCGGGGACTGGAAGACCGGCAACTTCGTGTCGGCTTCGATCAGCAACTCCGTGGCTCTGATGACCTTCAATGCGGACAACCTGACTGATTATCCGCCCGACATCGAGCAGAAGATCGATACCTCGCAGAAGCTGGAGGACGGCGAATACCTGCTGGAGAACCACACCGGCGGCAAGAATGTCCTGATGGTGGTCATGGAAGGCATTCCGGGTGCGTATTCTCCGTTCAATCAGGAGCTGCTCGGCGTCAAGAACGATATCCGGATGGACAGCCTGGAGAAGATCAAGAATCACAGTCTGGTCGTTCCCAACTACATCACGCACAACAACCAGACGATTCGGGGTATGTACTCGCTGATCAGCGGCGACTACCCGAAGCTGGACGCTTCGACGCCGAAGGCGTACGAGTATTTGCAGCAGGACCCGGCTACCCGGGCGGCGCTGCTGCCGCAGCTGCTGAAGGACCGCGGGTACGCGACGGAGTTCATCCAGGCCGCGAATCTGGATTACATGTCCAAAGGCGACTTCATGACCGCAGCCGGGTTCGATACCGTTATCGGAGGCGAGAGCTTCAAGAACGCTTATGTGCCGTTCGGGTGGGGGCCGGACGACAAAGCTTTCTTCGAGCAGAGCCGTACCCATCTGAACGAGCTGAACGCCAAAGGCAAACCGTGGTTCGCCGCCATGCTGACGGTCGGCACGCATCATCCTTACGCGGTAACGGATTCCTATGCCGCCGACTATCCGAGCCGGAAGGCAGCCGCGGTCGCCTATCTCGACGAAGCGCTGTCCGACTTCATTGATTATATCAACGCCTCGGAGTGGGGCAAGAACACGCTGGTGCTGTTCGTCTCCGATGAGTCGCACGGCGTCAACGATCAGCCTTACGGATCGAACTGGGGCATCTTCGCCGCCTACTCGCCGGATATCCAGGGCCAAGTGGTCAATGAGGGCGTCTACGGCCAGAAGGATGTCCTGAACTCGGTGCTCGACTACGCCGACCCTTCGCTGGACACGGCCCTGACCGGCCGGAGCCTCTTCCGGGACTATTCCGGGGAATCGCCGATTCTGTTCGCCTCCCACTATAACGGGGATGTCTTCTATTCGGTCAAGAAGGGCGAAGTCTATCAGGTCGACAACAGCGGCCAGCTCTACCAATTGACGACCGACAACGGCGAAATGTTCGGCAATGATTACACGAAGACCTCCATGAAGGACAGCGAGCTGAAGAAGAGCATTCTGACCTACAAAAACTACATCGACAAGTCTTCCTCCGGCGACAAGTCGATCGTGGTGACCAGGAATAAGGACATGACGCTTAAGCACGCCGTCACCAACTTCATTACCGACGGGCAGTTCCTGTCCCTCCCGGCCAAATCCTATGTCACCATCAGCTTCGAGTACGACGCCTCGTCGATCGGACCGGACGACCGGCTGACCGTGGAATTCCAGGACTACACCACGCACGACATCAAGGACGTGATTACGCCGGAGAACCGCACCGGCGTGCTGAAGTACCGCTTCTACAACGAGCACGCCGTCAGCGGCTTCTCGTTCCGGATGACGTCGCTCTTCCAGGCTTCGGATGCCGCCGATACCGCGAAGAGCCTCAAGGTGAAGGCGATTACCGTCGATTATGCCAAGGCGGACGCCTCGCCCGCGCCATCCGGCTCGCCTGCGCCATCCGCCTCGGCCGAGCCGGTGAGCGTGAAGGTGCACGAACTGGACACGGACGAGAAGAAGTAGACCGTCCATAGCACCTATGGCGCCAAGGGCGCGGCGCTTTCCGCTGCCGGCCAAGCGGCGGCGTGATGCGGAGCAAATAGCAGAGGGTTCCAGTCCGCCGTACAGGCGGCCGTGGAACCCTCTTTTTTGGCGGAATTTCACGAAATCTCAGAGACTTTCATTGAAGGAACTTGCGGATCACCTTCTTGCCGTCGTAGGAGAACAGCGCCTTCTTGTCTTCGATCACCGTCTGCAGATGCACGGTCCGGCCCCAGAGCGTATGGAGATAAGGCAGCGTCCGCTCCAGGTATTTCAGGTCCAGCTCAATGCCTTCATAGCGGTGCGCGATGTACAGCTCGCTGTTGCGGTCATAATCGGCGTCTTCGACCACCAGATAGGGATTGCCCCCGTTGATGCGCGCCTGCACCAGCTGGTCGCGGACATTCTCCCAGGTCTTGTCGGTGATCTTCCATTCCGGGCCCTTCTTCTCGAAGACGTACAGATCAAGGTCCTGCACCAGCTCCTTCGTCAGATAGCTGCGGATGAACGAAATATCGGAGTCCAGCTCGCGCACCTCGAAGATTTTGTCCCGGTCGAAGCGGCGTTCGATGTCTTCGAAGATTTTCAGGCCGAGATAGTAGGGATTCAGGCTCTGCCGCGACGGCTGCACGACCGCCGAATTCAGCTTGGCGTATTCCACGGTCTCCTCGGAAGTGAGGTCCAGCTCGCGCATGATCCGCTGATGCCAGTAGGACGCCCAGCCTTCGTTCATGATCTTCGTCTCCATCTGGGGCCAGAAGTAGAGCATCTCGTCGTGGAGCATCGTCATGATGTCGCGCTGCCAGTCGGCGAGAACGGGGGAGTACTGCTGGATGAACCAGACCAGATCCTTCTCCGGCTCCTCGGGAAAAGAGCGCCGCTCCCCCGCCTTCTCCTTCGGGGCGGGGGAAGGCGTTCCGTCGAGCTTCCACAGCTCGTCGTAGGGACCGGGGGGCGCGGCAGGCGGGTTCGCCGCGCCTCCGCGGGCCGCTCCCCCGCCGGCGGCCGTCCTGCCCGGGCTGCCCGGAGCCCGGCTGCCGGCAGCAAGCCGCCCGCCGTCCGCTGCGCCCGGCGGCTTGCGGACGGTGCTCTGCCGGCCGGCTGTGCTGCCGGCCCGCAGGAGGCCGGGATCGATGTGCTCCTGAATCGCCAGCACGGCGTCGATGAAGCGTTCCACCTCGTCGATCCCGTACTGGATGCTGTACTCCGCCACGCGGTCGGCGGTGGAGGACATGCTCTCCACCATGTTGCGGTTGGAGGCGGAGAAGCGCATGTTGTTCTTGAAGAAGTCGCAGTGGGCAAGGACATGCGCGACGATGAGCTTGTTCTGGACGAGGCTGTTGCCGTCCAGGAGAAAGGCGTAGCAGGGGTTGGAGTTGATGACAAGCTCATAGATTTTGCTGAGGCCGAAGTCGTATTGGGACTTCATCTTATGGAACGTCTTGCCGAAGCTCCAGTGGCCGAACCGGGTCGGCATCCCGTAGGCGCCGAACGTATAGATGATGTCCGCCGGACAGATCTCATAGCGCATCGGATAGAAGTCGAGGCCGAAGCCGGTCGCGATCTCCGTAATCTCGGCAATCGCCCGCTCCAGCGCGGCAATCTCACTGCTGGGCACGCACCCATCCCTCCCGTCTGTGCAGGACCCGCCATAGAGCAGGCGGCAGGCCGCTTATCTAGGATGTATATGAGGCGGGGGCATGAGGTATGCCATTTCAACCGGAAGCCCGCCCTTTGTCTCACACCGCAGGGAGAATCTGCTATACTTACATTTAACTTGAGATAGAGCCCTGCGCACAAAGGAGAGGGAACATGACGGAACGGCATATATTGCTGGTGGAAGACGATGAGGCGATCAGCGGGATGGTCTCGTCCTATTTGTCAAAAGAAGGCTACGCGGTCACCCCCGCGTATGACGGAGAGGCGGCGGTCGAGGCCTTCCGCCGGGAGCGGGGCGGCTTCGATCTCGTCCTGCTCGATCTGATGCTGCCGAAGCTCGGAGGCGCCGAGGTGCTGCGCCTGATCCGCGCCGAGAGCCTCGTCCCGGTGCTGATCCTGTCCGCCAAGGACGGCGAACTGGACAAGGCGCTGTCGCTCGGCTTCGGGGCGGATGATTATATCACCAAGCCGTTCTCGATGATCGAGCTGACGGCCAGAGTCCAGGCGGCCATCCGCCGGGCCGGCTATGCCGCCGCTTCGGCCGCCATGGCCCCGGGATCGGCGGCTTCGGCCAAAGCGAAGACGGGGGACGCTGCAGCCGATCCCGAACAGCCGGAGCCCCGGCTGCTGTCCCTCGGCAGCCTGACCGTCGATCTCGACAATTACAGCGCCGTGAAGAACGGCGAACCGGTCCGGCTGACGGCCAAGGAATTCCAGATTCTGAAGCTGTTCGCCGAGCATCCCGGGCGGGTATTCACGAAGGCCCAGGTCTACGCCGCGGTCTGGCAGGATGCGTATTACGGGGACGAGAACGTCATCAATGTGCACATGAGACGGCTACGGGAGAAGATTGAGGAGGACCCGTCGAAGCCCGAGATCATCAAGACGCTGTGGGGCATCGGCTACCGCTTGGGAGAATCGTTCGCATGACGATGGCCCCGGGAATATACATAGCCGCTCTGGCGCTGCTGGCCGCGGCCGCCGGGCTGGCCGCCCTGTGGCAGCGGCGGAAAGCCGGCAATTTGGGCCGCCAGCTCGATTACATCCATGAGAAGCTGGGGATGATCATCGACCGGAAGACGAACGAACGGCTGCTGCTCTTCAGCGAAGAACCGGAGATGCGGCGGCTGCTGACTGACATTAACCGGCTCCTGGACCACAACCACAGCGGCAACGTCGAGCGCGCCCGTCTGGAGCAGTCGCTTCGCCGGATGCTTGCCAATGTCTCGCATGATCTGAAGACGCCGCTGACCGTCATTCTCGGCTATATCGAGATGCTGGAGCGCGGCGGAGAGAACGGCATCCCGGAGGAAGAGCATCTGCGGATGCTCGGGATGATTCACCGCAAAGCCGAGGAAGTCATCGCGCTGATGAACCGCTTCTTCGACCTGGCGAAGCTGGAGGCGGGGGATACGGAACTGCCGCTGTCCCGAACCGAGCTGAATGAGGCCGGACGGCGCGGAATTCTGGCTTTCTACGAGCTGCTGGAGAGCCGTGGACTCCGGGTAGAGATCGAGATTCCGGAGGAGCCGTATTACTGCCTGGCCAACGCGGAGGCGCTGGACCGGGTGCTGGCCAATCTTCTCTCCAACGCCATTGCCTACGGCAGCGACGGCGGCGTAGTCGGCCTTCGGGTATATGCCCGGGAGAAGCAGGTGTGCGCCGTGGTCTGGGACCGGGGCAAAGGCATTCCGGCCTCCGAGCAGAACCGGATCTTCGAGCGGCTCTACACGCTGGAGGATTCGCGCAACCGGGGCTACCAGGGAAGCGGACTCGGGCTTGCGATTACGAAGCGGCTGACGGAGCAGATGGGCGGGAGCCTGTCGGTGGACAGCGTTCCCGGACAGGGCGCGGCCTTTACGGCGGCTTTTCCGAGAATGCGGGAGCGGCTGTGAGCGGCTTAAGATTTTCGTAAGAATCGGTTAAGAAAAAAGCAAAATCCGGTCTGTACAATAAAGACATGAAGCATACAGCGTACAGCAAAGGAGAGGGAAGACATGACAACCCTGCTGCGAACCGACCGGTTGATCAAAACCTTTGACGGCAAGGAAGCCGTGAAGGACATCAGCATGACGATCAGACAAGGTGAAATCTACGGATTTCTTGGCCCGAACGGAGCCGGCAAAACGACAGTCATGAAGATGATAACCGGACTCGTGCGGCCCTCGGCCGGAGAGATCGAATTTCTGGGCAATCCCGTCCGGGCGGGACAGTCGCTGGAGCTGCTGAAGCGGATGGGCTGCATCATTGAATACCCCGTCTTCTATGACCGGCTGAGCGGCCGGGAGAACCTGGAGCTGCATGGCGAGTATATGGGATATTACAAT
This sequence comes from Paenibacillus glufosinatiresistens, assembly GCF_031470375.1. NCBI lineage: Bacteria > Bacillati > Bacillota > Bacilli > Caryophanales > Paenibacillaceae > Paenibacillus > Paenibacillus glufosinatiresistens. The sequence goes on from NZ_JAVFHT010000001.1 coordinate 113,507, forward strand.
CCCGAAGCGGTCGACAATGCGCTGTCGGCGGTGGGACTGGATCTGCGCGATTCCCGGCCGGTGAAGCAGTACTCGCTCGGCATGAAGCAGCGCCTGGGTATTGCCCGGGCAATGATGACCCGGCCTGAACTGCTCATCCTGGATGAACCGATCAACGGTCTGGACCCCGTCGGCATCCGGGAGATGCGCGAACTGTTCCGGCGTCTGAGCAGAGACTATGGCATGACACTTCTGATCTCCAGCCATATTCTCGGCGAAATCGAGCAGATTGCGGATACGATCGGCGTTATTCGAAGCGGACGGCTTGTCCGGGAAGTGGCGATGGAAGAAGTCCGAGGCCGCGATGCCGATTATATCGAGCTGGTCACCCCGGATACGTCCAGAGCGCTGGCCGTTCTGGAACGAAAGCTGGGACTTGGCTCATACAAACTGGCCGGAGAACGGACCATCCGGATTTACGATTCCGCAACGTCGCTTCAGAGCATCAACCGGGCGCTTGTGGAAGCGGACGTTCCGCTTGACAGCTTCAGCCGCAAGTCGCAGTCGCTGGAAGACTACTTTATGGAATTGATCAGGGGTGGAGACGTTGCGTAAACTCATGTCGCTGGAATGGCGCAAGCATCGTCTGGGCGGATTGTTCAAAGGCGTGCTGATCGCCAATCTCTGCATTCTGGGACTTATGGTCGGCCTGCTTCTTAGTGCCGAGGACGGAGACTTCTCGACCTGGACGGAAGCCATGCAGGGTCTGTTCCTCTTCTGCAAGGCTACCTTCGTCGTCTTCGCTTCCGTTGTCATCAGCCGGCTGGTGATCGAGGAATACCGGAGTCAGACCATCTCGCTGCTCTTTATGTACCCGATTCCCCGCCGCACGATGATGCTTGCGAAGCTGATGATCGTCTTTATCTTCACTTTTGTGAATATTCTGCTCTCGGAGCTGGTGCTGGGCGCTGCTTTGGCAGCAATTATTCACGGAACCCATCACTTCGCGGAGCCGCTGACGGGGGAACTGGTCCGAAATCTGTTGGCCCAGGCCGGACTCAATGCTGTATACGCTTCGGGAATTGCCATGATTCCGCTCTTCTTCGGAATGCGGCGCAAATCGGTTCCCACAACGATTGTATCGTCGGTTCTCATCATCTCGCTGACCTCCTCCGGGTTCGGGAGCCTGCGGCTGGAGAACTTCGCGAGCATCTCGATTGCGCTCTGCCTGGCCGGTCTCTTCATTGCCTGGCTTGCCATCCGGCGCGTGGAGACCGACGATGTAGTCGGATAAGCCAAATGGATTAAATTTAACGAAGTTACCTGCCCGGATGTGACAAACTTTGCTATAATGAAGGCAGATACGGCGCAGGGGGGAAGTGGATGGTGCACAAGGACAAGACTGCTGTGCTGAAGCGAATGATTGCCGGGGCCGGGATCTTCCGTGATCTATATGCGGAACATCCCGATCCGATCTACATACTGAGCCTGGACGGACAGCTGATGGATGCGAACCGCATGTCGATCTGCGGCCGGGCGATTACCTCCGGAGACGTCGGCGAATGGATCCGGAGCTTTCTGCTGTTCGATAGCCGGAGTGAAGCCCGCCAGTGCTTTGAGCGGGCGCTGCAAGGAGAAGCCTCCCGGATGAAGCTTGCCTACAAGGAACCGGACGGACTTCTGCAGTACGTGGATTTAAGCTTTGCCCCGATTCGCGGCGAAGGAGAAGTTGTCGGCGTCTTTGCCATTCTCCGCAGACCCGAAGCAGGGCCCGGTGAATCGGAACGGAACGGGGGAGGCTGGCACGGACGGATACTCGATTCCGTGACCGAGGGGATTTTCGTACTGGATGAAGAGGGCGGCATGGTCTTTGCCAATCCGGCGGCTCTTGAGATGCTCGGCTATACGTACAGGGAAGCAATGGGCCTCCACAGTCTAAGGCAGGTTCATCATACCCGGCCGGACGGATCGCCCTACTGTTCCCGGGAGTGTCCGATTACCCGGACGATTGCGGACGGGGTTACCCGCCGGATGAGCGAAGAGATTTTCTGGCGCAAGGATGGGACCAGCTTCTTCGTGAATTACCAAGTATCGCCGATACTGAAGCAGGGACGCGTAGAGGGCGTCGTGGTTGCGTTCAGCGATATTACCGGAGAGCGGGAGATCATCCGCGCCAAGGAGATGGCCGAGCAGACCGCGAGGCACAAGTCGGAATTTCTGGCGATGATGAGCCATGAGATCCGCACTCCTATGAACGGCATCATCGGGATGGCCGACCTGCTCGCCGACAGCGAGCTGACCGAAGAACAGCGGGCGTACGCCGAGATTCTGCGAAGCAGCAGCTACAGTCTGCTCGGCATCCTGAACGATATTCTCGATTTCAGCAAGATGGAAGCCGGCAAAATGCAGCTGCAGTCCGACTGGTTCGACCTTCGAGGGGTGGTCTCCGGCGTCATTGATCTGTTCATGCCGAAGGCGGAGGAGAAAGGGCTTGCGCTTCGCTGGTGGGCGGATACGAGCGTGCCGGAGCTGGTCGAGGGGGATGCCGTGCGGTTGCGGCAGGTGCTGGTGAACCTGGTCGGCAATGCGCTGAAATTCACCGAGAAGGGCAGCATTAACCTGTCCGTCAAAAGCATTCCGCTGCCCGGCTCGGAGAGCGGCCTTCTGGAATTCTCGGTCCGCGATACCGGTGTCGGGATTGCCGTGAACAAGCTGGACCTGCTCTTCACTTCGTTCTCGCAGCTTCATCCCTCCATTACCCGCAAGTACGGAGGGACTGGCCTGGGACTGGCCATATGCAAGCAGCTGGTTGAGCTGATGGGCGGGACCATTTTTGTCGAGAGCGAGGAAGGAATGGGATCGGCCTTCCGGTTCCTGCTCCCGGTCAGCCGGCTGTCGCTGGACTCCGAGGATGAGGACGAGGATGAAAATGAGGATGAGAATGAGGATGAGGGTAAGGATACCGGTAATAGGAACAGCTATGTCTAGAAAGGCCAAAGGCCGTGGCGGCCGGTGCTTGCGCACCGGAGCCACGGCCTTTGCTTATGGGGCCGGAAATTTAGGATTTAAGAAACATCAGTCCGACCGTGTGCGGGCCGCAGTGGCTGCCAATGACGCAGCCGGCCTCAATCACGGCAATTTCCCGGGCTCCGGTTGATTCCTGGAGCGCCCGGCGCAGAAACTCCGCATCCTCCGGGGCCTGGGTATGGGCCACAATAATCAGTTCGCGGTCGATCACGTCCAGATTCTCCAGGGCATGGTTCAGCATCTGCTCCACGGCCTTCTCTTTCTTGCCGCGAATCCGGCCGATCGGAAGAATCTTGCCTTCCACAAGCCGAAGGACGGGACGAATCTTGAGCAGGCTTCCGATAAAATTCGCCATACCGGAACACCGGCCGCCCATATACAGATAATCGAGTGTATCTACAACAAATTCGGTGCTCAGGCGTCGGCGTTCATCTTCCAGCGCCGAGACAATGCTGGCCGCGCCGGCGCCGTTCTCGGCGGCGCGTGCTGCCCGGACGGCAAGCAGGGCAATGCCCCCGCAGAGCGATTCGGAGTCCACCACATGAACGCGGCCCTCGGGGAACTCCCCCGCAGCGATCAGGGCGTTCTGGTATGTAGAAGACAGGGACGACGAGAGACTGAGATAGACGACATCGCGGCCCTGTTCAACAGCCGGTGCGAACGCTCGAATGAAATCCGCCGGCGAAGGCGCCGCAGTCTTGGGCAGCGCTCCTTCGGCGGCAACCTGCCGGTAGACGTCATCCGGCGTAATTTCGATCCCGTCCCGGCGGGTATCATTGCCGAACACGACATACAGCGGGATGACCCCGATGTCATAGCGGTCTTGCCAATATCCGGGCAAATCGGACGTGCTGTCGGTAAATATTTTTACAGTGGGCATGTGCTTCTCCTTCGCCGATGATCAGGTACGTCCTAATTATACCAAGCTTGGGGCGAATCATAAACCTTGAACCCGAATTTAGGCATGTTTCCAATCCGTCCCTCTCGGGGTAATGGTTCGTAATCGGGAATGTAACGGCATCCGGAGAGCAGAGCCCGGAAGAATAGAGACGAAGGGGAAGAGGAGAAAGAATGAGAAACCGGGAAGGGATGTCCGATCGTCTGTACCTGCTGCTGGCTCTGCTGCTGCTGGCTGCGGCCTGCTTCAACCTGTTCATGAATCTCGGCGTCAAGCCGATTGAGGACTGGGATGAGGCCAGACACGGAGTCAGCGCCTATGAGATGCTGAAGAGCGGAAATTATGCGGTGAATACATACAACGGGGAGACGGATTACTGGAATCTGAAGCCCCCGCTGAGCTTCTGGGCAGTGGCGCTCGGCTACAAGCTGGCCGGCTTCAATTTGCTCGGACTTCGGCTCGTGTCCGCTATCGCAGCTCTGCTGACGATAGCGGCGACTGCCGGATACGCGCGCTACCGCTACGGGAATGCGGCCTCGCTGGTTGCGGCTGCCGTGCTGATAACCAGCACGCAGTTTATCTTTCACCATTCCGCCCGGGCAGGCGACGCGGACGCGCTCTTCGTGCTGTGGCTGACTGTCGGGATGATTGCCCTGCTGATGACCGAGCGCCGTCCGGGCTGGATAGCCCTCACCGGCCTGATGTTCGCCCTGGCCTTCCTGACCAAGAGCTGGCATGCAGGCATCCTGCTGGTCATCGCCGGATTGTACACTGTCTTCACGCGCCGGTACCGGGAGATGAAGCCCAGGCATCTGGCCGGATTCGGGCTCGCGGCATCCCTGCCGGTTCTGCTCTGGCTGGCGCTTCGGTATCCGCACGACGGCTTTCGGTTTGTGCGGGAGATGATCCGGTACGATCTGCTGGCGCGTTCCTCTACGGCGATTGAGCAGCATGCCAACGGCCCGACCTACTATCTCCACATTCTGAAGCTCTATCACTTGGAATGGAGCGCAGCGCTGCTCGCGCTTGCCGTCGGCACTGCATTCGTCATGCTGCTTCGGCGGAACCGGGACATCCTTCCGCTGGACAGCGACATGCTGGGTCTCATTCTCTGGATTGCGGTGCCCTTGCTGCTGTTCTCGGCCGTCTCCACCAAGATCCGCTGGTACATTATGCCGGTCTACCCCGCACTCGCTCTGGCTACCGCCGTCCTGCTGGCCGCTCTCCTTCGGAATGTACGGCGAAGGGAGGGAAGGGCCGCTCTGGCCGGCGCCTTTGTCCTGCTCTTTCTTCTCATGGAGAGCGGCGCGGTGCGGACGGCGTCTTCGCCGGACGCGCCCGATGCGGGGCCGGAGCAGGCGCTGCTTCGGAAGCTGCCGGCCGGAGACTCGCTGAGGGAATATACGTTGTACTATTACGACCATCCGGGCGAAGACATGCCGCAGAGCGTAGTGCTCGCATCCAAGCTCTACGGCGGAATGAGAGCGGCGGAAGAGGGGAAGCTCCAGGAGTTCAGGAACCATCCCCGATCGCTGCTGCTGCTTCCAAGGAGCCCTGCCAATGAGTCCTTAATTGCCGATGACAAGCTTAAGATCGTGGAAGCTTCCGACTGGGGATATCTGGTCAGTTCGGAATATGTGAAACCTGCTCCGTAATCTGCCTGACCGTCCGACCAGGCAGCACGGCAGTAGGACAGTAGGACAGCATGACAGCACGACAAAGGCCGCCCCTTTCGGGACGGCCCTTTCTGTATGAAGCTGGTATTGGACGAGATTCTGCTCCTCTTAAGCAGAGACGGTCTGCTGAACAGTCACGGAGCTCAGTCCGCCTACCGTCAACTCTTCGCCGTATACTTTCAGCTGTGCCGGAACGTCGGTCTCGTTGGCCACGATCACTTCGCGGTCCGTTACGCTGATCTTGAGGCGGGAGCCGCGGAATACGATCTTGAAGGAATACGAGGTCCAGTGGCCCGGGTTCGAAGGCTGAAGCACCAGGCGTCCGTCATGAACGCGCAGTCCGCCGAAGCCGTGTACGATCGACATCCAGGTACCGGCCATGCTGGTCGTATGGCAGCCGTCTTCCGTGTCGTTGTTGTAGTTGTCCAGGTCCAGACGCGAAGTGCGCAGGTACATTTCGTATGCTTTCTCCCGGTAGCCCAGTTCGCAGGCCAGGATGGCATGGATACAAGGGGAGAGGGAGGACTCGTGAACCGTAATCGGCTCATAGAAGTCGAAGTTGCGCTTCTTGGTGTCCAGATCGTAACGGTCGCCCAGGAAGTACAGACCCTGCAGCACGTCGGCCTGCTTGATGTAGCAGGAACGCAGAATGCGGTCCCACGACCATTTCTGGTTCAGCGGGAGGTTCTCCGGAGCCAGATCCTTCACCGGCACGATTTCCTTGTCGAGGAAGCCGTCCTGCTGCAGGAAGATGCCGCGCTCTTCATCAGCCGGGTAGTACATCTTGGCAATCATGTCGGCCCAGAGAGAAGTCTCGGATTCTTCCAGACCGAGCTTGTCGACCAGCTCTTCGTAGCGGGAAGCTTCGTTCTCCTTCAGGTAGTTCAGCGTTTCCAGCGTATACTCCATCGTCCAGGCGGCCATCCGGTTCGTATACCAGTTGTTGTTGACGTTGTTCTCGTATTCGTTCGGGCCGGTTACGCCGAGCATTACATACTTGTCTTTATGGGCGACATAATGAACGCGCTGCTCCCAGAAGCGGGAGATTTCAACGAGCACTTCCAGGCCGTACTGCCCCAGGTAGGACTTGTCGCCCGTGTAGTTGACATAGTTGAAGATGGCATGCGCGATGGCGCCGTTGCGGTGAATTTCCTCGAAGGTGATTTCCCATTCGTTGTGGCATTCTTCGCCGTTCATCGTTACCATCGGATAGAGCGCACCCTTGGTGAAGCCGAGCTTGCGGGCGTTCTCCTTGGCTTTCTCCAGATGCTTGTAACGGTAGATCAGCAGGTTGCGCGAGATCGACGGATCGGCCGTACTGAGGTAGAACGGCACACAGTAGGCTTCCGTATCCCAGTAGGTGCTGCCGCCGTATTTTTCGCCGGTGAAGCCCTTCGGTCCGATGTTGAGGCGGTCGTCTTCGCCGGTGTAGGTCTGGTTCAGCTGGAAAATGTTAAAGCGAATCGCCTGCTGGGCGGACACGTCGCCCTCGATGATAATGTCGCTTTCTTTCCATTTGTCTCTCCATGCCTCGGCATGCTCGGACAGCAGAGCGGCAAAGCCCGCTTCGCGCGCGGAAGCAAGCGCCGTCTGGGCAGCTTCGACAAGTTGGCCCAGTCCGTGATTGCGGGAGGTCACATTGGCGGCGTATTTATAGATAACGAGCTGATCGCCTTGGTTGAGCGATACCTGAACCGTACTGGAGACGTATTTGTCGCGCAGCTCGGATGCCGCTTCCGGTGTCAGCTTCTCGCCGTTCAGCGTCAGATCGTAAGCAAAGGCAGAGGTAACATGGAAGTCCAGCTTCTTGGTCTTCAGCGTCAGGAAGCCGCCGTCTGCCGTTTCGCCTTTCTCCACCTCGTTCCAGAACTTCTCGTCGTAGTTGGAGTCCTTGTTCTTGACGTCGCCGTCGAGATAAGGGGTAACCGTAACGTTGCCGGAGAAGTTAAGCGCCGTTACCGCGTAGCGGATTGCGCCGATTTCGCGGCGAACCATGCTGACGATCCGGATGCTCTCGACCTTCACTTCCTTGCCGTCCTCCAGACGGGCCACGAAGCTGCGAGACAACGTGCCTTCCTTCATGTTCAGGACGCGGCGGAAGTCGGACACCGTGCAGGTTGCCAGATCAAGCGGCGTGCCGTCGATTTCGATATTGATGCCGATCCAGTTGGTGCTGTTGAGAACTTTGGCAAAATATTCAGGATAGCCGTTCTTCCACCAGCCTACCCGTGTTTTATCCGGATAATAGACGCCTGCCATGTAGCTGCCCTGCAGGCTGCGTCCGCTGTATTGCTCTTCAAAGTTTGCGCGTCCGCCCATATGTCCGTTTCCGATGCTGAAGATACTTTCGGAAATTTCATGGTTATGCGGATCAAAGGATTCTTCAATAATGGACCATTCATCAATTTTCAGATACTGTTTCACTTTCAATCGGCTCCTTTATCATAGACACAGATTTGGAAGACAACTTATTTGGAAGCAAAATACTCGCCAAGCCGCTGGGTGCTCATCTCTTCGAGTGAAGAGATAACGAGGTCGGCTGCGCCAAGAGTTTCCGGCGAACCGATGCCTACGCTGCGCATTCCGGCCCGCTGAGCCGCTTCGATGCCGGCTTCGGCATCCTCGAACACGATGCATTCTTCCGGACGGGCTTCAAGCGCCTGCGCGCCCAGCAGGAACACTTCCGGGTCGGGCTTCGCCGCCGAGGTCTTGTTGCCGTCGATGATGGCATCAAAATATGGCGTCAGTCCCGTGTTGTCGAGAATCATCATGGCATTCTTGCTGGCGGAGCCGAGGGCGACTTTGATTCCGGCGCTGCGGCATTCCTTGAGGAAGTCGAGGGCGCCGGGCAGAATCTCCGAGCTGTCCATTTTGGTGATATATTCGACATAGCGGTCGTTCTTGCTCTGGGCGAGCTCGGCTTTCTTGGCATCGTCGAAGCTGAGGCCGCCGATTTCAAGCAGAATATCGAGCGAAGCCATCCGGCTGACACCCTTTAACCGCTCGTTGTCCTTCTCGGTGAATGTGAAGCCGAGAGAGTCGGCCAGTTCCTTCCAGGCGATGTAATGATACTTGGCGGTATCGACCAGGACGCCGTCCAGATCGAACAGACAGGCTTTGATGGTAGTCATAATGTCCTCCTTCTTGATTTGAAGCGCAAACGTTTGTACAATCTTTGAAAAAATAAATGAAGCCGGTAAACCGCTTCATTTATTTTGGTGAAACCGTAGTCTGGCTTTTACTTTCTGCCCGGCGAATACATGGAAGATTCGCGCACAATCAAGCGGTGCGGGATAATGAACCGGTTGGTGTAACCGATATCCTTGTCCGGCTGCTGTATAGCCTGAATCAGCACCTGCGATGCTGTGTAACCCAAGTGGTAAATGCCGATGTCAATACTGCTGATTGGCGGGCTGGACAACTCGCTGAGCGGGATGTTGTTGAATCCGACGAGTGCCAGATCCTGCGGGACGGTATATTTCAGTTCATTCAGCCCGCGAAGCACGCCGAACGATATCATGTCGTCCACAACAAGCAGGGCGGTTGGCCTATTCGGGAGGTTCATGAAGAACGACATCGCCCGGTAGCCGCTGTCCTGAAGGAATTCGCCTTCTACAATCCATTCGGGCCGAATCTCAAGGCCGCTTTCTTCCATCGCTTTTTGGTAACCGGCGAGCCGGTCGCGCGATACAATCAAATTCGGCGGTCCACTGACAAAGCCGATTCGCTCATGTCCCATGGTAATCAGATGGTTGGTGGCATCGAAAGCCGCCATTACATTGTCGTTGTCGACGGAGAGAATATTCTCGTAACGGTCGCTTCGTCCTACCAGGACAAAAGGATAGCCGTTCGATTCCAGGAAGTCGATGACGCTGTCGTCCTTGCGGGAATACAGCAGAATGACGCCGTCTACCCGGCGGCCTTTAAGCAGCCGAGATACCGCTTCCAGTTCTTCTTTCTCGTTGGCGCCCGAGCTGATCAGTACATCAAACCCCGAGCGGCCGGCCTGTGTAACAATGCCTCGAATCAGTTCCATGAAGAACAGATTGGAGAAGAGTTCCTCCGCAGGCTTCGGCAATATAATGCAAATGCTGTTGGTGGTTTTCGAGACCAGACTTTTGGCCATCATATTCGGGTGATAGCCCATTTCTTCCATGATTTCCTTAACCTTGCGAGAGGTTTCCAGGCTGATTCTTGGATGATTGGACAATACCCGGGATACCGTGGAAGGAGAGACACCAGCTCTCTTCGCCACATCCTTGATGGTTACTGTCATAGAAACCTCCTCATGAAACCGTTTGTATTACAATCGTAATATTAATCGAACCCGCTGAAATTGTAAATAGAGAAAGGGATAGGCCCCCTCATAATTTATGTAAAATCATGAATTAGGCCCCCCCTCTATTGGAGGAACCTCCAATTCCCTTCAAGCCATAAGGAAGCTTGCCCGGCCGGGCGCCGTTCGCGCTCTGGGCCGGGCTTTTGCCGCAGGCTATTCAGCTTCGGTTTACAGCGACCGGGCTTTGAGAATGGCATACCCGTAGGACGGAAGCTTCGCATGCAGCACACCGCGATCAGTCCGCAGCTTCTCCCCGGTTAGAAGGTTCTCCCATTCCTGCTCCTGAACCGGAAGCCGGAACGATTGTCCGCAGTCTCCGGTGTTCATCAGTACCAGAATGGCTTCATCGCCCAGGCGGCGCTCATAGGCCAGCTTGCTTCCCTTGACGGCCGCTTCCAGGAAGCGGATGGAGCCTTTGCGGAGCGCTTCATGGTTGCCGCGGATCCGGATCAGGTCCTGATAGAACCGGAACATGTCCCGGTCCTGAAGCTCCGGTTCCCATACCATACACTTCCGGCAGCCGGGATCTTCTCCGCCGTCCATACCGAATTCGCTGCCATAATAGATGCAGGGAGCTCCCATATAAGTGAACTGGAAGGCAACAGCCTGCTTGAATTTCTGCTTGTTGCCGTCGCAGAGTGTCAGCAGCCGGGCGGTGTCATGGCTGTCCAGCAGATTGAAGGCGGCTTCGTTAACCTGCATGGAGTAGCGGGAGAACTGGCGGCCGATCGAATTGGCGAAGCCCGCAGCGTCCAAATCGCCCCGGACGAAGAAGTCGATGACGGCGTCGGTGAACGGATAGTTCATAACCGCATCGAATTGGTCGCCTTCCAGCCAAGGGGCGGATTCGTGCCAAATTTCGCCGAGTATGTAAGCTTCCGGGTTGGCTTGCTTCACAACACGCCGGAAATCCCGCCAGAATTCATGGGATACTTCGCTGGCTACGTCCAGCCGCCAGCCGTCGATTCCGACTTCCTTGATCCAGTATTCGGCGACTTCCAGCAAATATTTTTTGACTTCCGGATTTTGAGTGTTCAGTTTGGGCATTTTAGGTTCAAAGGCGAAAGTGTCATAGGTCGGCACATCGTCCTCAATCTCCAGCGGGAAGCTGCGCACATGGAACCAGTCTTTATAGCGGGAGTTCTCGCCGTTCTCAAGCACATCAACGAACGGGGCGAACGTGCGGCCGGAGTGATTGAACACGGCGTCCAGCAGAACGCGGATTCCGCGCTTGTGGCACTCTCCGACCAGGCGCTTCAGCGTCTCGGTATCCCCGAACTGCGGATCGACCCGGAGATAGTCTTCGGTATCGTATTTATGATTCGTAGTGGCAGCAAAAATCGGCGTAAAATAAATACCTGTAATGCCGAGTTCGGAGAGATGATCCAGGTGATCGATGACGCCCTGAAGGTCTCCTCCGAAGAAATTCTCCGGTGTCGGAGCAGCTCCCCAAGGCTCTGCGCCTTCCGGATCGAGAGAAGGATCGCCGTTGGCGAACCGTTCCGGGAAGATTTGATAGAAGACGGTGTCTTTGACCCAGGCCGGAGGCGCGAAGACGTCGCTCAGATTGAGGTAAGGGAACTCGAACAGGCGGTTCGGGTTGGCCGGCTGCTCCTCCTGGTAACCGTTCTCGGTCATCCAGATTTGTTCATCGCCCTGAAGCAGCAGAAAACCGTATTTCAGCCGGCGGTAAGGAGGGACCGACTCGCATTCCCAATAATCGAACATGGAATCGGATGTCAGCAGCGTCATGGGAATCAGCTCTTTAGTTCGGTCCCAGGCATATTTGTCGCCTGCCCAGGCATAGGCTTCGGTCAAATCGCCTTTCTTGGAACGAAGACGAAGATGAATGGTGTTCTCATCGTAAGCATAGGACCAGTTCATTCGTGGCCGGTGATAGATGGCTTCCAGCAGCATTGGTTTTTCCTCCCGTTAGATCGTGATTGGTGTACCGCGTCCCAACAAAAAAGGCACAGCCTGGCTCTGAAATCTGCCGAGGTTGTACCGTATAGACGATAGCATTGCCTTTAAATTGTTGTTTCAAACGTCCGCGGTTGTGCATGTTTCATGAACATTGCTTCGCATTATAGCACGGAAGAAACGGTCTGAAAAGCGATTCTGTACAAACCATTGCATGGGCTGCGTAGAGGCAAGGTGACAAAATGCTGCGCTTCAATAAAGCGGGAAACCGGTTTTTTGAACCGCCTATAACATCTTGGTAATCCGAAGAAGCGGATTAAAGGAGGACCAAGAGACCAATATGGGCGAAAATTAGAGTAAATCTGCGATATATTGAGTAATCCAAAGAAAAGGTTATATATAATGATCAAAATGGGCATATTAGACCTGTGCAAACGTTTTTGCAAAACGGAGAATCTGTTGTATGATTGGTTCAGCAATAAAGCGCTTTCCGAAGAGAAGCCAACCGAAATTGAAAAGTCGCACAGAAAGAAAGCACTTTCATTTTCGGCCTTTTGAAATCGTTTGCGCAACTTTTCTGAAAGCTTTGCTAAGCTTAGTTTTATTAAACAGGAGGGGTTATTAGTAATGAGCATGAAAAAATGGATGGCAGTAACCGCTGTTGCCTCTATGGCCGTGTCGATCACAGCCTGCGGCGGCAACAACAACAATAACAACGGCAACGCCGCTTCTTCCGCGGCTCCGGCAGCAAGCACAGCGCCTGCAGCCAGCACGGCTCCTGCAGCCAGCGACGCCGCTGCCTCGATCACTCCGGAAGATGGCGCATCCCTGGTTGTTTGGGAAAGTAAAGAAGAAAGAGCCTTTGCAGACGCAATCTCCAAAGAATTTACGGCGAAATACAATGTGCCGGTTAAAATCGAAGAGCTGAGCCCGACCGACCAGGTAACGAAGCTGTCCCAGGACGGTCCTTCCGGTCTGGCCGCAGACGTTATCCTGATTCCTCACGACAACCTGGGCCGCGCAGCAGCCGCTCAGCTGGTTCTGCCGAACGACGTGTTCGAAGCTGAAACCAAAGCCAACAACACTGAAGCCTCCATCACGGCTGCCAGCTACGACAACATGCTCTACGGCTACCCGCGCGCTGCTGAAACTTATGCCCTCTTCTATAACAAGTCCCTCGTGAAAGAAGCTCCTAAGAGCTTTGATGACGTAATCACCTTTGCCAAGACGTTCACGGACAAATCCAAGAACAAATACGGCATCATGTGGGAAGTTGGCAACATGTACTTCAACTATCCGTTCATCGCTTCCAACGGCGGTTACATCTTCGGTGAGAACGGCACGAACAAAGATGATATCGGCATCAACAACGAAGGCGCAATCACTGGTCTGAAAGAGTACATGAAGCTGAAAGAAGTGCTGCCGATCAAGAGCGGCGACATCACAGCCGACATCAAGCGCAGCTTGTTCAACTCCGGCGACGTAGCCATGGACATCAACGGTCCTTGGGAACTGGCCGGATACAAGAAAGCCCTCGGCGACAAACTGGGTATCGCTCCGCTGCCGACAATTGGCGGCAAGACAGCTATCTCCTTCGCCGGCTTCAAAATCTTCGCAGTCAATGCTTACACGCAGTATCCCAACGCTGCTAAGCTGTATGCCGAATTCGCTTCCAGCAAAGAATCTCAGCTGAAGCTGAATGAACTGGTTGGTTCCATTCCGACGAACAACGAAGCTCTGGCCGATCCGCAGATTTCCGGCGACCCTTACATTTCCGCTTTTGCTGAACAGACAAAGAACTCCCAGCCGATGCCTTCCATTCCTGAAATGGGCAACGTATGGAGCCCTGTGAACGCAGCTCTGCCGGAAATCTGGGACAAGGGCGTAGATCCGAAGACTGCTATGGATAAAGCGGCTCAACAGATCAAGGACCTGAACAACGGTGCTTCGGCCCAGTAATAAGCATAGCGTATAGCTCTGCTCTAAACAGTAAGCACGTGAAATCAAAATCGCCCGCCGCTCGGTTGCGGCGGGCGATTCCCTGATTTTGCTCGAGGAGAGGAGAACGGAAGGGAAATGAAGCGACACCGCACGATAGCCGCTATACTGTCGACGATTTTCATGGGATTGGGACAGATATATAACCGCCAATTCATTAAAGGCCTCATTTTCTTGGCTGCAGAAGCCGGATCGTTGGTTTATTTCATCAACAAACTCGGAGATGCGTTCTGGGGTATGAGAACGCTGGGCGAGAAGACCCAGCACTTTGAGAAGGTCAACGGAATCGCCAAGCTTGTCAAAGGCGATCACTCGATCTTTATTCTGATTCAAAGCTTGATTGTCCTGATCTTCTTTGTTCTGTTCCTGATTGCCTGGTACATGAACATTAAGGATGCCATGAAGACTGGCGCTGCCCGTGACAAGGGAGAACAAGCCGGCGGCTTCAAAGCCAGCATCCGTTATATTCTCGACTACAAGTTTGCGCAGACTTTCCTGATCGTGCCTTCTATCGGTATACTGATGTTCACCATCATGCCGATTATCTTTATGATTTTGCTGGCTTTCACGAACTACTCTGCGCCTAACCATATGCCTCCGGCCAAGCTGGTGGACTGGGTCGGATTCGAGACATTCCGCAATCTGCTCGTTCTGAAGTCGTGGAGCCATACGTTCTACGGCGTCTTGACCTGGACGATTATTTGGGCGATTCTCTCTACGATTACCACCTACTTCGGCGGTCTGCTCGTCGCACTGCTGGTCAGCCAGCAGGGAATCAAGTTCAAAGGAATGTGGAGAGCCATCCTCATTATTCCTTACGCCATTCCGCAGATGATTTCGCTGCTGCTGATGCGCAACCTCTTTAACGGACAGTTCGGCCCGATCAACCAGTATTTGAAATACTTCGGTCTAGGTCAACTGCCGTGGCTGACGGACCCGTTCTGGGCCAAGTTCACTGTTATTGTCGTTAACATGTGGGTCGGTATTCCGGTATCCATGCTGCTCATCATGGGCGTTCTGACTACGATTCCGCGGGATATGTATGAAGCGGCGGAAGTGGACGGCGCTACCGGTTACCAGAAATTCCGCATTATTACGCTGCCGATGGTGCTGTTCTCGACCGCGCCTACGCTGATTGCCCAGTTCGCGGGCAATATCAACAACTTTAACGCCATCTTCCTGCTGACGAACGGTAACCCGGTTAACGGTAACTATCAGTATGCCGGTTCGACCGACTTGCTCGTTACCTGGCTCTACAAGCTGACGCTCGACCAGAACAAGTACAACATGGCTTCGGCGGTCGGCATTATTATCTTCATCATTGTAGCCGGGTTCTCGATCT
Organism: Paenibacillus glufosinatiresistens; assembly: GCF_031470375.1. Taxonomy (NCBI): domain Bacteria; kingdom Bacillati; phylum Bacillota; class Bacilli; order Caryophanales; family Paenibacillaceae; genus Paenibacillus; species Paenibacillus glufosinatiresistens. The sequence continues at coordinate 128,686 of NZ_JAVFHT010000001.1, forward strand.
ATAACTATCGCCGGACGAAGTCGTTCCAAGAGGAGGATATGATCCAATGAGCCTTAAGCTTAAGAAGAATATACGCCTGACGCTCAGCTACGTTATGCTGGTAATACTCGCCGTGGCGGCCCTCTATCCGGCTCTCTGGATTCTGCTGTCGTCGCTGCGTCCCGGCAAATCGCTCTACAGCAAGACCTTTATTCCGGAGACGTTCACGCTGGAGCATTACCGTCAACTGTTCACCGATAACACGCTGCTGTTCCAGAACTGGTGGCTGAACACCTTCAAGATCGCCATCTTCTCGATGATTCTGGGTGTCTTTCTGACCCTGCTGACAAGTTATGCGGTCTCCCGTTTCCGCTTCAAGACGCGGAAGACGACGATGTCCGTGCTGCTCGTACTGGGCATGTTCCCCGGCTTCATGAGTATGATCGCCATCTATCTGCTGCTCAAGGAGTTCGACCTGCTGGATACGCATATGGCGCTCGTTCTCGTCTATGCGGCGGGAGCGCCGCTCGGCGGAACGCTGATTGCCAAGGGCTTCCTCGATACGATCCCGCGTTCGCTGGACGAGGCGGCGCGTATCGACGGCGCCAGCAACTTCGGCATCTTCTGGAGAGTCATTCTCCCGCTGTCCAGACCGATGATTACCTACATGGCGCTGACGCAGTTCGTCGGCCCTTGGGTAGACTTTATCTTTGCCCGCCTTATTCTGCGAACCAAAGATAAATGGACGGTGGCCGTGGGTCTCTATGACATGGTCAACTCGAATCAGAATACGAACTTTACGACCTTTGCGGCCGGTGCGGTTCTAATTTCGATTCCGATTATGATTCTGTTCGGCTTCCTGCAGAAGCTGCTGGTAGACGGTCTTACGGCCGGGGCAAGTAAAGGCTGACGACGCTGCCGAACCCATGTGAATCTTGGATTTTGGGCTCCAGAGGGGCACAATCTTTACCCTTATGGTGAAGATTGTGCCCTCTTTTATTAACTATCAGAGGATGATGAATGTAATGAAGGGCATGGTCTTCAAATCGGTAGGTACCAAGCTGTTTGCCGCCTTGTTCTGCACCACCTTGCTGTTGACTTCCGTCCTCGGTCTCACTTCTTACAATGCTTCCAAGCGTATCATCACCGATCAGGTTGCGTCGGCTTCCGAACAATCCGTCACCCAGGCGGCAGACAAGCTGGATTTCCTCCTGTCCCAATACGAATCCTTGTCCAGACAGTATGCCGTCGATGCAACGCTTAAGGCTGATCTGGCCGTTATACATAATCGTGCAAGCGCTCCCGCCGATATCAGTGCCGCAGAGGAACGCATCAAACAGAAGCTGACTGCCTTGACCGCTTCGGATGAGCGGCTGGTGGGTGTGCGCCTGGTTGCTAAATCCCTGATTGATTCGGAATCCTATAAATCCGTAGGCCTCAATAATCTGCGCTCCGACGAAGGGGTGGAAGAGCGGCTGAAGGCTGTAGAAGCTGCCAAAGGCAATCCGGTCTGGTTCCCGACACGGACCCGGGGTTTCTTCGATATCAATCCTGACCCTTCCTTTGCCATGGGCCGGCTCCTGCGGAATCTGAAGAACCCGGAATTGGAATATTACCTGATTATCGAGGTGAAGGGCCAGGCGCTTGGCGATCTGCTGGCGAACTTCCATATCGGAGACAAGGGGCAGATCCGGATTGTGACGGCAGACAACCGGATTGTCTACCCGGCGGATAAAGACTCTCTGGGACAAGAGTTCTTTGTCGCCCTGCCGAATCAGAAAGACAATAAAGAGAGCAGCAAGGAACAGCAGTCGATTACGGCTGCCGACCGCAGCGGGAACGATCAGCTCGTGGTCTATCACGGCATCCGGTCGGCCGACTGGACCCTGGCGGGGTACGCGCCGGTGAGTGACTTTACCCATTCAGCCAAGCGGCTGCTGTATATTACGCTGATCGTGGTAGCCTGCGCAGCGCTGATTGCCCTGCTGATTGGCTATCTGCTCGTCCGAATGATCGGCCGGCCGCTTGGTATGTTAGCGAAGCTGATGGAACGAGGGGAGAACGGGGACTTAACGGTCCGCGCTTCCTTCGGCGGCAGGGATGAGATCGGCAGGGTCGGCCACAGCTTCAATCAAATGATGGAGCAGCTTGGCGGGCTTGCCCGTCAGAGCGGACAAAGCGCGCAGGACGTGCTGACGACTTCGGCGAAGCTTGTTGTCGCATCCGGCGAAATCTCCGTGAATGCGAGGGAGGTGGCTGCCGCTTCCGAGGAAATTGCCAACGGAACGGCCAGTCTCGCGGAAGAGGCGGACAAGAGTAGCCGGAACGTGCAGCGCATGGGCGAGCAGATGAAAGAGGTCGCCGGAATCAATCAAGTTCTGGACCGTTCCGCTGAACGGCTGCTCGGAGTCAGCGGACAGGGCGGGAAGCTGATGGAAATGCTGGTTGCGAAGAGCGAATCCACGCTGGATATGATGAACCGGATTGAGCAAAATTCCGCACGTCTTCAAGAGAGCCTGCGGTTGATTGCCGGTCTGCTGGCTCCGATGATCGCCATTAACAAGCAGACCAATATTCTGGCGCTGAACGCCTCTATTGAAGCAGTACGCGCAGGAGCGGCCGGCAGAGGCTTTATCGTCATCGCCGATGAAATCCGCGGTCTGGCCAATCAGTCCGGCCGGTCTATTGAGTCTGTGTCCCGGATTGCCGATGAAATCGGACTGGATATCGGGAACATGGTGGAAGCGGTACAGGCTGCCGTTCCGCTGTTTCAGGAGCAGATTGCAGCAGTGCGGGATACCTCGGAGACGTTTGCCGATGTCAAAGCCGAAATGGAGAAGTACATGGAGCATCTTCAAAAATCCTCGCAGGCGGTCAGCGACCTGCTTGCCAGTCAGCAGGAAATGGGAGAGTCGATCAACAGTGTGAGCGCCGTGGTGCAGCAGACGGCCGCCTCCACCGAAGAAGTGGCCTCGATGTCTTCCCAGCAGTTCCGGATCAGCGAGCAGCTGGTCCGGCTGTCGGGTCTGCTGGAGAAGCTGGCGGCATCGCTCCAGGATTCGCTCGTCTCCTTTCACACCGGAGAAGAAGCCGCACCGGAAGCCGATGCCGCTGAAGGCCAGTCCGCTGAAGAGAACTTGCAGCAGAGCGCATAAGCCCTGGGCCTCTCAGCCTGGGCTGGAAGAGTGAAAGCATGCCGGCAGGGCCGGCCCGCAGTCGGAAGACGACCGGGTCGGCCCTGTCTGCATGGAAGGGAATGGGGGGCGGAGGCGATCAGCGCGCCGCCGGTTCTTTTGGCGCAAAAAAGGTGCGAAGGGCTTGGTACACTTCCTTCTTGTCCTTGATGACGTAGTGCATGAAGCGCTCGTGCTTCAGGTTCTTGTAGGCCGACATCAGCGTGCTGCTGCGGTTGTACTGGTTGACTTCGCCGTAGCCGAACAGGTTGCAGCGCTTCAGCAGCTCGCCGATCAGCTTGACGCAGCGCTCGTTGTCCGAGCTTAGGTTGTCTCCGTCGGAGAAATGGAAGGGATAGATGTTGTATTTCGACGGAGGGTAGCGGGTATCGATGATCTCCAGCGCTTTCTGATAAGCGGACGAACAGATGGTTCCTCCGCTCTCGCCCCGGTTGAAGAAGTCGTGTTCGCTGACCTCCTTCGCCTCGGTGTGATGCGCCAGGAAGACGATCTCCACCTTCTCGTACTGGCGGCGCAGAAACCGGGTCATCCAGAAGAAGAAGCTGCGGGCACAGTATTTCTCGAAGGTACCCATACTCCCCGAGGTATCCATCATGGCGATAATGACGGCGTTCGAGTGCGGGATGGTGATGTCGTCCCAGGTTTTGAACCGCAGATCGTCCGGGCTGATGCTGTGAATGCCGGGCTGTCCCCGGCCGGCGTTGCGCCGAAGGTTCTCCAGCAGCGTCCGCTTCTTGTCGATGTTGGACATCATGCCTTTTTTGCGGATATCGTTGAAGACGATGGAACGGGTCTCGATTTCTTCCTCGGTTTTGGGTTTCAGATGGGGCAGTTCCAGCTCCTTGAATAAAATATCCTCCAGATCCTCCAGATCAATCTCGGCTTCGATCAAGTCCTGGCCGGGCTGGTCCCCGGCCTTCTCGCCTTTGCCGTGGCCGGAGGAGGCAGGCTCCCTGCCCAGAACATCCCCGACCTGGCTGTCGCCGTCGCCCTGGCCGACGTGTTTTTGCTTGCGGTAATTGTAGATGATCCGGTATTCGTCGAGGCTGCGGATCGGGACCTTCACGAGCTTGCGGCCGTCGGACATAATGATATTCTCTTCCGTAACGAGATCGGGCAGGTTCGCCTTGATCGCTTCCTTGACCTTCTGCTGATGGCGCTCCTGGTCCTGATGGCCTTTGCGGTGCAGCGACCAATCCTCCTTCGATACTACAAATGAATAAGGAAGCTCGGATTCCGGCATGGCGGTCACCTCCTGGTTCAGTTCTTTCCATATATATTCCGCGGAAGAAGAGATATGTGCAGGCCGCTTGTTAGCCCTCCTCCTATTCGTCGTCTCCTTCCACGGTGACGGTATATTCGTTGGAGCGGGCTTCGGCCGTGTAGGTCTGTCCGCCGGACTCATAGCGGCCGGAGGCGGCGGCGTAACCGGACAGCACGGTCCCTGCGGCGTCCTGCCGGATTCGGACCCGGCAGCGGATGATCCGGCGTTCTCCGGGACCTACGACGCCAAGCGACAATCCGCCGCTGCCGTACGACGCCGGGGCTCCGTCGATACTCAGGCCGTCCGGCACAGCTTCCATGCCGGGCAGCGGCAGAGAGCCGAGCCGCACCTCTGCCGGGAGGCTGCCGCTGTTGGCCAGCGTCACCGCGATGACCGCTTCGTCGCCCGGATGGACGCTGGCCGGCTGAGCCGCTGCCGTCAGAGACAGCAGGGGCGCAGCTAAGCGCACGGAGACGGAATTTGAGCGGACAGTCTGCCGGACGGACCGGCCGTCGGGCAGCAGGGTGATGTAGCGGGCTGAAGCATAGTTGATCATTTCGGTCAGCCCGCCCTTGCCCGCAAGGGGATCGACCCGCGCGCTGAACTGCACCTTCACGAACTCGCCGGGACGAATCATCCCGAGCGGAAGACCCCGGTCGGGGAGCAGCTCGGGATAGACGGCGCCGGCTATCGTGACGCTGCCCGGCACCCAATCCGTCCCGAAAGGCGGCGAATCCTGCAGTACCACCTCGGCGGCCAGCGCGCCGGGGTTGCCGACTTTAACGGTATAGCGGAGTTCCGCTCCCGGAGCGGCGGAGACGGCATTGACCGTCTTAAGGAGGGTGAGCCCGGGCGCGAGGAGAGCGGTGGAGACGCTGTTGCTGCTCTGGCTGCGCCGCAGCGTCTCTCCTCCGACGGAATAGGAGACGACCGACTGAACGAGAATTTCCGTTGCGCCGGGGATATAGAGGGAGCGTGCCCGGAATATGACTTCCATTGACTGGCCCGGCGCAAGATCGTTCAGGAGAAGGCCGGTCTGCGGGTCGGCGGCCGGGTCATAGACGCCGTCCGCGATGACGCTTCCCGGAATCCAGCCGGCAGCGGCCGGGAGCCGAGCGGCGAAGATCGGCTCCCGGATCGCTTGAAGTCCGCTGTTGCGCAGGGTCGCGGTGTACGTCAGCACGTCCCCCGGGAATGTGGCCGCGGTATTCACGGCCAGGGAGATTTCCAGCAGGTAGGCGCGCAGAGCGACCGTCACGGTCCCGGACTCGGCACTGCCGCGCACCTGCTGTCCGTCCGGCCCGGTGAAGAAATAATCGGCCCGGGCGCGGTTGCGATACTCCAGCGAAGGCGGGAGCGCCACCGACAGCGCCTGGAATACGATGGAGGCTTCGCTGCCGGGAAGGAGGAGGCCCGCCGGAATGCCGGCAGCCGGATTGGCCCCCGCCAGCGGAAGGCCGCCTGCAAGAACGCTGTTCGGCACAAAGGCCAGGCCTTCCGGCAGCGGATCGTACAGGAGGACCTCGGCAGCGGCGTTGCCGGTATTCCGGACGGTCATCCCGAATACCAGCGTATCGCCGAGGCCGGCGCTGTCACGGTCGGCATGCTTGTGCAGGGAGATGGACGGCCCCAGGACCGGGGTGCGGACGATATTGGAGAAAGCGATGGCCTCGGCGCCCGCCGCTCCCTGGAACAGAACCAGGGACTGGTTGACGATCAGCGGCTCGGTCATAGAGCAACGACCTGCACCTGGAACGTCACGTTGACGGATGCTCCGGCAGCGATGGTACCGATCGGAACGCCGGTTGCCGGACTCTCTCCCGGCATCGGCGTGCCGTTAACCGCCACGCTTCCGCCGACGAACTGGCTGCCTGCCGGAATCGGGTCGATCAGTACGGCGTTGCTCACCTCTGCCGTGCCGTTGTTCGTTACGGCGATGGTATACGTAATGATATCTCCCACCACGGCATTGGAGACCGAGGTATTCTTGACGACCGTCACATCGGGAGAGGAGAGCGGAACGGCCAGTGAATTGGAGACGGCGGAGCCGTTGAGGAGCCGGCCGTCCGGCGGGCTGTACGTGTAGCTGGACGAAGCTTGATTCACGAGCTGCTGCGGCGCTGGCGACGAGTCGGCGGCCAGAACCGTCAAGGTTACCGTCGCCGGGCTGCCCGGGGCAACCGGTCCGACGGCGATTCCGCCGGACGGATCTACGCCGGGGAGAGGAACGTTGTTAAGCAGCACGCTGTTGGGCACGAAGGTCGCTCCGGCCGGTATGCTGTCGAACAAGGTGACATCGGCCGACAGGTTCCCTCCATTCGTAATCAGAATGCTGTAGGTGAGCGTGTTGCCAATGGTGACGTTGGCAACGCTGGCGGTTTTGGCTAGGGTGAGGATAGGCTGATAGACCGGGACGGCAACAGTGTTCGAGTAAGAAGCTCCCGAGAAGGCGCCCGAAGTGAAGCTTACCGAAGCCTGATTGTTCAGAACGGCGGGGCTCGGAAGCGACGTGACGTTCAGGTTGAAGGCAACCTGTACCGTTGCGCCCGGCGCCAAGGTGCCCAGAGAAATGCCGGCTGCCGGGTTGGCAGACGGGCGGGCCGTACCGCCAACCGTTACACTGCCGGGGACCAGAATCGTCCCGGCCGGAATCGGGTCGCTCAGGACGACATTGTCCACCGCTGCAATTCCGTTGTTCGTGACCGCAATCCCGAAAGTGAAGGTATCTCCGACTACGACGTCGGCAACGGCTGTAGACTTCACAACCGTCACATTCGGAGAGGATACCGAAATCAGAACGGTGTTGGAAGCCAGGCTTGCCGTGAACGGGCGTCCGTCCGGCAAGGTATAGGATAAGGATACCGCCGCCTGATTGGCAAGCTGCTGACTGGGCGGGAGCGTCTGGATGACCGCCGAGAAGATGACGGGCAGAGAGGCTCCGGGAGCGATGCTTCCAAGCGGTATACCGGCTGCCGGGTCCGCTCCGGGAACCGGAATTCCGCCGACCAGAACGCTGTTGGGGACCAGGACGGCGCCGGCGGGAATGGTGTCAGTCAGCGTCGCGGATGCCGGATAATTGCCTGTGTTGGCGACATTCACCGTGTAGACAACCGTGTCTCCGACTGTGGCGATGGACAGGCTGCTGCTCTTGGCCGCCGACAGAATCGGCCGATAGACCGGGAGGCTGACCGTGTTGGAGAAGGTGACGCTGGAGAGCGTCCCGGATGTGAAGCTCACCGAGGATTGGTTAGTCAGCGTGCCGTCCGGAGGCAGGGCCGTTACGCTTACGCTGAAGGCGACCGTAACGGAGGAACCCGGCGTCAGGCTTCCAAGCGGGATGCCCGCCGAAGGACTGGCCGAAGGTCTCGGTTCGCCGGCAACGGTAACGGAACCGGGAATGAACGTCGTCACGGCCGCCACCACATCGCTGAGGACCAGATTATTGACGGCAGCAATGCCGTTATTGGTGACAATCACGGAATAGATAAGGGTATCTCCGACCGTAGTCGCCGAGGTGCCGGTGGTTTTGACAACACTGACATTAGGGCTGGATACCGGCAGCGACACGCTGTTCGATGAACTGGCGCCCGATGCGGTTCTTCCGTCCGGGAGGGTGTAGGTATACGAGGCGAGTCCCTGGTTCACCAGAAGCTGAGGTACGGGCAGGCTGGTAATTTCGACGGAGAAAGTAACCGTTACGATGCTTCCGGGGGCAATCGAACCGACGGCAATGCCGCTAGCCGGATCGGCTTGGGGCAAAGGCAGTCCATTCACCAGCACGCTGTTGGGGATAAATACGCTGCCCGCCGGGAGCGTATCGGTCAGCGTGGCCGAGGCGGCATAGTTGCCGGCATTCGACACGGTCAGCGTGTAGCTGACCGTGTCGCCTACGGTGGCCTGGGCGGTGCCGGCGCTCTTGACGACGTTGAGAACCGGCTGGTAGACCGGTATGGCGATCCGGGCGGACAGCGCTGTAGCCGAGACTGCTCCCGAGGTGAAGGCCACCGAAGCCTGGTTGAGCAGTTCGGCCCCGCTCGGAACGGCGTTCACCCGGACGTTATAGGTTACCGTTACAGAGGCGCCGGGCGCCAGAGAGGAGAGCGGAATCCCAAGCGACGGATTGGCCGATGGAACCGGCGTTCCGGCCACGGTGACGCTTCCGGTCACGAAGGCGGCCTCGGGAGCCAGCGGATCGGTAAGCTGAAGATTATTGACCGCAGCAATGCCGTTGTTAAGAACAATGACGGAGTAAGTGATCACATCGCCTACGGTGGCCGCCGTCGAGCCGGTGACTTTGGTGACGGACACATTCGGAGCCGAGACGGAGATCGTGATCGTGTTCGACAGGGCCGACCCGCTGAGCGGGCGTCCGTCCGGCGTGGTGTAGGTGTAGGCAGCCGAAGCCTGGTTGTTAAGGAACTGCGGTGTTGGCAGCGAAGTGATAACTGCGCTGAAGGTGACGGTTACCGCGCCCCCCGCCGGGACAACGCCGACGGCGATGCCGGAGTCGGGTGAAGCGCCGGGAAGGGGAAGACCGCCGACAATGACACTGTTGGCGCTGAAGGTGGTGCCGGACGGAAGCGGGTCGGTCAGCGTGACGGAAGCTTCCAGGTTGCCGGTATTGGCGACCACAACCGTATACACAATCGTATCGCCGACGGTGGCGACTGCGGCGCTGGCGCTTTTGACCAGTCCGAGCTGCGGTTCAATAATCGGGGTTGCGGTGACGTTGGAGGCCGAAGAGCTGGAGAAGACCCCGGAAGTGAAACTGACCGAGGACTGGTTGCTGATGAGCGTAGGATTAGGCATATGGACTCTCACCTCGAAGGATACGGCGACTGCTCCGCCCGGAGCGAGACTGCCGATCAGAATGCCGGAGGCTGGAACAGCGTTCGGAAGAGAAGCCCCGTTCACCGTTACCGTACCGGGAAGGAATGTGACATTCGGGGGCAGCGGATCGCTGTAGACCAACTGGCCTGCCGCTGCGTCTCCCGTATTCGTGATCACGCTGGTTATTGTCAGAACGTCGCCCGTTACAGCCGCTGAAGCGCTGATGCTGTTGACAACCGATACTTGGGGAGAAGAGACTGGAACCGACAGCGTGTTGGACGCCGCGGTTCCGCCGAGCCGCCGGCCGTCCGGAAGAAGGAAGGTGTAGGCGGCGCTCGCCTGATTGACGAGCCGCTGCGACGGAGGCACCGCGTTCACCGTCACCAGGAAGCTCACCGCTGTACTGTCGCCCGGGGCGAGCGGTCCCACCGGAATACCGGAGGCGGGATCGTACCCGGGGAGCGGAACGCTGCCGATCTGGACGCTGTTGGGAATAAACGCCGCCTCGGGCGGCAGCAGGTCGGTCAGGGTCGCGGAGGCGGAGATATTGCCGGTGTTGCTGACCCGGATCTGATAGCTCAGCGTGCTGCCGGCTGCAACGGGGGAGGTCCCCGCGCTCTTCAGCAGATTCAGGACCGGCTGATAGACCGGAGTCTCCGCCAGGGGAGAGACGGCCGAGCCGGAGAAGCTTCCCGAGGTAAAAGCTGCGCTTGCGCGGTTGCCCAGCACGGCGGGACTTGGCAGGGACGAGACGTTCACGGTAAAAGCAACGGCGGCCGAGGCCCCGGCCGCCAGATTCGGCAGCCGGATGCCGGCGGCCGGACTGGCGCCGGGTACCGGCGTGCCGTTCACCAGTACGCTGCCTGTCACGAAGGTCGTTCCAGCAGGGAGCGTGTCGGACAGAATGATGTTCTCCAGAAGCGCTGCGCCGGAGTTGGCGGCGGTGAGCGTATACGTCAGATTCTCGCCGACGGCGACGGCAGCCGTTCCCGCTGTTTTGGTCAGCGTCAGATTGGGTGCAGACACCGGCGTGGATATCGTGTTCGTAAGTGCAGAGCCTGTGAACGGCCCGCTCCCGCCCGGAAGCTGATACCGGTAAGCGGCCGTGCCCTGGTTCACCAGAACGGCCGGAGACGGCAGGCTGTTGACGGATACGGTGAAAGCGACCTCCGTGTCTGCGCCCGGCGCAACGGTTCCAAGCTCAATGCCGCCAAGCGGGGAAGCGGCAGGGCGGGCCACTCCGCCTACAGTTACACTGCCCGGGACGAAGGTGGTGCCGGAAGGCGGCGTATCGCTGAAGGTGACCTCTGCGCCCAGATTGCCGGTGTTGGCGATTCGGATTCTATAGACCAGCATCCCTCCCACCAGCGCGGAGGCGGCTGATGCGCTCTTGACGGCGGTAATGACCGGCAGATAGACTGCCGTCGTTACGGTGTTCGACTGAGCAATGCCGCTGAATGCGCCCGAATTGTAGGCGGCCGAGGCCCGGTTGTTCAACTGGCCGGACGAAGGAACGGCGGCGACAGAGACGCGAAAGACGGCGGCAGCCGAGGCGCCCGGCGCAAGGGTGCCGATCGGAATGCCGGTAGCCGGATCGGCTGCCGGAAGCGGCGTACCGGACAGGGATGCGCTTCCGGCGACGAAGGTGCTGCCGGCGGGAAGCGCGTCGGTCAGTGTCACCGCCGTGAGCGGCGAAGCGCCGTTGTTGGCGACAACGGCGGTATAAGTCAGCGTCTGGCCGACGGCGGCCTCCGACTGGCTGACGCTTTTGACTACAGAGACATTGGGAACCGAGACGGGGAGGGTCAGCGAATTGGAAGCGGCGTTTCCCGAAAGGGTCCTTCCGTCCGGCACTTGATAGGTGTAAGCGGCAGTTGCCTGGTCGGTCAGCGCGGGCGGGGAAGGAAGGCTGCTGACGAGAACAGAGAACCTGGCGGTTACCGTCTGTCCGGACGCAACGGTTCCGATAGCGATGCCTGCGGCCGGGTTCCCGGCCACCGGCGTACCGGAGACGGTGAAGCTTCCGGGAACATAGGTGCTCCCCGAAGGGATGTTGTCGGTCAGCGTGACCGAAGCGCCGATATTCCCGCTGTTGGAGACCGAGAGCGTATAGGTTACGGTATCGCCGACCACGGCGGCGGTCTGGCTGGCGCTCTTGGATATGGCAAGAACCGGGGAATACACGGGTAGAGTGACGGTATTGGAGGGGACGACGCCGGTAAGAACAGGACCTCCGCTGACGCTCTGGAAGGTAAAGGCGGCGCTGGCCGTGTTGGCGGCCTGCTGCGGGCTCGGGAGCGATGACACTCTGGCCTGATAGACCACCGTGACGGAAGTTCCGAAGTTGACGGTTCCCAGCGGGACGCCGGCGACGATGTCGAATCCGGGGCGGGAGACGCCGGCGACGCTTACGCTGCCACCTGCAAAGACCAGTCCGGCCGGAAGCGCGTCGGTCAGGACGGCGCTTGTGGCGTTGGCGGTCCCGGTGTTGGCAACCGTCACCGTGTAGGTGAGAAGATCGCCGACGACCGCACCGGCAGCGCCGGCGCTTTTGGTTACCGTAATCTTGGGAGCATTGATATCGACCTGTATCGCATTGGCATTGACCACATAAGCGTCGCCCGAGGTCGTCAGCGTAAGGACTGCGGAGGCCTGGTTATTGACCAGGCGCGGAGAGATATCCACATTCGTAATATCCCAGCCCTGACGTCCGCCGGAAATGTTGCTTCCCGGGCTGCCGTTCGTCTGGTTCCGGCTGCCGAAGGTGCCCGTGGTGTCGATCAGACCGGCGTCATTATTGATCTGGGAAGCGAAGAAATTGTTCGCAAAATTGTTCGGTCCCGACAGCGCGGCCAGCGAAGCGGCGTTCGGACCGAACAAGGCCTGGTCGCCGGCACGGTTCGCGTCGCCCTCCTGGGCGCTGAACAGCGCCCGGCCGCCCAGCGCGCCGGAGACCGGCGTGGCAAATCCGGTGAGCGTTGTGGTCACCGGAGCGGAGGTCGATTGAACGAGCACGGCCCCCGCCCGAAGCGACATATTCCGGAAGGGGAGCGACGGATTCTGATAAATGACGCCCAGTGTCCAGCCGGCGTGGTTTGCGGTGGGATCGCCGCTGATGACAATGGTCCCGGCTACCCCGCCCGTAATATAGCGTCCTGCCCCCCCAAGCTGGATGTAGGAGGTCACGTTGGCGGACCGGACGTAAGCGGAGGCCCCGTTGCCGAGATCCACATTGTTGCTCGTCGCCGAATCGGGCGATACGCTGATAACGGTTCCCGAGGGCAGCGTCAGCGAGACCGGATTGTTAATCTGGGCGCTCAAGTTGACGGTTCCGTTAATGTAGGAGCCGCCCCAGATTAATTCCGCGTACAGAACGGTGCTGCCCGGCGGAAGATTGAGGATGGCCGCTGAGCTGTTGGCGGTGTACAGGCTTGTCGTTCCGGCGGGATAGGAATTGTAGACGGAAGCGGTGTTGACCGTGGTGAAGGCGCCGATACTGTCCTGAGTGCCGGGAACGCCTGCTGTGTCAGACCGGCTCAGACCGAGCGTGTTGCCCGTGAACGTAACGGCGCCGGTGGCATTGATCGTTGCTCGTACGACGAGAGGAATCGTGCTCACCTCCTGGGCCGGCGTCCCCGGTTGCGATGGCCTGCCTGCGGGTTGCCGGGAATTGACGGAAAGAATGGCGTTAGGTAAGCTTATGTGCAGCAAGGGTTCCATTATGACTGCTGCGGAGGAATGGAGGAGGAGCGCATGGCGGGTACGCTGTATGCGAACGGACGTTTATACGGATACCCGGACGATGGTCCGGGCCGGCTGTTGTCGGTCTATACCGAGGAAGGGCGAATCGCGGCCATCGGGAGCGAAGAGGAACTGAGGCTCCAGCTCGCGGGCCGCAGCTACGGCACCGTGGATTGGGAAGGCGCGGCGGTGCTGCCGGGGCTGGTCGATGCGCATATGCACCTGGCCATGACGGGGATGAAGCTGGACATGCTCGATTTTACGGGATGCGCTTCCCGGGAGCAGATGCTGGAAGCGATCCGGGAGCGAGCTGCGGTCACGCCGCCGGGAGAGTGGATTCTCGGACTCAACTGGAATGAAAATGATTTTGCGCCGGCCGAGGCGCCGCACCGGCTGGAGCTGGATGCCGTAACGGACCGGCATCCGGTCTTCCTGACCCGCACCTGCTTCCATGCGTATCTCGGGAACAGCGAAGCTTTTCGCCGGGCCGGCGTTGCGGCGGATACGCCGGACCCTCCGTCCGGCTCATATGGAAGGGACCCGGACGGGTCTTTGAACGGCTGGATCTATGAGGATGCGTCCCGGCCGTTCTCCGCCGTTCAGCCGAAGCCGGACTATGCCGCCCTGAAGGCGGCGGTCCGCCGGGGCGCGGAGCACGCCCTGTCGCTCGGTCTGACCGGCGTGCATACGGAGGACCTGCGCCTGATCGGCGGAGCGGAGACCATGCTGCGCATTCACCGGGAACTGAGCGAAGAGGGTCTTGCCTTCCGGACGCATCAGCTGATGTACCATGAGTATCTGCCCGAGCTCGCCGAGCTGGGCCTGCGCGCCGGCAGCGGGGACGAATGGCTGCGGATCGGAGCCGTCAAGCTGTTCGCGGACGGCGCCATCGGCGGACGGACGGCACTGCTGTCTGCTCCTTACAGCGATGCGCCGGGCACCTCCGGCATGGCGGTCCACACGCCGGAAGAGCTGGAGCGCATCTTCGCAGAGGCGCGGCGGATCGGCTTCCCTGTGGCGGTTCACGCCATCGGGGACGGAGCTGCGGATCTGACGCTGACGGCGATGGAGCGGGTGCCGCTGCCGCAGGGCTGCCGGCTGCCCGACCGGTTCATCCACGCGCAGGTGCTGCGCCGGGACCTGGTCGTTCGCATGAAGAATCTGCCGCTGATTGCCGACATTCAGCCCCGGTTCGTGGCGAGCGACTTCCCGTGGGTGCTGGAGAGGGTGGGGCCGGAACGCACCCGCTGGCTCTACGCGTGGAAGAGTCTGCTGGAAGCCGGAGTGGTCTGCGCAGGGGGAAGCGACGCGCCGATTGAACCGGTCAGCCCGTTCCTCGGGATGCACGCAGCCATAACCCGCCGGAAGCCGGGCGAGCGCCACGCCGGCTATGTGCCGGAGGAGAAGCTCACGGCCGGTCAAGCGCTTGGATTGTTCACTTCGGGCAGCGCGGCTGCGGCCGGAGAGACGGCGGAACGCGGCAGTCTGGAGATCGGCAAGCGGGCCGACTTCACGGTCTTGGACCGCCCGCCGGGCAGCGACCCCGATGATCTGCTCGCCGCGCGCGTGCGCATGACGGTAGTCAACGGTACGGTGGCGTACAAGCTGTAACCGGCTTGTTAATAAACGGTAACCCAATGGAGAGCGTCCTGTGGTAGATTGATCCAAGTACCTTATGGATGGGTACCTTAATCCCGTATATCCCTGCGACAAGGAGATTTCTATGTTGAAGCCGATTTATCGAACAGCGCTTGGGGCGGCGCTCTCGCTGCTGCTGGCGGCGGCGCCCCTGGCCCCTCTTCCGGCAGGCGAAGCCCGGGCCGCCCGAACGGAAGCGGTCCCGACGGGGCCGGCGGCTGTCGCCGCAGCCCTTGTCTCCCCGGCAGCTTCTGGCCGGACCGCGGGCCATGCCGACGTCTCTGTCCGCTGGAATGGCCAAGTGTTGAACTTGTCCCCTGCCCCTTATATCAGCAACGGGGTCACGATGGTTCCTCTGTCCATGATTCAGAAACTCGGGAGCGTGTCGGCGCACTGGCAGCCCGATGAGGGCCTGGTGCGCATCTGGATGACCCGGGGAGGCGTCTATGATTTCAAGCCGGGAGAAAGGGAAGTGAGGGAGACGGCGGAGGCGGGTCGCTATCCGCTGGCTGCGCCGGTTGCCGGGCAAGGCAGCGAGACCATGCTTCCGCTTCGCTTTATCGCGGAACTGGCGGGAGCGGATGTCCGCTGGAACGCCTCCGGCCGAAGCGCAGAGGTCGTCACGGGACGGACCGTGCTGGCGGCGGTGCCCGGCGGCGGTCCGCGGCTGTTCCGCATCGGCAAGAAGGCGGATACCTTTGAAGGCATGCGGCTGGAATGGGATGGCTGGGTGAAGTCGTTCCCGAACTGGAAGAACCCGGTCGATGCGTCCCATGCTCCGGTTCTGGAGACAGGCGATATCGGCGGGGATCAGAGTCCCGAAGCCGTGATCCGTCTGAACGCCGGATGGGGGACGGGGCTTCATCTGGAGGAGGTTCATGTCATCGAACGCCGTTCCTTCAAGGAGATACCGGTCGATGATCCGGTCGAGGCGGCCCGCAATCGGATCGGCAGCTCGGTATCGCTGCGGGGGGATCAGGTCATTATCCGGGCGGAAACGCCCGGCGGCGGGGATCAAATCAGCCGCAGCGCTTCCTCTTACGGAACGGAAGCCGCAGCGCTGGACCGGCAGAAGATCGCCTTCGGGTCCATTATCTATTATGGGATCGAAAGGGGACGGCTGACCGCGAGGCTTGGCGGGGCTATCGGGAATGCCGATTTTGTAGGGGAGGCGCGGATCGTCTACCGGTATGAGGAGGGACGCTACAAGGCGGACCAGGCCACCTTCTCGTTCTATCCGTCCCGCCCTTAACCCCGGCCGGCTCCCATCAACTGGCAGCGCCCCTGACTGGCGGATCACAGATCCGCCGGACAGGGGCGCTGCCGATTGCGTCTAGGACGCGCCGACATTAGCCAGACCGACTGCAATTACCAGAATGAACAGCAGCAGAATCAGACCGTTGATGAGGGTGCCGATGACCGCCAGAGCTTTCTTGCGGTCCCGCAGGGCGATGCCGATAATGCCGGTGATTACTCCGATCAGATTCAGTGCCGCCAGGCCGAGAACCGACATGCCAAGCAGGATGAATGCCTCGCTGGAGTCGCTGCGCAGTTCCCCGATCTCGTCGATCAGAGGGGCAATGATGGCGCCCGCGGCGGCCAGAGCGGCGATATAGCCGACAACCGTGACCAGGCCAATGACGAAGGAAGCGATCCCCGGGCCTGAATGTCTGCGGTCTTGCAGGTTCTTATAGTCTTGCGCTTCCGCGGGTTCGCTCATTCCGTAGCCGGATGGCGGTTGGGCGGAAGGCGATGGGCCTTCCGGCGGATTGACTTGTGGCTCGTCCATAATCGAACTCCTTCAAGATGAGTAGTGGTGAATCCAATGCTGCTTCTCTTACTCTTCCATAAGGGGGCGAGAAAAGCAAGCACATCCCGCACTCCTGGTGGAAAAGACTTTCCGCTTGCGATAAGATGAATCCGTGCCGCCGAACAGGCGGCCAAGACCAGCGGATCGAAGGAGAGAAAGACATGCAGCGTTTCTATGCGGGCTGGGGAGCTCTGCTGCTGATGCTGGCCGTTGCCATTGGCGCATTTGGCGCCCATATGCTGAAGACGGTAATCAGCGCGGATGATCTGACAGTCTATGAGACCGGTGTGCATTATCACATGGTACATGCGCTCGGGATTTTGGCCATTGCTCTGGCAGCCGGACAATGGGGTGAGAGCGCCCGGCTGCGCTGGGCAGCCCGGCTGATGCTGACCGGCATCGTCCTCTTCTCGGGCAGCCTCTACGTGCTCAGTATCTCGGGAATCAAGGCGCTGGGCGCCATTACGCCGCTTGGCGGCGTGGCGTTCATGGCAGCATGGCTGCTGCTGGCGCTTGAAGCTTTCTCGCGGCGCGAATCCCGGCGCTGACCGCAGATCGCAATCGCGCAAGAACGCCCCGGCACAGACCCGATATTCGGGAAGGCCGGGGCGTTCTTTTCCCTACATGAACTCGTCGATTTCGTTGAGCTTGAAGGTATAAACCTGCTTCTCATCCACATGGTAGACATTGATCGTATTCGTGGCCTCATCCAGATTCAGCACCCGGCACGGAATGGAGAGCTGCTTGCCGTAGCGGTTCGCCCGGATGCGGATCAGCTGATTCTTGCGGATGAATTCCCGGATCTGGATATAGATCGGACCGAACGGATGGGCTTCGCCTCCGGTTCGGGGGGCGGCAGCCGCTCCGCGCCCGGCTTCTGGTCTGGCGGCCGGTGGGGCCTTGGCCTCTACCGAAGGTTTGGCCTCCGCAGAAGTCTTGGCGGCAGTCGATGGCTTGGCGGGTTCCGCTGCGGCCGCGTCGGCGGCTCCAGCCTTGCCCTGGGACAAATTTCGCTTGGCGTTCTGAAGCAGCTCGTCGATGGTTCTTCCAAGCTGCAGGTTGGAATTAATCTTGAAGTCGGTTACATACTCGCTTCCATTCAGCAGTTCAAGCAGATACTGCAAGGCAAGCGGGTTGGTCTTGGCATTTATTAAAATGTCAAGATTAAACAGAAATTGACCTTCCGTGCTTCGCAGTTTGTTGTTCATAAGTCCCCCAGCCTGTTCAATATAGCGCTTCTTTTGCGTATTTACACTATATCATTATCATTGAAAGAAGAACAGCGGGGGAACAGATCGAATTGGGACTATCGGCCCGGGAACCTTGATGCGCAACCGGGACATTTGTCCGCACCCCTGCTCCCTGAAGGGCATACATTTAGATAGAGCATGACGGGAAGCAAGAAGAAAGGCGGTGTGCAGCAATGGTAACACTGAAACCGATTGTGATCGGCGGACATACGATGCTTGGCGTAGTGGTGCAGCTCCCCAAGACAACTCTTCTAAGCGTCAGCACGGACAAGGGATACATCATGTGCGGAGCGCTGGATGTCGGACTGCTGAACGACAAGCTGAAGGACCGCGGTATTATTGCAGGCCGGGCGGTAGGCGTACGAACGCTGGAGCAGCTGCTGGACTCTCCCCTGGAGTCGGTTACGCATGAAGCCGAGAAGCTTGGCATTGCGGCGGGAATGTCCGGGCGGGAAGCGCTGCTGCGGATGGTCTAGGAACGCTGGCACAAAGCGGCCATACAGGTGTAAAATGGAGGAGCGGAAGCGAAATTCCGCTCCTTTTTGCCCGTTCGCGAACCCTCAGGCATAACCCTCCTTCCGTTCGTCCATCCTACAATTGATCTTTGGACGGCTGTGCGCAGCCGCACGGTCGGGAGGAAGACGCCGCTTTGTTTCGGCGGAACGGGGCTAGGGTAATGTGACAGTAGACGACGACAAGGCCGGCACGACGGATCAGACACAGCCGGTCAAATTCTAAGTGGACAAGGAAGGGATCAACGATGGCCAAAGCAACCAACAAAACGAACACGACTTCCATCGAGCAGGTGCTCAACAAAGAGGTGGCGAATCTCAACGTCCTCTATGTGAAACTTCATAACTACCACTGGTACGTGAAGGGCGAGCAGTTCTTCTCCCTGCATGTGAAATTTGAGGAACTGTACGATGAAGTTACGCTGAAGATGGACGAGGTGGCCGAGCGCCTGCTGAGCATCAAGGGCAAACCTGCGGCTACGATGAAGGAATATCTGGAGCTCTCCACCATTCAGGAAGCTTCCGGCAACGAAGATACCCGCGGCATGGTTCAGACGCTGATTGAGGACTTCTCGACGGTAGCGGAAGAGCTTAGCGAAGGGATCGAACTCGCCGAGGAGAACGGCGATCAGCCGACGGCCGATCTGTTCATCAAGATCCGTACGGATCTGGAAAAACACGCCTGGATGCTTCGCTCGTTCCTGGATAAGTAAGGTTGATGTTAAGCATATGAACACCCTCATGTGAGAGGGTGTGACGAATGGTTGAAGAAGAGCCCGTTTTGGGCTCTTTTTTCATTCACCATGTCGATTGCCTACATGAGTTGTTATAATATAGATATCAAATTCGGAACGGCCGGACGGCGGGAGCCGCGAGGCCAGGAGAGGAGAGCAGCCCCATGAAGATTGAACCGACGGCTCTGAAGGAATGGGCCGCAGCCGCCGAACTGTTGGGGGAGGGAGAGAGCATCCTTCTTCTCCGCAAGGGCGGAATCCGGGAAGAAACCAAGCGGTTTGAACTCCGCAGCTCTTCCTTCTATTTCTTCCCTACGTATGAGCACCAGAAGCCCAGGTTGTTCAAGGAACCTTACCGTCCGCTGGTCGAGAAATCGCTGGCCGAGGCCCATCCCGGTGCTGACCGGATTACGCTATTCTACTGGGCGGAGGCGGCGGACGATCTGGAGATCCGGACCGAGGAAGAGCTGGAGGCGCTGTATCCTTACCATATTTGGACTAAGGAAATGGCTGCGGAGAGACTCCGGTGGAAGCCGCGCGAGCCGCTGCATGCCCTGCTGCTTCGGGTCTACCGGCTGGATCAGCCGCTAGAAATTCCCGTCCATCCGGAATATGGAGGCTGCCGGTCCTGGATCGGTCTTCAGGATACGCCCGAACCCGGGAAATCCGTGCCCGTGCTGGATGAGGAGAGTTTTGAAGCCCGGCGGCAGGAAATCCGACAATGTTTGATAAAGCTGAGGGATTATAATAAAATGAGTGATAATCATTGATAATCATTGATTATACAATTTATAATGATTATAATTTAATACAGAATCTAAATAGTTCCGCTGGCGTGTTACAGGGTCATCCCCTGCAGACGGATACAGGCTAGGCAAATCGATTATTGGAGGGAATTCACGTTATGGCAGCAGATTTCGTCATTTCTGGACTCAAGGCAACCATTGAAGGCAAGGAGATTCTGAAGGGTATTGACCTGCAGATGAAGGGCGGAGAAATTCACGCGATCATGGGACCGAACGGTACCGGCAAGAGTACGCTGGCTTCGGCTCTGATGGGGCACCCCAAATATGAAGTGACGGAAGGCGCGGCTACGCTGAACGGCGAAGACCTGCTGGAGATGGCCGTTGATGAGCGCGCACGGGCAGGCCTCTTTCTGGCCATGCAGTACCCGAGCGAAATTTCCGGCGTAACGAACTCCGACTTCCTGCGCAGCGCCATCAACGCCCGCCGCGAAGAAGGAAGCGAGATCTCGCTGATCAAATTTATCCGTCAGATGGAAGGCAAGATGAAAGAACTGGAGATGAATCCGGAATTCATGCACCGCTACCTGAACGAAGGCTTCTCGGGCGGCGAGAAGAAGCGGAATGAAATTCTCCAGATGATGATGCTGGACCCGAAGATCGTCATTCTCGACGAGATCGACTCCGGCCTTGACATCGACGCGCTGAAGATTGTAGCGCAGGGCGTGAACGCCATGCGCAGCGAAGAGCGCGGTTTCCTGGTTATTACCCACTATCAGCGTCTGCTTAACTATATCAAGCCGGACTTCGTCCATGTCATGATGCAGGGCCGCATTGTCAAATCCGGCGGTCCGGAGCTGGCGGAGCGTCTGGAAGCCGAAGGTTACGAATGGGTCAAGGAAGAGCTGGGCATCGAGGACGAAACCGTCGGACAAGAAGCGTAACCGGACTGGAAGGAGGAGAATAGAGATGACGACGCAAACCATACTTCCGGTTGAAGCCGGCACGCTCGGCGAATGGTCGGTGCGCAGCGGGGAACCGGACTGGCTGACAGAGAGCCGCCTGAAGGCGCTGGAGCTCGCAGCCGGCCTGGAGCTTCCGAAGCTGGAGAAGACCCGGATCGACCGCTGGAATATTCAGCAGTACGGGAAGAACCAAGAGAGTGTGCGGATCGGGCAGCTGGCTGATGCGCCCGAATCCATCCGCAGCCTGATCGAAGGCGCGGGAGAAGGAAATCTGCTGATCCAGCACAATTCCGGAGTGGTCTACGCCAAGCTGGCTCCCGGACTTGAGGAGCAGGGGGTAGTCTTCACCGATCTTCAGACGGCCGCCAAGGAACACGGCGAACTGGTTCGCCGCTATCTCGGCAAAGCGGTTGCCGCGGACGAGAGCTCCGTAGCGGCGCTGCACGCGGCGCTGTGGAACGGCGGGGTATTCCTCTACGTGCCGAAGAATGTAGTGATCGACGCGCCGATCCAGGCCGTCTATCTCACCGATGATGCAGAGAGCGCATTTGTGCCGCATGTGCTGATTGTAGCCGAACGCGGCAGCGCGCTGACTTATGTAGACAATTATGTGTCCGCCAAGACGGAAGCCGGGCTCCACAACGGAGCGGCGGAAGTGTTCGTCGGAGCCGGCGCTCAGGTGCGGTTCGCTTCGGTGCACCAGTTCGGAGCGGATACAACCGATATTACGTACCGCCGCGCCGTCGTGGACAACGACGGATCAATCGAGTGGATTATCGGCGAAATGAACGACGGCGATACCGTCGGCGACACGAAGTCCTTGCTTCAGGGCAACGGCTCCACCTCGAATGCGATGATTATCGCCGTGGGATCGGGATCGCAGCGGCTTAACTACTCCTGCCGCGCCCAGCATTTCGGCAAGAATACGCCGAGCGACATGATTACCCGGGCGGTTATGCGCGAGAACGCCTCGTCCATTATCAACAGCATTACGAAGATTGAGAAGGGCGCTACCCGCGCTGACGGACAGCAGACAGCCAAAGTGCTCATGCTGAGCCCCAAGGCCCGCGGCGACGCGAACCCGATTCTGCTGATCGACGAAGACGATGTATCCGCCGGCCATGCCGCTTCCGTAGGACAGGTCAATCCGGAGCAGATCTATTATCTGATGTCCCGCGGAATTTCGCGCAGCGATGCGGAAAAACTGATTATTTACGGCTTCCTTGCTCCCGTTGTCTCGCAAATTCCACTGGAGGGGCTGCGCGATCAGCTTCAGTCTCTTGTGGAAAGGAAGTTGGGTCAATGAATGCCTCCATCCGGGAGCAGTTCCCGATTCTGAACCAGAACGTCAACGGCCATCCGCTCGTGTACTTGGACAGCGCCGCGACTTCCCAGAAGCCGCGGCAGGTCATCGAGGCGATCAAGGCTTACTATGAGCACGACAACTCCAATGTTCACCGCGGCGTACACACGCTGGGCAGCCGGGCAACCGACGCCTATGAAGGCGCGCGGGAGAAGGTGGCGCGCTTCATCGGCGCCAAGAGTACGAAAGAGATTGTGTTCACCCGGGGTACGACCACAGCCCTGAATCTGGTCGCTTCCTCTTACGGGCCTTCGGCCGTGGGAGAGGGAGACGAAATCGTCGTAACGCAGATGGAGCATCACAGCAACTTCATCCCGTGGCAGCAGCTTGCCAAGCGTACCGGCGCGACGCTGAAGTTCATTCCGCTGCAAAAGGACGGCCGGATTACGGTGGAGGATGCGGAAGCGACCATTACCGACCGCACGAAGATCGTCGCGATCGCCTATGTCTCGAACGTCATGGGCGTTACCCATCCGGTGAAGGAGATTGCGGCCATCGCCCACAGGCACGGTGCCGTTATCGTGGTGGACGGCGCGCAGAGCACGCCGCATATGAAAGTAGACGTTCAGGACCTCGATTGCGATTTCTATGCCCTGTCCGCCCACAAAATGTGCGGACCGACCGGCATCGGCGCTCTCTACGGCAGACGGGCGCTCCTGGAGAAGATGGAGCCGGTAGAATTCGGCGGCGAAATGATTGACGATGTCGGCCTCTATGATTCCACCTGGAAGGAGCTCCCCTGGAAGTTCGAAGGGGGAACACCGATTATAGCCGGTGCGGTCGGGCTTGGAGCCGCGATTGATTTTCTGGAAGAGATCGGTATGGATGAGATTCACCGCCATGAGATCAAGCTGGCCGCGTATGCGGAGCAGCGCTTGTCGGAAGTGGAAGGTCTGACGATCTTTGGTCCCCGGGGCCGCGAGGTCGGACTCGTTACCTTCAATCTGGGAGACGTTCACCCGCATGATGTGGCGACGGTGCTTGACTCGGAAGGCATCGCCATCCGGGCCGGACATCATTGCTGTCAGCCCCTGATGCGCTGGCTGGAAGTCAGCTCGACGGCGCGGGCCAGTCTGTATCTGTACAATACAGAAGAAGACATCGACCGGCTGGTCTCGGCACTAATCCGCACAAAGGAGTATTTTGCCGATGCAATTGGATGATTTATACCGCCGCGTCATTATGGATCATTACAAGAACCCCCGGAACCGCGGCCTGTTCGAGGATGATTCGCTCAAGGTAGAGCTGAACAACCCGACCTGCGGAGACCGGATTACCCTCCAGCTGAAAGTCGAGGACGGACGGGTGAAGGATGCGCGCTACGCAGGCGAGGGCTGTTCGATCAGCATGTCGTCGGCCTCCATGATGACCGAGTCCGTCAAGGGCCGGACCGTGGAGGAAGCGCTGGATCTGGCCAGCCGCTTCTCCAGACTGATGCAGGGTGAAGAAGTGAATTTCGACGACTACGAAGATATCGAGGCACTGGCCGGCGTCAACAAGTTCCCGGCGCGGATCAAATGCGCCACACTCGCCTGGAACGCGCTGCGCAAGGGGATCGACGAGGAAGAGCGTCAGCACAGCTAGAAGAAGGCCGGCAACGGCAGGGTGAACTATAAGGAGGCGAACGACCCATGGCTAAGAAAGCGCCTGAAATGGAAGAATACAAGTACGGGTTTCGCGACGAGCACAAGGCGGTGTTTCAGACCGGCAAAGGACTGACGCCCGAGATCGTCAAGGAAATTTCCAAGATCAAGAATGAACCGGAATGGATGCTGGAGTTCCGCCTGAAATCGCTGAAGCAGTTCGAGAAGATGCCGATGCCGCGCTGGGGCGGGGATCTGGACGAACTGGATTTTAACGACATTCAGTATTATGTGCGTCCTTCGGAGAAGCAGGGCAAGACCTGGGAAGAGGTTCCGGCCGAAATCAAGGAGACGTTCGACAAGCTGGGCATTCCGGAAGCGGAGCAGAAGTTCCTGGCCGGCGTGTCGGCGCAGTACGAATCCGAGGTCGTCTATCACAGCATGCAAAAGGACCTTGAAGAACAGGGCGTTATCTTCATGGATACGGACACCGCGCTCCGCGAGCATCCTGAGCTGCTGAAAGAATACTTCGGCACCGTAATCCCCCCGGCGGACAACAAGTTCGCGGCGCTGAACAGTGCGGTCTGGTCCGGCGGTAGCTTCATCTACGTGCCGAAGGGCGTGAAATGCGAAGTTCCGCTGCAGGCGTACTTCCGCATCAACTCCGAGAACATGGGCCAGTTCGAACGGACGCTGATCATTGCCGATGAGGACAGCTTTGTCCACTACGTGGAGGGCTGCACCGCTCCAATCTACAGCACGAATTCGCTGCACAGCGCCGTTGTAGAGATTATCTGCAAAAAGAACGCCCGCGTTCGTTACACGACGATCCAGAACTGGGCGCCGAACATCTACAACCTGGTCACCAAGCGCGCCGTTGCCGAAGAGAATGCGACGATGGAATGGGTCGACGGCAACATCGGCTCCAAGCTGACCATGAAATATCCGGCCGTTGTCCTCAAGGGACGCGGCGCGAAGGGCTCCGTGCTGTCGATCGCCGTTGCGGGCAAGGGACAGCACCAGGATGCCGGCGCGAAGATGATCCATCTGGCGCCGGACACCACTTCGACGATCGTCTCCAAGTCGATCAGCAAGCACGGCGGCAAGGTGACGTACCGCGGTCTGGCTTCCTTCGGCCGCCAGGCGGAAGGCGCCAAGTCCAACATCAAGTGCGATACGCTCATTCTTGACAACCAGTCGACGTCCGACACGATCCCGTACAACGAGATCATGAACGACAATATCATGCTGGAGCACGAGGCCACGGTCTCCAAAGTATCCGAAGAGCAGCTCTTCTATCTGATGAGCCGCGGCCTGTCGGAAGCCGAAGCGACGCAGATGATTATCATGGGCTTCATCGAGCCGTTCACGAAGGAGCTGCCGATGGAGTACGCGGTTGAGATGAACCGGCTGATTAAGTTCGAGATGGAAGGCAGCATCGGTTAATCCGGCAGACCCTTCTGAAATATATCCCGGTGATGGTTAAATACAATACGTGTCCGCAGTGAGCTTGACACTCTGGTGTCAAGGCGCTCGGGCACGTATTTTAGGTTGAACGTCCGTTTCGGGCAGTGGACGTAGACAAGGTTATCCCACCTTATTTCTGATCTTTACCAACTCGTTAATAAAATAATTCAGTTGAGTCTTCGTGGATTTAATAGAAACGGTGGGGTTTTTCTTTTTGGCTGCATAATCCTGTTTCAGAGCGTCCAAGGCTAACCCGGCTGCAAGTGCGGCGATTCCATCCCCGATTGCAGCAATGGATCCACCTATAAACGCCAGCTTGGCAATTTCAATATCACGCAGATCCTTGTTATTGGCCAATCCCGGTACCTCCTATATTCACATATGTACTAATATATGCGATCGTTGGCCAATGGTTAAAAAGGCATCCGGCAAGGAGCGTCCTTTCGAGGCCTGTCCAGCGGACATAAAAAAACAGGCAGCGCTCCAATGGAAGATTGGACTGCTGCCCGTCTGCTCGGGCTATTCCATATAAATTTCTACAATTCCAACGTTGCGGTCGCGTGCCAGATCAAAGAACCGGCCCTCGCTCTGCACAAGCGGACGGAACATATCCGTCGGGTTGTTCATAATAATTACGCCCATGTCGCCGGAGCTGAGGAGAACGCGCTTGCCGATGAAGTTCGGCATCATATGCTGGATGAAGGCCTGAACGGCTTTGGCGTTCAGCTTGCCGAAGCTCAGATTATGTATTTCCCGGAGAACTGCAATCAGCTCCTGCTTGGATTGATAGACTCTCGCGGTGGTCATGGCGCTGTATACATCGGCGATGGCGGCGATCTGGGCGTACGGGTGAATCTCCGGCTTGCGGAGTCCGTTCGGATAGCCTGTGCCGTCTTCCCGTTCATGATGCTGCAGAGCGACCAGAGCCGTATGCTCGTCCGGCATGGAGTTCCGGATAATCTCGTAACCATGCAAGGTATGTTTCTTCACTTCTTCAAATTCCTCGGGGGTGAGCTTCTGCGGCTTGCTCAGAATGGAGGCCGGTATCCGGCATTTGCCGATATCGATCAGAAAGCCGGCCTTGCTGATTTCGTAGCATTCCTTCTTGCCGTATCCGAGCCAGCTGGCCAGGAAGTAGCTCAGCATACCGACCTGCAGGGAATGATTATACGTATAATCGTCTTCCCGGTCCAGAAGCAGCAACAGCGTTACAACGTCTTTGTGCCGGTCGAGAGACTGGAGCATGGGCTGCAGGACATCATCCACCATGGACTGATTGAAACTGCCTTTGGTCAACGCTTCCAGATAGAGCGATTCAAAACCGATGATCGTGTTGTCAAAATTCGTGGTGACGGCCTGGATGGCTGAGGATCTTCCGGCGCTGACAGGAGAGGGGGAGACCGATTCGATATCGACGTAATCGACACCGTGCTGAATCAGCCGGAATATCTCGTCTGTCTGCAACTGCGTACCCTTGGGGAGGACATGAAGACCGCGTGAACTGAACGTATCTTCTTTCAGATAATCCCCCGGTTTAAGATCTGTGACATGCACTCTCAAGTCTTTCTTCCACCTCTGCTTGCAAATTGACTAACCTCAATCCATGCAAGGCGAATCTTGTCAAAATAAACGGTTGGAACGACCGCCGTTGCTTCTAATCTGAAGCATAGCAAAAAAAGGCATTGTTAACAATGATAAAGTCATAGTCTGATACAGGAGCGTCCAAGCCGGACGGACTGCCTCCCAAGCTGCGTCTGGCTTCAGCTCACCCAGTGCTGCCCGGATTCGCCGACGTCTTTCTTCCAGATGGGCACCATTCGTTTCAGCTCTTCGATGGCATATCGGCTGGCTTCGTAGGCGGCTTCCCGGTGGGCGGATGCAACCGCAATCGCGACACTGGCTTCTCCGGGACCGACCGGTCCGATCCGGTGGGAAATGGCGCAGCAGGCGTTCCAGCGCGTCTCGGTCTCCCGTCCGATGGATTCAAGCTTGGCGAGCGCCATCGGAAGGTAAGCTTCGTATTCCAGGAGAACGGTCCGTTCCTCGCCGGTCATTTCCCGAACGGTGCCCAGGAACAGCAGAGAGGCGCCCCGGTTGCGGTCCTGGACCTTGTCCAGGATGTCCTGCGGGTTCAAGGGCAGCTCGGTGATCGCATAGCGTCCGTCGACGGAAGCCGCTGTCAGCGGTTCGCCGCCGGAGACTGGAGGAATGAGCGCGACCTCGGAGCCTTCGGCAATGACGGTATCGTCTCCTGCATACTCGCGGTCGACCGCCGTCATCGAGACGGCAATCTGGGAAGCGGCGTCGGGATAGGAGGCAGCCAGCAGTTCTTTCAGTCTGCCCGCCGTAACCGGGGGCTCCGCAATGTGAAAGGACAGGAGGGAAGAGCCGATAACCTCTGCCAGGCCGGCGAACAGCCGGATCTCTACGTGCATATCATCACCTCGGGGCGTATTTAGAATGACTACAATATACCATATCAGTCTTGAAAATGTTATGCTATCCTCTGTAAAGTCCGACTCCGCAGAGAGCCGGATTATATACCGGCCGGGAAGGGAGTTGAGCGCATGGCCGCTAAGACACAATCCGTAACGATCCTGCACACGAACGATATTCACAGCCATTTCGAACGAATGAGCCCCATCGCCGCACTGATGGATGGACAGCGGGCCGCAGCAGAGGGAGCGGTGCTGATGCTCGACATCGGCGACCACATGGACCGGGCCGCTGCGGAGACGGAGGGCACCCGCGGACAGGCTAATATTGATATCCTGAACCTTACCGGATACGATGCCGTCACCATCGGCAACAATGAGGGACTCACCTTCTCCTCCGCCGAGCTGGAGAGACTGTACGCCGGACTTCATTGTCCGGTGGTCTGCTGCAACTTCCTGGAATCTGCCACCGGAGAACCGCCTGTCTGGATGAAGCGGAGCACGGTCATCGACAAAGACGGGGTACGCATCGGCATTACCGGGGCAACCGCTCCGTTTCATACGTATTACGCCCTTCTGGGCTGGGAGGCGCTGGAGCCGGAAGAAGCGCTGCGTGAGCAAGTGGAGCAGCTCGCGCCCCAGTCGGATATTATCGTCATTCTGTCCCATCTGGGACTGGCCGCGGACCGCGAGCTGGCCGCGAAGCTGAACGGGGTTCATGCCATTCTGGGCGGGCATACCCATCATGTCCTGGAGGAGCCTCTTCTAATTAATGGAACGGCGGTATGCGGAGCCGGCAAGTTCGGCCGGCTCGTGGGCAGCATCCGCTTTGAGCGGGAGCCGGACGGCGGGCCCTTCCGCTATGCGGGGGGGCGCTGTCTGCCGGTTGATCCCGACCGCCTCAATGAGCGGGTCGCACTGGCCGGCGGTATTCTGCTCGACCGGGCACGGGAAGCCCTGGACGAGACGATAGCAGTTACCGACCGCGAGCTGCCGCTTGATCTGGCGGGAGACTCCCCGTTCTCCAACCTGCTCGCCCAGGCAGTACGCCGGTTCACCGGAAGTCAATTCGCCCTCGTCAACGCCGGTCAGCTCCTGGGCCCGCTGCCGAAAGGGCGCGTCACCGCCGGCATGCTGCATGCTCTTTGTCCTTCGCCCATCAATCCCTGCACGATGAAGCTGAAGGGCTCCGACGTTCGCCGGGCGCTGGAGCAGAGTCGCACGGCGGAATACCGGGACAAGATTGTATACGGATACGGCTTTCGCGGGGAACGGCTGGGCGGACTGGCCGTGGACGGATTAAACATCTTGTCCGAGCAAGGCCCGATGCCGTATGATGAACGTATTGCGGTCTTTGTCGACGGACAGCCGCTGGAGGATGAAGCGGAATACACGGTTGGAACCCTGGATATGTTCACCTTCAGAGCGGGGTACGAGACAATCGGGAACGGCCGGGAAGTGGCCTTTATGCTTCCCCACTTCCTGCGCAGTCTGCTGGCTATGGAGCTGAAGCGGCCCGGAAGTCTGGAGACATGCGCCGAGCCGCGCTTCAGGAGCGCGCTGCGCTGAAGATTCAAGCAGGGATTGGCGGTAAGAAGATTTAGACTATTTGTCTGTTGGGGAGGAATTTATGGATATTATTACAGCGATCATTCTCGCCATTGTCGAGGGCATTACTGAATTTATCCCGGTCTCTTCGACCGGCCACATGATTCTGACTACGAAGCTGCTGGGCTTCAACGAGCAGGATAACCTGATGAAGACCTTCGAGATCGTCATTCAGCTCGGCGCGATTCTGGCGATTGCCATTGTCTACCGGACCCGGATTATCGACCTGCTGGGTCTGGGGAAACAGCGTTCGGACGGACTGGCCCCGCGCTCCCGGCTCAATCTGATACATATCATTCTGGGGATCGCGCCGGCGCTTGCCGTAGCTTTCTTCGCCAGGGACTTCATCAAGGGGCTCTTCAGCGCGAATACCGTGCTGTGGGCGCTCGTTGCCGGCGGCATTCTGATGATCGTAGCCGAGCAGGTCAACAAGCGCCGCGCCCGCAATACGGCTCAGGAATTGGATGATCTGTCGTACGGGCAGGCGCTGGCCATCGGGCTCTATCAGATCATATCCGTGCTCTGGCCGGGCTTCTCCCGTTCGGGATCGACGATTTCGGGCGGTATGCTGAGCGGGGTCAGCTATAAGGCTTCCGCGGATTTCTCGTTCATTATCGCAATTCCGATCATGTGCGCGGCTTCGGGCTATGAACTGCTGGATTCCTACAAGGAGTTCACCAGCGACACAATCGGCATTTTTCTCGCGGGCTTCGTCATTTCGTTCATCGTGGCCTACGTAGTCGTTCTTCTCTTTATGCGCATGATTCAGCGAATCCGGCTGACCCATTTTGCCATCTATCGTTTTCTGCTGGCGGCGGCGTTCTGGCTGTTCGTTATGCGTTCGTAGGACGGTAGGGAACAAATTCGGGTAAGCCATCCGTCAGCCTGACCGGCATGACACCGGAAAGCGGGATAGGAAGACAGGCAAAGCAATTTTACCGTGACGGTCAGGAGTGAACCCAAATTGCGTTTACTAGCTGTGAACCGGCTGCAGCCGGGGATGAAGATTGGCAAGAAAATTTACAACGACGAAGGGCTTATTCTGCTCGCCGAGGGCATGGAGCTGACCGATGCGCTGATCAGCCGTCTGCTTCGGATGGATATCGGCTACGTGTATGTGCATGATCGGGACACGGACGATGTGGACATTCCGGCCATGCTCCATGATGAGACCCGGAATCAGGCGCTCAAGGCTATCCGGAGCCAGTTCCAGGAAATGTCGGGCGCTTCGGGCATCACCAAGGGGTTCTACCATTTAGACAAGAAATTCTCCAGACTGATGGAGAACATTCTGGACGACCTTTCCAATATGGAGTCTCCCATGATTATGCTTCAGGATATGCACACGACGGATAATTACCTTTATGTGCATTCGCTGAACGTCTGTCTCTACACTCTGGTGCTTGGCATCGCCTACGGTTACAGCAAGCAGGAGCTGAACGTGCTGGGAATGGGCGCTCTGCTCCATGATATCGGGAAGACGCAGATTCCGGTTCGGATCGTCCAGAAGCCGGGCAAGCTCAGCGACGAAGAGTTCCGGCATATGCAGGCCCACACCGAGATCGGTTACCGGATCCTGAAGGAAGAGCCGAATATTCCGCTGCTCGTGGCCCACTGTGCGCTTCAGCATCACGAACGGATCAACGGTACCGGTTATCCGCGCGGCCTGAAAGGCGACGAGATTCATGAGTACGGTAAATGGCTGGGAGTAGCGGATTCCTACGACGCTATGACGTCCAACCGGGTATACAAGAAAGCCATGCTCCCCCATCAGGCTGTCGAGGCGCTGTATGTCGGTTCGGGCACGCTCTATGAGCAGAAGCAGCTTGAACTGTTCCGCGACCGGGTAGCCATCTACCCGATTGGAATCAGTGTCAACTTAAGCAACGGAGAGAGCGGGATTGTCGTCAAAATCGACCCGTCCGTCCCGCACCGTCCGGTTGTCCGTGTGCTGAATGGACCCGAGGGCGAGAAGGTCGCCCCTTTCGAGAGGGATTTGGGAAAGACGCTGTCTCTTGTCATCACCGGCGTCAGCGAGTGAGCGGCAATCGACTCTTTTCCCTGTGGCAGTGCAATCGCGGTCCCGCTGATGCGGCGGGGCGGATTCGCGCTGTTTTTTTGTGCCCTTATGCAGGAATGAACCGACGTTCGGACGCCGGAGTTCGGTTTTGACGAAGTTCATGTTATGATAAAGGATGAATCAATCGGGTTAATAATAGGGATAGGCCATACAACTTTGAAGGAGTCTATAGGAATGACAGGAATTCAACCAACCACCATGAGGCTGCGGGCGATCTCGCCGAGCTATGATCCGTGGGACCCGCTGCTCTCTCTTCGCGAGCATGGACGGCATGTGCTGACCAGCGTCGAGATGACCGTGACCAATCTGTGCAATATGCGCTGCGAGCACTGTGCGGTGGGTGACAGTCTTACTATGAAGGAGGGCGATCTGCTTCCGCTCGAACGGATGCTGGAGGCGCTCGATCGCGTAGAGCATCTGCAGACGATCAGCATCACCGGAGGAGAGCCGATGTTCCGGGCTTCCACGGTGGACGGGATGATTGTTCCGCTGCTGAAATATGCCAGAGAACGGGGAGTCCGCTCCCAGATTAACTCCAATTTGACGATGCCCTACAACCGGTATGAGAAGCTGCTTCCGTACCTGGATGTTATGCATATTTCGTTCAATTACTTGAATGGCGATGACTTCCATGAAGTCGGATTTGCGAACAGCGGACACCCGGTATCCAAAGAGGCCGCTTACCGGCTCTACGACACGATGCTGGAGAACGCGCAGCGGCTCAGCCGGGACGGCATGTTCATTTCGGC
Source organism: Paenibacillus glufosinatiresistens (assembly GCF_031470375.1). Classification (NCBI taxonomy): domain Bacteria; kingdom Bacillati; phylum Bacillota; class Bacilli; order Caryophanales; family Paenibacillaceae; genus Paenibacillus; species Paenibacillus glufosinatiresistens. The sequence continues at coordinate 160,631 of NZ_JAVFHT010000001.1, forward strand.
CGAGTCGATGATTAACTACCGGACCCATACGAAGCTGCCCGGCATTCATGAGCTGATCCGGCAGATGGGCTGTCTCCGCCATGAAGTGCATCCGATGTATGCGTCGAATTTTGCGGCTTCCCTCCCGGTGTTGTCTCTTGAGGAAATGGCTTCCGCCATTCACGGGCTGCTGGACGCCCGCGATCCCGAGATGTGGATGCTGCTTGGCACCTTGCCTTTCTTCGCCTGCAGCGCGGAAGAGCGCGACCAGAAGCTGCTGGAGCGGCTGAGAAGCGAACGGAATGTAACGGTCCGCAACGATCCCGACGGACGCAACCGCGTCAATGTGAATTTGTTCAACGGCGAGGTCTTTGTGACCGATTTCGCGGACATTCCGGCTTTTGGCAATATTGCAGAATCGGGTCTGGACGAAATATTCGGGCGATGGGTGAACGAGCATCCGCTGAATCGGAAAATCGACTGCTACTGCGAAGCGGCTGCCTGCTGCGGCCCCAACCTGCTGGTTGCCGACATGTACTATTCCGATATCGACTTTAAGTCTAGGAAAGCGATCATTCTGTAGAAACGGGGCGTGTGTTATCGTGAATACTCACTTCGAGTTCGGAAGCCTGCTGCTGAATCTGGCGCTTGTGCTGGTACTCGTCTTCTTGAACGGGGTGTTCGTGGCGGCGGAGTTCTCGCTCGTCAAAATCAGGCAATCCCGTCTGACGCAGTTGGTCAGCGAGGGCAACAAACTGGCAGGCTATGCCTTGAAGGTCAACAAGAAGCTTGACGCTTATTTGTCCGCTACCCAGTTCGGCATTACGCTGGCGTCGCTGGGCTTGGGCTGGATCGGGGAGCCTGCCATATCCGAACTTCTGATCGAGCCGCTGATGTTCAAGCTCGGGATTACCGATCATGGGCTGATCTCCACTGTATCGGTAGTCGTCGGATTCTGCATCATCACGTTCTTACATATCGTTCTCGGAGAGCTGGCGCCGAAATCGCTGGCCATTCAGAAGACGGAAGGATCTGCGCTGCTGCTGTCTGCACCGCTGATGTTCTTCTATAAAGTGTTTATGCCTTTCATCTGGGTGCTGAACGCTTCCGCCAACGGTCTGCTGCGGCTGGTCGGCGTAGAGCCGGCGAGCGAGTCGGAGGCCGCCCACTCCGAGGAAGAAATCCGGATTCTGATGAACCAGAGCGCGAACAGCGGGGTTATCGACAAGGAAGAAATGAAGCTGATGGACAACATCTTCGAATTCTCCGACCTGCTGGCCCGCGAGGTAATGCTGCCCAGAACCGACATGGATGTCCTCTATACGAACCTGACGCTGGAAGAGAACCTGAAGATTGTCTCGGAGACCAAACATTCGCGGTATCCTGTAGCGGTGGAAGACAAAGACCGGATTATCGGCTTTGTCCATATCACCGATCTCCTCCTGGCTCCGACCGATCAGCAGAACGATCTGGCTACGCTGGTCCGGCCGATTCTCAACGTGCCCGAATCTATCGAGATCAGCCATGCGCTGCGGCTGATGCAGAAGAATCATGCGCAGCTTACCCTGGTGGTGGACGAGTACGGCGGAACGGCGGGTCTCCTGACCGCCGAAGAGATTCTGGAGGAGATCGTCGGAGACCTGCACGACGAATTCGAAGACGAGCGGCCTGAGGTCGAAGTGAAGGGCGAATACATCTCGGTGTCCGGCCGCATGCTGATCGAAGAAGTATGCGATCTGGTCGGCGTTGAGATCGAGGACGATGAAGTGGACTCCATCGGCGGATGGCTGTTCAAGGAACTGGAAGGAAGCCCGTCCAAAGGCAAGAAACGTATCGTGGACAATATAACCTTTGAGGTGGAAGAATCAACGCGTCTGCGCATTACGCGCGTGCTGATTCATAAGCCGATGCCGGCCCCGCCGCAGGAGAGCGAGCGGAAGGATTCGGATGAGAGGGAAGAAGAATAGAGAGCATTGAAGATCCCGGCCGCGGAGATGCGGCCGGGATTTTTTAGTGGTGTGGTCTAAGCGAGGGCTTCTCTGCCGAAGGTGCTGAATCGCCCTGATTCGTGTTCTCCCGAATCGCCTCTTCAGTAGACGCAAGTTTAACCGTTAGTAAGGCATTGACCGCATACCCTTGGCTTGGGGTGGCGCTGACGACGTGAGGACCGGTAGACCAAGGACTCGAGGCGATTTTGTATGCCATTTTTCCCGGGGGGACCTTGAACTGCATTTTAATCGGTCCGGCTTCCGTTCCCTGAGTCACGGTGACTGTGATGGTATCTTCTCCTTTATTCTTCACCCAGACTTTAACCCAACCATAATGGGCAGGAATGGTATAGGCGGGAAGAATAACGGAAGGGGTGCCCAGCACAGCATGATTATAGTACGGATAACGGGTATGGGAGTCTGACTCGGAGAGAAGGCTTCGTTCCGGATTTACCGCCATGGCAGGTGATGCAGAGAGAACGATTGCCGTACTTAATAAGGATGTTAACACCATTTTTGCAGCAAACTTCATGATTCGCCTCCTATGGATTCGGTTGGTTATTTTACACTTTATATCATATCATCCAATAGAATGGAAGAAAACGAGGTGCCGGTTAAATTTTGTCTGCTTCCTTCTGATCCCCCGTTTTGCCGCATATAGTGATACGGAAAATATGCCCGGGTACGTCCGGGCCGGAGGAGGACTCGACTTTGAACTCGCAAATCCGATCCTATGTGCCCTTCCGGGGCCCCTTTGATCCCTGTCCGCCACTCCCTTGCAAAACGTATGTCATTCCGCCGAATCAGTATCTGGGCTTTCAGCCGCCCGATCTGCCACAATTCAGCCTGCCGGAAGCGCTGAGAGCCGGAACACTGTGGCCGGCCTTGTTCAGTCCCTACGAGCCGAAGAAGTGTTAGGAGGAGAGGAGTCATGGAGACCCAAGCGTGCGATGCCCAATATTACGAGATGCTGGAGCAGCTTCAGACGCTGGACTTTGCGCTGGTAGAGCTGAATCTGTTCCTGGATACCCATCCGCTGGACCTGCGCGCCATCCAGCAGTTCAATCAGTTGACCCAGGAGCGGACCCGGCTGGCGAAGCAGTTCCAGGAGCTGTACGGACCGCTGCAGAATTTTGGCCGCGCCTATTCCAAGTGTCCCTGGGAATGGAGCCAGAGTCCCTGGCCTTGGCAGGTTTAACCGGTAGCGCGGAAGGGTGGATGGAGGCAAAAAAGCAGAAGCGGGAGGGAAGCGGGCAATGTGGGTGTATGAGAAGAAACTGCAATACCCGGTCCGGGTTGGCAAGTGCGATCCGCGCATGGCCAAGTATTTGATGGAGCAGTACGGCGGGGCCGACGGAGAACTGGCAGCGGCGCTGCGTTATATGAATCAGCGGTATACGATTCCGGATAAAGTCATCGGGGTGCTCAACGATATTTCAACGGAGGAGTTCGCCCACCTGGAAATGATTGCTACCATGATCTTCAAGCTGACCAAAGATGCCACGCCGGACCAGTTGGTGGAGGCAGGACTGGGCGCGCATTTTGTGAATCATGACAGCGCCCTTTACTACGAGAATGCCGCCGGAGTTCCTTGGACTGCGACCTACATTCAGGCCAAGGGCGACCCGCTCGCCGATCTGTACGAAGACATTGCCGCCGAAGAGAAAGCACGCGCTACATATCAGTGGCTGATCGACATCACCGACGACGTGGACCTTCAGGACGGACTGAAATTCCTGCGTGAGCGGGAAGTCGTGCATGCCCAGCGCTTCAAGGAAGCGGTGGAGATCATCAAGGAAGACCGGGAATATAAGAAAGTGTATTGAAGAGGGGGGTTACCCCAGCCGATCTGAAGGTGACCCCAATAAAAAGGCGACTCCGCTGCCGATTCCGGCAGCCGGGTCGCCTTTTCTTGCGGCGGAGACGCGGTGGCTTAGAGCATCCGCGTGTACAGGTATTCCGTTCCGCCATCCGGCGCAGCCGGAGCGGAATCGGCAATGATCCAAGCCCCGGGCAATTCCAGAGCGCGGCAGGCCTCCTCGAAATGCCGCATGGCAATGCCAAGGTCGATGCGCTGCATGGTCTCGCTGTAGCCGGGGGTGCGGCGCAGGAAGAAGTGGACCGCCCGCCGGTCTTCGGCCAGCAGCAGCCGCCAGGGCTGCTTGTTGGAAGCGGAAGGGCCGCGCCGCACCGACTCGAACGCTTCCGCGAGCCTGCCGGCGGCTGCCTCCGTCAGCGGCTGTCCGAAGGCGCCGTCCATGAACAGCTCGCTCCACTCTTTGCGCCGGTTCGCTCCTACGGCCTGGCGTATCACGCTGCGCAGCAGACCTTCGCCGTCCGCGGGATAGCCGACCGGACTGACGCACGGAATCCATTCGTCCGCCCCGATGTTCAGTTCTTGGCCAAAGGTGCTGCGGGTGAAGCTGCCGCCGAGCCAACAGGTGCCCACACCCTGATGGGTCAGATGCAGCACCAGTCCTTCAAAGGCATAGCCAAAATCGGCAAGTCCGAGCGGATCGTCCTTGCGGACGGAGCCTGCGGCATATCCTTGGGGATTCCGGATCATGCCGTAGGTGCCAAGCTTGATGCCCTTGTCCGTCCGCTTGTCCTTCACCGGAATCCATTGGGGCCGGACTGTTCTTCCCCAAGGACCGGTCCAGTTGGCCGGATCTGCTAGATAAGCTTCCAGAGTAAGGAGATCTTCACTGCGCAGCGCCTCGGTCCTGAAGGTTCGCACCGATCTTCTGATCTTGATTGCTTCGTACAGGCTGCCGGCAGCAGGAGATGTGTCGGTAGTCATGGGATCGCTTCCTTTCTGTTCGTTCGCTGGATGATTCGAGTATATAAGGCCCCCGGGCAGAAAGGTGTGAGAAAAGGCACCGAATCTCGAAGGCTGGCGTATAGGCGGTTGCCCGGGGAGGAAGAGAGAGGAGAGGATTTTTTATAAGGTGCTTGGATAGAACAAAGGATTTTGATATGATGTTTAGAATAATGTTATTAAGTTATCCTAACAAAAATAATGAAGAACCTACAAGAAGCTACATGAAGCGGAGGATGACATGAACCAATTAATCCAAGTGGAAGAGAATGGCCTTGAGCTGCGAATCGAAATTACAGCAGAGGGCGATGTGCGCCTGCTGCACTTCGGCGCTTTTCGTCCTGAAAGCGAAATCAACGAGAAGGCGAAGCCGGGATTTCGGCTGATGGAAGTCCAATTATCCGGTGAAGACCGGGCGGAGTACCATGGGCGGTCGCATCGGGCTTCCTATCCCGGCCTGCGGCTTGTCTATAACGGGCATCGCGACTACGCCGGAGAGAAGGGACGGAAGCTGGAAGTTATGCTCCGCGACCCCGCTACCGGGTTGCAGGCGGTCCAGCACTATCAGTTCTACGACGGACTTACGGTGGTTCGATGCTGGAATGAGCTGAGCAATGAAGGAGCCGAGGCCGTTGGAGTCGAATACGTCTCCTCCTTTGCCCTGACCGGCTGCGACCGGGAGGGCCAGGGAGATCGCAGCGACAAGATGGAGGTCTATCTGGCGCACAGCGGGTGGCAGAGCGAACTGCAATGGCGCGCCTACACTCTGCCCGAGCTTGGCATGTCGCATCTGACGGACCGCGGGTCCAAGCGGATCGCCGCATCGAATACCGGCTCCTGGTCGTCGGCCGAGCTGCTGCCGATGGCCGTCATGCTGAACCGGGAGCACGGTTCGGCGCTGTTCTGGCAGATTGAGCATAACGGGTCCTGGCACTGGGAGCTGATCGACCAGTACGATCAGCTGACTCTGCTGGCGAGCGGACCGACCGAACATGACAATCACTGGTGGCTGCGGCTGGAGCCGGGCGAGAAATTTGTATCGGTGCCGATAGCGGTCGGATCGGTGATCGGCGGATTCGAGGAAGCGGCCGGTCAGCTTACCCGCTATCGCCGGACCATCCGGCGGACGAATGACGATAACCGGCTGCTGCGGGTCATTTTCAATGACTATATGAACTGTCTGTGGGGCAGTCCGACGACGGCGAAGCTGCTGCCGCTTATCGACGCCGCCGCCGAGATCGGAGCGGAATACTTCTGCATCGACGCCGGCTGGTATGCCGAAGGGGAATGGTGGGACGGAGTCGGGGAATGGCTGCCTTCGCTGGAACGGTTCCCGGAAGGCATCGTCTACGTTCTGGATTATATCCGGAAGAAAGGGATGATCCCCGGACTGTGGCTGGAGCTGGAAGTCATGGGAATTCACAGTCCGAAGCTGAAGGATACGGATGATTCCTGGTTTTTCATGCGCCACGGACGGCGGGTGATGGACCGCAGCCGCTATCAGCTCGATTACCGCAATCCGAAGGTTCGCGCCTATGCGGATTCGGTCATTGACCGGCTGGTTCGGGAGTATGGAGTCGGGTATATCAAGATGGATTACAATATCAACGCCGGTATCGGGACCGAGACGGATGCCGACAGCTATGGGGACGGCCTGCTCGGACATAACCGGGCTTATCTGGAATGGCTCGACGGCGTGTTCGCGCGGTATCCCGAGCTGGTCATCGAGAACTGCTCGAGCGGCGGGATGCGGATGGATTACGCCATGCTGAGCCGCTACAGCATTCAGTCCACCAGCGATCAGGACAACTATGTCCGTTATGCCTCCATTGCGGCCGGTTCCCCTGCGGGACTGACGCCGGAGCAGTCGGCGATCTGGTCGTACCCGATGCGCGAGGGAGATGACAATGAAGTCATCTTCAACATGGTGAATGCGCTGCTGCTGCGGGTTCATCAGAGCGGTCACCTGGCGGAGCTGAGTCCGCGGCGGCGGGCGCTGGTGAAGGAGGCGCTGGATGTGTACAAAAGAATCCGCTCCGATATCCCCGAAGCGCTGCCCTTCTGGCCGCTGGGTCTGCCGGACCCGGCTTCGCCTTGGGTCAGTCTGGGCCTTGCCCGCGGCAACAAGCGCTATATCGCCCTGTGGCGCACGGCGGGCGATGAGCCCGGCACGGTACTCCCACTGCCGGCGCTGGCCGGGCGCGAAGCCGACGCCGAGTGCCTGTATCCGCGCGGGGCGGGATGCGAGCTCGCGTGGGACGCCGCCGCGGGCACGCTGTCGGCCCAGCTGCCGCCCGGCGTGACGGCCCGGCTCATTGCGCTCACGGTGCGCTGAGCCGAAGGCCGCGCCGCCGCGGACGGCTTCAGGCGGGGTATCACCGCCCCGCTTTGAAGCTGCGGGCAGACAGGAAGAGCCGTCCGGCAGTCAGCCGGGCGGCTCTTCCTGTTCTTCTATTCCTGTTCCAGTCCGCGCTCAGAAACCGGGTCCTTCCCCAGGGCTCCGCGGCTCTCTCGCACCGGATCGGGAATCTGCGGCGGCGAATCCGAGCCTTCCGCCCTCTGCCGCAGACCGTGCACCGGTCGATGCTGCAGAAGCTCGGAGACCGTAACGAAGCGGTAATGCCTGCGCTGGAGCTCCGGCAGAATGATCCGCAGCGCTTGGACCGTCTGGGAGCTGCCGGGAACATAATCGTGCATCAGCACGATGTTGCCTCCCTTGACGCCGCGCAGCACCTTGGTAACGATATGGTTCACGCCCGGCCGGGCCCAATCCCAGGTATCCTGGTTCCAGGACCAGAGAACAAGCTGCATCCGGTTCCGCTTGATCAGTTCGACGACCGCTTCGTTGTACCAACCTCCCGGCGGGCGGAAGAGCACCGGCTTCAGGCCGGTTGCCTTCAGCACCGCTTCCTGGGTGCTGTCAATTTCCTTTAGCATGTCTCCCGCAGAGACGGCCTTCAGCGAGGGGTGGTGATAGGTATGATTGCCGACCTCGTGTCCTGCAGCCAATTCAGCCCGGACGAGGTCCGGGTACCGGGCGACCTTGTCGCCAACCACAAAAAAGGTAGCCTTGGCGTTGTACTGCTTGAGCAGCGCCAGAATCTCCGGCGTATGGGAGCGGTCCGGCCCGTCATCGAAGGTCAGCGCCACGAGGGGGTCCTCCGTCGGAACCTCCCAGACGATCTCGCCGCGCTGCTCGTAATACTCGCGCCCCTTCGGAGAGGCTTCCGCGAAGCCGGAAGCAGAAGGAAGCAGCGCAATCAGAGCCGCGCATCCCAGCAGGCGCAGTGCATTCATCCTCTGTCGCTCCTTTCCTGACAACGCCTATAGCTTGCCATTCAGGACGTTTTATTATGCGGGAATAGGAAGGACGGCATCTGTTAACGGCAGCGGGCCATATAGTAGAATGATAGGATGAGAAGAGAGGAGATTCCTACAAGTGTACAGATTCAGCAAGCATTGGCTCTACAAGACAGGCGGCCGCGCAGCCGCCGTTCTGCTGGCAGGCGCCCTGGCGCTGCCGGCGATTGTGCCGGCGAGAACCTCGGCAGCGGCCTCGCCGGTTCCATCCGCCGCGGTATCCGCTTCTCCGGCTTCCGTTCCCGCGAAGCCCGGGAAGTCTGCAGAGCCGCTGACCATGGCCTTTGCGGGCGATATTCTGCTGGACGGCTATGTCGGGAACCAGATTGCCCGCTACGGAACGAAGTATCCGTTCCTCAAGACGGCTCCGCTGCTGAAGCCTGCCGATCTGGCATTCGCCAATCTGGAGACGCCGGTCTCCATCCGCGGGAAGGCCTCGCAGGGCAAGACCTTTGTATTCCGTTCCAAGCCCGAGACGCTGGAGGGGCTGGTCTATGCCGGGATCGACGGCGTAACCTTGGCGAATAACCATATTCTCGACTATGGACAGCAGGCGATGCTCGACACCCTGATTCATCTGGACCGCAACCGGATCGGGCGAACTGGGGCCGGAGCCAATATAAAGGAAGCGTTTCGTCCGTATGTGAAGACGATCGGCGGGAAATCCGTCGCGGTCCTCGGAGTCAGCCGGGTACTGTCCGGCCCTGCCTGGTATGCCGGAGAGAAGACGCCGGGAGCGGCGTCGGCGTACACGGATGAGCCGATGCTCAGCGCCGTCCGGGCCAGCGCGAAGACGCATGATTTTACCGTCGTCTATATTCACTGGAACCAGGAGTTCAAGGACTACCCGGAAGCGTATGCCCGCAAGCTGGCCCGTTCCCTGATCGACAGCGGAGCCGATCTCATTATCGGAGCCCACAGCCATTGTCTGATGGGCGTGGAATACTACAAGCATAAACCAATTTACTATTCGCTCGGCAACTTCGTCTTCAACCGCTCCACAAGAGGAGGCGACAAGACGCTCCGCTCGATGATTGCCACGTTCAAGCTCGACCCGGCGGGCAAGCTGACTTCCCGGGTTGTGCCGGTGCAGATCAAGCAGGGGCAGCCGACGCCGATGGATCCGTCATATAACCGGGTCACCTACAATCTGTTGAACAAGCTGTCCTACAACGCCGTAGTGGACACTTCGGGCAACGTGAGGGAGAAATAAGAACCGAAGGCCGAAAGGCCTTCTTTTTTTAGAAGAAAGATGTCGAAAGCGAAAGCGAATCAACGGAGTCATTTGTCGATAAATATCGAAAAATGTAAAAAATAATTTGACATAAAACTTGCAGGACCTTACAATTTGATAGAGAATGCTAAGTTTTACTCTACGCTGAGTAAATCGGTACGTTCAACAATAGAAGAACATTATACGAAGGGCCATACGGGAGGATGTTGACGATGAAAGCAACAGGTATTGTAAGAAAAGTGGATGAGCTGGGACGGATCGTAATTCCGATCGAGCTGCGCAGAACGATGGGCATCGACATTAAGGACCCGCTTGAAATTTTTGTCGATGGCGAGAAGATTATTTTGCGCAAATACGAGCCTACCTGCATTTTCTCGGGAAGCTCGGAGAATCTGATTAACTTTAAGGGAAAAATGGTCAGCCGGGATATTCTGGACGAGCTGCTGGAGAGCTTCGACCGGGCCTAAGACGGCAAGCCCGCATATAGAGACGAGCGAACGGGGTGCCCGACAGGGCCCCCGTTTGTTTTGTTAAGAGAGGAGGAGAAGCGCTGTGCAGAACGGACACCGGAGAGTGACCATGCGGGACATTGCGGCCGAAGCCGGCGTATCGTCGGCGACGGTCTCCTATGTGCTGAACTACTCCGAGAAGGAGAAGATCAGCCACGAAACAAGGCTCCGGGTATTTGAAGCGGCCCGCAAGCTGAACTATGTGCCCGATATGACCGCCAAGACGCTGGCGAACCGCCAGAGCCGGATGATCGGACTGATTGCAGGCGGCAACCGCTCCCGGGGCCGAAGGCTGGAACAGTATGATCTGGTCGATGCGCTGCAAAAGGAGATGGGCCGCAGAGGCTACGATACGCTGCTGCTCTCGGCCGGAGATCCCGCTGAACAGATTCGGATCAGCCGCAGCCGTTCGCTCGACGGGGCTTTCCTGATCGATGTCGATACGGAGACGCTGAAGCAGCGGGTACAGCAGTTCGTTATTCCGCTTGTATTTATCGACAGCCATCTGGGCGACCCGCTTTTTCACGAGGTTCTCGGGGATTACGAGACGATCTTTTGCACCGCAGCACAGGAGAAAGAGCCGTTCTTCGTGGTGATGGAAGACGGCCCGGAAAGTTACGTCTACCGGCAGGCCGAGCGCGTATGCGGACGGGAGCATCTCTACGTGGAGGACGGCACCCGTTCCATGGAAGCGTTTCTCGGCGAAAGACGGGGCATGAGAGGCATCGTGCTGGGCGAAGCGCTTGGCGTACGGGCCGAGCGGCAGCTTGGGAGTGCCGATCTGACGGTCGTAGTCGGCAGCGCAGAAGGCGGACTGCTGGCCCCGGGAACCCGCCGGATTCTGATCGACAGCGTCGTCAAAGCCGAAATGGCTGCCGATCTTCTGGCGGAGATTTCACAAATGCACACCGACCGGCCGTTCCCGCCGGCGATTACGCGGGTCTCTCCGGTTCCGCTCGACTGACCGGTCACAAAAATGTCGAGCCCTGCGCGCCCGGCAGAAGCTGCCGCTTAACCGTCTGCCGGAGAAGGTCGGAACAGGCTTGACAGGAGAGGCTTGCAGCCTCGCCGGCGGTTACTTAACGCCGAGGAGAGAAAGCTCGGATAACGGCGGAAATTGGCGGTGCGAGCGTTCGTTCCCTCTTGACACCATCGCTTCAAAAGCTTACGATTTGAGCTGACTTAAGCGCATAAGTTCATGCGCCAACCCGAATAGTGAAAGGAATGAGAGAGTTGGAACTGGCCTCTGTTATTCATGAACCGAAAGGCCCACTCTGCTATGCCGTCGATGCCCGCACGCTTCATATTCGTCTCAAGACCCGCAAGGGAGATGTCTCGGGGGTTACGCTGCTTGCCGCCGATCCGTTCAACTGGCGTCCTTCGCCGGAGACGGGGATTTATGAGTATGCGACCGAGACGATGCAGCGGGTCGAAATGAAGAAGGAATACGTAACCCGGCTGCATGACTGCTGGTTCGCCGAAGTAACGGATATTCCTTGGGGCCGCGTGAAGTACGGATTTGTGCTGCATGACGGCGAGACTTCCTGCTTTGCAGGCTGTCATGATTTCACGCCGATGGGTGAGAACGGAGAGCCGCCTGCCGATCATTCCAACTATTATATGTATCCTTACATCCTGGAAGAAGATCTGTACAAGGCCCCGGCCTGGGTCAAGGATACGGTCTGGTATCAGATCTTTCCGGATCGCTTCAGCCGGGGAGGCCGGGAAGACGAGGCCGGGTTGCCGGAGTGGGGAAGCGAGGATGCCGACAGCTACGACCGCATCTACGGCGGCAACCTGGAAGGGATCGTTACGCGGCTGGATTATATCAAGGAGCTCGGCGCTTCCGGAATTTATTTTACGCCGCTCTTCGTCTCCCCGAGCGCGCATAAATACGATACCAAGGACTACTTCCAGATTGATCCGCTCTTTGGCACCAACGAGATCTTTGGCACCCTGGTAAAAGAAGCCCACAAACGGGGCATCCGGGTCATGCTGGATGCGGTGTTCAACCACTGCGGCTACGAGCATCCGTTCTGGCAGGATGTGCTCAAGAACGGACGGGACTCCAAGTACTACGATTACTTCTATATTGTCGATCCCGAGCGACCGATTGCCCCGGAATCGCAGGAAGGCAAGTTCTACGGCGAGCATTTGAACTACCGGACCTTCGGTTTCACGGAATTTATGCCGAAATGGAATACCGCCAACCCGGAAGCGCGGGAATATTTGCTGAGCGTCGCTGAATTCTGGGTGAAGGAGTACGGCATCGACGGCTGGCGCCTTGACGTTGCCAACGAGGTGTCGCATGAATTCTGGAGAGAATTCCGCAAGCGGGTCAAGGTCCTCAACCCGGATATCTATATCCTGGGAGAGAACTGGCTGAACTCCAACCCTTGGCTGCTGGGCGACCAGTTCGACGCCGTTATGAACTATGAATTCACAACTCCTGCGGTGCGCTTCTTCGGGACGAACCTGCGCAATCAGGAGCCTTATGCTCCGACCGAGTTCATGCATGCGATCAACGAGCTGCTGATCGCCTATCCCAAGCCGGTTGCATCGAGTCTGTTCAATCTGCTGGACAGCCACGATACGGCGCGCATCCTGACCCTGTGCGGGGACAATCCGGATATCGCGGCTCTGGCCTATGTGTTCCAGCTGACCTATGCAGGCAGCCCGAGCATTTATTACGGCGGCGAAATCGGTCTCGGCGGAGACGAGCGCCACAACCGGCGCTGTATGCCCTGGAAGCCGGAGCAGCAGAACCGGAAGCTCTACGAGACTGTGCGCCGGCTGATTGCGCTGCGGCAGGAGCATCCGTCTTTCCGGGAAGTGGACATCGAATGGCTGCAGGCCGACGATGACAAGCGGACCTTGATCTACCGCAAGAACGCGCCTTCCGAGACGCTGTATGTCCTGATCCACCACTCGGCGGAGCCGCAGTCGGCTGACGTTCCCGAGGACTGGAAAGGCCGCAGCCTGACCGATTTAATGACGGGAGAGACCGTCGACGGAGATGCTCCTCTGAAGCTCGGGCCGTACGGCTTCCGCCTGCTGCTCGACCGTAAATAAAGCCTGCGTAAGCGCGGATTGCCCGGCCTCGGCCTTGGCGCCGCGCTTTTTTGGAAGACAGGGCTGGCAGGCCGCGGTCCCATTCGATAAGATGGAAGGGTCAGGAATAGAGAGAAGGAGGAGATCATATTGAACCTCAATCAAGAGAATTGCCCCGAAGCGGGCACCGGCGTCTCCGGGCTGCCGAGACCGGAAGCGATCATCTTCGACATGGACGGCACGCTGTTCCAGACGGAGAGTCTGCTGCTGCCGGCGTATCACAAGATGTTCGACATTCTGCGGGAAGAAGGCTTGTACCAGGGGCCAACGCCTCCCGATGAGCGAATTCTTAGCGGACTCGGGATGCTGCTCAAAGACATCTGGATGAAGGTCATGCCTGAAGCGGACGAATCCGTTCACCGCCGGGCGGACGAAGTGCTCCTGAAGCTGGAGATTGAAGGGATCGAATCCGGCGCCGGGAAGCTCTATCCGGAAGTGGAGTCTACACTCCGCGCGTTGAAGGACAAAGGCTTCCGCCTGTTTGTCGCCAGCAACGGGCTGGAGAATTATATCCACAGCATTGTGGTGGTGAACCGGATGGAAGACCTGTTCGACGGGCTCTACAGCGCCGGGAAGCAGGGAACCGAGACGAAGGTGGAGCTTGTTCGCATGCTGCTTGAAGAGAACGGCATTACGCGGGCCTGGATGGTCGGCGACCGGTCCTCCGATGTGCAGGCAGGCCAAGAGAACGGCCAGACCGTCATCGGCTGCGCGTATGCAGGTTTTGGCAAGAATGACGAGTTGAAGGGCTCCGATGTCATTATTCATTCGTTCTCCGAGCTGCTGGAGCTGGCAGACCGCAGTCTTCAAGAGTAGAGAGACGAAATAACCGGACGCCCGAATCATTTCTTGTCCCGCTTTCTCATAAAGTGTACAAGTCTGTACCTTTGGCATGGGAGTGAGGAAGCTTGAGCGTCCAAATGCTGTTCAGCTACATGATTTTGGGATTGACGCTGGCCGCGCCGATCGGGCCGGTGAATTCGGCAAGGCTGGATAAGGGAATCAAGCACGGATTCTGGAACGCCTGGATCGTGGGAGTGGGATCAATGACGGCTGACGGCATTTTTATGCTGCTCATTTTTTGGGGGCTGGTCAGCTTTCTCAACATTCCCGAGGTCCAGGTTTTTCTGTGGCTGTTCGGAGCACTGGTGCTGGTCTATTCCGGCATACAAGGCATCGGTTCGGCTCAGGAGGTGGACTTCCGGCATTCGGATAGGAGGCAGGAGCCGCTGTTCCGCAGTTTCCTGGTAGGATTCATGGTGTCCATTTCGAGTCCGCTGTCTATCCTGTTCTGGCTCGGGATTTACGGGTCGATTCTCGCCCGGACGGCCCATTCCTACGGCACCACTCATTTGTTGATTTACAGCAGCATGATCTTTCTGGGGCTGGCGCTGTGGGATGTGGCGGTCGCCTCGTTGACGACAGGGCTCCGCCGGTTTTTGAGCCGGAGAATGCTGACCGGTATTTCAGTGCTCTCCGGCGCTTCGCTCATCGGCTTCGGCATCTACTTCGGTATTCAGGCCGTTAAAGCGTTGTGGGGATAAAGATTTCTTCAGACGGAAAAATACCGGATAGGCCGCATAGGTTCCGGCCGCCAGAAGAAACGAGAGAACCATAAAAGGCCCGGCATTGCGGATGCCGATGCCTGCCCCCAGAAAATATCCTGTTCCGATGGTACAGCCCACGCCAAGCAGTGACAGCTGCCACCAGGCCAGACGGCCTGTCCCTTCTTCAGGGTCAGGCCGTCTGCCGGTCTGTGAAGCATTGCCCATATTCCCACCTCCGAATGGCTAAGGTGCGCAGCCGGGCGGTATTCTATTCCTGCGCAGGCTGAACCGCCCTTCCGGGGCTCCCCGGGAAGGCGGTCATCAATCAGAAGAAGATGCTATTCTTCCGCGCTCTTGGGCGCTGCGGCTCCCGTTCGGTTCTTGTGCAGCCACAAGGCGTATTCAAGCGGGCGGACCAGCGCCTTGCGGTAGGTCCCGCTGTCGCCCGAGCGGGCGAATACTTCCCGTGCCGGCTTCGGATTGACCTCCAGAATATAGATGTTGCCGCTGCGGTCGATGGCCAGATCCAGCGCCAGTTCGCAGAGCGCCCCGAAGGTCCCCTCCAGATAAGCGGCCGCGTCCAGGCCGAGCCGTTCCGCCGTCTTCATCGTCCGTTCGGCCGCTTCCGTGCTGCCTAGCCACTCGCGCAGCAGCCGGGAAGCGCGGACTGCGCGCCCCCCGCCGTGCAGATTGGAAGTGACGCTGCCCGCCGGCCCGACCCGCCCGGCCATGCCGGTCAGCTCCCAGGCGCCCTGGCTGTTCTTCTGCACGAGCATCCGGTAATCATGGACGCGTCCGTTCGGAAGGCGCAGCGGAATGCCCTCCTGAATCAGAAAGCGCCCGCCGAGACACCATTGCCGGACTACCGATTCCAGCCGGGACAGGGTAACCTTCCGCGGGGGAATCATCCGCCGGTTCTGCCGGCGTCCTTGGATGTCGTACTGCCCTCCTCCGGAGAGGCGCTCGATGCGCAGAATGCCCCGTCCCCCCGTCCCGTTGATCGGCTTGAGATAGAGCACCCGCGCCTTTCCGAGCATACGCTTCAGGTCTGCGGAGGAATGGTACAGCACCGTCTCCGGCAGATGCGGCCGGAAACGGCTCTTGTTCCAGAACGTCTGATGAATGGTCCACTTGTTCCGCAGAGGACGATTCAGGAAGGTGAGATGACCGTAGCGGGAGCGGAATCTTAGCAGCTGCTGGAAGCGCTCGGAGCGCTGGATGCGGCAGCGGTCGTAGATCATATCGGGAAAAGCCCGCCACCGCCGGGTCCACTGGCCCGTGGCCGGGTCTACGGTCAGGGCATGAATCTTGTCGCCGCCGGGGTTTACATCCATCGGCGTGAAGACATAGACGTCGAGCCCCAGTCTGCGTCCCTCGGCAATCATTTTGCGGTAGACGGGTTTCTCCTCAAGTTGTCTGGCTTGGTTCAAATAGAGGGTCAGAATGCCCAATACAGGTTGCGGCATCGCAATTCACCTTCTTGCTTCTATAGGATGGCCGGCCAGATGGCGGGAATACTGGATGATCCGTTCCAGCGAGAGCCTGCGGATCGGCGGTTCGTCGAATTTCATGGGCCGGGAATTGGCTTCAAAGAACCAGAGGCCCCCTTCCCGGTCCACGCCCAGGTCCATCGACATTTCACCCAGTGCGGAAGCGCTGGCCCGCTCGATCTGCCGGGCAATGAGCAGCGCGGCCGCAGGCACGCTTCGGAGGATGGCGGCGCTCTTCTCGGCTCCGAAGACGTTGTCCAGCAGCTTCCCGGGCTCCTCGATGCTGCCTCCGCGCGGCACATGGGTAGTAATGCTGCGCGCGCCAGCCAGCCGGGCGCCGATGCCGGTCACGCCCCAGACCCCGCGTCCGTTCTTCTGCACAAGCACGCGCAGATCGAACGGACGGCCCCGGTAGGAGGAGAGGTCAATCGCCTGCTGGACAATATAGCGTTCCTGGCCTCTCTCCCGGCTGATCCGGTTCCAGAGCCGCTCCATCGATGCGGCCTTGTACGTTAGATGCCGCTGCCCGGACTGTACCTGAAGCCGGTAGGGCAGAGGGTGGTCGGGAACATATTTCAGCCGCATGATCCCTTTTCCGGCTTTGCCCGCTTCAGGCTTGAGATAGAGGGAGGAATGATTCTTCAGCAGAGCCTTCAGCGTAGCTGCGCTCCGGAGCTTGCGGGTCTCGGGGACATGCCGGGCGGTCGCCCGGGAGCCCTTCAGCCACTCGAACAGATCCCATTTATTGAAGAAACGCGGATTGAACAGACGGATGGAGGGATGCTCCAGCAGCTCGCCGATTTTGCGGAGCACCGCCGGCTTGCTCTCCTGTTCCCGGCTTGGAATCCGGTTATAGACGACCTGCGGCAGCGGCATAATCTCGGTATTCCAGTTCCGGCGCCCCGGGCCCGGCACATAGCCGATGATGTCCGTCTCCTCCAGCCGCAGATCGCGGACGGTTACCACATACACGAGGCAGCCGAGCTCGCCTCCCGCCCGGATCAGATCCCTGAAATTGCGCCGGTTGCCCCGGAACTGCTTCACCGGATGGCTTGTCGTCAGAATGGCGACAACCGGCCGTCCCTCGGCTGAAGTCGAATGGATCACAGATCATCCCTCCTGCGGAACTTGCTGAGGTACAGGCAGTGTTCCAGGATATGCTCAACGGAAGCTTTGCCTTCAGCGCGCAGGGAGGGGTGGCGGAAGATGGAGCGCCCGGGCTTGGCGTTCGCTTCGAACATCCAGATGTTCTCTTCCTGATCGATGCCGAGATCGAACCCGATTTCCCCGATCAGATGGCGGTGCTGGGCTTCCAGCGCTTCCGCCAGACGGATCGCGGTCGCCTTGGCCTGCTGGAGCACCTCGTCGGCCCGGGCGCCGAAGACCCGGCCAAGCGCCTGCTGCGGCGTCATCAGCGAGCCCCCGTTCTTCAGATGCGTCGTCACGCTGCCCCGCCCGGCTTTCTTCGCGCCGATGCCGACAACGACCCACTGGTTGTTCCCGTTCTTGTGCATATGGAAACGGAAGTCGATCGGGCAGCCGTCGATTTCGATCAGACGGATGCCCTGCTGTACCACATAATTCTGCAGGCTGCGTCCGTGGCGGGACTCCAGCATCCGCATGAGGCTCTCGAAGCTGCCGAAGCGCAGCAGCACATTCTTGCCGCCCCGGCGGTAGCGGGCGAAGTAGCCCCGCTTGGGCAGATAGGTCAGCCGGTAGATGCCCATGCCCAGGCTCCCGGCCGACGGCTTGTAGTAGACAAAATGGTGCCGCTCCAGCATCTCCCTGATGAGCTCGGGAGCAGGATTGCTGTGGGTCTCCGGCACATAGCGGACGGCGGCGGGATCATTCTCCATCAGCCGGTAGATGTCGGATTTATTGAAGAAGCTCCAGTTGAAGAACGGGATTCTCCTGCGGATGAACCGTTCGCGGAGCTGGCTGATCGCCTGGGACGTCTCGGCCCGCCTGCTCGGAAGCCGGTTATAGACGACATCGGGCAGGGGAACGAGCTTGCGCTCGAACCGTCCGGCGGCATTCAGGAAATACCCGTTCACCCGTTCCTGCTGCCAGTCGATGTCGCGCGGGGTGAAGGCGAAGATGTAGCACATGCGCCCGCCTTCCCGCAGAAGCTGCTTGATGAACCCGGTGCGCGAGCCGAACGGGTTGGCGGAAGAGAGCGGACCGTCGGAGAGAATTCCGACCAGCGGCCCGAGCTGAACCTCATCGTTCTGCAGGTTGCGCAGGTAGACGCCCCCGGTCTTGGGCACCTTGATGGCATGCTGGACGCCGGAGGCGAGGAACAGATGCTTCCCGGCGCGTTTGATCGGCTTGATCACCGCCGGGATGGTATCCTTGCCGAGCCGGACCCGGATGCTGCGTTTGCCGGACAGCTTCAGACTCTTCATCAGCGAGCCCGAGATGTAGACGACCCGTTCAGGCTTCTTGGTGAAATGGATGTTGCCAAATGTAAGACCCATTTATGAATCCTCCTTAGGATCATTGTCTAGGAAAAGCCGCCGGCCGCCTGGATTGCAGCAGGCAGCGCGCGTACCGCAGCGGATTCTCGGCCGCCCGGCGTTCGGCTTCGGTGTCGCCCGTCAGCCGGAAGACCGTCCGCCCCGGCTTGGAATTGGCTTCGAGCAGCCAAATGCGGCCGCCCGGATCGATGCCAAAGTCCAGGCCAAGCTCGCCCAGCCTGCCGAATCCGGCTTCCAGCAGCGGCGGCAGTCCGGCCGCCGCTTCGCGGACATCGCGCAGGACGGCGGCGGCCGCCCCGGGCCCGAACTCGGCCGCGAGGAAAGGCTCCGGCGGCACGGCGGTTCCGCCGCCGTGCAGGTTCGAGGCCGCCGTGCCGGGCCGGCCCAGCCGGACCGCCATGCCGCTGATCGTCCAGCGGGCCCGGCCGTCCTTCTGCGCCAGCACGCGCAGATCGAACGGCCTTCCCGCCGAGTCGCACAGCGGCAGGCAGGGCTGCAGGAGATACGGTCTGCCGGCGGTGAACCGGCGGACCGTATCTCCGCCTTCCGCTTCGTCCGCATAATCGCGGACGAAGGAGCGGTTGCCGGCGTCCCGGCCGGCGAGGCGGAGCCCGCCGCCCGGGAGCCGGACGGCGCGGAGCACGCCCCGGCCCTGGGAGCCGGCCGCCGGCTTCAGGAAGACGCCGCCCTCGCGCTCGGCCAGCATCAGCGCGAAGCCGCGCCCGCTGTAGAGGTGCGTCTCCGGGAGCAGTCCCGCCGCCGGCGATGCGGCGAGATGCCGGTGGACGCGCCACTTGTCCGGGAGGCCGCGGGACAGGGGAACGGCTCCCCGCAGGGCGTTCAGCGCGGCGCCTGCGGCGCGGCGCTCCCTGGCGTCGGCGGGGAAGAAGCGGTTGTAGAGCACGCCGGGAGCCGGAGAGGCGCATTCCTTCCAGCCCGACGGCGTCCGGACGTAGCCGTGCGGGATGGAACCGTCGGAGGCTACGCCCTCCGGCGGGAAGAGGATCAGCTCAAGGCCGAACCGGGGGGCAAGCTGGCTGAGCCGGGAGACGAACTCGGGCTCGGTGACGGGTGCGGGTCCCTGGCCGCGTCCGGTGAGGACGCCAAGCCTTCCGATCATCGTATCGCTCATGACGCCACCTATAAATTGGCCAGATAGCGGCAGTATTGGATCATTTGCTTGACGGAGGGACGGATCTTCTGA
This sequence comes from Paenibacillus glufosinatiresistens, assembly GCF_031470375.1. NCBI lineage: Bacteria > Bacillati > Bacillota > Bacilli > Caryophanales > Paenibacillaceae > Paenibacillus > Paenibacillus glufosinatiresistens. The sequence goes on from NZ_JAVFHT010000001.1 coordinate 180,348, forward strand.
TCGGCGTTGAGCGGCGTGTTGTCGTTCTTGGACGGCTTCGAATTCACTTCCAGCAGCCAGACCCGGCCGGATTGGTCCATGGCGAGGTCAATGCCGAGCTCCCCGAAATGGGCGGGAATATAAGTCTCGATGCCGCGGGCGATGGCGAGCGATGCCTTCGTAAGCTGGAGAGTGGCGTTGTCCCGCGTCCCTGCCGGGAGATTGCTCTTGCTTACCGCTTCTTTTACCGTACTGAGACTGCCCCCCCGGGCCAGGTTGGAGACAAAATGGTTATTGCCTGCGGTCCTGGCGACGATGGAAGTCACGCCCCATTTGCCCGTTCCGTTCTTCTGCACCAGCGCCCGGAAATCGACCGGCCGCCTGCCGACTTCGATCAGGGACAATCCCTGCTGGATCTGGTACCGTGTGGTGCGCATCTTGGGGGCGACCGCCCGGAAGAGCTTGGCGAGACTGGGATAGCTGATGGTGCGGGTCCCGAGCGTCGTGGTGGTCTGGAGACGGTAGCTGCCGCCCTCCTCGCGGGAGATCCGCAGAATGCCCTTGCCGAGGCTGCCGCGCACCGGCTTCAGAAAGACGACCGGATAGTGGGCGCACATCCGTTTGATGAGCGGGAAGCCGCTGAGGGCATGCGACTCGGGAAGGTAGCGCTGCAGCGCGGGTTCCTGTCTCAGCGCCTCGAACACTTCGGTTTTGTCGAGGAACTTTTCATTGAAGAAGTGGGTGCCGTACCGGGATTTTACTTCGGCAAGAAATTGCTGTACGCTAGGCTTATTCTCTGCTTTGCGCGAGGTGACGCGGTTATTGATGACGTCGGGCACGGGAAGCTTGCGGCGCTTCCAGCCTCCGTCGTAGATCCAGCCGACGATGCCGGAGCCGGCCGTCTCGAGCGCTTCGGGCGTGAAGAAGCAGACGAAAGCGCCCTGGGCGTGACAGGCGTTCGTCAGTTCGCGGCAGAAGAGAGTGATCGGACCGAACAGGCGATCCGGATGGTCGGGATACTCCCGGCTGACCAGAACGCCGATCAGCGGTCCGAGCCGGATCGTGCGGGTGCCGGGAACATAGGACACATTCAGCAGGTTTCGGGAATCCCAGCCGGCCCGGCGGGCCAATCCCTCGCTGACGCGCAGATTATCGGACTTTGGAACCGGTATGACGGTGACATCCTGACGGAATGAACCGAAGGCGAGCTGAAGCGGACCGTGAACCGGAATCCGGAGCTTTCGGACGTACTTGTCGCCCAGCATGATGGCGTTCTCCTGAAGAATGCCGGAGTGTACGGTGTGAACCGGGATTTTGAGCTTTGACATCTTGAATCTCCTTCCGGTGAGCAGCATGATGCCGGTTGCCTGCTGTCAGGGGGTTCATATCATTCATCATATGGAGTCGTTTGCCCCTTGGTGATTGGCCTTGGCGGCCTCCATAGAGAAACGGAGGAACGAAGCAATGAATATTTACGACAAAGCGCATGAACTGGCGCAAGCCATCAAGGAGAGCACAGAGGTGGCCGACATCATGGCGGCGATGAAGCTGGTAGAAGCGGATCCCGCGAGCCGGGAGATGCTGGACAACTTCCGCACCAGCCAGCTGGAGCTTCAGCAGCGGATGATGGAAGGCGATATGCCGGCACCGGAAGAAATGGAGAAGATGGAGAAGCTGTTCGAGGTGCTGAACCTCAATCTGGGCATCCGCCGTCTTTTTGAAGCCGAGCGCCGCCTGAGCGGTGTCATCGAGGACGTGAACAAGATTATTGCAGAGAGCCTGCAGCATCTGTACGGACCGGAACAGGCGTAAGACTTGTCTCATATTACGCTGCACGCTCTCATAGACTAGAGCATAGACTTCCGATATGAAGGAGATGCTTAAGTACAATGAAGAAACGCAGCAAAATCAAACACGCGCTCAGCCTGACCGTTGCCCTTGGAATGCTGCTCTTTGCCATCCCCCAGCTGTCGGTCCGGCAGTCCGGCCCCGTCTTTGCCTTCGGTATCGCCTGGGCGGTATTCGCCCTGATGGTTATTGCCGCCCATCTGCACTTTCTGATCGGTGTCGATGCCGAACGGGCGAAGCGCCTGGAAGCCGTCCGCCGCGCGAAGCTCTCGCGCTGGGAGGACGATTGGCGGAGAGAGAGAAGCGTGGCGGGCAAGCTGTAGACCTGCCGCCGACACATCATACGACCCGCAGATCGGCACCCTTTAGGGGCCGGGTCTGCGGGTCGTTTCTATTTCCGATGAAGCGCGGCCGGACGGCAGCTGAAGGAGACCGTCTGCGCTTGTATCGGGCGTCTGCACCTGTGTATAATGAATACAGAGTAGTACAGATCGGATAGTGGAGGTGTAACAGATGGAGGGACAAGGCGATGCCGTTACCAAGCACGAACAGCTGCTTCAGCATATCGAGACGCTGAAGGTCGGCACGAAGATCTCCGTCCGCAAGCTTGCCCGGGAGCTGAACGTGAGTGAAGGGACGGCGTACCGGGCCGTCAAGGAAGCGGAGAATTTGGGAATCGTAATTACCAAGGAGCGAATCGGCACCGTTCGGATCGAGAAGAAACCCCGCAACATTTCAGAACAGCTTACGTTCGCCGATGTTGTGGAGATTGTGGAAGGCCATGTGCTGGGAGGAGCGGCCGGCCTGGACAAGCACTTGCACAAATATGTAATCGGTGCGATGAAGGTGGACGCCATGATCCGTTATATCGACGCGGACAGCCTGCTGATCGTCGGCAACCGGGACGATGTGCACTCAATGGCCCTGGAACAGGGGGCCGGAGTCCTGGTAACGGGCGGGTTCGGCACAAGCCGGGAGGTCAAGGCATTCGCGGACGAGCTGTCGCTTCCTGTCATTTCTTCCCGGCACGATACCTTCACCGTCGCCTCGATGATCAACCGGGCGATCTTCGACCGGCTGATCAAGAAGAAGATCATGCTGGTCGAGGATATCATGGGCCGCAAGCCGCGCCCTGAGCTGCTGAAGATCACCAGCACGGCCGCGGAGGTCCGGCGCCTCTCCCGGGAGAGCGGAGACACCCGGTTCGCGGTGACGGACGAATGGAACCGGGTTATCGGAATCGTCGGCCGCCGGGATGTGGAGGAGCTGGAGGACTCGGCTTCGATCGAGAAGGCGATGGTCCGCGGGCCGGTGACGGCCGGACTTTCTACCTCGCTGGCTTCGGCCGCCCAGATCATGATGTGGGAAGGCATCGACTTTCTCCCGATTGTAGACCGCAGCCGCAAGCTGGTCGGCGTCGTCACGCGCCGGGAAGTGATGCAGAGCCTCCGGGATGCCCAAGGGCAGCCGCAGCTTGGGGAGACATTCGACCATCTCATCTGGAACGGATTTGCGGAGGACCGGGACGAAGAGGGACGCTTGTTTTTTCACGGCCTGATTACTCCGCAGATGGCGACCGACCTCGGGACGATTTCGGAGGGAGTACTGTCCACACTGATGACCCAAGCCGCTTTTCGGGCGGCCAAGGACAGAACGGGAGGCGACTATGTGCTCGACAGTCTCTCGACATACTTCGTTCGTCCGGTCCAGATCGAGGATCCGATTCTGATCCGTCCGCGGCTTCTGGAGAGCAGCCGGCGCACCTGCAAGCTGGAGATCGAGGTGCTGCATCTCGACAATCTGGTGTGTAAAGCCGTTATGCTGCTTCAGTCCCTGGATCACGGTTGAAGCCAGAAGCCGCCCTGGAAACGGAATGGTACTTTTGCGTTATATATGTGGTTCCTTAGTTTACATTTGATCCATTTTCATTGCTATTGAAAAATCGTTTCTTTAAAATTGCAATTAAGTAAAGGGGTTTTCTGAAAAGACCCCGTTTTTTTCTTTTCCGGGAGATAACGCTCAGAGAAAGGAAGGATGCAATTTTGAGGAAAATGATGATCCACGCTTATGCCAAGCTGAACCTGGGCGATGATCTGTTCATCAAGATGCTCTGCGAACGATATCCGGAGACGAGGTTCGTTCTTCCTGCCGAGAAGGCGTACAAAGAATGTTTCCGGAACCAGGCCAATCTCAGCGTGCGATCGGTGGAAGCCATTTGGCTGCGCGCCATCAAGAAGGTGCTCAAGCGCTTCCGAAGCCTTGAAGTGGAGAAGCTGTATATCAAGTGGCTGGCTCTCCGCTGCGACGGCGTTGTGCAGATTGGCGGATCGGTGTTCATGGAGACGCCGGGATGGGAAGAGCATCTGGAATGGAAAAGGGAGGTCTACGGCCGGCGGAAGCCGTACTTCATACTGGGAGCGAACTTCGGCCCCTGGAAAGACCCGGCCTTTCTGGAGCGGCACCGCGAAGGGTTCGCCGGCTGCACGGATATCTGCTTCAGAGACCGGCACTCCTTCGAGCTGTTCCGCGATCTCGGGAACGTGCGGGTGGCGCCGGATATCATCTTCGGCTATCCCGTTCAGACCGTTCCGTCCCGGCCGGAACTTTCTTCCTCAGCCGGCAGGACAGCGGTCCTGTCCGTAATCCGTCCCTCCGACCGGGAGAGTCTGAAATCGCTTGACGAACGCTACTACGACAAATTTCGCGATCTCTCCGTTGCTCTGATCGAAGCGGGATACCGCGTTGTTCTGATGTCGTTCTGCGAGCATGAAGGCGACGAAGAGGCTGCGGAAGCGATCAGCGCCCGAATTCCCGTCGGGTATGCCGACCGGGTGTCCTGCTTCAAGTACCGGACGAATCTCGACGAGGCTATCGCCTGCCTGGCCGGAGCGGATTTGATCGTCGCCACCCGGTTCCATGCCATGATTCTCGGATGGCGCTTCGGCAAGCCGGTCTATCCTGTCGCCTACAGCGACAAGACGCTGCATGTGATGGATGATGCCCGCTTCAGCGGCGGCTACGGCGATCTGAGACATCTGGAGGATATGGTTCCGACGGACGTCGTGCGCAGCGCGGAGACCGGACGGCTGAATGTGTCGGGACTGGCGCGGCGGGCCGAATATCATTTTGAACGGCTGGATCATTATCTCGGGCGCAGTCCGGGAGAAGAGGAATCTGCGGAGAACGCGGGCCGCCGGGTTCTGGCAGGGAGGAACCATGAGAACTAGACGGAGCCTTCTCAATCTCGCGCTCGGCCTCGGCAGCCAGCTTATCACCATCGTACTCAGCTTCTTCATTCCTCGTCTGCTGATGGTCAATTACGGATCGGAGGCGAACGGGCTCGTCTCCTCGGTGATCCAGATCATCGCCTATCTCTCCCTGCTTGAGGCGGGAGTCGGTTCCGCGTCGCTGCAGGCCCTCTACAAGCCGATTGCCCAGGGAGACCGTTCCTCGATCAACGGCATTCTGTCGGCAACCGCCCTTTATTACCGCAAGACGGGATTCTATTACATGCTGGCCGTTATCGGCATCGCTCTGGTCTATCCGCTTGCCGTGGAGTCCGGTTTTGCCGCCTGGCAAGTCATGGGCATCGTCCTCTTCAACGGCCTGGGCGGCGCCATCAACTATTACTATCAGGGCAAATTCCGGATCTATCTCATGGCTGAGGGCAAGAGCTATATCGATACCTCGGTCGTTACGGTGGGCAACATTCTGAACAGTCTGCTGCGGATTGTTCTCCTGATGCAGACGGCGGATATAGTGCTGGTACAGGCCGTATTCTTCGCGGTCACGCTGCTGCAGATGGTGGTCTTCCATCTCTACAAGAAGCGCCATTACGGCTGGATGGAGTTCGACCGCACGCCCGATCTGGCATCCATCGGCCAGAAGAATTTCGTGCTGCTGCATGAGCTCTCCTACATGATTTTCCGCAATACGGATGTGCTGATTCTGACGTTCTTCACCAATCTGAAGGTAGTCAGCGTCTATGTCATGTACAATATGGTCTTCAACATTGTGGACAACATCGTGAACACGGTGAACGGAAGCGTCAAATTCGCCCTGGGACAGAGCTTCCATGAGGAGCGAAGCCGGTTCCTGAAGCTGTATGATGCGTATGAGCTGTATTTTATGTCCTTCGTCTTCTCGGTGCTGACGGTCACGTACGTGGTTATGCTTCCGTTCATCACGCTGTATACGGCGGGCGTCAACGATACGCAATATGTGTTGTACTGGCTGCCGGTCCTTTTTGTGGCCCAGAAGCTGCTGGTCAACGCCCGGTCTTCGGCGAACAATGTCATCAACATTGCGGGTCATTTCAAAAACACCCTGAGCCGCTCCCTGCTGGAGTCCGGCATCAACCTGGGCGCTTCGCTCGTTCTCGTGCATTTCATGGGCATCTATGGCGTGCTGCTCGGCACGATTCTGGCCCTCGTCTACCGTTCGGCGGACATCGTCATCTATGCCAACCGGCGTCTGCTGGATCGCAGCCCCTGGATTACCTTCCGCCGCTGGCTGGTCAATATCGCGCTGTTCGGGGCCATGGTCTTCGCCGCCGACCGCATTGACTTTGCCTTCGATTCCTATCTCTCGATTATCGCCGGAGCCGTGCTTCTCGGCTGTGTGGTGCTGCCCGTGTACGCCGGGGTCGCATCGCTCTTGGAGCGGGAGGTCTTCCGCTACAGCCTCGGCATGTTCCGCGGGATCGGGCTGAAGCTGAGAGCGAAGCTGATGCCGGGCAAGCCTTCGGCCGATGCGTCCTGAGGCGGCGCGGCATCGGAGCTCGGCTGCCGCTAAGCCGCTGCTGTCCGCCACTGAGCCAACCCAAGATTTATTACCTGTACATGGAGGGATGCGCATATGATACAGCAGGAACAAGGGGCCGCCGGAGCCGAAAGGCGGCTGATGGATGCCCTGGCGGATGAACTGTCCGCAGGCGGGGGACGGCTGCAGAGCGGGGCGCTGAGCGGAGAAATCCGCGCTCTTGCGGACAGGGAAGAGACGGAATTCCGGGAATCGCTGGATACGCTTGCCCGGCTGGCGATTCGGCAGGCGGACGGCAGGGATGCGCCCGGTGCGCTGGCCCTGTATCTGCGGAGCCGGCCGGAACTGGACGGTACGCCCGAGGCGGAGCGTCTGGCCGGGGTTCTGGCCAAGCTTCGCACCGGCGGCTCTGCCTTCCGGGAATCCGCCGGTTCGCAGGCCGCCGGAGAGGAGGCAGCGCCCAAAGTCAGCGTCATCATTACGACTTACAACCGCCGGGACTTTCTGAAGCAGGCGGTTGAGAGCATTCTGGCGCAGGATTATCCGAACAAGGAAGTGACCGTTATCGACGACGCCTCCACGGATGGAACGGACACGCTCATGCGCGGGCTATCCGGCGGCGATGAACGGGTATTCTATATGCGCAACGAGGCCAACCGGGGCCCCGGCGTCAACCGGCTGGCCGCCTTCGAGGCGCACGGCGACGGAGAATTCGTCCTGTTCCTGGACGATGACGATTATCTGATCGACCCGGGGTATTTCAGCCGGGCGGTCGCTTTTCACCGGGAACACCCGGATCTGTCGTTCGTCGCCGCCAATGTCTTTCTGGAGTACACCGCGGAGCGGCGGCTGGATTTGCAGGAGCTGGGACTGGCGGAGGTTACCGGGCGGCGGGATTTCTTCCTGAACTTCGAGCGGCCGGGCTACGGCAAGCCCGCCTCGACGCTGACGACGGTCTTCCGGCGTCAGGCCCTGATCGACATGAACATCTCGCAGATGAACATGGTGAATGACTCGTCCATTTATCTCCGCTCGCTGCTGGTTGGAGACGCCGGATTCATCGACTGCGTCGCCGGAGTCTACCGGATTCACGGCAGCAATATCACCTTCAGCCTCAGCCGCGACTTCCTGGTGCGCAATCTGGAAGAGAAGCGGAGCATCCGCCAGCTTGCCCTGGATCGCTACGGCTACCGGAACCAAGAGCTGACCCCCTGGTTCGAGAACACTTCCTATGATACGATCGTCTACTATCTTAGAAATTCCGCGAAGACTTCGGAGGATTACAGCTACATGTTCCGCTGGACCCGGGACCACTGCCCGGGGGTATACGGCCAAGTGAAGCGGGAATTCGGCCGCAAGCGGATCAAGAAGCAGATCCTCCAGGTGCCGCTGGTGCGGATGCTGGTGCGGCGCTGAAGACGGGGCCGTGCAGGCCGAAGCAGGCCTCTTCATAGCAACAGAAGCAGAAGCCGCCGGGGCTAGCGTCCCGGCGGCTTCTTGGCAATGGATGTTTATTTCAGACGGATGTTTCTTTCTGTTGAAGGTCTCTTGTTGACGGCTGAACTTTCTTTGGAGTCCAAGGCTGGATCTTCTTGGACGGATAGCCGTCCCGGAGGCCGCTACGGGCGGCGCGCCGGCCCGATCTCCACCCAAATCTGCAGCACGCCTTCCATGACAAGCATCGTCCGGATTGTGACAGCATACTCCTTGTCCCGGACGATATAGACCTTGCCGCCGAGCAGCAGGCGGGCCATCTTGGCGTCGGTGTCGATATCGAACACGCTCCGTCCCCGCATCGGGGCGAGATCGGCCCCCAGCCGGTTGACGATATCCTTGACGGTAACCGCATCCGGGACGGATGTCTCGCCGCGCGCGGAGGCGTCTTCGGCGCGGATTTTGATCTCCTTGATGACGGAGCTGCTGTTCTTGTATTTCTTCAGCGTAACGATGTCTTTCTCGTATTGGGAGAGCCGGACCCGCAGGTCCTGATTGTCGAGCCAGAGCGCATTGTACCCGGCGTGAAAGACGGAATTATAGAATACGCTGCCGAGCACCATGCCGAGCACACAGGAAGCGGCCAGCTGCGAGAACCGGCGGAACCGGCCGAAAGGAGGAATCCGCATGGTCTACCCCCTGCCTGCAACCCATTTGACCAGCTCGCTGCCCATATGCGCTCCAAGGAACGCGAACACCAGGTACAGGATCTGCTTGATGGCCGGCGAGAGGTTCCCCCCCAGCATGTTGCTCTCGATTACCCGCATCGGGTCAATCGTCCCCCCGACGGCAGCAGCAAGCGCCCAGATCTTGATGCGGTCCGCCACGTCAAGCATGGTGACCGTCGGCGGCTGCAGCGAGAAGACCGCGCCTATGCCCCCAAGCATGGCCCCGCCCAGCACAATGCCGAAGGCAATGAAAAAATCAAGGATGGCCTTGCTCAGAAAAGTGCCCATCCGAATCCTCCTTTCGCCGGAAGCGGGGCTGCCGCCAGCAGCCGCTTGCGGCCTGTCCCCGCTCTCTTCCCATTGTATGGGCGGCTCCCCCGGCAATATGATAAAATGTAGGGAAGGAATTCAAGTCAGGCGAAGGCCGGAAGGAAGTGGGAGCATGACCCCTTTCGTGCATCTGCATGTGCACAGCGAATACAGTTTACTGGACGGGGCCGCGCGCATCTCGGAACTCGCGCGCCGCGCCGCCGATTACGGCATGACCTCGCTGGCGCTGACCGATCACGGCGTCATGTACGGGGCCATTCCCTTCTATAAAGCATGCCGCGAACACGGCATCAAGCCGATCATCGGCTGCGAGGTTTATTTGACGGCGGGCTCCCGGAAGGAGCGGGGGAGCCGCAAGGATCAGCCGATTTATCACCTCATTCTGCTCGCCAAGTCGGAGACGGGTTACCGGAACCTCATGAAGCTGGTTTCGGCCGGCCATCTCGAAGGCTACCATTATAAACCGCGCATTGATATGGAGCTGCTGGCGGCGTACGCAGAGGGGCTCGTCTGCCTCAGCGCATGTCTGGGCGGCGAGGTGCCGCAGCATCTGCTGCACGGCCGGGAGGAAGAGGCCCGGCGCGCCGCCCTGCGGTACCGGGAGATTTTCGGAGAAGACTTCTATCTGGAGCTGCAGGACCACGGCCTGGTGGAGCAGAAACGGGTCAATCCGAAGCTGATCGCGCTTGCCGGGGAACTCGGCATCGGGCTTGCAGCCACCAATGATGTCCACTACCTGTCCCGGGAAGACGCCGCCATGCAGGATGTGCTGATCTGCATCGGGACCGGCAAGACGGTGGATGACGAAGACCGGCTGAAGATCGGCACCGACCAGCTCTATCTGAAGAACGACGCCGAGATGGCGGCGCTGTTCCCGCATGTGCCGGAGGCGATCGCCAACACGGCGGCCATCGCGGAGAAATGCAATCTGGAGCTGGAATTCGGCAGACATATTCTCCCGGCGTACGACCCGATTCCGGATGGGCTGGACGCCCCGGCTTATCTTCGCCGTCTCTGCCTGGCAGGGCTGGAGGAACGGTACGCGGGCACGGCGCGCTGGGAAGAGCCGAGTTCCCGGCAGGAAGCGCAGGATAGGCTGGAGTATGAGCTTGGCGTCATCGAGAGCATGGGCTTCAGCGATTATTTTCTGATTGTCTGGGACTTCATTGCCTACTGCCACCGCCAAGGCATTGCGACCGGACCGGGGCGCGGCTCGTCGGCGGGCAGTCTGACGGCGTATTGCTTGCGGATTACGGATGTCGATCCGCTGAAGTACAATCTGCTGTTCGAGCGCTTCCTGAACCCCGAACGGGTAACCATGCCCGATATCGACATCGACTTCAGCGACGAGCGGCGCGATGAGGTGATTGCCTACGTTGCCGCTAAATACGGCGAATCGCATGTCGCCCAGATCATCACCTTCGGCACCATGGCCGCCCGCGCCGCCGTTCGCGACGTCGGACGGGCGCTGAATTTGCCGTACGGCGAAGTTGACAAGGCGGCGAAGCTGATTCCCGGCCAGCTCGGGATCAGCATTGCGCGCGCGCTGGAGAGCAGCCCCGATCTCAAGGCGCTCTATGAGGGCAGCCCCCGGGTCCGGGAGCTGCTGGACATGGCGATGAAGGTCGAGGGCATGCCCCGGCACGCTTCGACCCATGCGGCGGGCGTTGTAATCTCGCGCGGTCCGCTGACCGACGCGGTGCCGCTGCAGGAGGGCAATGAAGGAACGGCGCTGACGCAGTACTCCATGGAGCATCTGGAAGCGATCGGATTGCTGAAGATGGACTTCCTCGGGCTGCGCACCCTGTCGATCATCGAGCGCTGCACAGACTGGATCGCGCAGCTTGCCGGCTCGGCCCCCGACTTCCGCGGCATTGCCGACGATGATCCGGCGACCTACGAGATGCTGGGACGCGGCGAGACAACCGGCGTCTTTCAGCTGGAGTCGGCGGGCATGAGAAGAGTGCTCAAGGAGCTGCGGCCGACGGCCTTTGAGGATATCGTCTCCGTCCTGGCGCTGTACCGTCCGGGACCGATGGAGTTCATCCCGAAATATATTCAGGGCAAACACGGGCTGGCGGAGGTGGAGTATCCCCACCCCGATCTCATCCCGATTCTCGCCGATACGTACGGGATTATCGTCTATCAGGAACAGATTATGCAGATCGCCTCCCGCATGGCGGGCTTCTCGCTGGGCGAAGCCGATCTTCTGCGCCGCGCCGTCTCGAAGAAGAAGCGCGAGACGCTGGACCGCGAACGCGGGCATTTTGTCGCCGGCAGTCTGAAGCAGGGTTACCGGGAGGCGGACGCCAATGCCGTCTATGATATGATTGTCCGCTTCGCCGACTACGGCTTCCCCCGGGCCCATGCTGCCGCCTACGGCGTTCTGGCGTTCCAGACGGCCTATCTCAAGGCCCATCATCCGGTGCCGTTCATGGCCGCCATGCTGACGGCTGTCATGGGGGTTCACCGCAAGGTGGCCGAATATGTGCTGGACTGCCGGAGAATGGGCATCTCTGTCCTGCCGCCGGACGTCAACGGCAGCGGGGTGACCTTCACGCCGTCGAGCGCCGGAGGCGGGGAATCCGGCAGCGGGCATATCCGCTTCGGGCTGGCGGCGATCAAGAACGTCGGCACGCTGGCCGTTGAAGGCATTCTGGAGGCCCGGAAGGAGCGGCGGTTCGACAGCCTGCTCGATTTCTGCCGCCGGGTCGACCTTCGCGTCTGCAACAAGCGGGTCATCGAGTCGCTGATTCAGGCCGGAGCCTTCGACAGCCTGCCCGGCCACCGGGCCCAGCTCCTGGCGATGCTGGACGAGACGGTGGATGCCGCCGTGAAATGGCGGAAGGAGCGGGATGAACTGCAGATCCAGCTCTTCGACGATCTGATCGAATCGCCGAACTGGGACATCTCCTATCCGGACATTCCCCGGTTCTCGGCCGCCCAGCAGCTGGAGCTGGAGCGGGAGCTGCTCGGCCTGTATTTGTCGGGCCATCCGCTGGACGATGCCGAAGAGCTGCTGGAGGAGCCGGGCGTGCAGCGTCTGGTGGAGCTGGAGGAGGCCCCTGACGAGAGCATGGCCGTGACGGCGGGGAGAATCGTGTCCATCAAGGAGATTATGACAAAGGCCGGCAAAGCGATGGCCTTTGTCGAGTGGGAGGACCAGATTGACCGCTGCGAGGTCGTGCTCTTCCCCGAAGTGTGGAAGCGCAGCCGCAGCGCCGCCCAGAAAGGCGCGCTGCTGGCGCTGCGCGCCAGGGTCCAGCAGCAGGACGAAGGCTTCAAGCTGCTGGCCGAAGAGCTCGCGCCGCTCACGCTGGACGCCGTGCGCGCCCTGCTGCGGCGCCGGGAAGCTGCGGCTTCCCGGCCGCGGGGGGGCGCCGGGCCTGCGCAGGCCGGCGGCTTGACGGCCGCGCCGCGTCAAGCCGGCGCGGCTCCGCGGTCCGCAGCGTCCCCGGGGCGTCCGCCGGGGACGGGCACGGGCGGCGCAGCCCGCGCTTCGTCCGCCGGAGCCTCAGGGGACGGCTCCCCAACGGGCGCCGGGCTGCGCGCGTTCATCAAGATCACGCCGCAGGCCGAAGAGCAGGGTCTCCTGCCGGGCCTGCAGGAGCTGCTGCGCCGCCATCCGGGCAGCGTGCCGACGCTGCTCTTCTACGAGAGCCGACAGAAGCTGCTCGCGCTCAGCGACAGCTACCGGGTCGAGCCGGTCCCGGAGCTGGTCCGGGGCATCGAGGCGATGCTCGGGGAGGGAACGGTCGTTATCAAATAAGAACGTTTTGCCTTTTGCGCGCATAGAGTAGGAGACGGCCGGACTTAACCGGCGCAGCAAAGGGGAGAACGCGGATGTCATACCAAGTCGCGGCGGACATGCTGGAGCGCAGGGGCGTCTCCATCGAATCGATTGCAGAGATTGTCCATGCCCTTCAGTCAGTCTATTATCCGGAGTTGAAGCAGGAGGAATGCGCGGCGAGCGTCCGGGCCGTCCTCGGCAAGAGAGAGGTGCAATATACGCTGATGACGGGGATCGCCCTGGATGAGCTGGCCGAGCGGAAGCTGCTGCCCCAGCCGCTGCAGGCCGTAATGGAGGCGGACGAATCCCTCTACGGGGCGGACGAGACGCTGGCGCTCGGCATCACCGGCGTATACGGCATGATTGGCCTGACCGGCTTCGGCTATCTCGACAAGAACAAACCCGGCGTTATCGGCATGCTCAACGACAAAACCCGAGGCATTCATGTCTTTCTCGACGATCTGGTCGCCAGCATCGCGGCGGCCGCATCGGCGCGGATTGCCCACCGGCATGAGGGAGCAAGGCAATATTTCGATGCCTGAACGGGGCGTTCGCGAAGCCTTTTATTCCGCACCGCAGAGCCGCTCTGCGTCCTTCCGGGGACGCGGCGCGGCCCTTTGTCCTATGCCCGGACTCTGTTGCAGGAAAAAAGTAAACTGTGTTATCATGGTTCCAACGTACGGGTACGGCTGATTGAGGAAGGGGAGGACTTGTCGGGACATGTGGACGGTCATCTATATTGCGCCTACCGCCAGGATGGCGGATATGATCAAGAGTAAGCTGACGGAAGAAGGATTTCTGGTCCAGAGCCGCCCGGTCAATATGTCCAAGCAGCAATTTGAAATTCTCGTTCCTTCCGGAGAATTGGAAGAAGTCCAGGAAGTGCTTAACCTGATTCTGCACCCGTAGCCCGCCGACGTCGGGAACGGGAGAGCAGTGAACGGCAGGCTGCATAACGCCAATAATGTGCTGAGAGGTGCGGTTGTGTTCAAAGACTTATTTCAGAAAAAACGGAAATACGCGACTATTCCATCCCAGCGCGCGCTGCGCAGCGGCGAGCCGGAACCCGGTGAACGCCCGAAGCGGGAAGTTCCCGAAGGATTGATGAGCAAATGCGCCAAGTGCGGCTCTATCCAGTACAGCAAGGAACTGGAGAAGCACCTGAAAGTATGTCCGGCCTGCGGCTATCACATGCGGCTGAACGCCGCCGAGCGGATTGCCATCACGCTGGATGAGGGCAGCTTCGTGGAATTCGACGCCGGCATGACTTCGGTCGATCCGCTGCAATTCCCGGGCTACGCCTCGAAGCTGGAGCAGCAGAAGCTGAAGACCGGCCGCGAAGAAGCGGTCATCACCGGCATAGGGACCATTGACGGACATGCCGTCATGATCGCCGTTATGGATTTTGAATTCTTTTCGGGCAGCATGGGCTCGGTCGTCGGAGAGAAGATTACCCGGGCCGTCGAGGAAGCGACCGTGCAGCGTCTGCCGCTGCTGATCTTCTCGACCTCGGGCGGCGCCCGGATGCAGGAGAGCATTCTCAGTCTCATGCAGATGGCGAAGACGAGCGCCGCTCTCGCCCGGTTCGGCGAGTCCGGAGGCCTTTATTTGTCGATCATTACCGACCCGACTACAGGCGGCGTATCCGCCAGCTTTGCAAGTCTGGGCGATATTATCATTGCCGAGCCGGGAGCGGTATTCGGCTTTGCCGGACGGATTGTCATTGAGCAGACGATCCGGCAGAAGCTGCCGGATGACTTTCAGACGGCGGAGTTCAATTTAAAGCACGGACAATTGGATCTTGTGGTTCACCGCAAGGAAATGCGGTCCAAGCTCTCCAGGCTGCTGGAGCTGCATGACACGAAAGGGGGCTGCTGAAATGGCGGGCGAATTGCCTTTTGAGACCCCTCTGGCGGAAATGCGCAAGAAGATCATGGAACTGCAGCAGTTCGGCGCAGAGAAGGGCATTGATTTCAGCGAAGAGATTGCCAGGCTGGAAGAACGCTACCGGCTGCTGGAAGATGAAATATACGCCAATATTACGCCTTCGCAGAAAATGCACCTGGCCCGCCATCACGGCCGGCCGACCTCGCTTGATCTGATGAATCTCATCTTCGACGATTTCCTGGAACTGCACGGCGACCGGCTCTTCGGCGACGATCTGGCCGTAGTCGGGGGCATTGCCAAGCTGGACGGGCAGCCCGTTACGGTAATCGGGCAGCAGCGCGGGAAGGACACCAAGGACAATATTGCCCGCTTCTTCGGCAGCGCTCATCCCGAGGGCTTCCGCAAGGCGCTGCGGCTGATGCAGCAGGCGGACAAGTTCCGGCGCCCCATTATTACTTTTATTGATACCAAGGGCGCTTATCCCGGCAATACGGCCGAGGAGCGGGGGCAGTCCGAGGCCATCGCCCGGAATCTGCTGGAGATGTCGAAGCTTCGGGTTCCGGTCATCTGCGTTGTCATCGGCGAAGGCGGAAGCGGCGGAGCGTTGGCCATGGCCGTCGGCAACCGGGTGCTGATGCTGGAGCATGCGATCTATTCCGTCATTTCTCCGAACGGAGCCGCTTCCATTCTGTGGAAGGACGCCACCAAAGCCGACAAGGCGGCGGAAGCGATGAAGATTACGGCCGCCGATCTGCTGGCCATGGAAGTCGTCGAGGAGATCGTGCCCGAGCCGAAGGGCGGAGCGCATGCCGATTATGAAGCGACAGCCGGACATATTAAGGAAGCAATTATCCGTCATCTGCAGGAGCTGTCCGTCATGGACGCCGACGAGCTGCGGGAGGACCGCTACCTGAAATTTCGCAAGATCGGCGAATATGCCGAAGCCCGCGAAGAAGAGGCGCTTCCCGAAGAAGCCGCCTTGAGTCCGGAATAGAGGAATAGCCATAGCGGCCTGCTCCCGCCCAGCGAGAGCAGGCCGCTTTTTGCCGATCAGGGTCTCTCAATCTATCAAATTGCTTTTCGTATCTGTGTACTGTTTTTCACAAATTACATATGAGTTTTACATGAAATCACCCCGGAATCATTGATTTTGTCTAGCGGTTGCAGTAATATTCATAAGGGCGCAGTTAACCTGCCAATTCATAGGGTATCAATATTAACGGTTGGATCAGCCACACAGAGAGAAACAAAAAAACGGAGGAAAACCTAATGCGGAAAAGTAAAATTGTATGTACGATCGGTCCTGCAAGCGAATCGTTGGAGAACATCAAAAAATTGATTTTGGCCGGAATGAACGTGGCCCGTCTGAACTTCTCCCACGGCGATTATGAAGAGCACGGCAACCGGATCAAGACGATCCGTCAGGCTTCCCAGGAACTGGGCAAGACTGTAGCCATCCTTCTGGACACCAAAGGACCCGAAATTCGTACAGGCAAGCTGGAAGTAGAGCCGATCGAACTGGTTCAGGATGAGTACCTGACCCTGACGACCGAAGAAATCCTGGGCGACAAGAACCGGATTTCCGTGACCTACACCGATCTGCCGAGCGACGTTCAGGTAGGTTCGACCATCCTCATCGACGACGGTCTGATCGGACTGACTGTTGTTGACATTCAAGGCACCGAAATCAAGACCCGTATCGTCAACGGCGGAACGATTAAGAGCAAGAAGGGCGTTAACGTGCCCGGAGTTGCCATTTCCCTGCCGGGCATTACGGAGAAGGACACCAACGACATTGTTTTCGGGATCGAACAGGACATCGATTTTATTGCCGCTTCCTTCGTTCGCAAAGCCAGCGACGTGCTGGAAATCCGCGATCTGCTCAAGAAGCACAATGCGGAGCATATCCAGATTATTTCCAAGATTGAGAACCAGCAGGGTGTGGACAACCTGGACGAGATCCTGGCTGTATCCGACGGCCTGATGGTTGCCCGCGGCGACCTGGGCGTAGAAATTCCGGCGGAAGATGTGCCGCTGGCCCAGAAGCTGATGATTCAGAAGTGCAACATCGCCGGCAAGCCGGTAATTACGGCTACCCAGATGCTGGATTCCATGCAGCGCAATCCGCGTCCGACCCGCGCCGAAGCGAGCGACGTGGCGAACGCCATCTTCGACGGCACCGACGGCATCATGCTGTCCGGCGAAACGGCCGCAGGGAAATACCCGGTTGAGTCCGTGTTGACGATGTCCCGCATCGCCGAGAAGGCTGAATCCGCGCTGAACTACCGTGAAATCTTCCTGAAGCAGCAGATTGCCCAGGAAACGACGGTAACGGAAGCGATCAGCCAATCCGTCGCGATCTCCGCGCTGGACCTGAACGCCAAAGCGATCATTTCCTCGACGGTCAGCGGCCACACGGCTCGCGTCGTATCGAAGTATCGTCCGAAGTCGCCGATCATCGCGGTAACGACCGAAGACCGCACGATGCGTCAGCTCGCGCTGGTATGGGGCGTGTTCCCGGTTCGCGGCGAGCAGGCTTCTTCGACCGATGAACTGCTGGAGACAGCCGTTAAGGGCGGCAAGGCTTCCGGCCTCGTGAAGGGCGGCGACCTTGTCGTAATCACTGCCGGTATTCCGCTGGGCCGTTCGGGCTCCACGAACCTGGTGAAAGTTGAACAAATCGCGAACGACTAAGCACCTGCTGCCTTAGGTCTGAAGACCCGGCTCTCGCAGGAGTGTTACGCATGAATAGAGCATCGAACAAGAAGCAATGGCGTTCTAGCCATTGCTTTTTGTATGAGGTGAAGGATGCCGGCAGGGCTTCCGGCGGATAAGCCTTGCTGCGAGACGGAGCTTTCCGAGCGGCGGACCAAGGCGGCGCACTGCAAAGGCGTCTCCGCGAGCCGAAGGGGCGGTAGGGACGGCATAGACCCGGCCGTTCTGAATGAGAATGCCGCCGTCTCTCAGGCGCAGCCGGGGATTGCGGCCGTTCACCCGGCAGCGGAAGAAGCAGACGGGAGTCAGCGCGGCAAGGCGAGTGGGCGCCCCGTCGACGAAGGGGGGCTCCAGAATCCATTCGGCCGATGTCATGGGACCGCTATAGGAACGATCGGTGCAGAAGCTCCAGCCGCGGGTAAGGTTGCAGAGCGCAATTCTCCATAAGCCGGAGGACTGGCGGCGGATCGAAGCGCGCATCCGGTCCCCGGGTAAGACAGGATAGGGAATCGGGGTCTCCGCTGCCGGAAGAATCTCCCACCAGGCATAATAGCGGGCTTTGCCGTCCACAAATTCATGGGCGGTCCCCGTCTGGATCAGGCTGGAATTCCGGAATCCGTCGATTCCAATCCAGGCGGAGGAATAAGAAGGCTGTCTCGTCGGTCGGACTATCGGGACGCGCCACTCGGCTGAAATGCTGCGGAAGCGGCCCTTACGGCCGGAGAGGGCATACCCGCTCCAGTTCGAGGAAGCCCAGCCCAGGCGTTCTCTGCCGGAAGGCGAATGGCGCCCGGTTATGGAACAGGGCCGGTGGCGGTGTCTGCCCGGCAACGGTCTTCGGGTCGAAGTTGCCGGCGGGCCTGAAGCGGGCATTCGGCGGTTGGCGTGGGACCGCTTGCGTTGAATCATAGGTATTCTCCTCCTTGATAAAGCTGGCTGTTCGGTGGTTATGACAGTAGATGCACAGCCGAAGGGCGGGGAATGGGCATTTAGACAATTTGGATGGTGCGGGAGGAAGCAAGGCGCGATGTGGACCAAAATGCTTAAACTTCGGTTGTTCTATCTGTTTCTCGGCTTATCGGGCGGGCTGTTCGGCCCGTATCTGACCCTTCTGCTCTCGCATAACGGGCTGGACAGCAGCCGGATCGGTATGCTGATGGCGCTCGGGACGCTGGTGGCGATTCTGCTCCAGCCGGTCTGGGGCATTATTTCCGACCGCTACCGCCAGACCCGGCTTGTGCTGATCCTCAGTGTTGCGGTTCCGGCGGCGCTCGCTGTACTGTACCGCTCCGATCTCTATCTGGTGCTCACGCTGGTCTATATGGTATCGACAGTCTTTTCCTCTACCCAGGCGCCGATCTCGGACTCTTACGCCATCGCGGCGGCCCGGCAGGCGGGATCGACCTATGGCAGCATCCGGCTCATGCTGAGCTTTGGAGCGGCGGTGGGAGGCTATGCCGGCGGACGGTATGTATCGGCCTTCACGGTATCGAGCATCTGGCTGCCTTATCTGCTGCTGGCCGCAGCCGCCGTAGCGGTGGCGCTGACCCTGCCGCGGGAAGCGGAGGAGAACCATATGATGCCGCAGTCGCTCTCGCGGGGCATCCGGGAGCTGATGGGCAACCGGATGTTCCTCGCCTTCCTGGGAGGCAGCTTCCTGGTCAATCAGACGATGACGGCCTTCGGTACCTACTTCGTGCTGGCCTTCAAGTCGGCGGGCGGCTCGACTGCCCATGCGGGCATCGCGCTGCTGATAGCTTCGATCACCAACGTGCCGTCCATGCTGATCGCTTCCAAGGTCATGGCCCGGTGGGGCATTGAACGGACGATGCTTCTGGCGGCGCTGGTCTATGTGCTGCGCTGGGGTATCCAGGTTGTCCTGCCCGATCCGTCTGTCATGATCGGAGTCCAGTTCCTTCACGGGCTTTCTTTTGGCTTCTTCTATATTGCGGCGGTGGAATACGTGTCCCGAATCACGGCGGCGGACATGCAGGCTACCGGACAGAGCGTCTTCAATATGGTCTTCTCCGGTCTGGCGGGAATCGTGGGCAATCTGCTGAACGGGTATCTGCTGAATCAGGGCGGCGTTGCGGCGATGAACATCTCCTGTATGCTGAGCGCAGCCCTCGGTTCGCTGCTTCTGCTCATCGTGGCGCGGAGCTCGCGACGCCGGAAATTTGCCGCCCCGGTGCAGACGGGCGTATAATGAGTCAACCGGGTAATGATGAAGGATTGTATGACTCAAGGAGGAAGACCAAATGAGAAAGAACGCTGTTGCGCTGCCCGGAAGCTGGCACGGGACCCCGCTCAGGGTCCGCTACCAGGAGACCGACGGCATGGGCGTCGTGTACCATTCCAATTATTTGAACTGGTTCGAGGTGGCGCGAACGGAGATGCTCCGTGAGCTCGGCTTCGCTTACCGTATGCTTGAGGAGCAAGGCGTAATGCTGCCTGTGACCGCGGCAGAGCTGCAATATAAAAGTCCGGCCCGTTATGACGATCAGATTAGGGTATACACGCGGGTATCGGCGTTCTCGCCGCTCCGCATGGCCTTTGAGTACGAAGTCCGGCGGAGCGATGGCCTGGACGGGGAGGAGGCTCCCGCCGGCAGCGGCGATCTGCTTGTAACCGGGAAGACCGAGCATGTCTGGGTGGACCGGACCTGGAAGCCCTGCCGGCTGGAACGGGTGCTTCCGGAGCAGTTCGCGGCTTTGACCGAGGCGCTGCGGTAGAAGGGAGAGCGTAATGGTTATCAGGGGAAAATGGTTGTGGGCCGCGATCTTTATTGTGCCCGCTGTGGAATTATTCGGTTTTCTGCTCGTGTCGGAGCACATCGGCGTCTCCAAGGCGCTCCTGCTGCTGCTGGCCACGTCGGTCATCGGACTTGTGATGATGCGTTTTGAGGGCAAGAAAGTGCTGCAGGACAGCAAGGCGCTGCTGGAATCGGGCCAGCCGCCCGGCCGGACCATGCTGGACGGCCTGTGCGTTTTTATGGGCGGCATGATGCTGATTCTGCCCGGATTCGTAACGGATCTGATCGGCTTTACGCTGCTGTTCCCGCTGACGCGGCCGGTGTACCGCTTCTGGATGATGAAGTGGATTCAGAGAAAGATGAAGAACGGAACCTTCACGTATTACCGCAAATAGAAGCTGATAAGCCGCTTTTGCCCGCCCGCCGGCAGGAATTAGCGGCTTTTGGCATTCTTAACGGGGTCTCCCGGTTGCGATGTAGCTCCGCAGGCTGCGGAAGACGCCCGCCCGGTGCAGCGCCCCCAGCACGACGAGCGCAACGGGGCCGAAGAGCAGGCCGACCGCGCCGAAGAGCTGAAGCCCTGCGAACATCACGATCAGCATGGCCAAGGGATCGACGCCGATGCTGCTTCCGAGCACCTTGGGCTCCAGGAGCTGACGCGTAATCAGCACGACGGCGAAGAGAGCGGCCAGCCCTGCGGCAAGGCCGGTCTGCCCCGACATATAGGAGAGCAGGGCCCAGGGAATCAGGACGGCGCCGACGCCGAGGTAGGGCAGCAGATCGACAACGCTGATCATCAGCCCGATCGCGAAGGCGGAATCGACGCCGAGCAGCGCCAGACCGAGAATGACCAGGGTTGCCGTGATCGACAGCAGAATGAGCTGGGCGGTGAAGTAGCCAAGCAGCGATTTGCGGAGCTCCGCCCAGATGCCTTCGGCCGTATCCCGCCAGGTGGCCGGGATGATCCCGGCCAGCATCCGGTTGTGCCGCTCCCAGCCGGTTGCGAGAAAAAAAGCGGCAAGAACGACTACCCCAAGCACCGTACCGAAGGAAGGGAGCGAGGAGATCAACTGCAGGATTGCGTTGAAGAAGCCGCCGACGACGCGCGTAGCCAGGGCGCCGAGCGTGCCGGTCGTCCGGCTGATGTTGCTGTCGATGGTCGCATGATAGCCGGGATTGCTCTGGTAGAACGCTTCGATCTGGCTGATAATGTTCCGGATGCTCCGGCTCTCGCTCCAGGAGAGCAGCAGACGGCGCCATTCTTCGGTATGGAGACTGAGCGTCTGTGCCAGCACAATCAGTTCCTTGACCAGCTTGGTTATCAGTGCGGTGATGACAAGTCCGGCGCTGCCGATATACAGAATCAGCGCCAGACACACGGCCAGCCAGCCCGGCAGGCGCCAGACCTTCAGCCGCAGTACAAGCGGGTGAATCAGAAAGGCGAGTAGCCAGGCGAGCAGAAGCGGGTAGACGAGCGGCATCAGCAGATACAGAGCGGCCAGCAGAGCCGAGCCGCCCAAAAGGACCCAGAGGGCCCGCAGCAATCTTTTGACGGTTAGGGATTCCATGGAATTCTCCTTCCAGGGGTTCTTCGCGCTTCCGCCGGAGAGAGCGGTCTACTCTCAATCTATTCCCGGAGTGCGGCTGTCAGACATGCTTACGGAGAGCAAATGCTAACCAGCAAGCGCTTACATGAAACAGCGGCGAAGAATGGATTTTTCTATCCGGCCGATAAAATCATTTGATGCCAAGCGAAGCTCCCACATTGTTCACATAACCGTCAATATCCGGTATGATGATTAAAGGTTAAGAGCTCCCTCCTGAAACGGAATTTCGGAAACCTCAAATTTGTAACGGTTTTCACGGGAATGAGGCTGCATTAAATCCCTGTTGGCAAAGGAGAGATGTTAATCATGACAGTTACCAAAGGCCTGGAAGGCATCGTAGCTACGACCTCTTCCATTAGCTCTATCGTAGACGGCGTGCTTACGTACCGCGGATACGATATCGATGATCTCGCCCGGAATGCCGGCTTTGAAGAGACGGCCTATCTGCTCTGGTTCGGGAAGCTGCCGTCCACAGCCGAGCTGGAGAAGCTGAACCGCGATCTCGGAAGATTCGCGCCGCTTCCCGCCGAGCTGCTGGAGCAGATGAAGCTGTACCCGAAGAACGCCAACACGATGGCGGCCCTGCGTTCGGCGGTGTCCGCGCTGGCGCTGTACGATTCGGCCGCCGACGATATGAGCCGTGAAGCCAATGAGATTAAGGCGGTCAAGCTGCAGGCTCAGCTGCCGACGATTGTGGCTGCGCTGGCCCGCATCCGCCAGGGTCTGGAGCCTGTGGCTCCGAAGAGCGAAGCTTCGATTGCGGAGAATTTCCTCTATATGCTGTGGGGAAGAGAACCGGATGCAGTCTCCGTAAAAGCGCTGGACGCCGCGCTGGTGCTTCATGCCGACCATGAGCTGAATGCGTCGACGTTCGCCGGACGGGTGACGGTGGCGACGCTGTCGGATATTTATTCGGGCGTGACTTCCGCCATCGGAGCGCTGAAGGGACCGCTGCACGGCGGAGCCAATGAAGCGGTGATGAGAATGCTGGAAGAGATCGGCAGCCCGGATAACGTCGATTCCTATATTTCGGGCAAGCTGGAGCGCCGGGAGAAGATTATGGGCTTCGGCCACCGGGTATACAAGAACGGCGATCCGCGGGCGAAGCATCTGATGAAGATGTCGCACGAGCTCGGCGTCATGAAGAACGACACCTCCCTGTATGACATGTCGGTCCGGATTGAAGAACTGATTACGAGCCGCAAGGGCCTCAAGCCGAATGTCGATTTTTATTCCGCTTCCGTGTATACTCAGTTAGGCATCGAGCGGGAATTGTTCACGCCGATCTTCGCCATCAGCCGGGTGTCGGGCTGGACCGCCCATATTCTGGAGCAGTACGAAGACAACCGAATCATCCGTCCGCGCGCCGAGTATACCGGGTTGATCGAGCAGAAATACGTGCCGGTCGACGAGCGTTAAGCGGCAATAGCTTTAATGACCCGTGCATTCCTTCGGGCCGTCCCGTCCTTTAACGGTACGGATCTGCCCGATGAAGGCGCGGATTGAGGTTGAATCAGGCTTTATTCTGTCAGGCTTTACCGCCTGCGACCCCCATTTTTGAGGAGGAATACGGACCCATGTTGAAATTGACGAAATTTGAGCTTCCCACCGAAGGCCAACCCATCCAGATCGAGAACGGCAAGCTGCAGGTTCCGGACCGGCCGATCATTCCGTTCATTGAAGGCGACGGCACCGGCCGCGACATTTGGAGAGCTTCCAAGCGCGTGCTGGACGCAGCGGTTGACAAGGCTTACGGCGGCGCGAAGCAGATTGCCTGGTACGAAGTTTTTGCCGGAGAGAAAGCCTACAATACATACGGCGAGTGGCTCCCCAACGATACGCTTGAAGCGATCCGCGAGTATATCGTTGCCATCAAAGGCCCGCTGACGACGCCGATCGGCGGCGGCATCCGTTCCCTGAACGTGGCGCTGCGTCAGGAACTCGACCTGTACGTCTGCCTGCGTCCGGTCCGTTACTTTGACGGCGTTCCGTCGCCGGTGAAGCATCCTGAGCTGGTGGACATGGTTATTTTCCGCGAGAATACGGAGGATATCTATGCCGGCATCGAGTACCAGGAAGGCTCCGAGCAGGTGAAGAAGGTTATCGAATTCCTTCAGAACGAAATGGGCGTCTCCAAGATCCGCTTCCCGGAGACCTCCGGCATCGGCATCAAGCCCGTCTCTTCCGAAGGATCGAAGCGCCTTGTCCGCGCCGCCATCGAGTACGCCGTGAAGCATGGACGCAAGAGCGTGACGCTGGTTCACAAGGGCAACATCATGAAGTTCACCGAAGGCGCCTTCAAGAACTGGGGCTATGAAGTGGCCGAGCAGGAATTTGGCGACAAGGTCTTCACCTGGAGCCAGTACGACCGCATCAAGGATGCCGAAGGGACGGACGCGGCGAACGCGGCCCAGAAGCAGGCCGAAGCCGAGGGCAAGATCATCATCAAGGATGCCATCGCCGACATCGCGCTGCAGCAGGTGCTGACCCGTCCGACCGATTTCGATGTCATTGCGACGCTGAATCTGAACGGGGACTATCTCTCCGATGCGCTGGCTGCACAGATCGGCGGCATCGGCATCGCTCCCGGCGCGAACATCAACTATGTGACGGGGCATGCGATCTTCGAGGCGACCCACGGTACGGCTCCGAAGTATGCGGACAAGGACGTTGTCAATCCGGGTTCCGTCGTTCTCTCGGGCGTTATGTTGCTGGAGCACCTGGGCTGGCAGGAAGCGGCCGATCTGATCTACAAGGGAATGAGCACGGCGATCAACAACAAGACGGTAACCTACGATTTCGCCCGCCTCATGGAAGGCGCTACCGAACTGAAGTGCTCGGAATTTGCGGACGAAATCATCAAGCATATGTAAAATGGCTCTGAACGCTGGGCCCCACTGACAGTGGGGCTATTTGAGGAGGTTCTGCCGTCTTGGCTATCCAACGTTCCAAAATTACCATTGTAGGCGCCGGCTTCACCGGCGCTACGACCGCTCTGATGCTCGCCCAGAAGGAACTGGGCGATGTGGTGCTGCTCGATATCCCGCAGCTGGAGAATCCGACCAAAGGCAAGGCGCTGGACATGCTGGAAGCCGGTCCGGTGCAGGGCTACGACAGCCGGATTGTCGGCACCTCGGATTACGAAGAGGCAGCGGACTCGGATATTGTCATTATCACGGCCGGCATCGCCCGCAAGCCGGGCATGAGCCGCGACGATCTGGTCAATACCAATGCGGGAATTGTGCAATCGGTCTGCGAGCAGATCAGACGGCTCGCTCCCGAATCCATTGTGATTATTCTGAGCAACCCGGTCGATGCCATGACCTGGGCTGCCTACCGGACGCTCGGGTTCCCCAAGAACCGGGTGATTGGACAATCGGGTGTACTGGATACGGCCCGTTATTGCACTTTCATCGCCCAGGAGCTGAACGTCTCCGTCGAGGATGTGCGGGGCTTCGTGCTGGGCGGCCACGGCGACGATATGGTGCCGCTGGTCCGCTATTCCAGCGTCGGCGGCATTCCGATCGACACGCTGATTGAGCCAGACCGCATTGCCGAGATTGTGCAGCGGACCCGGGTCGGCGGCGGCGAGATTGTCGGGCTCCTCGGCAATGGAAGCGCCTATTACGCTCCGGCGGCGTCTCTGGTACAGATGGCCGAGGCGATCCTGAAGGACAAGAAGCGCGTGCTGCCGGTTATCGCGCTGCTGGAAGGCGAATACGGATACCACGAGCTGTTCATGGGCGTTCCTGCGCTGCTCGGGGGGACCGGCATTGAGCGAATCTTCGAACTGGAGCTTACGGCCGAGGAGAAGGCGGCGCTGGACAAATCCGCCGATTCGGTACGCAGCGTAACCGCAGTCCTGAGCCCTCAGTAACGGGCAGCAATCAAGGTCTTCCTTTTCGTAAGAAAAAGGGGGGCTTTTTTGCGTTGAGGGCGGAAGAAATCGTATAATGGTTTTTGGATATAACGAATATCACATAGGAACGGAGGCAACAGGTTATGGATTGGAGCGTATTGATGTTCCTACATATGATCGGCACTCTTGCAGTCGGCTTCTATCTCGTACTGCCGTTTGTGCTGGGACGGACCGAGAAGCTGTCGGCATCCGCACGGGAAGGAACGATGAACGTGGTGGGGTCTCTGAACCGATTGGCCCAGTACGGTCTGGGCATTCAGCTGCTGACCGGCGGCTACCTGATGGCCAAGGGCGATGACTATTCGCTGGCCTGGAAAATTATCGTTCCCGTTCTGCTGCTCGCGATGTTCGCGGTAGGCGGGATGATGGCCAAGCCGCTGCGGCTGGCCGCCGCGGGATTCCGCGACAACGGCAACGTTGCGGCTGAGACGGGGAAGGTCAAGACGCTGAGCGCGCTGCTGGCGGTTCTGCTTCTGGTGATGGTGTTTCTGATGGTGTTTAACGACATTTTTTAGGCTGGACTCGAAAATCCGGCGTATTCGGAAAGTATTCCGAATACGCCGGATTTTCTTTTTTTATTTTAAGAATTAGTTGAAAAATGAACAATATTTGTATTTTTAAACAGTGAGAAGAGAATAAATGCTTAATATAGACTTAAAGAATTTACAGATGATCACTTGATGGGTTATCATTTCCTTGTACCAAAATACATTTTATGGATGAAATGAAATGTTGAGAAAGATAATGGGTTTATTTGTGTTTTATTTATTGCTTTTTAGTTCATCCGTAGGTGTGGCGTTTGCTGAAACAGAAAAAGGTAAAGGGAGCGTTCAAGGAACTATAAATGCCAATATTGTGTTTAAGAATTATACTAAAGAGATGATGAAACAAGCAAAAAACCTAGAATCCTTGAAGGAAGAAACCGGAAACGCTTCTGCAGACTTTTTTACAGTAAGTGCAACCAATAAAGGTTCTAAGATTAAAGAAAAAGATTTAGTATATTATAGAGGACTCGGCGGTTTGTTAGTTACGGTTGGCCAGTATGCTACTACAACAGATGCTGATGGTAAGTTTAATCTTTTAGAAATTCCTGTTGGTCACTATGAATATTCTATCGTTCTAGCTGATAAGATCATTGATAGTGGAACAATTAAGATCAAATCAAATGAGACATCTACTATCGACTTTGACCTTTCTGTTTCTGCTGAGCAAGCAGCCATCAACATGGGAATTAATGATGAAGATGCTTTTGAAGATGTGATAACACAACATCATACACATGGAGGAGCACCGCATTGCAATAAGAGCGGCAGTGGACCTGCTTTTCCTTTAACGAAATTAGCCGACGGATAAAACATATTCTTGAATTTGGAGGGGACATAGAAAAAACTTTAAGTGAGGAAGATTTAGAAAAAGAAGTTAAAGAAAGTATCCTTCTGGAGAAAATATATTTAAGCCAAGTTCCTTTGGGAGAAAATGGCTATAAGAGATATTATTTTTCAAATTCAGCTAAGTATACAAAAAACATTTTTGAAATAACACGTATACATGCTGAAGGAAAAGAAAACTTGATCGCTGAGGATTTATACAATAAAATTCCTATTCAAACTATAATGAAAAAATATGCTAGTGTTTCAGAAATCTCGGAATATCAGATCGAAGAAGATGACTTACAGGATCATGATCGTTTTTTATTAGAGAAAATTATGCCTGGCGGTTTTGTTTTTGAAGAAAATGGAGCCTTACTTTATCTAAAAGCAATAAAAACTAAACAATTGACTTATGAAGAAGTAAAAGAGAGAGTTAAGCAAGACGCAAATATTGAAATATCATCCCTTATTAGGGAGGAATATATTAAAACGCTGGAACAAAAATATCCATATACAATTAATTCTGAATATTTTCAGGGAAAGTCGAATCCTGAAGATAAAAAGGACTTCTCTGATGACCATCAAGATCACTAGAAATACATTTACTATTGGAAAACATAGGCTGAGTTTGTATAGGCTTAATTATGACTGTCTATCATTTGGAATTATTTTTAGGCCCATGTGCCAAACTTAGCAAGCCATACCTTATAAAAGTCCAGGAATAATAAGTCTTTACATTTGTATCTTGCAACCGATTATAGAGTATTTGCCGTTGCCTAGAATAAAGCGCAGAAGTCATTAGCATGCCATAGAACATGCAATCGCTTGCTTAAGGCTCCCCCATTGCGCACTCTCTCTGCTATCTTAGATCTATCATGACGTATTTCTCAATCGGCATCAGAAAACATGCAGCAACATATAGTCTGGATTTTAGAGACCCACCAGCGGCGAAACCGAACCGAGAGTTACAAAAAATTCCGGAAGTTGCTTTAGGGTCTCTTGTGTATCCATCCTCACAATATAGTATTCAGCGAATTGTAAAAGTATATTTAATGTCGTTGACAATTCCTCATTTCCCTAGATTGTTAATTATAAACTTAAGTTATTTTAAAGGGGATATTTTATGAAATTACTCAAAAAGCTCAGCATTATATATGTCCCACCTATACTTTTATGTCTTTTTCATTTTCTTGCATTGGCAGGATTCATAGTAATATTTGGAATGTTAAGGTTATCAGAATATAATACTATATACACTTGGTTTTTTATGGCATTTTTTATTATTATCACTCAAGTTTTATTCCTGATTAAATGGTACCTACCTTTATTTAAAATGAATACTTTGAAACTTCTTAATCCATTTATATATTATTTAAAAATAGGACTTTCTATATATGCGTTTGCTTTAGTAATGAGTTTAACATTATGGATAGTAGGTAATATAATTTTGGAGCTGACCGGCCCAGCAATTGTTGGAAGTATAGGATCGGTCTATTTTTCAATTTGTTTTGTTGTTTTTCTAATAACCACAAAATTTTATGAGAAGAATAGCAAAAATGCCAAGACTTTTTAAAATTTTATTATTGATTGTTACTTTCACAGTTATTACCATCACGATAAAATCTGCAGATTCGCAAAAAAAGAGTTCTTCGATTAGAAAGTTAACTGGAAGAAATGTTAAGGTGGCTATAATAGATAGTGGGTTGAATTTAGGCAGTCCGTTGTTGTTTTCCAATGTTGTTGCTACACGAAATTTTATTGACGATAGTGAAAGTGTCCTTGATGATGTTGGTCATGGTACTCAAATCGCTTCTATTATAGCTGCAAAACCTAATACTATTGGATCTTTTTCTGGGATTGCGCCAGAAGCAGATTTACTGATCGCTAAAGTTTTAAGTCATGAAAATAATAATATCGACTATGTGACAGAAGCTCTATATTGGGCCGTTAATAATGGAGCAAAATTAATAAATATTAGCCTTTACTATAGGAAGTATAATTCTGAATTGAAAAAAGCAGTTGATTATGCAGTGAAAAATAATGTAATAGTTATAAGTTCTGCAGGCAATTTTGGTAAGAATAATATAGGTTATCCAGCTCGTTTTACTGAAACACTTAGTGTTTTTGCTACAAACAGTCATGGTAACCTTGTTGATTTTTCATCTTATTCACCGAAATCTGATGTTGGTGCAATAGGTTTAAATGTAAAAGTCGCTTCTTATACAAACTCGAAGTGGAATTTATTATTCGAAAATGGAACATCTTATTCAGCAGCTATAGTTACAGGTTATTTGTCTCTTCTCTGGCAATATTACCCAGAATGTTCTGCCCAATCTATACTTGAGTTATTTTATAACCATCTAACATATTCAAATAAAGATAATAATTACTATTTTTGGCTTAATTTCAAAGGCTCCTCTTTCTTAACTGATTTATTGGGTTCTGAATTATCTTCTTAGTGTCTAACGGACATCTGTTTTACAGGATGGAAACATGTCCTTAATTGGATTGTACCGATCATTTCTTGGTTGGTACCATCTTGGATTCGAAATTGATGCTTAAAAATGTTTTTCAAATTTTACCATGTATTTCAATTTTAAGACACGACTCAGTAGCTGTTTTTATAGCGGATTGGACTGTATATTAGATACTTGGTTTAAAATACTTATCTAAGAACATAAATTGGCTTAACCTATTCCGTTTCCGTTTTGTTTGACCTTCTTTCGTAGGTGGTAAGTAAGGGCGTAAGGCGCATAATCCCGGACGCCGGGACTCATCCTAGAGGAATGAGTCTGCAAGCCATACTCTCAACAAGCCATACTCTCAATCGGAAGGAGAAATGCAACATGTCTGACAGCAAGCAAACGGAGAAGACACTGCCGCCGCAGCACCAGGACCGCCAGCCGGGACTGGAATCGGAAATGACGCCGCGGCCGAAATATGAACCGGCCGCCTACAAAGCGGCCGGCAAGCTGACCGGCAAAGCCGCCTTGA
Organism: Paenibacillus glufosinatiresistens; assembly: GCF_031470375.1. Classification (NCBI taxonomy): domain Bacteria; kingdom Bacillati; phylum Bacillota; class Bacilli; order Caryophanales; family Paenibacillaceae; genus Paenibacillus; species Paenibacillus glufosinatiresistens. The sequence goes on from NZ_JAVFHT010000001.1 coordinate 210,462, forward strand.
TTACAGGGGGCGACAGCGGAATCGGCCGCGCCGTCGCTGTCGCTTTTGCCAAAGAAGGCGCCGATATTGCCATCGCTTATCTGAACGAGCATTCGGACGCCGAGGAGACGAAACGCCAGGTGGAGCAGGAAGGCCGCAAATGTCTGCTGATCGCCGGCGATCTGGGCTCGGAGACATTCTGCCAGGATCTCATCAAGCAGACGCTGGAAGGTCTCGGCAAGCTGGATATTCTGATCAATAATGCAGCGGAGCAGCATCCTCAGCCAAGTCTGACAGATATCACGGCCGAACAGCTGGAGCGCACGTTCCGGACGAACATCTTCTCGATGTTCTATCTGACCAAAGCGGCGCTTCCGCATCTGAAGGACGGCTCGGCGATCGTCAACACGACGTCGATTACGGCTTACCGGGGGAGCCCTCAGCTCCTGGATTACTCGTCCACCAAGGGTGCGATTCTGAGCTTCACGCGCTCGCTCTCCATGAATCTGGCCGAGAAAGGCATCCGGGTCAACGCCGTTGCCCCGGGCCCGATCTGGACGCCGCTGATCCCGTCGACCTTCGACGAGAAGAAGGTCAGCGAATTCGGCACGACCCAGCCGATGAAGCGTCCGGGACAGCCGGAAGAACTGGCTCCGGCTTATGTCTATCTCGCCTCGGGCGACTCGTCCTACGTTACGGGGCAGGTCATCCATGTTAACGGCGGCGAGATCGTGAACGGTTAACGAGACGCAGCCTGAACGCAGTCTGAACCATGAAGAAGCCGGCTCTGCTCTGCAGGGCCGGCTTCTTCTAACGGGAATTCAGGGACGGGAAAATCAGAATGTCAGTGAAAAGGGACAGCGTATACAATATAAATCATCTCGCTGACCCGCCGGTGCTTGGCCATATAGCCCCGCTCTTCGAACCGTTCCAGCAGACTGCCGAGGGAAGGGTAGAAGCCGTCCTCCCGGGGGAGTTCCTTGTCCCCGAGGTCGTCCATCATGAAATCGGTAATGCAGATCCGTCCGTGGGGCTTCAGCACCCGCCGCATTTCTTCAATCGCCAGGCCCTTCTGATCGTCGGTCAGATGATGCAGCGCGAAGCTGGAAGCGGCAAAGTTGAAGCTGCCTTCCGGATAGGGAAGAGCGAGGAAGTTGCCGAGTTTGGTCTCCAGCCGGGGGAACCGCTGCCGGCACTGCTTCAGCATCTCGCGCGACTGGTCGATTCCGCTCATGACCGCTCCGACCTCCATCAATTTGCCGGCAAGATTGCCGGTCCCGCAGCCGATGTCGATGCCCCGTTCGCCGGGAAGGGGAGCAAGTGAGCGCACGGTAAAATCCAGCGCGTCGCTGTAATCGGCGTAGTCCGTTGCGCCGCCCCGGGCGCGGGGATCGGCGGCCGCGCCGCGCCGTTCGTAATTCCATTGGTCCTCCCACTCCCGTTGGCCGCGGATGCGGCGGGAGTGTTCGGCAAGGATATACACTTCGTCGGGCGGAAGCCTCTTCTCTTTCTTGACAATTTCAATAATCCGTTCAATGGATTCGATCATGCTGCGAATCTCCATCCGCTTGGAGAACAGCGCCGAACGCTGAATCTCCAGATAATACAGCACTTGTTCGTAATCGTGTCCGTCTGCGCTCCGGAGCGAATCCATCACATCCGCCACTCCCAGCCCGGCTTCGCGAAGCGCGATAATCGTCTGCAGACGCCAGATATCCTCTTCCTCAAATTCCCGGTAAACATTCATTCCCTTGACGGGCGCCACCAGACCCCTCTCCTCGTAGAACTGGATGGTCCGGGCCGAAATACCGAGCAAATCCGCCGCTTCCTGAATTTTCATATCCCATTCCCCTGTTTAATAATCGTGGTCAATCGGATATTGCCTTCTATCTATCATATATCATGAAAGTATCGGCTGAAAAGAGATTTCCTGCGTTTAATGGGTCTGAATGCAAGAAGTTAGTCCTTTTTTGTCCCGGCCGGGCTTTGCAGGTCCCTCTATTTTGGGTTGCTTGCTGGCATTTTGCCGCGAAACCCGCTACGATGGACGTGAAATCTATCTTTCCGAAAGAAAGTGTGGTTGGAGCCTGGATATGAAACCTTTTCGCATGCGTCTGACTCTGATTATGATCGCCCTGATCGGCATCTCGATGCTGGGCGCGGGCCTGACGATGGCCCATTTGTTCCGGAGCACCCATGTAGAGGCACTGGAGCAGAATATGTCCCGGGAGATTAATCTGCTGAAGGGAACGATGGCTTTCCGCTCGATGGCGGGAGAGGAAGCGTACGCCTACTATACGGAGCAGGCGCGGGACATCGCCGCTCTGACCGGCTCGCGGGTAACCTTCATCGCCCGGGACGGCCGGGTGCTCGGCGACTCCGAACGCGATCCGCATACGATGGACAACCATTCGGACCGCGAGGAGGAACTGCGCGCAGCCAAGAACGGGACGGGCCGCGCTATTCGCTACAGTGCAACGCTGGGCCGCGATATGCTGTATGTCGCTTCCTCGGTTGCCTCCAAGGACGGCGTCTTCGACGGATATATCCGCCTGTCGATGGGCCTTGCGGCCATAGACGAAGGACTGAAGCAGGCTTGGCGGATTATGGCCGGAGGTCTCGTGCTGCTGTTCGTGGCGGCCATGCTGGTCAGCTACCGGGTCGCGCTGGGACTCACGTCGCCGCTGGAGCAGATTACCCGGGTTGCCCGAAGAATTACCGACCTGGATTACGACGCCCGCGTGCCGCTGCGCCGCAAGGATGAGATCGGACAGCTCGCCGGAGCGATCAACGTAATGGCCGACAGCCTGCAGACCCAGCTTCGGACGATCCGCGACAATGAGAATCTTCTGCAGAGCGTATTGGATAATATGACCGGCGGCATTCTGCTGATCGAAGCCGACGGGGCGATCGCGCTGCTGAACCGGGCGGCGGAGACGATGCTGGATGTGAAGGCGCGTGATGTGACCGGAAGGCCGTACACGGAACTGAAGCGCCATTACGGGTTGACGAAGCTGATCGAGAACGGCCTTTCGGAACAAGCAGTCTTCCACGAGGAACGAAGCTTCTATAATCCGGGCGAGCGGATTGTGAGACTGGACGGGGTCCCGATGACGCAGGACGGAGAATATACAGGCATGCTGTTCCTGCTGCAAGAGGTGACGGAAATCAGGCGTCTCGAGAAGATGCGCAGCGAGTTCGTCGCCAATGTCTCGCACGAGTTGAAGACTCCGGTCGCGGCGGTCAAAGGGTTCGCCGAGACGCTGCTCGGAGGCGTCGAGGACGAGAAGACGGCGCGTTCGTTCCTGCAGATTATCCATGATGAGAATGAACGGCTGAACCGGCTCATCGGCGATATTCTGGAGCTCTCCAAGATCGAGTCCAAGCGTTCTCCGCTGGAGTGCTCTCCGGTGCATCTGGCGACCTTCTTCGGTTCGGTGTTTGATACGATGAGTAAAGTGGCCGAGAAGAAGAACATCCGGCTGAACTCGCAGATTCCGGATGAACTGTTCATGGAGGCGGACGAAGACAAGCTGCGGCAGATCTTCCTGAATCTCCTCTCGAACGCCGTCAGCTATACGGGCGAGGGAGGAAGCGTAAAAGTGACAGCCGCGCCTGACTCCAATCCCGACGGTTCGGAGAATGTGATCTTCACGGTCAGCGACACAGGCATGGGCATTCCGAAGAAGGATCTGCCTCGCATTTTTGAACGCTTCTACCGGGTAGACAAAGCCCGCTCCCGCAGCTCGGGCGGAACCGGACTTGGACTGTCGATCGTTAAGCACCTCGTCGAGCTGCACCACGGAACGATTTCGGTCGAGAGCGATTTGGGCATCGGGACTTCATTCATCATCCGGCTGCCGCTGCTGCAGGAGGAATCGGATTAGAAAGGATTATTTTTACACTCCGAAAATATTCCGGTGATATAATGGGCTTGTTCATTCCACGATAAGAAGACGGGGGTACGCATAAGACAATGGCGCAACGATTGCTTGTAATCGAGGACGAGCCGACGCTCGGTCGGCTGCTGTCGTACAACCTGGTGCAGGAAGGCTACGAGGTGGTGCTGGAAGACCACGGAACGGCGGGCTACGACCGGGCGCTGAAAGAGCATTTCGATCTGATTGTGCTCGATCTCATGCTGCCGGGCATGAATGGCATCGACATTCTGGACAAACTGCGGGGGCAGGGAGTCCGGACGCCGGTCATTGTGCTGACGGCCAAGAATACCGAAGACGATGTCGTCCGCGGGCTGAAGTCGGGAGCCGACGACTATATCACGAAGCCGTTCGGCGTATCGGAGCTGCTGGCGCGGGTAAGCGCGGTGCTGCGGCGAATCTCGGGCATTGCGGAAGAGCCCGCACGGACGAACGATCCCGAGGCGGCGTCCATTATTCTCGGACAGCTGGAGATCTATCCCGACCGGTACGAGGTCTCGCTTGGCGGACAGAGCATCAATCTGCGTCCCAAGGAATTCGAGGTGCTGCTGTATCTGGCCCGCAAGCCCGGCGTAGTGCTGACGCGCGACGATCTGATGAATGCTGTGTGGGGCTTCGATTACATCGGCGGCCAGCGGACGGTGGACGTGCACGTCAGCTCGCTGCGGAAGAAGCTGGAGCTGGACCCCGAATCGGTTCATATCGACTCTATCCGCGGCGTCGGCTACAAACTGGTTGTCAACAAGAAGAGAACTTCGGTCCTGGGACAGTGACCGGAGTTCTTCTGTTATTAGGGGAGCCGGAAGCCGGGCGGGCCGGGGAAATTTCGCGCGGGCCGATCGAGCGGACGGCGGAACGAGCGCTGGACATTCAGGCCCAGCTCGGCCGGATGGGCGATTTTACACCGCGTTAACAATTCGTCCTACGTGCATTTACATTGGCCCGGTATGATGAGAATCGAAGAAGAAGCGAAGGAGCCAGCCCAAATCCATGAAATCCATCATTGATATAGAGAAACTGAATCTCTACTACGAGTCCTTTCATGCGCTGAAGAATGTCGATCTGCAGATTCCGGAGAAGGCGGCTACCGCCTTTATCGGCCCTTCCGGCTGCGGCAAATCGACGCTGCTGCGCACGCTCAACCGGATGAACGATATGATTCCCGGTACCCGCATCGAGGGGAAGGTGGCCATCGGCGGCAGCGATATCTATGACGGCAGCGTCGAAGTGGAGTCGCTTCGCAAGACGGTCGGCATGGTGTTCCAGCAGCCCAACCCGTTCCCGAAGTCCATCTATGACAACGTGGCTTATGGTCCGCGCCTGCACGGCAAGCCGTCCAAGGGCGAGCTGGATCAGCTGGTGGAGCAGAGTCTGCGCCAGGCCGCCCTATGGGACGAGGTGAAGGATTTCCTGCGCAAATCGGCGCTGAGCCTCTCCGGCGGCCAGCAGCAGCGGCTGTGCATTGCCCGGGCGCTTGCGGTGCAGCCCGACATTCTGCTGATGGACGAAGCGACCTCGGCCCTTGATCCGGTCTCAACCCAGAAGATTGAAGAGCTGGTGCAGGAGCTCAAAGGCAGCTACACGATCGTCATGGTCACCCATAACATGCACCAGGCCGCCCGAATTTCCGACCGTACCGTCTTCTTCCTGAACGGCGTTATCGTTGAGGCGGAGGATACGGACCGGCTGTTCTCGAATCCGCGGGATTCCCGCACCGAAGACTATATTTCCGGCCGGTTCGGTTGATATCAAAGGAGGAGCATTTCCAGAAATGATTCGCAGAAAAGAATTCGACAAAGACTTGGAAGAGCTTCGCCTTCTGCTTCGGCAGATGGGCGAGCATGTGACGGACGCCCTGGACGGCGCCGTCCGTTCGCTGCAGCAGCAGGACGCCGCCAAAGCCCAGGAGATCGTGCAGGCCGATGCCAGGCTGAATGCGATGGAAGAGAAGATCATGGACATCGGTTCGCGGCTCATCGTCACCCAGCAGCCCGTCGCGAAGGATCTCCGCCGCATTATCGTAGCCTTCAAAATTTCCAGCGATCTGGAGCGCATGGGCGATCTGGCGCTGGATGTGGCCAAGGTCACGCTTCGTCTCCAGGACCAGCCGCTCATCAAGCCGCTGGTGGACATCCCGCGGATGGCGGAGCTGGTTCGGGTCATGACGGATGAAGCGATCACGGCCTACCTCGATGAGAATACCGACCTTGCCTGCAAAATGGCCCAGGACGACGACCAGGTCGACCATCTCTACAGCGAGATGATCAATGAGCTGTACGGCTACATGGTGGAGAAGCCGGAGACCGTCGCCCAGGCGATGCTGTTGACCCTGGTTGGCCGGTATATCGAGCGGATCGCCGACCACGCAACCAATATTGGCGAGAGCGTGGTCTACCTGGTTACCGGCAAGCGGCCGGACCTGAACGCGTAGAATCTAGCGGGTTGTTACGGCCCATCAAGAGAAGGAAAGCGAACGGACGCTGGGGCGTCCGGCACTTTCCTTCTTTTTTTTGACCGGCCTATGGTAAGATGGAGGCAAGCTATAGGCAAGTACAGGCAAGTACAGGCAAGCAATTCTTGAGGCGAGGTGCTATTCTTGGACAAACTGATTCTTATAGATGGCAACAACATCATTTACCGCGCGTTCTTCGCGATGCCCCCGCTGACGAATGCTGCCGGACAGCAGACGAACGCCGTGTACGGGTTCACCACCATGCTGCTCCGGCTCATTGAAGAGCATAAGCCGACCCATATGATCGTTGCATTCGACGCGGGGAAGACGACCTTCCGGCATGAGGGCTACCAGGACTACAAGGGCGGCCGCCAAAAGACGCCGCCGGAACTGTCGGAACAGTTCCCGCTGCTCAAAGAGCTGCTGCGCGGGCTCGGCGTCCCGCAGTTTGAACTGGAGACGTACGAAGCGGACGATATTATCGGCACCGTCTCCCGCCAGGCGGACGAAGCCGGCCGTTCCGTCATGATCGTCTCCGGGGACAAGGACATGCTCCAGCTCGCCTCGGCGCATACGACTATCGCGCTGGTGCGCAAGGGCGTCACCGAGATCGAGCTGTACGGACCGGAGCAGATCCGGGAGAAATACGGACTGACTCCGGAGCAGATTACCGATCTTAAAGGGCTGATGGGCGACGCGAGCGACAATATTCCGGGCGTGCCGGGCGTCGGTGAGAAGACGGCGCTCAAGCTGCTGCATGAATTCGGAAGCGTCGAAGGCGTGCTGGAAGGCGTAGAGAGCCTCAAGGGCAAGATGAAGGAACGGATCGAGACCCATGCAGAGGATGCCCGGATGAGCAAGAAGCTGGCGACCATTTACCGCGAAGTGCCGCTGGTCCACACCTGGGAAGAGATGGCCTTCCCCGGACTGAACCCGGATACGGCGGGACCGGCGCTGGCGAAGCTGGAGTTCCGTTCCCTGCTGGAGCGTCTGAACCTGAGCGGCAGTTCGGCCGGAGGCGAAGAAGCGGCGGAACGGCCCCCGGCCCCCGAGCTGGAGATTGTGATTGCGGATGAGGCGAAGCTGCCTGAAGTCGCCGCAGCGCTGCCGGACGTGCAAGCGCTGCATGTTGAGACGTACGGCGAGAATCCGCACCGGGCTGAAGTGATCGGCCTTGCGCTCTCCACCTCCGGGCGTCACTACTATGTTCCCTTCGAGCTGCTGAAGCAGGAGGCGGCGGCTCCGCTGCTGGAATGGCTGGGCGACCCCGGCATTCGGAAGACCGGCTACGATCTGCACCGGGCGGACCTGGCGCTGCACTGGAAGGGCATCGCTTTTGCCGGGGCCTATCACGACACGCAGCTGGCCGCCTATTTGCTGGACCCGACCGAAGCCAATCAGAGTCTGAGCGATCTTGTCGCCAAATACGGCCTGCCGCGGCTTGCCCCGGACGAAGAAGTGCTGGGCAAGGGGGCGAAGTACCGGCTGCCGGAGCTTGCGAAGCTGGGCGCCCATGTCGCCGGGAAGAGCGCGGCGCTGCTCGGCGTTGCTGCCAAGCAGGAGCGGGAGTTGGCCGATACGTCAATGAGCGGCCTGTTCCATGATCTGGAGATGCCCCTCTCCCGGATTCTCGCGGATATGGAGAAGCAGGGCATCGTTGCGAGCACCGGAGACCTCCGGGAACTGGGCAAGGAATTTGAATCCCAGATCGCCGGACTGGCGGAGAAGATCTATGCCATTGCGGGCACGGAATTCAATCTCAACTCGACGAAGCAGCTCGGCGAAATTCTGTTCGTCAAGCTGGGCCTTCCTGTCGTCAAGAAGACGAAGACCGGCTATTCCACCGATGCCGAGGTGCTGGAGAAGCTGGCCCCCTATCATGAAATCGTACAGCTTATTCTCCAGTACCGGACAATAGCGAAGCTGCAATCTACTTATATTGAAGGATTGCTTAAGGAAATTTCGCCGGAAGACGGCAAAGTCCATACGTACTACCGGCAGACGATTGCCGCTACCGGCCGTCTGAGCAGCCAGTTCCCGAACCTTCAGAATATTCCGATCCGGCTGGAGGAAGGCCGCAAAATCCGCAAAATGTTCGTTCCGTCGGAACCGGGCTGGTCGATCCTGGCCGCCGACTATTCCCAGATCGAGCTGCGGGTGCTCGCGCATATTTCCGACGATGAGCGGCTGAAGGAAGCTTTTGTGCTTGATATGGATATTCATACGAAGACGGCCTCCGATGTGTTTGGCGTGCCGGCGGAAGCGGTGGATTCAAATATGCGCCGTTCGGCCAAAGCGGTCAACTTCGGCATTGTCTACGGCATCAGCGATTACGGTCTGTCGCAGAACCTGGGCATTAACCGCAAAGAAGCCGCCCAGTTCATCGACCAGTATTTCGGGATCTTCCAGGGCGTACGCCGCTATATGGATGAGATCGTCCTTGAGGCCCGGAAGGCCGGTTATGTGACGACGCTGCTGGGCCGGCGCCGCTACCTGCCGGATATCAATGCGAGCAATTTCAATCTGCGCTCGTTCGCCGAGCGGACGGCGATGAATACGCCGATACAGGGAACGGCCGCCGATATCATCAAGCTGGCGATGGTGGAGATGGACCGGGAGCTGGCCGGACGCGGACTCAAGAGCCGCATGCTCCTGCAGGTGCATGACGAACTGGTATTTGAAGTTCCGCCGGATGAGCTGGAGCAGATGAAGTCGCTCGTTCCGGAAGTTATGGAGGGAGCGCTGAAGCTGTCGGTGCCGCTTAAGGCGGAAGTCAGCTATGGAAGTAACTGGTACGAGGCCAAATAGGGGTCCCGCCGCCGGGACATATCCGGTATAATGGGACATGAGGTGAAGACATCATGCCGGAATTGCCGGAAGTAGAGACCGTCAAGAGAACCCTGAACGCCTTGGTGCAAGGCAAGACCCTGTCCGATGTCACCGTCCGCCTGCCGCGCATTATCCGGCGGCCGGACGATATAGAGGCTTTTCGGCTGATGCTGAAAGGCCATACGATACAAGCCGTGGAACGCCGCGGCAAATTTCTGCGTTTCCTGCTGGACGGGCTCGTGCTCGTGTCGCATCTCAGGATGGAAGGCCGGTACGGCATGTACCGGCCGGAAGATCCGCTGGACAAGCACAGCCATGTCATTTTTCACTTTACCGACGGGACGGAGCTGCGTTATACCGACGTCCGCCAGTTCGGCACGATGGATCTGTTCGCCGAAGGGGAGGACCTGGAGCTGCCGCCGCTGAACAAGCTCGGTCTGGAGCCGCTGGACCCCGCTTTCACGCCGGAACGGTTCCGGACATTGCTTGCCGGCAAGCCGACGAAGATCAAGCCGCTGCTGCTCAATCAGGAATATGTCGTCGGCATCGGCAATATTTATGTGGATGAGTCCCTGCACCGGGCCGGCATTCATCCGGAGACCAGCGCGGGGGCGCTGACTGCGGAGCAGGCGGAGCGGCTGCACCGGGCCATTGTGGACACGCTGAGCGAAGCGGTCGAAGCCGGAGGCTCCTCCGTGAAGTCCTATGTCAACGGTCAAGGCGAGAGCGGCACCTTCCAGCAGAAGCTGCTCATTTACGGCCGCAAGGACGGGGTCTGCTATACATGCGGCAGCCCTGTCGAGAAGAGCCGGGTCGGCGGGCGGGGAACGCACTTTTGCCCGAACTGCCAGCGGCTGACCCCTTAACGGGTACACGCGTTTTCGTTCTTTTCATTCCGGCTGGCACCCCCTGCTGAGAGCGCCCATATACTGTGGAAGAGGTTTTATCACGGCTGCCGCTAAGCATCCCGCGCGTTCCTTCGGACACGCGGCGCCCGGCGGCTCTCCACGGGAGGGGATTGCGGGTGCTCAGCCCTTTATTTTCACTGCTGCTGCTGGCCTTTGCCCTGAGTCTGGACGGTTTTGGCGTCGGAGTTACATACGGCTTGCGCAAGCTGAAGATTCCTTTGCTGTCGATTGTCATTATTTCATTGTGTTCGGGCATTGTCATTTGTGTGTCTATGCAGGTCGGAGTGCTGTTGGCCCGGATTGTCTCGCCGCATGCGGCATCCGAAGTCGGGGCGGTGATTCTGCTATTGATGGGCGGCTGGTCGCTCATTCAGACTGCGATGCAGAAGAGGGATGACGGGGAAGCGGATGGGAAGCCGGACGAGATGAAGTCCGAAAGACCGGAGGCGGAAGCGGAAGCCGCTGCGGAGACGCAAGCCGCTGCGGAGGCGGAAGGACGCTCCGTCTTCGTTCTGGAACTCCGCCGCCTCGGCATTGTGATTCAGATTCTGCGCACGCCTTCGTCGGCCGATATGGACGCTTCGGGCACCATATCGGCCAAGGAAGCGATGGTGCTCGGCATCGCGCTCTCGCTCGATGCCTTCGGCGCCGGTCTGGGCGCGGCGCTGCTCGGCTTTCAGCCTGTGCTGACTTCGCTGACTATTGCGCTGTTCAGCGGCACTTTTGTCGTCATGGGCATGAACACGGGACTCCGGTTCGCCGGCACCTCCTGGATGCAGCGCGCTTCCGCGCTGCCGGCCCTTTTATTGATCGTCATGGCAATTATTAAGCTGCTGTAAGTACTGGTTATGAGGTGAACAACATGATTATGGGCTTAACCGGCGGAATCGCCTCCGGCAAAAGCACCGTGTCCGCCCTTCTGCAGCGCCGCGGCGCCCGGCTGGTGGACGCGGATGTCATTGCCCGGGAAGTTATGCTTCCCGGACATCCGGTTCTGGCGGCTGTCGTGGAACACTTCGGAAGAGACCTTCTGCTGCCGGACGGGAGCCTGAACCGGGCGGCGCTCGGAGAGCGGGTATTCGGGAACCCGGAGGCTCTGCATACGCTGAACGGGCTGACGCATCCGGCGATCCGGGCGGAGATTCGGGAGCAAATGCAGAGACTGGACTCGGAGCAGCCGTCCGGATTGGTCATTGTAGATATTCCGCTGCTGTATGAATCGGGGCTCGAAACGATGTTTAAATCGGTTCTGGTCGTCTACGTGCCGCGAGCGGTACAGCTGGAGCGTCTGATGGCCCGGAACGGATTGACCCGGGAGCAGGCGGTCAAGCGCCTGGATGCACAGATGGACATTGAGCAGAAACGGCTTCGGGCCGACTATGTAATTGACAACAGCGGGAGTCCGGAGGCTGCGGAGGAGCAGGTCGGACTTTTATGGGACAGGCTGGGCCTGTCATGAAGTGGCTCGTGAAGAAGAGAGTGCTGCTTGTCCTTCTGCTCGGATTCATCGGGGTGCTCTTCCTCAGCACCAACTGGATGTCCTGGTTCTATCCGATTCATTATAAGGATGATATTCGCAGACACAGCGTCACCTATCAGGTCGATCCGTTCCTCGTCGCGGCGATTATCCGGGTGGAGACCAACTACAAGCCGGGGCGCGAATCGAGAAAAGGCGCTATCGGCCTCATGCAGCTCATGCCGGATACGGCCAAATGGGCGCTTGAGAAGGCCAAGCTCCCCGATGTCTCGATGGACAGGCTGAAGAAGGAGCCGTCCGCCAACATCGAGCTCGGAGCCTGGTATCTCGGCTCGCTGCTGCAGCAGTTCGACGGGAACCGGACGGCGGTCATCGCTGCATACAATGCGGGTCCCGGCAAGGTGCAGAGCTGGATAGACGAAGGAACCTGGGACGGCAGCTTCGACACCGTCAAGGACATCCCCTTCGGCGAGACGCGCCATTATGTACAGCGGGTCATTTATTATTATAATCAGTATACGGAGATTTACGGCACCTTCTGAAGGCGGGAGGAAGGAACCGGAAGAAGAGCCGGACATTCTTTCGAATGTACCGGCCCTTTCCGGGCAAGCTTATAACGGCAGATTATTTGAAGCTTCCTGCCAGCTGTTGTTCGGCGATGGTTACAAGACGCTTCGTGATGTAACCTCCGATCGAACCGTTCTCGTAGGAAGTTTTATTGCCTTGGTATCCATCCGGGGAAAGAGTGATACCAAGCTCCTGGGCAACTTCAAATTTCAGTTGTTCCAGAGCGGCGTTGGACTTCGGTACAACCAGGTTGTTGGAGTTGGAGCTTCCACTGCTCGACTGTGCCATTTCTGTTCACCTCCTATCGGGTTGGTAACTGTATTATGTACCGCATTCCGCCCGTTCATGAGTTCATATTATCAGGTGTTTTTTGGAAAGGAAGTGAATCGATGAAATGCCCCTACTGCGACCATACCAATACGAAGGTGCTGGATTCCCGGCCGGCCAATGAGAATAAATCGATCCGCCGCAGGCGGGAGTGCGAGAACTGCAGCCGCAGGTTCACGACGTTCGAGATGGTGGAGGAGACCCCGCTAATTGTCATCAAGAAGGACGGAAGCCGGGAAGAGTTCAGCCGGGACAAAATTCTCCGTGGGCTGATCCGCGCCTGCGAGAAGCGTCCCGTATCCGTCGAACGGCTGGAGATGATTGTGTCCGAAGTGGAAAAAGCGCTGCGCGGCATTGCCGTCGCCGAAGTCGACAGCCAGCAGATCGGAGAGCTGGTTATGGAACAGCTCTACCCCGTGGACGAAGTGGCCTACGTCCGCTTCGCATCCGTCTACCGTCAGTTCAAGGACATTAACATGTTCATGAAGGAACTGAAGGGCCTGTTGTCCCGAAATCCGAAGGAGACCGACGCTCTGTAGGAGACTTCTGGCGCTTTCGGCTTGCGGTAGGGAGGGACCGGACGGGCATTGTTCGGTCCCCTCAAAAAAAGGGTTGCGTTTTGGTACAAGACCCTGTATAATCTTTTCTTGTGAGCGGTTGAGAAATTGTCGCTGTGGGGCCTTAGCTCAGCTGGGAGAGCGCATCGCTGGCAGCGATGAGGTCAGGGGTTCGATCCCCCTAGGCTCCACCATAATCGAATATGGACTCTTAGCTCAGTTGGTAGAGCAGTTGACTCTTAATCAATTGGTCCAGGGTTCGAGTCCCTGAGAGTCCATCAGGAGAGGAACGGCAGCAATGCCGTTTCTTTTTTTTGGGGTGTTCAGGGGTTGTTATCGTCGTTTGTATGATCGCAAAAAAAGTGTTGCAAAGACCCGGGAAAGCCTGTATAATCTTTTCTTGTGAGCGGTTGAGAAATTGTCGCTGCGGGGCCTTAGCTCAGCTGGGAGAGCGCATCGCTGGCAGCGATGAGGTCAGGGGTTCGATCCCCCTAGGCTCCACCATAATCGAATATGGACTCTTAGCTCAGTTGGTAGAGCAGTTGACTCTTAATCAATTGGTCCAGGGTTCGAGTCCCTGAGAGTCCATCGCGAAGAAACGGCAGCAATGCCGTTTCTTTTTGCTTGTCTGCCAAAAAGCAGCTTACCCGTGATGGGCAAGCTGCACTTCAAAACCGTCGGGGTCCAGCACGTAGAAGAAACGCAGGTCCGGACGCGGCGCGATGGGCCCGCGCGAGACAGGGACGCCGCAGCCGTTGAGCCGTTCCATGGCGCCCTCCAGGGATTCCGTCTCAAATCCGATGGAGATGCCGCTGCCGGGGCGAAGAGCCGCCTCGGAGCCGGTCTCGATCAGCTCCAGCTTGGGCTGACCGGGAGATCCGAGCATGGCGATCCGGCGGCCCCGGCTCTCGAATCGCCGTTCAACCGTAAGTCCCAGAATACCGTGATAGAAGGCCAACGAAGCCTCCAGATCGCGCACTCTCAGCGTTATCCAGTTCATTTGTAGATTCATATCAGGGGATAGCTCCTTCTCATCTCAGGTAATCGAAGCCTCGTAGATGGCCTGAATCGAGCGCTCCAGCGCCGCGTTGAAGGCTTCATCCGTCTGAGCGGCTCCCAACCCTTCCGAGAGGGCGCGGGAGAAGCTGGCGATCAGGCCGTGGTTGCGTGCCAGGCGCTGGTTCGCTTCCTGCTGCGGATACCCGCCCGAGAGGGCGACAATGCGCAGAACATGAGGGTTGTCCATCAAATCGCGGTAATAATTGTCCTCGCTGGGAAGGGAGAGCTTCAGCATCACCTCAACGCCTTCATCCAGCGCATCGAGCTGGCGGGCAAGTTCGGCTTTCAGCAGACGCTCCGAGTCGGCTTTGTCGGGCTGACGAATATCGACTTCGGGTTCGATAATCGGCACGAGGCCTGCGGCTGCGATTCGTCTGCCGAGCTCGAACTGCTGCTCGACCACCTCGCGGATACCCTCAGGATGAGCCGCGGCGATAACCGACCGCATCTTCGTGCCGAAGATCCGTTTGTCCGCTGCCCGTTGCAGCAATTCATCCAGGCGGGGAATGGGCTTCAGAAGCTGTACCCCGCCGCTTGGAGCGGCCAGCCCTTGATCCACTTTCAGGAAGGGCACAATTCCTTTCTTCTCCCATAAATAATCTGCAGTAGGCATGCCGTCAATACTCCGGTCCATCGTATTCTCGAACAGAATAGCGCCGAGAATGTACTCGGACCGGAAGGCCGGACTCTTGATGATCCGGGTCCGCATTTCGTGAACAAGCTCGAACATTTGATCTTCGTTCGAATACCGGTCTGCGGCGATGCCGTACAACCCCAGCGCCTTGGGGGTGCTTCCGCCGCTCTGGTCCAGCGCGGCGATAAATCCTTGTCCGGAACGAATCCGATTGCGTTGTTCTTGGTTCATGACACTTCTCCTTTCGCTTTCAGCGGATAATGAGGCAGTTGCCCTCCACATTATAGCACCCTTAACAGGACGTTCCGAAACCGCAGAGAACCGAGGTGAGGATACTTGGCCGCTGCATAACGGCATGACGGGAGAAATGTCACAACCCGTCCGATAAAATTGTGATACACTAAAGCGGCGCAACGCCAAATCTTCACCCCCTCTTTCATTGCCCCTCTTTTTTTGTCCCTTTGATTCACCGCAATAACGCGTCATTGCTTAACGAGATGACGCGACAGTATGGAAAATGTGAACTAATTAGACATTGTTCGCCCTCCTTTATCCTCTTTTTTCTGATATATTTCATTTATTCGTCATAAGCTCCCTATCTCGATAACTTTTATGCTTTTATGTGGAAGGTATATTGACGCATTCTGGCTTGCTTTGTATAATGCTCACAAGGATGAATAAATAACCATCGGTTAAATCCTTAGAGCGAGACAGATCCACATACATAATTAGGGGGGATTGGATTTGAGAAGAGGTAAATTCATGTTGGCCGTCAGTATGGTAATGGTTCTGCTTGCAGGCTGCGGCAACTCCGGCAACAATGCAGCGGATAAGGCTCCTTCAGGTTCGGCTCCGGCGGCTGCCAGCTCGGCTCCGGCCAAAACGACCGGAAGCAAGATTCTGAACCTTGGCAAGGATGTGGAGCTGGCTTCCATGGACTCGGCCATTGCGACGGACGGCCTGTCCTTCGAAGTGATCGCCGATACGATTGAAGGCCTGTATACCGTCGATGAGGCGGGCGTATCCCAGCTTGCGATGGCCGAGAAGGCTGATGTCAGCGCAGACGGGAAGACCATTACCTTCACCATCCGGGATGCCAAGTGGTCCAACGGCACCCCTGTAACGGCGCATGATTTTGAATTCGCGTGGAAGCGGCTGGTGAGCCCCGAAACGGCGAGTGAATACAGCTTCATTATGGGGGTGGCCGGCGTCAAGAATGCAGACGACATCGTCGCAGGCAAGAAGGGCATCGATGAACTCGGCGTGAAAGCCACCGACGACAAGACGCTTGTCGTGGAACTGGATCGCCCGGTCGCCTTCTTCAACTCCTTGATGGCATTCCCGCCCTTCTATCCGATCAACGAAGCCTTCTATAAAGAGAAGGGCACCGAGTACGCGCTGACGGCCGACAATCTGCTGGCCAACGGACCGTTCAAGATGGACAAATGGGATGTCGGCGGGACGACATTCTCCCTCGTCAAGAACACCGATTATTACGACGCCGGCAGTATCAAGCTGGATGGACTGAACTATCAGGTCATCAAGGATACCCAGCAATCCATCCTGGCTTACGAGAACGGCGATCTGGATTATGTTCAACTGTCGGGCGAACAGATTTCCAGCTACCAGGACAGCCCGGAATACCACAGCATCGTTGCCGGATACCTCTGGTACCTGTCTCCGAATATGAAGGTCAAGGGACTGGAGAACGTCAATCTGCGGAAGGCGCTGTCGCTTGCTTACGACAAGCAGGCCATTGTGGAGGAGATCCTGAAGGACGGATCGATTGCGGCTGACTTTGCGGTTCCGACCCAGCTAGCCACCGGACCGGACGGGAAGGACTTCCGCGAAACGGCGGGAACTTATCCGACCACCAACAAGGAAGAAGCGGCGAAATATTGGGAGCAGGCGAAGAAGGAGCTTGGCGTGGATTCCCTGAAGTTCGAGCTGCTGTTCGAGGATACGGAATCGGCTACGCTGGTTGCCCAGTTCATTCAGTCCGAGATCGAATCGACGCTTCCCGGCATCACCTTTGAACTGAAATCCCAGCCAAAGAAGAACCGTGTCGAGCTGATGCAGAAAGGCGACTATCAGATCGGTCTTACGCGGTGGGGCCCGGACTATGCCGACCCGATGACTTATCTGGATATGTGGGTAACCGGAAGTCCCAACAACTACGGCTTCTGGTCCAACCCGGAATATGACGCGCTCATCAACAGCGCGAGCAAGGGCGACCTGGCTTCCAAGCCGGAAGAACGCTGGGAAGCGCTGAAGAAGGCGGAAGGCATCGTGATGGATCAGGCTGTAATCTTCCCGGTCTACCAGAAGGGGAATGCCGTTCTCATCAAGCCGAACGTAACCGGTCTGGAGTTCCATTCCGTGGGCGTCAACGTCTTCTACAAGCATGCTGACAAGAGCTGATTAAGTTAGCGGCACAAAGGGTTGTTAACCGGATTACAGCAGGGAGCCCCCTGCTGTAATTCCATATTCGGGACGGGAGAAGCTTTCTTCCGTCCCGGTCTATGAACGCTAGAGCCTACCCGACTTGAGGTGAAATCATTTGAGAAGCTATGTGCTGAAAAGGCTTGGCATTGCTGTGATAACCATTCTGGTCATTCTGCTGTTCCTGTTCCTTATGCTGGAGTTCATGCCGGGTTCTCCGTTCAACGATGAGAAGATTACGGCCGCGCAGCGGGCGGTGCTGGATGCCAAATACGGTTTGGATCAGCCTGTATTCATTCGTTTTTTTCATTACATCAAGAATATGCTGACCGGGGATTTCGGCGTCTCCTATGTGATCCAGAAGAACATGCCCATCTCCGCCATGCTGGAAGCCCGTCTTCCGGTGTCCCTGCAAATCGGCTTTCAGGCGGTCGTACTCGGCGCGCTGATCGGACTTGTGCTCGGAATCGTCGCTGCACTGAAGCATAACAGCTTCATTGACAGTCTGACGACCTTTATCTCGGTCATCGGCGTCAGCTTTCCGTCCTATGTATTTGCGCTGGCCTTATCCTTCTTCCTGGGCTCCAAGCTGAAGTGGTTCCCGATCCTGTATACCGACCATAAGCCCTTCGTTTCGACCGTACTGCCGACCATTGCGCTGGCCATGTTCACCGTCGCCACGGTCGCCCGCTTCGCCCGGTCGGAGATGATCGAAGTGCTCGGCTCCGAATATATGCTGCTGTCGGAGAGCAAGGGCGTGCCTCGCCGGCGTCTGATCTGGGTTCATGCGCTCCGCAATGCGCTGATTCCGATTATAACCGTATTGGCCCCGCTGATCGTCGGTCTGATGACAGGGAGTCTGGTCATTGAACAGATCTTTGCCATCCCCGGCATTGGAAGCCTGCTGGTTACCGCGATCCAGGTCAATGACTATAATGTGATTCTTGCGGTAACCTTCGTCTACAGCCTGATGTTCATTCTCGTTATGCTGCTGGTCGATATTCTGTACGGCATCATCGATCCGAGAATCCGGCTGGCAAAGGGGGAGAACCATGGCTGATCTGACACCGGCAAGCGATCTGAACCGCTTCGACCAGGGCGATTTCCATCTGGCGGATAACAGTCTGCGCGCCCGGATCGACCGCAATTACTCCAGTCAATCATACTGGAAGGACGCCCTCGTCCGTTTTCGGGCCAACAAGGGAGCGGTCTTCGGGCTGATTATGATTATTCTGATTGCCGCACTGGCCATAATCGGACCGATGATGAGCGATCATACGTACAAATCCATGAATATCCGACATAAGAGTCTGCCTCCGCGGATTGAGGGCTTCGACAACACCTTCATCTTCAACGGGGAAGTCAAGGGCGTTAATCTGTATGAGAAGCGCAAACTGGACGATGTCTACTATACCTTCGGCACCGATACGCTGGGCCGGGACCTCTGGACCCGAACCTGGCAAGGGACCCGGATCTCGCTCTATATCGCCGTGATCGCCGTGGCCATCGACATGATAATCGGCATGACGTACGGACTTATCTCCGGCTACTTCGGCGGAAGGGTGGACAGCCTGATGCAGCGGTTCATCGAAATCCTGAGCGGTATTCCCAATCTGGTTATCGTCACGCTGCTGATTGTCGTTCTCAAGCCGGGGCTGGTTACGATTACGCTCGCCCTTATGATCACAGGGTGGATTGGCATGAGCCGGGTCGCCCGGGCCCAGATGCTGAAGCTGAAGGAGCAGGAATTCGTGCTGGCTTCGCGGACGCTTGGCGCGCGGAACTTCGGCATTATCTTCCGCGACATTCTTCCGAATATCTTCGGCCAGATCATCATTATGTCCATGTTCTCGGTGCCGAGCGCCATTTTTACGGAAGCGTTCCTGGCCTTTATCGGACTTGGAATTCCGCAGCCCATGGCCTCACTCGGATCGCTCATCAGCGAGAGCTTCAAGTCGATGA
Organism: Paenibacillus glufosinatiresistens; assembly: GCF_031470375.1. Classification (NCBI taxonomy): domain Bacteria; kingdom Bacillati; phylum Bacillota; class Bacilli; order Caryophanales; family Paenibacillaceae; genus Paenibacillus; species Paenibacillus glufosinatiresistens. The sequence goes on from NZ_JAVFHT010000001.1 coordinate 229,593, forward strand.
CGATTTACCCGTACATGATTGTGCCCCCGGTTGTCGTGCTGGCTCTGCTGATGCTCAGCTTCAACCTGCTGGCCGACGGACTGCGCGATGCCCTCGATCCCAAGATGAAGGAAATGTAGGAGGATAACCCTATGAGCGAACCGGTACTATCCATACGCAATCTGTCCATTTCCTTCCGAACCGGCAACGGCATGGTCAATGCCATCCGGGGCGTGGATCTGGATCTGCACAGAGGCGAGACGGTAGCCATCGTCGGCGAGTCCGGCAGCGGCAAATCGGTTACCGTCAAAGCGATTATGCGCATTCTGAGCGGCAACCAGACGATCAATTCGGGTACCATTGCCTTCCGGTATGAACGGGAGGGAAGACAGGTCACGGAAGATCTGCTGAAGCTCTCCAAAAAAGACATGCGCAGCCGCATCAACGGCAAGCGCATTGCCATGGTTTTTCAGGACCCGATGACGTCCCTGAACCCGACCATGACCGTAGGCAACCAGATCATGGAAGGCATGATGATTCATCTCAAGAAGAGCCGGGCGGAAGCCTACAAGCGGGCGCTGGAGCTGCTGCAGCTCGTCGGCATTACCGATCCGGAGAAGCGGATGAAGAGCTACCCGCACCAGCTGTCGGGCGGGATGCGGCAGCGGGTCGTTATCGCCATCATGCTGGCCTGCGATCCCGAGGTGCTGATCTGCGACGAGCCGACAACGGCCCTGGACGTTACGATCCAGGCCAAGATTCTGGAGCTGATTAAAGACATCCAGAAGAAGACGGGCATCTCCGTTATCTACATTACGCATGATCTTGGCGTAGTGGCGAAGGTGGCGGATTATGTAGCCGTCATGTATGCCGGCAAAATCGTGGAGCGCGGCAGCGTGAACGATATTTTCTATGACCCGCGCCACCCGTATACCTGGGGCCTGCTCTCCTCCATGCCGGATATCGAAACGGAGAGCGAGAAGCTGTTCTCCATTCCCGGAAGCCCTCCGAACCTGCTGCATCAGGTAGAGGGGGATGCCTTCGCTCCCCGGAACGTATATGCGCTGAACATTGATTTCAAACAGGAGCCGCCGATGTTCCGGGTATCCGATACCCATTATGCGGCGACATGGTTGCTGCATGAGAATGCGCCTGCCGTGCAGATGCCGCAGACGCTGCGGGATCGGCTGGACAAGGTCATGAAGGAGGTGGGGGACCCGTGGAAGACAGACGCCCTCTCTTGCAGGTAGACGAGCTGAAACAGCATTTTCGCATGAGCGCCAAGTATACCGTGCATGCCGTCAACGGAGTATCCTTTGAAATTGGAGAAGGCGAGACCTACGGTCTCGTGGGTGAGTCCGGATCAGGCAAGTCCACGATCGGCCGCTCCATTATCCGCCTGTACGAGCCGACCTCGGGCCGCGTGACTCTGGACGGCGTCGAAATCTCCGGCAAGCTGAATGCGAAGGAGCAGAATCTGCTGCGGACGAAGGTACAGATGATTTTTCAGGACCCGATGGCTTGTCTCAATCCCCGCAAAAAAGTGATTGATATCATCGCCCAAGGGCTGGATATTCACAAGCTCTACCGTTCCCGGCAGGAACGGACAGATAAGGTGCACCGGATCCTGGATAAAGTCGGGCTCTCGCGCGAGCATGCGAACCGCTATCCGCACCAGTTCTCCGGCGGCCAGCGCCAGCGCATCGGGATTGCCCGGGCGCTTATTATGGAGCCGAAGCTGATTATCGCCGACGAAGCAATCAGCGCGCTTGACGTATCCATTCAGGCCCAGGTCGTCAATCTGATGAAGGATATTCAGGAGGAGACCAAGACGGCTTATCTCTTCATCGCTCATGATCTCTCAATGGTCAAATACATCTCTGACCGGATCGGCGTCCTGCACCTTGGCTATATGGTAGAGACCGGCACAACCAAGGATATCTTCGAGAATCCGGTTCATCCCTATACGAAATCGCTGCTGTCGGCGATCCCGCATGCCAACCCGATCAAGGAGAAGCAGCGCGTGGCCCTGAGCTATGATTACCGCACGAGCGGCATTGATTACAGTAAAGGGACCCAGCAGATACTGTCGGATACACACAGGGTGCTGGCGACGGATACGGAACGGGCAGCCTGGACTGCGGCAGAGAGGGCCGCCCTCTAAGCGAACCGGCCGCAGGCGCTGTCCGCCGGAAATAATCCCGGCCCACCCATTCGGGAAGAACATCCGCGCCTTCCGGGCAGCGGATGTTCTTCTTTTTGGCAATGGAAAAGATCGTTTAACCTTTGGGCCTTGGAATGGTATGATAGAGGGCGGGAGGTTGAATGATGAATAACGAGAAGAATATTAACGATACAACGGAAGATACAACTCTGGAGACGCCGGAGGGGACAAGCCAGGAGAACGCCCCGGAAGCCGGCCAGGAGAATGAAGGCAATCCAGAAGCGCTCAATGAGCTGGTGAAAGCGGTTCATCATAACGGGCTTGTTGCCCTAGGCATGCATTTCAAGGATGTGGAGGGCCGGGTAGTCGGTTCGGACTTCTATGGTCCGGTCTTTATCTTCCGCGTCAGCGACAAGAATGGCGACCGGTATGCCTGCGGTTATTTCCTGCGCGAGCTGGTCAATCGCTTCCAGTCCGGGAACGACCCGGCAGGCTGGATGGCTTCTTTCTTCTACGAACTGATGAAGATCGAAGGAGGCAAGGAGCTTCCGGAACCGCCGTCGGGCGAAGAAGAGGCCAAGGCGGTTATCGACAAGGTGCTGGTTCCTCAACTGATGGAATCCATCCGCGACGAGTTCGACCCGGAGCCGATTCATGCGGGTCTGGCGCTGAATGAGGAGTACGGCCCGGTCTTCGAAGCCGGATTCCCGTCGATTACCGAGGGAAACAACGTCTGCGCATTCCCGCTCCATCTGCTTCTTACCCATCTTCAGCTGAACCGCGACCCGTCGGAGCTGCTCATCCAGGGGATGTACAGCATCCGGCGCGAACACGGTCTGGAATAGTCCCGGAGCGCACTCGGACCTTGCGGCCCGTCTTATCCCGCGCGGCGCAGCGGCGGCGCTTCGCCGCCCTCGGCGCGGGTCAGGCGCTGTCCGACCATTCGCCCGAGACGGATAGACGGAATTTCGATGGTGTAATACGCCGCGGCAGCCAGCGCAATACTGCCGAGAACGGCAATCAGGGCATAGAGCGGTCCGGGCAGCGGCTCGCGAAGCGCATAAGCCAGCGTGAGAATCAGAATGAAGTGATACAGGTAGAGGCTATAGGAGATTCTGCCCAGAAAAGAGAGGACGCTGCCGTTCAGTACGCGAATGGTCTTCTCCGAAGTTAGCGCCATGACCAGGAAGACCAGAATGGCCAAAGTGGTGCCGCCATCTTCCAGCAGGCGTCCGGCCGGTCCGCCCAGCTTGTCCGCGCCATACTTGGAATAGCCGTACAGCAGCACCGCCGCGCCGAAGGCCAGCCAGCGGGTCCGGGTCGTTACTCCGAGATACAGAGCGATCAGCAGGGAACGATGTTTGGCGGCGAGAGCGCCGATGATAAAGAAGGAAGCGAAGTACACGGTGTCGGAATACGAGGTGTGATAGCCTTGGCCCGCTCCAAGCGGCAGCAGGTCGCCCAGGCTTCCAAGAAAGGCAAGCACCAGACAGAGCAGCAGATTGAATCCGATTCTGCGGCGGGCAACAGCCAGCATGAGCAGCGGGAAGATCAGCGAAATCCGCATTTCATGAACCAGTGACCAGAAGACGGTGTTGTAGGCATAGGTGTTGAAGTCGGCAACCAGCGAGAGGTGTTCCAGGATAAGTCCGGGGGCGAAGCCGCTCTGCCAGAAGGCCTGGAAGAACGAGGCGTTGAATGCCGGCGAATGGCCGGACAGGCGGTAGGCGAGAAGAAGGGCGACCGTCAGTGAGATTACATAGGGGATGTAAATTCGGCATACCCGTTTGAGCAGATAGGACAGATAGGAAGGGCCTTGGTCTGCAAGAAAAGGCAGAGCCAGCACGAATCCGCTCAGAATGAAGAAGAACAGAACAGCCTGATGGCCGCCAAGGGCGATCCGGACGGGAGAGTAGACGAACAGAAGCGGAAGCAGCGGGGCGGAGAGCCAAAGGTGATGGAGCAGTACCGACAGGGAGGCCAGTCCTCGAACAGAGTCGAGCTGGTGGAGACGCCTCAATTTCATCACTCCTTGCTATTATTAGGATACTTAGCTAGGATGATAGCGGATGAGAACGCTTACTGACAATACCCGAAATACAAAAAAAGTAAATTATTTTAGCATCAGGTCCCAAGAAAACGCTTTTTTATCCATTTGGCAGCAAAAGGCCCAAATCGGCAGAAATAATCCGATTGTTCCGGGCTCTTTTTCCGTTTCGCGGGGATACGGGGAATAACCGCCCGTAATCCGGCGTCAGCAAGGTTTCCTCAAGCGCAGCAATCCGTTATGATAGAGACATCACCTGATCCAAGGTGATAGGCAATCTCACTTCTTAAAGCAAGTTCGCCGAAAGGAGCGTGATTCCGTTGAAACGGGTTAGCGAAGCGTACTGAGGCTTTTTCACGCAGGGAGAACGGATGTGACAACGTTCTTCGTGAAAAATGCGTACGCGGGAACTCACCCCATATGCGAAGGACAAGGTGAATGACAAGTCTCCCGGAAGCGGAAATGGGAGCATGGAAAGGGTAAAAAAATCTGAGACAATCAGCAAGTGCGTGAAATGGAAGTTGCAAGTATGCAAGCGGAACCATGTCAAGCATATGGATTGTTGCCTGGAGGAACGGTTAAAATTGAATAGCCTAACGGATTGGTAAACCCCGCTGCCTGGGACGCTCAGGCGGGCGGGGTTTATATGTGTTTACAATCCTTTTTGGTCGGAATGAACAAGAATGCGATTTATTTTTAGACATGATGACAATTAACCTTACATATACTTTAAGGCGGTACTTCCTCACGTTATACTTATTCCCACGAGGGAGCTGAGAGACATGAGCCTGGAAGCGTTGAATGATCGGGTGCGAACCGAATTGGATTATCTGGCATTTGGCCGAGCGGATTGGGTGAAGCCGCGAACGTCGCCGGAAGGACATGTATACGATGCCGTCATTGTCGGTGGCGGCCAGAGCGGACTGGGCGCGGCTTTCGGATTGCTGAGGGAACGGGTGTCCAACATTCTGGTGATCGACGAGAACCCGGAAGGGCTTGAGGGGCCCTGGGAGACCTATGCCCGGATGGTCACGCTGCGGACGCCGAAATGGCTGACCTCCATTGATCTCGGGGTGGCAGCTCTGACCTTCCGTTCCTGGTGGGAAGCCCAGCATGGACCGGAAGGCTGGGAAGCGCTGGACAAAATTCCGCGGGGCGAATGGATGAGCTATCTGCGCTGGTTCCGCCGGGTGCTTGGGCTCCCGGTCCGCAATGAAGTCCGGCTGAAGCTGATCGAGAAGCTGGATGATGGTCTGTATCGCCTTCATACGGAAGGGGAAGGGTCCGCCGAGCCCGCCTTGCTTGCCCGGAAGGTTGTACTGGCCACCGGCATTCAGGGCGGAGGGGAGTGGCATGTGCCGGAGCTGGTCTCAAGCCGGCTGTCCGGCCATCTGTACGCCCATACCTCGCAACCGATTGATTTTGCGGGACTCCGGGGAAGACGGATCGGCATCCTGGGCGGAGGGGCTTCGGCGTTCGATAATGCGAACTATGCGCTGGCGGAAGGCGCGGCGGAGGTTCATGTATTTGTCCGACGCGAGGAGCTGCCGAGCGTTAATCCCATCCGGCAGATGGAAGTCTCGGGCATGATCGAACGTTTCCACACCTTGAGGGACGATGAGAAGTACGCCGCGATTTCACATTTCTTCCGGTTCAACCAGCCTCCGACCAACGATACATTCCGGCGCGCCGCCTCCCGTCCCGGCTTCCGTCTTCACCTGGGCTCACCGTGGCTGGATGCCGAGGATTTAGGCCGGAAAGCACGGATTTCGACGCCCAAGGAAACATTCGAGTTTGATTATTTGATCATCAGCACGGGCCTGATGAGCGATCCGGCGCTGCGGCCCGAGCTGCGTCTGCTTGAGCCCCATCTGGCGCGCTGGAGCGACCGGTATCAAGCGCCGGCCGAAGCCGCCAATCCCCTGCTGGATGCGCATCCTTATCTGACGGGCGGATTCGCGGCAACGGCCAGGACGGAAGCGGACGCGGAGGCGGTGTACGGACTGTTCATCTTCAATTACTCCGCTCTGGTCAGCTGCGGACTGTCGGCTTCCGCGATTTCGGGAACCCGGCATGCGGTTCCCAAGCTGGCTTCCGCCGTGGCGGACCAGCTGTTTCTGGATGACAAGGCGTCCATCCTGAACAGCTTTTTTGCCTACAGCGAACCGGAGTTTCTCGGCGAATGGCCGCAGCGGGCATAAGAGGCGCAAGGAAATCCCCGTGTTCCGGCGGCAAGGGCGAAACCAACTGCTTCCGAACCGCGTAATAACGCTCACAGGGCCGGATTGACCGGCTACATGAGAATTTGGGAGGCGTTCGGACGAGATGGCAGCGCATGAGATCGATTATGTCATTATGGGCGAAGAAATGCAGTGTGTGGAGGTTCAGCTGGACCCCGGCGAGAGCGTCATTGCCGAAGCTGGCAGCTTCATGATGATGGACCCGGAGATCCGGATGGAGACCATCTTCGGCGACGGCAGCAGCGGAAGCGGCGGCGGGGGGTTGTTCGGGAAGCTGATGGGGGCTGGCAAGCGTGTGCTGACCGGCGAAAGTCTGTTCATGACCGTATTCACCCATGGAGGTTACGACGGCCGCAAATCGGTAACGTTCGCAGCCCCGTATCCCGGCAAGATTATACCGCTTGACCTCTATCAGTATCACGGCAAAATCATCTGCCAGAAGGACGCCTTCCTCTGCGCGGCCAAGGGCGTATCCGTCGGCATTGAATTCCAGCGCCGGCTGGGCGCAGGCTTCTTCGGCGGAGAAGGATTTATTATGCAGAAGCTGGAAGGGGACGGTCTGGCGTTCGTCCATGCCGGCGGCTATGTCATGGAGAAGACGCTCCAGCCGGGGGAAGTGCTCCGCCTCGATACCGGCTGTCTCGTCGCCATGACCTCGTCGGTGGAATACGACATCGAAATGGTCAAAGGCATCAAATCCGCCCTCTTCGGGGGCGAGGGTCTGTTCTTCGCGACACTGCGCGGCCCCGGCAAGGTCTGGGTGCAGTCCCTGCCGTTCAACCGGATGGCGGACCGGATTCTGTCCGCTTCCGTCGGCACGGGCCGGAAGGAAGAAGGCAGCATTCTCGGCGGGCTCGGCAATCTGCTGGACGGAAGATAACCCGGGCGGAACCGGAAGCAGGCCATCCGCAAGCTTCAAGAGTCAGGGCAAGCAGCGGCGCGTTCCTTGCGGAACGGCCGCTTTTTTTGTGCGAGCCATTGCGGCCGGTTTGACAAACCGGAGACGGATAGAGTACGCTGTGGAGAAAATTAATTAGTAATTTAGTAATTTAGTAATTCCAACTTAAATCCGGAAGGGAATGTTATGGAATGAAGATACCGACAACGCTCAAGCATAAACCGGTGCTGGTCTCCGAGAACTACGAGAACGTCGACGGGCGTTATGCGCATAACAGCGACGCGAAGGGGCTGTCGCTTGGCTTGGCTCAGTGGAACGACCGAGGCAAAGTGGACATTTCGGCTAAAGTCTGGCGGTATACCGGGGAGAAATGGTCCCGTCAGTCGGAGGAACTGCCGCTTCACCGGGTGCTGGATCTGGCGATCCTGGTCGCCTCCGGCCTGTCCCATTTTCGGGAGGCCTACCGGTATCCGAAGCTCTATGATCCGGAGCAGCCGATCATCGACCGGATCGGTCTTCAAGGAGATGCCATGACGGTGGCAGTCGCTACCGGAAATGAACGGATTGAAGAAGATCTCAAGCTCTTCAGCCAGGCGCTGAGCGAGGACGGCGAACTGCTCGGAGAGCGCCTGCGAACATTGTCGACGATTCTCAAGGAATTAGGATATTAGTCGTAGAAAGTCCTAAGTATTTTCCCGCCGGATGACGATGTAATCAGTACGGATACGCAAACAGGAAGTACAGGCTCGCGGTCCGGCGGGGTGGATGACAAGATGAAGACGGCTTTGAACCGGAGAATGTGGGGCTTCATCCTGCTCTATATTCTTCTATATTCTCTATCGCTGGTATGGAACAGCAGGGGACTGTTCGTGTGGATAACGCCTGTGGCGCCATTATCCGCCTGTATCGCCTGCTGTTTGCTGTACCGTTATATGTCACTCTTTCGCGGCGCTGTCGTCTGGATTGCCGCAGGTCTGCTGCTGTGGGTGGTGAATGATCTGCTCTGGATTACCGCGCCCTATGCGCTGAATCCGGATTTCCTGAAAGGGACGGCTGCGGAGAATACGCGCCTGGTGATGGCAGGCATCGTCAAGCTGCTGCTGATAGCGGGCATGTTCCGTTGTTACCTCGTGAATATTCGGGGTGTAGCCCGGTTGCATATGCTCCTGGATCAGCTCATGAGCCTGGCCTGTGTGTCCGGCGCGCTGTGGTTCCTCTATGGCGAAGGGCATATCTCCCAATTGGCCGCCATGGAGCCGGAGGCGATGCTTGACCTGCTGCTTACCGTCTCTCCGCTTGTGATGCTGTCGCTGCTGATCCTCGTGTGGGCCTATATGGAGCGGGAGTCCCGGACCGTCTGCTTCTTTCTGCTGCTGGGCGGACTTGCGCTCTGCAATCTGGGGGATCTGTTCATTCATTTCTACGATGGCGGTGTGCAAGCGGCGGGAATGGACGCCGTCTATAAAGCGGGCCTCATGGCCATTGCCGCTTCCGTTCCGGCCGTCATGTCGTTTCCTCCCAAGGCCCTTCCCCGCGAAAGCGGAGTCTGGGGGCTGGGAGACCCGACGCTGCCCCCAAGCCTGCTATACCTGCTGTTCCCGCTGCTGGTTCTCGGTTTTCACGGATTCTCGCTAATGAGCGTTCTGTTCTTCGCGCTGCTCTTCCTCGTCTATCTGAGTGTCCGTCTCTACGGCAAGCAGATCAGAACCGTCCGGCGGATGCTTGCCCGTGAGAAGGAATACAATGACCGGCTGCGCCTGTATGAAGACGTAATCGAACAGTTGCCGCTGTCGATTATGATTTTTGATACAGAAGGCCGGATCGAGTACGTGAACCCGTATTACTCCGAGGTAACGGGCTTTGCTGCCGAGGAAGTCGTCGGACGGAGGCCGATTGAATTGTGCGGCCGGATGAGCAGGCAAGCGTTCTACTATGATCTCTGGGAGAAGGTCTGCCTCAAGGGAAGCTGGCAGGGTGAACTGACCAACGTGAAGAAGAGCGGCGAAGAATATGACGAGAGCGTGCTGATCTCCGCCATTCGGGACGGGGAAGGCCGGATGGCGCATTTTGTGGGCATCAAGGAAGATGTATCTGAATACAAGCGGGTACGCCGCGAACTGTCGGACCAGCTTTATTTTACCTCTCAATTGATTGACTCGATTGCGCTTCCGCTGTATTACCTGGACATCAACGGGGATTTTCTCGGGTGCAACCTGGCGTATACCGAAGCCTTCGGCGCGCATGAAGAGGAATTGCTGGGCCTGAATGCCCGGGCGATCCGGACGATCTCCGCCGAGCATTACGAAATGCTCAAGGGAATGTGGGAAGAAGTCCGCGCAACCGATTATGTGGTTACCCGGCTGGTCGAGAATATGGAATATGCCGACGGAACGAGGCGCGATGTGCTCTATTCGGTGTCCGGTTACCGCCGTTCAGACGGAGCGGTCGGAGGCTTCCTCGGCATCATTACGGACATCAGCGCTCTGGCGGACAAGGAGCGGGAAATCGCCTCCAACCGCAACTTCCTGAATGTGCTGATTAATCATATTCCGTCCATGATCTATGTCAAGAATGCGGAGACGCTATCCTATGAGATGGCGAATTCGGGATTGCTGCAAGCCTACGGCCTGACAGCCGAAGCTTTTCAGGGAATGACGGATTTTGACCTGTTCCCTGCGGAGCGGGCCAAGCGGTTCCGGGAGGTGGACCGGCGGGTGCTGACCGAGGGACAGCTTTACAGCGAGATCGAAGTGGAAGGGGACGCGGGAGGCGGCGACGCCGTGCGTTATGTGCGCACCTCGAAGCTGCCGATTCTGGGTACGGACGGCAAACCGCAGTTTCTGCTGGGACTGGGTGAGGATATTACCGAGTCGGTGGAAAAGGAAGAGAAGCTGAAGCGGGCGCTTCAGCTCGCAGAAGAGGCAACGGCGGCCAAGTCGCAGTTCCTGGCCAATATGAGCCACGAAATTCGGACGCCGATGAATGCCATCCTCGGGATGGCGCATCTGGCGCTGAAGACGGATCTGAGTCCGAGGCAGCGCGGTTACATTTCCAAAATACACAATGCCGGCACATCGCTGCTCGGAATTGTGAACGAGATTCTCGACTTCTCCAAAATTGAAGCCGGCCGGCTGGAGCTGGAGGAAATTCCTTTTCATCCGGCGGATGTGCTGGCGCGGGCCTTCGAGCTCTTCAGTCAGGCTGCCTACGATAAGGGGCTGGAGCTCTCCTTCGACCTTGCTCCGGCGGTGCCGCTGATGCTGAGCGGCGACCCGCTCCGCCTGGGGCAGGTAATGACCAATCTCGTCGGCAATGCGGTGAAATTCACCGACCGGGGCGAGATTGCGGTCCGCATCGAGAGCGGCGGCATTGTGGATCACCGGATCAAGCTGAGAATCAGCGTCAGCGATACCGGCATCGGAATGAGCAAGGAGCAGGTGAGCCGGCTGTTCCATGCTTTTACGCAGGCGGACAGCAGCACAACGCGCAAGTACGGAGGAACGGGCCTCGGGCTTGCGATCAGCCGGCGTCTGGTCGAGATGATGGGCGGCAATCTGTGGGTGGAGAGCGAGCCGGAGCGGGGCAGCCGGTTCACCTTCACGGCCTGGTTCGGCATTCTCTCCTCGGAAACCGGAGGGCAGCGGATGCTCCCGGCCGGACCGCGGCCGCTGAAGATGCTGGTGGTGGACCGCAATCCAGGAGCCCGCGAACGGATGGCGAAGGCGCTGGAAAGCTTCGGCTGCAACGTTGCGACTGCGGCCGGTGCGGCGGAAGCGGTAGAAGTGCTGGAGAACGGGTCCGGAGAACGGTTCGACGCCGTCTTCCTGGACGAAAGAGCCGACGACTCGGGAGGAAGCGGGACCGTGCGGCGAATCAAGCGCCATTCCGAGCGGAGACCGTCTCCCGCCGTGGTGCTGATGACTTCTCGGGACAGGGAGGAGTGGCTGGACCCTGCGGATACGGCCCGGGTGGATGAGATTCTATTCAAACCGGTCAATCCGTCCGCGCTGTTCGATACCATCATGCTGCTGTTCGGCCAGGGCCGGGGCCGTCTGCTTCATTCAGTCTCGCCGGACTCGAACTTGGGTCTCGCGGGCATCAAAGTGCTGCTTGCCGAAGACAACGAGATCAATCAGCAGATCGCGGCCGAGCTGCTGCGCGGTCAGGGCATTGAAGTGGAGATTGCAGGCAACGGAGCAGAGGCGCTGGCACGGTTCGAGGAGATGCCGCCGGACGACCCGTACCGGCTGGTGCTGCTGGACCTTCAGATGCCGGTGATGGACGGCTATGAAGCGGCTTCGCGCATACGGGCGAGAAGCTGCTCCGTCCCGATCATCGCCATGACCGCGAGAACCCTGCCGGAAGAGCGGGAGCGCTGTCTCATGCTCGGCATGAATGACCATATCGCCAAGCCGATCGACCCCGATATTCTGTTCGGTGCGATTCGGCGCTGGGTTCCCGGAGGAACGAAGGCTGTTCCCGAGCCCCGCGTCCTGCGGGAGTCTGCTTCGGGCTTCGGGACTGGAGCGCTCGGGATGCTCGCCACCGCCGGTCTCGATACGGCCGGCGGCCTCCGCCGCGCGGGAGGGCGGACGGAATTATACCGGAGCCTGCTGCTGCAGTATGCCGAGAACCAGCTCGGCATCGTCGAAGCGGTCTCGGCCGCGTTTCGGGCAGGAGACCGAACGGAGGCCGGTCGGCTTGTGCATAATCTGAAGGGCGTATCCGGCAATATCGGTGCGACAGACATTCGGGAGCAGACCGCTCTTCTTGGACGTGAGCTGTCGGCCGATAAGAGCGGCGCGTTGACGGAGGCGCTTCTGCTCCGGCTGGAGGAATCGGCGCTGCACCTGTCGCATCGCATTCGCGCCGCCTTCGGAGGGGAGCTCGGAGAGGCGTCCGCTTCATTGTATCCGGCAGAGGAGACGGGGAGCGGGCAGAATGAGCAGGAGCGGCTCGGGCTGCTAACCGCGCTATTGCGGGACAGCGACAGCGAAGCGGTTGCCGTCTATGCTTCGCTGCGGAGCTGGCTTCGAGAGCGGGTCGGCCCGGAGGGCGAGACGGAGCTGGACAGGGCCGTCCGCACTTTTGAATACGACCGCGCTCTGGAACTGCTGGAACGTACGCCCGTTGCAGCCGGGCTGCTGAAGAAGGAGGATAGCGATGGATGAGATCAAGCCGGTTATTCTGGTGGTGGATGATATGCCGGACAACATCGCCCTGCTCGGCGGGCTTCTAAAAGACCTTTATAAGGTCAAAGTCGCCACGAATGGGGAAAAGGCGTTGGAGGTAGCCGAACTGTTCCGGCCGGACCTGATTCTTCTCGATATTATGATGCCGGTAATGGACGGCTACGAGACTTGCCGGCGGCTGAAGGGGAAAGAGGATCTGGCCGATATTCCGGTTATATTTCTGACATCCAAGGAAGAAGTGGACGAGGAGAATTTCGGATTCGAGCTGGGGGCGGTCGATTATTTGACGAAGCCGATCAGCGCGCCCGTGCTGCTGGCCCGGGTGAAGAATCATTTGGCGCTGAAGGGAACCCGCGATTTTCTCAGGGACAAAACGCAATTTCTGGAGGCCGAGATCGCCCGAAGAATGAAAGAACTGACCCAGATTCAGGAGATGTCGATCATGTCTATGGCAGCGCTCGCGGAAATGCGGGACAACGATACCGGCAACCATATTCAGCGGACGAAGCTGTATATCGAAGTGCTGGCGAAAGGGATGGCCGAAACGCCGGGTTACGCCGACAGTCTGTCGCCCGAGACTATCCAGCTTATTACGCTGTCAGCGCCGCTGCACGATATTGGCAAGGTCGGCATTCCCGACCATATTCTGCTGAAGCCGGGCCCGCTGACTCCCGAAGAGTTCGAGGTGATGAAGACGCACACGACGCTTGGACGCGAAGCGATTCTGCGGGCCGAGAAGTTGATGGACAAGCCGGAGACTTTCCTGCGTTATGCCAAGGAGATCGTCTATTCGCACCATGAAAAATGGAACGGAACCGGCTATCCGCTCGGCCTGGCCGGAGAGGACATTCCGCTGTCGGCCCGGCTGATGGCCGTGGCTGATGTCTACGACGCGCTGACAAGCAAGCGCGTCTACAAAGAGGCCATGCCGCACGAAGAAGCGGCGGCGATTATCGAGAAGGAAGCCGGGCGGCATTTCGACCCGGCGATCGTGCGGATCTTCCTCAAGTTCCGGCATAAGTTCAGGGAGATCTTCGAGCGCTACAAGGGAAGCGTGTAGTTCCGCACGCGGCTGTCCGAAGGCGGGACCAAGTACAGGCAGAGAAACTGCGCACAGAAGAGGGAGTCGTCCAAGAGGCGGCTCCCTGGTTCGCGTGTCAGGGTAGTTCAGAGGAGAAGGTCTTGTGAAGGGAAAGACGGATCAAACTTCATTGACAATCATAATGCAAGCCTTTACAATCAATACCGAACCGAAACCGATTTCGAATAAGGCGGGATGAGCTTTTGATAACCATCTATGACATTGCCAAACGGACCGGCTTGTCGCCGACAACCGTATCGAAGGTATTCAATAATTATACCGATGTCAGTGCTAAGACGCGAACCCGTATTCTTGAAGCGGCCAAAGAGATGGGCTATCTGCCGAACGCGAACGCCCGGAGTCTGGCGACCAAGCGCTCCTGGACGCTCGGCGTGCTGTTCACGGAATCGTCCGGCTTGGGTCTGCGCCACCCGTTCTTCGGCGGCGTCATTGAGAACTTCAAGGCTTCAGCCGAAGCCAAAGGCTACGATCTCATGTTCATATCGCGCGACATCGGCGGCAACAACGGAACCTATCTGGAGCATTGCCGGTTCCGGGGGATCGACGGCGTTGTTGTCATCTACGCCGATCCGAATCAACCGGAAGTCGCCGAGCTGCTGGCCAGCGATATTCCGTGCGTGCTGCTGGATTTCAACCGGGCGAACGTAGCGACAATCTGCTCGGACAATGTCGGAGGCAGCGAACAGGCCGTGCGGTATCTGTACGAGCTCGGCCACCGGACCATTGCTCATCTCTCGGGCGGGCGGGACACGTTCGCCGGCCGGCAGCGGCTGCTCGGCTATGAGCGGATGCTGGAAGAACTGGGGCTGTCCGGACGTGAAGAGTGGATTTCGGACAGCGGAGATTTTTTCTCGATTCAGGGCGGCTATGAGGCGATGACACGGCTATTGAAACAGCCGGAACTGCCGACCGCTGTGCTGGCCGCGGGAGACAATCTCGCAATCGGCGCCATGAGGGCGATCCGGGAGCACGGCCTGTCGGTGCCGGGCGATATCTCCGTCGTAGGCTTCGACGATATCGAGTCGGCCGAGCTGGTAACGCCTCGGCTTACGACCGTTCGCCAGAATATACGGGAGATCGGAGGACGGGCGGCGCAAATGCTGATCGGGCTCATTGAAGGGGTGGCCGGGGCGGAGGCGGTCGTGCTGCCGGTCGAGCTGGTGATCCGCGAATCGTGCCGGAAGGTGTAAGACGCCGTCCGGGCAGACCGCAACAAGAAGAACTCGCCGTCCGGCGTGTTTTTCGCCCATTTTCGAAATCGGTTTCGTTATCCATCAACAGCGATCAAAACTGCGCAGAGATTTATTGATTCTGCTCCGGAGGTATTCATTTATGCCCACCTATTCCTATGAAGCGCCCTTCTTCGTGATCGAGGATTACGACCGGGCTGCCCCGTTCTCCAGCTTCCTGCCCGGCCTGGCCGGACGCAAGGGGATCCCGCTCTGGACCTTCTACGTGAACCGCGGACAGGCAATCGCCGGCTTCGGCATCCGCGACAAGAACAGCCCGATTATGGAGTTCTCCCCGGCGAGCATCAGTTATAAGAATGTCTCGGCCGGCGGCTTCCGCACTTTTGTCAAAATCGCGGACACCGCGTCCGGCAGTTCCCGCCTGTCCGCCTCTTCCGTCTATGAGCCGTTCCACAGCTTCGCCGCCGAGCCCGGCGTGAAGCGCACCATGAAGATCGGGCGCAACGAGCTGTCGCTCGAGGAAGAGAATCCGGCGCTTGGCCTCGTCTTCCGGGTCGTCTATTTCCAAGTTCCGGGCGAAGATTTCGCGGCGCTGGCCCGGCAGATCGAGATCGTCAATACAGGGGCCCGGCCCGTCGAGCTGGAGGCGCTGGACGGTCTGCCGGAGATTCTGCCTTACGGCACGGAGAATGCCGCCTACAAAGAGATGGGAAATCTGCTGCGGAGCTGGATGGATGTCTTCAACCTGGAGAACGGGATACCGTTCTACAAGCTGCGGTCCAGCACGCACGACGAGGCCGAGGTGACGGAGATCGCGGGCGGCCATTTCTATCTCTCTTTTGGGGGGGACGGAGAGCTGATTGCGCCGCTGGTCGATGCGCAGACCGTATTCGGCGGCAACACCTCGCTGCTCTATCCCGAGCGGTTCGCGGAGACGCCGCTTGCCGAGCTGTTCCGGCTTCCGCAGGTCACGGCGAACAAAGTGCCCTGCGGGTTCACCGGCAAGGCGGCCCGTCTGGAGCCCGGCGGCAGCCTGAGGCTGCATACGCTGATCGGCCATGCGGGCGACCTTGGCTCTCTCAACCGGCAGAAGGAACGCCTTGCTTCCGCCGGTTATCTGGCCCGTAAGCGGGAAGAAGCATCCCGGCTAGCCGACGTCCTAACGGACCGGATGGCCACTTCAACCTCATCGCCGCTGTTCGACGCTTACTGCCGCCAGAGCTACCTGGACAATCTGCTTCGCGGCGGAAGTCCGGCCGTGTTCGGACAGGGGGAGGAGGCCAAGGTATACCACCTGTTCTCCCGCAAGCACGGCGATCTGGAACGGGACTACAATTTCTTCTCGATTGCCCCTGAGTTCTATTCGCAGGGCAACGGAAATTTCCGGGATATGAACCAGAACCGTCGAAGCGACGTGTTCTTTCACCCCGAGGTCGGGGCGTTCAACGTCTATATGTTCTTCAGCCTGATTCAGGCGGACGGATTCAATCCGCTCCAGGTCAAGGGCAGCACGTTCATCGTGCCGCCGGACCGGATGAAGGAACTGAAGGCGCTGATTCGGAGCAAGACGGCCGGGATGGAGGAACCGTCCGGCCCGG
This sequence comes from Paenibacillus glufosinatiresistens, assembly GCF_031470375.1. Lineage (NCBI taxonomy): Bacteria > Bacillati > Bacillota > Bacilli > Caryophanales > Paenibacillaceae > Paenibacillus > Paenibacillus glufosinatiresistens. The sequence continues at coordinate 246,003 of NZ_JAVFHT010000001.1, forward strand.
CGAAGGAAGCGGAAGAACGAACGGGAGAATACGGGGAAGAACTGGCGGAGGCATTGGCGGAAGAACTGGCTGCGCTGTGTGCGAAGCCGTTCACACCAGGCGGCGTGGCGCATCTCCTGCACGACCGCGGCGTCCGGCTGGCGGAGGCGGAAGAAGAGTTCCTCGGCCGGCTGCTGGCGCTGTCGGAGCAGCGGATTGAGGCCGGCTTCGGCGAAGGCTACTGGATCGACCACTGGACCTACAACCTGGATCTGATCGAGAGTTACCGGGCGGTCTATCCGGACCGGATGGAGGAGCTGCTGCACGCTCCCGGGACCTGCCTGTTCTTCGATAGCCCGGTCGGCGTGCTGCCTCGTTCCGAGAAGACGGTACTGAAGGACGGCAAGGTCCGCCAGTACGGCGCCACCTGGACGGACAAGGAGAAGATGAACCGGCTCGGCATCGGCCGGGACGATACGAACTGGCTCCGTACGGACCACGGCAGGGGCGAGTTGTACCGGACCGACCTGTTCGTCAAGCTGGTGGCGCTGTCGCTCTGCAAAATGGCCTCGCTCGACCCCTGCGGCATGGGCATTGAGATGGAAGCGGGCAAGCCGGGCTGGAACGATGCCATGAACGGGCTGCCGGGCTTATTCGGCTCCGGCATGGGGGAGACGTTCGAACTGAAGCGGATCGTCCGGTTCGTCGCCGAATGGCTGGAGACGCTGCGGAGGAAGGAGCGGCTGGAGCAGCGCACGGCGCTGCTGCCGGAGGAGCTGTACGGGTTCCTCGCGGCGGTCAATGAGGCGATCGCTTCGTCCGGCGAGGACGACTTCGCCTGCTGGAGCCGGCTTGCAGAGGCGCGGGAGCGCTACCGCGAGAAGATACGATTCGGCATCGGCGGCGCCGAGCGGGAGATCACGTTCGCGGAGCTGCTGGGCGTCTTCCGACGGTTCATGCAGAAGCTTGACCGCGGCATCGCCAAAGCTACCGCCGCCGGGAACGGTTTAGTGCCGACATACTTCGTCTATGAAGCTGCCGCGTTCGAGCCCGAGCTGGACGCGGAAGGCCGTCCGGTCATCGGTGGGTACGGACTGCCCAAGGCGGTGGTGACCGCCTTCCGGGCCGAGCCGCTTCCGGCCTTCCTGGAAGGCCCGGTGCATGCCCTGAAGACGGTTGAATCCAAGGAGGAAGCTGCGGCCATCTATGACGCCGTCAGGTGCAGCGGACTGTATGACGAGAAGCTGCGCATGTACAAAACCTCCGTTCCCCTGGACGGCCAGCCGATGGAGATCGGCCGCATCCGGGCGTTCACGGCAGGCTGGCTGGAGCGGGAGTCGGTCTTCCTGCACATGTCCTACAAGTATTTGCTGGAGCTGCTGAAGTCAGGGCTGACGGACCGTTTCTACGAGGAATTCCGCCACGGCCTGATTCCGTTCCTGGACCCGGCCGTGTACGGGCGCAGCACGCTGGAGAATTCCTCGTTCCTGGCGACTTCGGTCAACCCCGATCCGGCCGTCCACGGGCGGGGTTACGTTGCCCGCCTGAGCGGATCGACGGCGGAGTTCCTGAGCATGTGGATCGCGATGATGGCCGGGCGGGAGCTGTTCCGGCTAAGCGGTGACGGCGAGCTCACGTTCCGGCTGGAGCCGGCGCTGCCCGGCTGGCTGTTCGACGGGCATGGGGAAATCAAGTTCCGGCTGCTCGGCCAGGTGGAGGTCACCTACCGCAACGGTCGGCGGGCCGACACCTTCGGCGCCGGCGCTGCCCGGGTGCGGCGGATGACGCTGACGGGCCGGGACGGCTCGGTCTGGACGACCGAAGGCGGCGCACTGACCGGCGACGATGCCCGCCGTCTGCGCGAAGGAGCCGTGGCGGCGATTGTCGCGGAGCTGGAGTAGGAGACCGAAGTGCGGGAACGAATCCGCAGAGTAGAGCAGGAGAACTGGAGCAGGTAACGGAGGATTACGCGGGGGCGAGGAAGGGACGCGCCTCCGCCGCTCATTTTGCCAATAATGGAGGTTCAATTCAAATGACCCAGCAGACCCGTAAATGGGAGTTTATCGGCGCGGACGGCGATTTTCGGATCGCAAGTCCGCACCTTACCAGCTATCTGTACTTTCCGCTCGCCAACGAGGCGGGCCTCATGTCATCCGTCACGCCGACGCTGCACGGCGACATCAAAACCGGACACAATGCGTTCCTGAACGAGCCGGTCTGGGCGGAGAATCTTCACAATTCCCGGGCCTCCCGGAATTTCTGGATCTATACGGAGGAAGCGGGCGCCTGGTCCTGCGCCGGCAATTCGGCCGCCCAGCACAGCCGCCGCTACGAGGCGGGAGGAGAAGAGGACGCTGAGGTGGAGGCCGGCTTCCTCTGGCACAAGCTGACGCGCCGGCATCCCGCACTGCCGCTGACCGCCGAGACGATCAGCTTCGTTCCGGCGGGGGACGACACCGCCGAACTGATGAAGGTCACGCTGACCAATACCGGAGACCGGCCGCTGACGCTGACGCCGACGGCGGCGATTCCGCTGTATGCCCGATCCGCCGACGATCTCCGCGATCACCGGCAGGTCACCTCGCTGCTGCACCGGATCTATACGCTGCCGGCCGGCGTCGAGGTTCAGCCGACGCTGTCTTTCGACGAGCGGGGACACCGGGTGAACCGGATGTCGTACAGCGTGCTCGGCCGGGAGGGGGACGGGGCGGCGCCGGAAGGCTTTTTCCCGCTGAGCGACGGGTTCATCGGCGAGGGCGGCACGCATGACTGGCCGGAGGCTGTCGTCCGCAATCTGCCGCCGGCGGATACGGCGGGCGCCGAGCGGGAAGGCGGCGAAGCCGTCGGCGCGATCCGCTTTCGCGAGGTTACGCTGGCCCCGGGAGAAGCGCGCAGCTACGTGCTGGCGATGGCGATTACGGATGGCCGAACCGATGCGGGGCGGATTGAAGCCGAATATTTAAGCGCGGAGCGGTTCGACGCCTGGCTGGCGAAAACCTCCGCCTTCTGGCAGGCCAAGATCGGCACCGTCTCCTTCCGTTCGGCAGACTCCGAATTCGATACCTGGATGAAATGGGTGACACTTCAGCCGGTGCTGCGCCGCCTGTTCGGCAACTCCTTCATGCCGCACCACGACTACGGCCGCGGCGGCCGCGGCTGGCGCGATCTGTGGCAGGACTGCCTCGCCCTGATGATTATGGAGCCGGAGGAAGTGCGCTCCCTGCTGTTCAACAACTTCGCAGGCGTGCGGATCGACGGCAGCAATGCGACGATCATCGGTGCGAAGCCGGGCGAGTTCGTCGCCGACCGCAACAACATCCCCCGCGTCTGGATGGACCACGGCGCCTGGCCGTTCCTGACGACGCAGCTCTACATCGACCGGAGCGGGGATCTCGATTTTCTGCTGGAGGAGCAGACGTATTTCCGCGACGCTTTCACCGACCGCTGCAAGCGCCGCGACGAGACGTGGACGCCGGAGAGTGGAACGCTGCTGAAGACGGCCTCGGGCGAAGTCTACCGGGGCAGCATTCTGGAGCATATTCTGCTCCAGCAGCTGACGCCGTTCTACCTCGTCGGCGAGCATAACCATATGCGGCTGGAGGGCGCCGACTGGAACGACGGCCTGGACATGGCCGCAGACCGGGGCGAGAGCGTCGCCTTCACGGCCTTCTATGCCGGGAATCTGCGGGAGATCGGCAGGCTGCTGCGCGAGCTGAAGGAACGGACCGGCCGGCCGACGGCAGAGATCGCTGAGGAGATGCTTCTGCTGCTCGACACCCTGGGCGGCGAGCCGGTGGATTACGATTCCGTGGAGGCGAAGCATGAGCGGGCGCGGATGTTTTTTGAAGCGGTTCCGGGCAGGGTTCGAGGAGGGAAGGCGGCAGTCGATCTGATCGCGCTGGCTGAGGACCTGGAACGGAAGGCCGACTGGACGGCGCGGCATATCCGGGAGCGGGAGTGGATCGCGTCGAAAGACGGCAGCCGCTGGTTCAACGGGTACTACAACAACGACGGCGAACGGGTCGAGGGCGACTGCGGGGAAGGCGTGCGGATGACGCTGACGGGTCAGGTCTTTCCGGTGATGAGCGGCGTCGCGGCGGAGGAGCAGGTGCGAGAGGTCATTCGGGCCGTAGACCGGCATCTGCTGGATGACCGGATCGGGTACCGGCTTAATACGCCGTTTGGCGGCATTCAGCCCAATCTCGGCCGGGCGTTCGGCTTTGCCTTCGGGCACAAAGAGAACGGCGCCATGTTCAGCCACATGACGGTGATGTACGGGAATGCGCTCTACAAGCGCGGCTATGCTGCGGAAGGACGGAAGGTGCTGGATTCCATTTACCGGCTGTGCCTCGATTTTGAGCGCAGCCGGATTTATCCGGGCATTCCCGAGTATATCAGCGAAGAGGGGCGCGGCATGTACCACTATCTGACCGGTTCCGCAAGCTGGCTGCTGCTGACGCTGCTGATGGAGGTATACGGCGTCCGGGGCCGCTTCGGCGACCTGCTGCTGGCGCCGAAGCTGGCCGGCGACCAGTTCGATGCCGAAGGCCGGGCTGCGGTGACGACGCTGTTCGCGGGCAGAACGCTGGAGATCCGCTATGTGAACGCAGGCCGCAAGGACGCGTGGAACTGCGCGGTTGCCGGTTGTACGCTGAACGGCGCAGCGGTTGAGACCAAAGCGATGAACGCGCCGGATGCGGCGGGCGGCGTTGTACTGCCCCGCGAGTGGATCGAAGCTCTGCCCGCCGGCGGCGTTCACCGGCTGGAAATAACGCTGGAGTAGGAGTAAGGTTCTGCGCGCCGCACAGGTTGGACGTCTATACAAACAAAGAAGGCTTTCGCACATCCGGTGAACGGAATGGCGAAAGCCTTCTGTGCGCTTCCGGTCGGGAAATGCACCATGCCAATGCCGGACGCTGCTTCCCGTCGGCTGCAAGCCCTGCTTATTCCGGTATTTCTGCGGACCGTGAAACGGCCGATCCTGATCGTAACGGGACCGTCCGCTTGTGCTGCTCCGAAGCCATCCGGCAGTGCAGCTTTGGGGGAGAGTTTGGCACCAGGAGAGTAGGACCATCTACTCCGTTCGAGCCATTTTTGCTGTGTTTTCTGAAAGTACATTGACCTTTCCTTCAAGGGTGCCTATATTGAGGTAAAACAGGTGGAAGCGGAGGGGTGTGGCAGGTGGAAAAGCCGGAAATCAGCATTATCGTGCCCGTGTACCGGGTGGAGGCCTATATCCGCAAATGCGTGGACTCGATTCTGGCGCAGACCTATACCCGGTATGAATTGATTCTGGTCGATGACGGCTCGCCGGACGGCTGCCCGGCCATTTGCGACGAGTATGCGGCACGGGATGCCCGGGTGCGGGTGATTCACAAGACGAACGGCGGACTGTCGGATGCCCGGAACCGGGCGCTCGACCAGGCCAAGGGAACGTATATCGGCTTCGTCGATTCCGACGACTGGATTGCGCCGACGATGTTCGAGGAACTGCACCGGGCTGCGGAGACGAGCGGCGCGGATATTGCCGTCTGCTGCCACTATGAAGCTGCCGGAGACGAGCTGAAGCGGATCAACGACTTCTCCGGTTACCCGGCAGTCTTAAGCCGGACGGAAGCGCTCGGCGAGCTGCTTCTTGACCGCCGCATTCAGAATCTGGCCTGGGATAAGCTCTACCGCCGGGAATTGTTCGAGGATGTCCGCTACCCGGCGGGCATGGCGTTTGAAGACATTCCGACCACCTACCGCTTGTTTCTCAAGGCGGATCGGGTCGCGCTTGTCGATCGGGCGCTCTATTATTATGTCCAGCGCAAGGAAAGCATCTCGGGAACTTATACGCTCGCCAAGCGGGTGGACAAATTCAACGGCACGAGCCGCAAATACGCCGACATTCGCCGGGATTACGGAGAGGCGATTCCGAAGGAGAAGTGGGACTATTTTATCTTCCGCATGGTTGATGAAGGCGTGGGCCTGTACAATGATCTGCTGCGAGAGTCCAAGAGCCGCCGTTATGCGGTGGATACCGAGACGATCAAGCGGTTTCTGAAAAGCAACCTGCCGGCCATTCTGTCCGCCAAAACGGTCAGCCCGAGGCTGAAGACGGCCGCTTTTGCGCTCTCGGCCAATGAGTGGCTGTATGACCGCATTTTCGGAACGCTTCACGCCCTGACAGGCAGGGACCGCAGCCGCGTTTCATAGGAGAACGGGAATGATTCGGGAATGATTAATGAAGGATTCATGATGATTATGAAAGAGAGAAGGGATCGGATGAAGCTGAGCATCATTATTCCGGCGTACAATGTGGAAGCGTATATTCCGCGGACGCTGGAATCGCTGGCGGCCCAGACCGTGCCGGACTTCGAGACGATTGTCGTCAATGACGGCTCGACCGACGGGACGGAGGAGACGGTAAGACGGTTCGCGGCGGCGGGGCGGCTGAACCGTATCCGGATCGTCTCCCAGGCGAACGGGGGTGTCAGCGCCGCCCGCAACCGGGGACTTCAGGAAGCCTCCGGCGACTATGTGCTGTTCCTGGACGGAGACGATTATACGGCTCCCGACCTGGTCGAATCGATCTTCGGAAGCCTCGGAAGCGAGCCCGAGCCCGATCTGCTGTTCTGGAAGTGGAAGCTGGTCAGCGAAGAAGGCAAGGTGCTGAAGGACTTGTACGGACCTGCGCCGGGCCTGCCCGCTGTAATGACTTCCGCAGAGGTGCTGCGCGGCGTGCTGGTCGAGCAGCGGCTGGAGCTCTGGACCGCAAGCGTCGCCTATCGGCGGGAGCTGCTGACGGTGCAGGGCATCCGGTACACGGAAGGCTGCGTCAACGGCGAGGACCAGGAATTCACTTACAAAGCGCTGGCCCGGGGAAGAACGGCGGCTTTTATCGACCGGTATCTGTCCTTCTATCTGGAGCGCAACACCTCGATCTCCGGTGTGTACAATGTGAAGAAATTCGGATTCGCGGACGCCTTCGCCCGCGCCGCGGCGTTCATGCAGGAACGCCCCGAGTTGAAGGAGGCGTCGGAAGCGCTGCTTCTTAGACACATGCTGGACAACTACTTCTACAACCTGAAGACCTGCCTGCGCAGCGGCGGCAAAGTGTCGATCCGAAGACTGCTGCAGGACATCGACCGCGCCTACCCCGGACTCAACGGCCGCATGAAAGAGCGGATGCAGCACTGGAGACAGGAGAACCGCGGCATCAAGCCTGATATTCATTCTTTCCTAATTGCGCCGGAGCTGCTGCAGATGCTGCTGGCCTGGCAGCTTGCCGGAATCCGCTTCCGCTCGGCCGTATCCGCCCGTTTTCCCGCTGTCTCGCGCCTTAGGGGCAAGGAGACGGCCGCCGGGTCCTGAGTTTTCACACCACGTTTGGAGTACACTTCGAGAGGAGCCGCCTAATGATCGCTAAACGAAGCATGCTGAATATTGGAATCGGACTTTTGAGCCAGGCGGTTACCATTGCGCTCAGTTTTTTTATCCCCCGGCTGATTATGTTGAATTACGGCTCCGAAGCGAACGGTCTGGTAGCTTCCATCACCCAGATCATTGCTTACCTGGCCCTGCTGGAAGCGGGAGTGGGGGCGGCCTCGATCCAGGCGCTCTACCGTCCCATCGGACAGGGAGACCGCTCCAAGATCAATGAGATTCTCGCCGCAACTTCCGTCTATTACAAGAAGACCGGCATTTATTATTTCGTAGCGGTGCTGCTGATTGCCGGCGTCTATCCGTTCGTGGTCCATTCGGGATTCGACGCGGCGACCGTGATGCTGATCGTCTGCCTGAGCGGCCTTGGAGGCGCGGTAAATTATTACCTTCAGGGCAAATTCCGCGTTCTGCTGATAGCCGAAGGCAAGAATTACATCGAATCCTCGGTCGTGACGATTGCCAATGTGGTCAACAGCGCCGTTCGGATTCTGCTGCTGCTTCAGGGTGCGAACATAATTGCCGTACAGGCCGTCTATCTGGTGATTGTGCTGCTTCAGATTGCCGTGTACCGCATCTATATCCGCAGGCATTACCGGTGGATCGATCTCAGCCGGAAGCCGGACTTCGAGGCGATCAGCCAGAAGAATTCGGCGCTGGTCCACGAGTTGTCCTATCTGATCTTCCGCAATACGGATATTATTGTCCTCTCCCTGTTCACCAACCTGAAGGTGGTCAGTCTGTATGTGCTGTACAACATGATCTTCAACGCGGTTGACAATTTGGTGCTCATGCTGAGCGGGAGCGTCCGGTTCGCACTGGGACAGAACTTTTTTGACAACAAGCCGAAATTCATGCGGATCTTCAATCTCTACGAGACGTATTACATGGCGTTCATCTTCGCGACAATCAGCGTGGTGTACGTGATGGTCCTGCCGTTCATGTCGCTCTATACAGCCGGCGTCACCGACCAGAACTACATCGACTACACCCTTCCTCTGCTGTTCGCCGTCTCCAAACTGCTGATCAACGCCCGCAGTCCGGTAGACAGCGTCATTGACGTCGCCGGCCATTTCAAGAACACCCAGGGACGCTCCATTCTGGAATCGGCGATCAATCTCGTCTGTTCCGTCGGCTTTGTGCTGATGTTCGGAATTTACGGAGTCCTGATGGGAACGATTGCGGCACTGCTCTATCGCTCGATCGACATGATTCTGTACGCCAACGGCCGTCTCTTGGAGCGCAGTCCGTGGTTCACGCTGCGAAAATGGGGCATCAACGGCGCCCTGTTCGCCTCCGTCGTCGTGCTGGACCGGCATATAGATCTGCCCGTCCATTCCTACGGCAGCTTCTTCCTGTGGGGAATCTCCGTGGCGGTCGTCCTCTTTCCGGTCTACTTCGCCGCTGTATCGGCTGTGGAGCGGGAGGTCTTTGTTGAGCTGGCCGGTCTGGTCCGCTCGAAGCTGGGCCGGTTCCTTCCGGGAGGCAAAAGAGTGGTTCGGCAGCCTTAGGCCGCCGAAGCCCGCTGCGCGCCGGCATGAGACAAGCCGCCTTTCCGTATAGGGGAGGCGGCTTTGCTTATGCTGCGGCAGAAGTGAAGAGGAGCGCGGCAGTCTGGGTAATGAAAGATAAGAAGACAAGCCGGGAGGAGATCCGCATGAAGAATCCGATCAAGGGATGGACAGACAGCATACAGAGCCTTAAGCAGTCGCTGGACGGCGTGAAACAATCCGCGAACGAGATGAAGGCCAATCTGGATGAGGTGAAGCAGGGCATTCAGGCAACGAAGGATCAGGCTATGGAGCGCAGCGAGTTCGTCCAGGCGGAGTGGAGCCGGGCCAAGGCGTTGATCGAAGAGAGCAAGCTGGCGGTCTCCGAAGCGAAGGAGTCGGCAGCGGCGGAAGCGGAGCTGCTGCTTCACGAGAAACGGCTCGCGAACAAGAGCCTGTAAAGTCGGCGCTTGGGTCAGCCCGGTAGTTTGGGTCAGCCCGGGCGCTTTTGTCAATTCGGCAGCTTTTGTCAGAATCGTAACGAAAGAACAGCGGAAATGTTACTTTCCCCCGCCTGAATTCAGGTAAGCTGATAGGCGCGGGAGGTTACCGCACTTTCATTGCGAAGGAGAGACCAGAATGAAGCGCATACCATCCAAAATAAGCCGGATCTTCGGTGCGGGACTGGCCTCCGTGCTTCTGGCCGCCGGATGCGGCGGCTCGCGGTGGGACTTGGCCGGCCGCGAAGCGCTGGCCGCACCGGGCGCAGCCGCCGGGAAGATCACGGCATTCCGGCAGGGAACGGTGTATGGCTTTGACTCGGCCTCCGCCCGGAGTATCGCTTACGATGCCGGACATGCCTTCCGGCTCGGAAAGGACGGGCAGGTGCTGCTGTCCTATAACCGGGGCCGGTTGGAGGCAGCGGCTCCGCTGCATCTGTTCCCGCCGGGAACAGGAGACGAGGAGCGGCAGAGCGACCAGTCGGGCTTCTACCTCTCGCCGGAGCTGACTGCCATTGCCTACAGCACGGCCAGGGGAGCGGACGGGACAGCGCCGATCCAGGCGCTGATCTCGAATGACGCCGGGAGAACCTGGACGACGAATCGGATTGACGGCAGCCAGGCGGGTTCCCCCCGATTCATCGGATTCCGCAACAGCCGGGAGGGCTGGACGGTAACGACGGCGTTTCAGGGCATGGGACGGGAGGAGCATGCCGTGTATCTGACCTCCGACGGAGGGCGGACTTGGCGGAGAGCCCCCGGGAATATGAACGACGTCTACGCCCGGGTGATGACCGGAGCGGGTTTTGTAAGCCGGACGACCGGATTTGCAGGCTTCCGCTACGAATTTGCGGATTTTCAGCCGGCAATTCTACAGACCCGCGACGGGGGCCGGACCTGGAGCAGGCTTCGCGTGAAGCTGCCCGGCGAGTTCTCCGCGTATGGCCTGACGCCGCTCTCTCCCGTGTTCTTCGGAGCCGAGGGACGATATCCCGTGCTTATGAGCCGGGACGGCGCGAGCGATATTGTCGGAACGCTCACGCTGGTGAGCCATGACTACGGCCGAAGCTGGGCGTATGACGCTGGCCGGGTTCGCTGGAACTAGGCAAGTCCGGAGCCGGCTCAAGAATCTGCCCGGGAACCGGCCCGTCATCTGTCCGGCCATCCGTTCAGGACCGTCCCTCTGGCCGGAGGTGTCCGGCGGATGCTAGAATAGAGGCATACCGCCGGCAGAGTGGATAGAGCCGGACAAATCAAGCAGGGGAGTAGAAATACAGCCATGAATGATACCCTTCGCACGTTATTCAACCACCGATCCCACAAAAGCTTCGCCGACCGCCCCGTATCGGCGGAGACGGTCCGTACCGTGGCGGAAGCGGCCCGTTCGCTGCCGTCCTGGGTCAACGGCCAGCATGTCACCATCATCGAAGTCCGCGACGAAGCGGTCAAAGGGGAGCTGGCCGCGCTGAGCGGGAATCAGGCCCATGTAGCAGCAGCGCCGGTCTTCCTGGTCTTCTGTATGGATCTGGCCCGCGCGGCGTATGCCGCCCGGCAGGAGGGCCAGCCGTTCGAGGCGGACAACGACGCCGACGCGATTCTCGTCGGAGCGACCGATGTCGGCATCCAGCTCGGCGGAGCGGTGGCTGCGGCGGAATCGCTGGGACTCGGCACGATTCCGATCGGTGGCATCCGCCGTCATACGGCCCGGGTGATCGAGCTTCTGGAGCTGCCCCGGCATGTCTTTCCGCTGGTCGGGCTCTGCCTAGGGTACCCGGCCGGGGAGCCGGCGCAGAAGCCGAGACTGCCGCTCGGTCTGGTGCTGCATGAAGGGAAATATCAGGGGATTGACCCGGAGCTGATGGAAGCGTACAACGCCGAGTACCGGACGTATACCCGGGAGCATGAGCGAACGGAGCGGAGCTGGACGGAGATTATCGCTCATTTCTACGGACTCAATCCCCGTTACGGCGATGCGCAGGATACGCTTCGGCGGCAGGGGTACAGCTGGGGCGGCGCCCAAGAGGATGAGCAGCGGTGACCCTGCAGCAGTTAAAATATGTGCTGGAGATTGCCGGCAGCGGCTCCATGAACGAGGCGGCCAAACGGCTGTTCATCTCCCAGCCGAGTCTGTCCAGCGCGGTCCGCGATCTGGAAGAGGAGATCGGGGTCACGATCTTCGAGCGGACGAACAAGGGCATTACGCTCTCGAAGGAAGGAGCGGAATTCCTCGGCTATGCCCGCCAGGTGGTTGAGCAGGCGGAGCTGCTGGAGAGCCGCTATCTGAATGCGAAGCCTTCGCCGCAGCATTTCAGCGTATCCGCGCAGCATTATGCGTTCGCAGTGGAGGCTTTTGTCCACCTGGTCCGGGAATACGGACAAGAGGAGTACGAGCTGGCGCTGCGTGAGACGAAGACGTATGAGATTATTCAGGACGTCAAGACGATGCGCAGCGAGATCGGGGTTCTCTACCTGAACGATTTCAACGAGAAGGTCGTCGGGAAGCTGCTGAAGGAGGCCGGACTTCAGTTCACGAGCCTGTTCACGGCGCAGCCGCATATATTCATCAGCATCTACAATCCGCTCGCCCGGCAGGACCGGGTGACCATTGACCAGCTTCAGGCCTACCCTTACCTGAGCTTCGAGCAGGGAGAATACAATTCGTTTCATTTTGCCGAAGAGATTCTGAGTACGCTGTCCCACCCCAAAAGCATTGTCGTCAACGACCGCGCGACGCTCTTCAATCTGTTGATCGGGTTGAACGGCTACACGATTTCGACCGGCGTGTTGAGCCGGGATCTGAACGGCAACGAGATTATCCCGGTACCGCTGGAATGCGACGAGACGATTCGCGTGGGCTGGATCAGCCACCGGAAGGTTCCGCTCTCCAGGCTTGCCGAGGCCTATGTCGAAGGACTGAAGAAGGCTACAGCGGCCGGTATAGTCTAAAGCTATAACCAGCTATAGAAATTGGACGTTACCGGCTCTTCTGCGGAATGTGCTATCTTTCTTGTAACGCAAGGCAAGGCAAGAGATACCATCCCGGAGGAGACGATAGCGATGAGCACAGTGACGAACGGAACAACACGGCGGACCCGTACCCCATACCGGCATGATATGGTCGGCAGCTTCCTGCGGCCGCAGGCGCTGAAGGACGCCAGAGAGAAATGGGCCCGGGGAGAGATCCCGGCTGAAGAACTGCGCGCGGTGGAAGATGCGGAGATTATCCGCCTGGTCGAGAAGCAGAAGAGCGTTGGCCTGAAGGCGGTGACGGACGGCGAGTTCCGGCGTTCCTGGTGGCACCTGGATTTCATGTGGGGGCTGGACGGCGTAGTAAAGGCGGAGAGCGGGCAGGGCTACCTGTTCCACGGAATCGAGACGCGGGCGGAGACGGCCCGTCTCACCGGCCGCATCCGGTTCACGGCGGATCATCCGTTCCTGGATCATTACCGGTTCCTGCACCGTCTGGCAGGGGATGACGCGGTTGCCCGGCAGACGCTGCCTGCGCCGGCGCAATTCCTGGCGGAGCTGCAGCGTCCGGAGAACGCCGCCTCCACGGCGGCGGTGTATGCCGATGCCGATCGTCTGCTTACGGATATCGCCGCGGCTTACCGGGAGGCGATTCTCGCCTTCTACGAAGCCGGCTGCCGGAGCATCCAGCTGGATGACTGCACCTGGGGCATGCTGTGCGACGCGGGCTTCCGCGAGACGCTGGAACGCAGCGGAGGTTCTGCGGAAGACGCTGCGGCAGCCTATGCCCGCGTCAACCGGGAAGCTATCCGGGGATTGCCCGAGGATCTGGCGGTAACGACGCATGTGTGCCGCGGCAACTATGCCTCAGCCTGGGCTTCTTCCGGCGGCTACGAGCCGGTAGCCGATACGCTGTTCGGCATGGAGGAATACGACGGCTACTATCTGGAGTTCGATACGGACCGTTCGGGCGGATTCGCCCCGCTGTCCGCCCTCGGAGACCGCCAGGTGGTGCTGGGTCTGATTTCCTCGAAGGATGGGGAACTGGAAGACAAGGACGCGATTGTCGGCCGGGTCCGGGAAGCTGCCCGGATCGTCGGCCTGGACCATATCTGCTTAAGCCCGCAGTGCGGCTTCGCCTCCACGGAGGAAGGCAACCTGCTGACGGAGGAGCAGCAGTGGCGGAAGCTTGAGCTGATCAAGGAAATCGCCGACGAGCTGTGGACGGATGAACCATAAGCCTGAAGTCTGAACCGGCAGGGCAAGAGACGGCCTGGCCTTGCTCCGAATGTTCCATAGACAAACAGCCAGACCAAGAGCCGCCCGGAAGAGAAGCTTCCGGGCGGCTCTTGCTTGCTTGTCTTTAGGGAAGAAACGGGGAGAGGGTTTAGGAGACCTCGGCGGAAGCCGGAAGGTCTACTTGCCCGTTTTGCGAAGGAAGGTAAAGTTGCTGTACATATAATGATAGAAGGACTTGTTCGTGGCGATGAGCAGTGCAAAGGCCTTGGCGCGGAGGTCGATATTGCGGGCCGAGACGATGACGCCCAGATTCCGGCGGATAAACGCTTCTACTTCCTTAGCCGAGCTGCTCTGGTCGGGAAGAAGCTTCTCGCGCAGCAGATAATTATAGAGATCCATGCCTTCGCTGACGATAATGTTGATGGATGCATTCCAGACGGAAGGGGAGATGATGTTCCGGTACTGCTTCAGAAGCGTATCGTGCCGTTCGTTGACGGCGTAGAACTTCTGGCGCAGCTTCCGCACGCTGCTGTTCCCGGTAATGCTGTTTCCCCGCTTCACGTAGTAATAGAGAGGACGGTCTACGAGCGCCACCCGGGATGCCTTGATGAAGAGCTGGTAGACGGTGAGGATGTCTTCGTAATCAATGCCTACCGGATAGCGGACGCCGTCAAAGAGCTCGCGCTTGAACAGCTTATCCCAGGCGTAGCTCTTGATCCGCTGGTCGAGGATGATCTCGGTAACGGCTTCGACATTGCCCAGTACGGCATCGCCTCCGAATGTGTTGATCCGCTCGGCCCGGCCGTCCTCTTCCGAGTAGTGGCAGCAGACGGCGATATCGGCGTTCTGTTCGGTGACGGCGCGGTGAAGCTGCTCCAGCATATCGGGGGCGATCCAGTCGTCGGAGTCGATGAACGCGATATACCGGCCGACCGCGATGTCCAGGCCGAAGTTGCGGGCGTCGGAGAGGCCGCCGTTGGGTTTGTGCAGCGCTTTGATGCGGCTGTCCCGCTCCGCATAGGCGTCGCAGATGGCGGGACAGTTATCCGGAGATCCGTCGTCAACCAAGATCAGCTCGAAATTCGCGAACGTCTGTCCCAGAATGGATTCGACGCACTTCTCCAGATAATCCTCCACTTTATAGCAAGGAACGATGATGCTGATTTCCGGACGCGGCACGATGGTCTTCACCCTTTCGCTTCAGTTTCTGATACCCCAAATAATAGGGAAGGGCCGGAGAAAGGTCAATGCACTTTCAGAAAACACGGCAAAAATGGCTCGAACGTAGTAGAGATCCCTACTCTTGAAGTGGCAGCGGAGTGCCGGATTAGATGTAGAAATCCGTTTATTTCGTGAAGAAACGGGTATAGCTAAATCGAACACTCTCTATGGCCGTTTAGAGTGTTAAAGCATGGAAAACGCAGGATTACGGTGGATTTTGGAGAATTCCAGAGAAAACCCAGAGTCCCTTTCAACTTTTTGCGGAATTCGTCGATTTTTATTGATTATTTACGGCCATTTCTGTATAATCAGCGTTGTCGTTTTCAGGACGGGGTACCCCTCCGGGGCTTGCCCACAAAACTTTGAGGAGGTCATCATTTTGGGAAAAGCGTTAATTATCGGCGCCGGCGGCGTGGCTAGCGTTGTGGTCCATAAGTGCGTGCAGAACCCCGACGTGTTCGAGGAAATCTGCATTGCCAGCCGTACGGTCGAGAAATGCGAAGCTTTGAAGAACAAACTGGACGGAGGCCGCACCAAGATCAGTACGGCCAAGCTGGACGCCGATAATACGGACGAGGTCATTGCTCTGATCGAGCGCTTCCGTCCGGACGTCGTGATCAACGTCGCGCTTCCGTACCAGGATCTGACCATCATGGACGCATGCCTTGCGACCAAGACTCATTATCTGGACACGGCCAACTACGAGCCGCCGGAGACGGCCAAGTTCGAATACAGCTGGCAGTGGGCCTATAAGAAGAAATTCGAGGAAGCCGGCATCATGGCCCTGCTGGGCTGCGGCTTCGATCCGGGTGTAACCGGCGTCTTCTCGGCTTATGCCGTGAAGCATTATTTTGACGAGATTCATACGATTGACATCGTTGACGCGAATGCCGGCGACCACGGTTACCCGTTCGCTACGAACTTCAATCCGGAGATCAACATCCGCGAAATTACGGCCAACGGCCGCTACTACGAGAACGGCGAATGGATCGAGACGCCTCCGCTGTCGGAGAAGAAGGTGTACGATCTGCCGGAGATCGGTCCGAAGGATATTTATCTGCTGTATCATGAAGAGCTGGAGTCTCTGGCTAAGAACATTCCGGGCATCAAGAAGATCCGTTTCTGGATGACGTTCTCCCAGAATTATCTGACTCACCTGAAGGTGCTGGAGAATGTCGGCATGACTTCCATCGAACCGATTGTCTTCGAGGGCAAGGAGATTATTCCGCTCCAGTTCCTCAAGGCGGTACTCCCGGACCCGGCCTCGCTCGGACCGAGAACCAAAGGCAAGACCAATATCGGCATCATCGCCCAGGGAACGAAGAACGGCGAGCCGAAGACCTACTATGTCTACAATGTCTGCGATCACCAGGAATGCTACCGTGAAGTCGGCTCCCAGGCCATCTCCTACACGACAGGCGTTCCGGCGATGATCGGCGCCATGCTGATGATCCAGGGGGAATGGATGAAGCCGGGCGTGTACAATGTTGAAGAGATGGACCCGGACCCGTTCATGGACCAGCTCAACAAGCAGGGATTGCCTTGGCAGGAAGATTTCTCGCCGACGCTGCTCGACTAGGAACCGCTTCATGAAGCCGATTGATTTCAGCGCGGTTCCCTCGCCGAGCTATGTGGTTGACGAACGTCTCTTAATTCAGAATCTGGAGATTCTGAATTCGGTGCAGGAACGCACCGGCGCCCGGATTCTGCTTGCCCAGAAGGGATTCTCCATGCATTACCTGTATCCCCTTGTCGGGAAGTATCTGAAGGGCGTGACCTCCAGCTCCCTGTTCGAAGCGCGGCTCGGCTACGAGAAGATGGGCAAGGAGACCCATGTCTATGCGCCGGCCTATGTGGATTCCGAATTCGACGAGATCATGAAGTACAGCGATCATATTGTCTTCAATTCGTTCTCGCAATGGCGCCGGTTCAAGGACCGCGTGCAGAGCGCGCCGAAGAAGATCAGCTGCGGCATTCGCATCAATCCGGAATATTCCGAGATTGAAATTCCGCTCTATGATCCCTGCTACAACAACTCGCGGATGGGCACGACGCTGGAGAACTTCCGTCCCGATGAGCTGGACGGCATCGACGGCTTGCATTTCCATACAATGTGCGAGCAGAATTCCGACACGCTGGAGCGGACGCTCCGGGTAGTGGAGGAGAAATTCGGACCGTATCTCCACGGGATGAGATGGCTCAACTTCGGGGGCGGCCATCATATTACGCGTCCCGATTACGATCTGGATACGCTGTGCCGCTCCATCACTCATATGAAGGAGACGTACAACGTCGAGATCTACCTGGAGCCGGGCGAAGCGGTGGCGCTGAACGCCGGCTACCTGGTAGCGACGGTGCTCGATACGATGAAGAACGGGATGGACCTTGCCATTCTGGATACGTCCGCCGAATGCCATATGCCCGATGTGCTGGCCATGCCGTACCGGCCGAATATTATCGGCTCCGGTCAGCCGGGCGAGTTCCCGCACACTTACCGTCTCGGGGGTCTGACCTGCCTGGCGGGCGACATCATCGGGGACTATTCGTTCCCCGAGCCGCTGAAGCCCGGCGACCGGCTTGTGTTCACCGATATGGCGATCTACAGCATGGTCAAGAACCATATGTTCAACGGCGTCAACCTGCCTTCCATCGTCAGCTACAACGACGAGGAGGGTCCGCGGGTGGTGCGGAGCTTTGGTTTTGAGGATTTTGCCGGGCGGCTGTCCTGAGACTGCCTTGTCCGTGATCTGTATATGTTAAAGAAGCAGCCAGCCAAGAGTCATTCTTGGCTGACTGCTTCTTTGCGTTCTGCCGGGGATTCGGCCGCCGCGCTCTGCCGGGAGGCGGCATCCAGGCGCATCAGCAGGCTGGTGCGGTCCTGCTCGGTCTGCGTCTCGAAGCGCTCTCCGATATCCTGCCACTGCTGCTTGGCGGGAAGATCCGATTCGACGGCCTCCCGGACCGAGTCTTCCCACAGAGCATTCACGTTGCGGTCCAGTGGTGTCGGAGTCAGATGAGTCAGATGCGGAAGATCGGCCAGAATCATCGACAGCGTATTCTGTCCGCCGAGATAAGGATCGGCTTGGCCCTTGTCCCCCAGATTGACAATTCGTTTGAGATACTGGGCGGCCAGGTCTTTATGGGCGCTCTGCTTGGTGATGGCCGCCACTGCTCCGCCGCTCGTCCCGTAGAGCCCCAGAGGAAGGCGGGTTGCCCGCCATTTGCCGCTCTGCTCCGGGACCCAGCTCTTCAAGTCATTGCTTCCCCATTGGCCGGTAACATACATCGCGAGCTTGCCGCTCCGCAGCGCTTCCTGGCCCCATTGGTCCCAGACGGTGGCTCCGAGGGCGAGTTCCTCCTGCTTGACGGAACGGGCCGTATTCAGAGCGTCGATGAAGCCGGCGCCATCGCGGTTGAATTCCAGGTTCTCACTGAACATACTCGCGGAAGCGGCGGCGATATCCAGCGGATCGCTATTCTTCTGAAAGATATAGATACCCTGCCGCTTCAAGGTTCTTGCCATGCTTAGCCATCCTTCGGGAGTGCGGAGAAGGGCGGCGACCTGGCCGGGTTCCGACGGCAGCCCGCTGCTGCGAAGCAGGTCTTCGCGGTAGAAGGTCAAGGCTTCGCCATAGCTGGCCGGAACAGCGATTAACCGGCGGCGGTCGAAGCTGGTCAGCATCGGGAGCAGGTTATCGGGAATGCCTGTGATTACCGAAGCCAGGCCAAGCGCCGGATCGTTCAGATCCACGAAGACGTCCAGTCCGTTGAACTCGCCCAGAATCCCGCTGTCCAGAATCATAATGTCGGGGACGCTGTCCGAGGACAAAGCAGCCATATAAGCGGAAGAGACGTTGTTATAATCAATGACCCGGGTCTCCAGCCGGACATCGGGATACCGGGATTGGAACAGACTGTTGGAGCCGCTCATATCGTAGTAGGACCAGACGACCAGCTTCTGCGAGCGTG
Organism: Paenibacillus glufosinatiresistens; assembly: GCF_031470375.1. Lineage (NCBI taxonomy): Bacteria > Bacillati > Bacillota > Bacilli > Caryophanales > Paenibacillaceae > Paenibacillus > Paenibacillus glufosinatiresistens. The sequence goes on from NZ_JAVFHT010000001.1 coordinate 264,793, forward strand.
AGGCGTCCCCGGCGGAATCCGACGCCCGGGCACTGACCGGAAGCTTCTCCGCCGGATACTCGTTAAGTCCCGGATAACGCCCGGAACAGGCCGTCAGCAGCAGGAGGGCTGCAACCAAAAGAGCGCCCAGGAGACGCCGGATGAAGCGGTGCATACCGCGCGGGGTTGTCATTCACTCTCCTCCTTCTCGCGGATCTTGGCGTACCATACAAAACGGCTGCCGCCCAGCTGTTTGGCCCGGTACATCGCCTGATCCGCCAGCTGAACCAACCGTCCGGGGTCTCCGGTATCGGCCGGACTGACCGCGATGCCGATGCTGGTTCCAAGCGGCAGATCCGCATCCTTGAAGCGGACCGGTGCCCGGAACCCGTCCAGGATCGCCTGGGCGGCCGCTTCGGTCTGGAGCAGCGGGGCATTCTCCAGAACCGCGACGAATTCATCGCCGGCGATCCGGCAGACAAAGCCTGTCCGGCAGGCTTCGCGCAGCACACGGGCGGCATGGATCAAGACGGCGTCGCCCGCATCGTGGCCATACGTGTCATTGATGTGCTTGAAGCGGTCGAGATCCAGGAACAGCAGCGTCAGTTCGGGAACCGACTGCGCAGGCAGATCCCGGAGACTGTTGAGATACTGGGTGAAATAGAGGCGGTTCGGCAGACCCGTAAGCGGGTCGGAGAACGCCATCTGCCGGAATTGGCCTTCCGACTGCTGCAGCTTGGCAGTCTGTTCTTGCAGAAGCTTGTTCATATGCTCCCTTTCCCTCAGCATGTCGCCCAGTTCAACCGACATTTCATTAAAATTATCCGTCAGCCGGTTGAATTCAACAATTCGTCCCTTGGAAATGACATGGGTGTCGCCCCCCTGCGACAATCTGGCGGGAAGGCCGCTGGTGGCTTCGACGAGCCCGTTCATGACGCGCTGAATCATTCGGCCGAGGAACAGATTTCCCATCAAGACGAGCAGAATGAAGAGCAGCGAGAAGCCCAGAATGAGGGAGTAGATCGACTTGACGTCGGATAAATACTCATGGGCCGGCACAATGACGAGAATATGCAGGGAGCTGCGGATTTCCACCGGATCATCCAGGTAATAAAGCGCTTTATTCCAGCGGGACAATTCATACAGACTGTTGTCCGGCGATAAGGCAAGCCATAGCTTGTCGTTATACCGGTAGTATTGTCCGTCCGGCCATTCCCATCGTTCTTCGGCGGATGCCTGCCGGGTGTCTGCATAAATATACCCCGTCTCATCCAGAATCAGAATCCGCGCGCTGCCGGATTGCTTGGCCAGCACAAGCTGCTCCAGTCTTCCGGCTTGGAGGTCGGCATGAAGACGGAGCATCCGGTCATCCTCCAGCGTCCATTCATTCAGATCGTCCCGGATGCCGCTGCTAAGGGAATGCGAGAACTGATAGGCCCGCTGATGCATCGTCCGGTCGAGATATTGGCCGGTAATGACCAGAATCAGGATAAAGGCTCCGAGCATGCCGGTGGCCGACAAATGGAAGAGCAGGGATTGAAACGGAATATCCCCGCGGCGAGGTTCGGCCTTCTGCGGCACAAAGTCGGGCAGCAGATAAGTCGTCGCCAGTTCAGACAGCAGGGTGTTGGCCATTCCGTTCAGAACCGGAAGCGTAGTGAGCAGCACCATGTCGGTCAGAGAGACCTGACCTTCCGCATAAGCCATCACATAAAGGAGCGGCGCGCCGATCAGAATCCAGAAGATCAGATCGCGCAGCAGCATCCGGTCCCGCATCCTTCCTCTATGCAGGGCGAGGAAGAGGATTTCCAGGAAATACAGCGTATGAAAAGCGGTACCATCCCAAAAAAGCCACTGAACAGTCAGAACCGTCAGCGAGATCAGGATACCGTGCCGGCGGCCCAGCAGCCGGATGGCCAGAATGGGGAACAGACTCTGGAATGAGAATTGAAGGCTGGCCAGCATGGGGACGGAATACCTTCCCGAGAGCAGCGCCAGAAACAATAGAACCAAGCCGAGCAGCGGGTTGGCGAATCGGGATTGAGCAGCTTTCATCGTTGACCTCTATTCCGGCAGTAATTAGGTAATCGTCTTCTTTATCTATTTCGGTATAACAGACGCATGTTGTTAGCGTAAATGTGCATTTTCGACATAAAAAACAAGGGAACAAAGTAAATTTCACAACTTTGTTCCCTTGTTTTCTTTTTATTGCAAACCTTTAGACCTAATTTAAAACGATATCAATCTGCTGGGTGCCGGGACTCCAGGCGACCGTGGCGCCGAGTTGCTCGCTGATGAACCGGATCGGCAGGTACAGGGTGCCGCTGACGATAAACGGCTCGTTCAGTACTTTGGCTTCCTTTCCGTTGAGAGTAATTTTGCCTGTCTTGCCGCTGGCTGCGATGGTCAGCGCGGGGCGTCCGTCTGCCGACGGGCGGGTGACCGTGGCTGTCTTCGTTGTATTGTCGTAACCGATCGAGGCGCCCATCCGGCCGAACAGGGCGCGCATCGGCACGAAGTTCTGGCCGTCTTTGGTGACAACGCCGGAGGTGAAGGCCACGTTCTCGCCGTTGAGCGTAACGCTGATCGGCGATTGGACCGGAACCGGCTTGAAGTTCCAGAACTCGTCCGAAGCGTTGCCCAGCGCATAATCCTTGCCTACGCCCCAGCCCCAGAGGGAACCGTCGTTCTTCTGGAACAACAGGTCACGATAGCTTGCCCGGGCGGTTGCAATGTCCGAGGCGATCAGGCCAAAAGGAGCCGAAGGAGAGAGGGTCTCCGTCTCGATGGAAGTCTCGTAGAGCTTGCCGTCCCGGGTCAGCGCCAGCAACGAGCGCTCGATCACAAAAGCATCGGCCACTTGGGAGACGCCGGTAAGCCGGATCGGCTTCTGGTCATGATACTGGGTTCCGTCCGACCAGCCGGTTATGGTGCCGCCCCAGAACCAGAGCCGGCCCTGTCTGTCCACCGCAACGAAAGATTGGTAGCCGTCCTGCTTGACGACGGCGATATTGGACAGCCCGGGAACCTGACCCGGGGCTTGAGGGGCGTCCGATAAGGCCCGGTGCTCCGTCATCGACCAGACCGTGCCGTCTTTCCGAAGCGCGACATCATTGTCCAGCTCGACCACATCCTGCAGTCCGGGAACCTGGACTAGGGAGGAGACGGAGTCATTCCGGCTGTCGGTATCTTTCCAGACCGTGCCGTCCTTCTTCAAGAACATGAATTCGACCTCATACCCGTACTCGCTCGTGTAAACTTTGTACGCGGCCATATCGGTGACATCCGACAATCCTTCGATCTTGTTGAAGCTGGTGTCGTCCCAGCCCTGATCGGTTCTTTCATTCATATAGACCCGACCGCTTCCGTCCCTCGCCAGGGTGGGGCCGTAATAGATGACCTGCTGAACGTCGGAGACGCCGCTTGCCGTCCGGACGCTCACGGCTGACGGATATCCGGTCCGGGTAATAACTCCCAGCGATCCGTCCGCTCCCCGGACGTAGCCTTCGCCCAGCAGTCCCGCCGGAGCCGGATAATCGCTGACCTGCGTAGGCACAGGCTGGCTGCCTCCCCAGGTCCAGAGAGTTCCGTCTGATTTAATCAGCGCACCGGGGCCGAACTCCTTGACGACCGGCGTCTTCTCCGTCTCACCCGCAGCGGAGGCTCCCTGCGTCAGCGGGCCGGTGCCCCCGAGCAGCAGGATGGCAAGGCCGAACGGCAGGATACGATTCTTCCATTTCATCATGATTTCCCTCGTTTCTTCTGTTAGAGTAGCGGATTCATAGCGGACTGAGAGCCGCGCTACAGCATTAGACGCTGAAAGGGTGCTAAAAGTTTCCACTTCAGACGGAGTCTTGGGTGTGCCGGTTCCGCCTGCATTTAGGCGTAGGAAGAAAGGCGGGGCTGTGATACAATAGGCTGGTTCTGCTTTTGTGTCGTCTAGAAGAAAGGATTGTCGCTAAATTTATGAGACCTGGTCATTTTATTGCAGTAGAGGGGCCAATCGGAGCCGGCAAAACGACGCTGGCCGCCATGCTGGCCCGGGAGCTGGGAGCTCCTGTCGTCAATGAGATCGTCGAGGAGAACCCGTATCTCGGCAAGTTCTACCAGAACATGGAGGATTGGAGTTTTCAACTGGAGATGTTCTTCCTCTGCAACCGGTTCAAGCAGCTTGAGGATGAGGCGCGCCCTCTTCTGGAGAGCGGCCGAACGGTTGTGGCGGACTACCATATGTACAAGAACCTGATCTTCGGGGAGCGCACGCTGAACGGATCGAAGCGGGAGAAATACCGTCAGATCTACCACCTTCTGATGGACGATCAGCCCCGCCCGGATATTGTGATCTACATCAAGGCTGACCTGCCCACTCTTCTCCGCCGGATCGGCATGCGGGGACGGGAGATCGAGCAGGCGATGGATCCGGGCTACTTAAGCCGGCTGATCGAGGATTACGAGGAGGCCATGCCGGCGCTGGCCCGGAGAGAACCGGGCACGGCGTTTGTGACCGTGGACGGAGGAGAAATTGATTTTGTCGAGAACCCGGCCCAGTTCCGGGAGATTCTATCGCAGGTAAAGGAGCATATGCAATGAATACGTACGACATCCCCAAGCAGGCCGTGATTACGGTAGCCGGTACCGTCGGTGTCGGCAAGTCGACGCTTACCGCCGCTCTGGCGCGGCAGCTCGGCTTCCGGACTTCGCTGGAATCGGTCGATCACAATCCGTATCTGGAGAAATTCTACGACGATTTCGAGCGCTGGAGCTTTCACCTGCAGATCTATTTCCTGGCGGAGCGCTTCAAGGAACAGAAGAAGATGTTCGAGCTCGGCGGAGGCTTCGTGCAGGACCGGTCCATCTACGAGGATACCGGGATTTTTGCCAAAATGCATGCCGACCAGGGAACGATGAGCGCGGTCGATTACGAGACGTATACCAGTCTCTATGAAGCGATGGTGATGACGCCTTACTTCCCGCATCCCGATGTGCTGATCTATCTGGAGGGCAGCCTGCCGTCGATTCTAAGACGGATTCAAGAACGGGGCCGTGAGATGGAGCTTCAGACCGACACCGGCTACTGGGAGACGATGTACGGCCGCTATTCCCGATGGATCGGCGAATTCACCGCCTGTCCGGTTCTGCGCCTGAACATTGACGATTATGACGTGAACGATGAGCGCTCCATGGCGGACATTCTGACGCGCGTGGGCGGCATGATCGGCAGCCGCCCCGTGCGGATCTAGCCGGGAGAGCAAGAAGAACGGGGACAATCAGGGTTTCCGCAGGCCACAGGGCTTGCGGAAACCTTTTTTTGATGCAGCCGCGCCTTGGAGTTGGAACATGCGTACGCTTCCGATTTCGCTTCTTTACGCAACTTCCGGGTTCTTTCCGGCGTTTAAGAAGTTGGAAGGATGAGGAAAGAAGGGGAGACAACGATGAAGAAATGGACCCAGGCGGCGCTTGCCGTCTCCCTCCTGCTGGGAGGAGCCCAGCTCGGCGGTGCGTCCGCCGTTCAGGCTGCGGGAGATGTCACCATTATTTTGGATGGCTATCCACTGCCGTTCCCGCAGCCGCCGGCGGTCGTGAACGGAACTACGATGGTCCCGTTCCGCGCCATTTCCGAGGCGCTGGGTATCGGCGTCGTATGGAACCAGTCCAAGAAGACGATTACCGCAGTGAGCGGTGCAGGGGAAGACAAGCTGGAGGTCGTGCTTGCCGTCGGCAGCAAGACAGCCAGGGTCAACGGAAATCCGGTCCAACTGCGGGAAGCGCCCCGGATGACCAAGGGAACGACACTGATCCCGCTGAGCTTCTTCAGCGAGCAGTTCGGGGCGAACGTCTCCTGGAATCAGACATCCAAGACAGTAAGCATCCTATCGCCGAAATCCGATCTTTACACACTCGGATTCTACGCCATATCCTCTTATGACGAAGCTTCGCTTATGCCGGCGTTCGACGACATCGCTTTTGGCTGGGCGCGTCTGGATGACAACGGACACTACACGACATCCGGCTCGGGCGGAGACAGCTTCTATTGGCCGAAGGCAAGCGGCGACGTTACACCGGAATCCCTGGTCGGACAGGCTTCGGCTTCCGGAACCTCCTATCTGATGGTCGGCTCCGGCGACAAGAAGCTTCAGGTCACGAAGAATTTGGAGGACCCGGCGCTGCAGGCCGAGACGATCGAAGGCATCATGGAGACCGCGGTCGGCAAAGGCTTCGAGGGGGTGATGCTGGATCTGGAAGGGATCGGCATGACCGGAGACAAAGCCCGGGCGCGGGCCGATTTCAACGCGTTTGTGCGCAATCTGTCGGTGAAGACCAAGGCCCAGGGCCTCAAGCTTGGCGTGGCCTTGCACCCGATCAACAGCTCTTATACCGGTTACGACTACAAGACGCTTGGCGGACTGGCCGATGAGCTTGTCATTATGGCGTACGGCTACGGAGACGAGAAATCGCCCGAGCCTGCCGCCAAGGTCGATGAAGCGATTCGATTGGCGCTGGGGCAGACCCCGAAGGACAAGCTGGTGCTCGGCATATCGACGGCCAGCGAGAACGCGGCATCCATCGGCACGAAGATCGGCCTTGCCAAGCGCTATGGCCTGAAGGGCGTTGCTTTCTGGCGGCTCGGTCTGATCGGCAGCGACTGGCAGGGGATCGACGGGTCGCTCAAGCTGAATGCGGTCTACCCACAAATATCATAGGTTCTCCCGCCGGGAAGCGATATAATCAGTAGTCTGTGGCAACCCGGCACGGTTGCCTATTTTTTGCAATCAGGGGGATTCGACCGAAATGACGTATAAATCGCTGGAACTGAACAAGCCGCTGACCTGGGAGCTGGAGGGCCTGGAAGTAGGCGTGACTTCCAACTGCAACTTCCGCTGCGACTACTGCTGCGCGTACAACCGCAATGACGGCCAAGGATTGGCCGGGAGCGAAGTCATCCGCATCCTGGAAGAGCTGCCTCATCTGAAGCGCGTCCGTCTGTCGGGAGGCGAGGTTACGCTCCGATATCAGGACTGTCTCGAGATTGTCGCTTACTGCGCATCCCGGGGCATTCAGACCCAGCTTAATTCCAACGGCAGTCTGCTGAACGGCGAACGGATCGAACAGCTGGCGCAGGCCGGTCTGACGACCATTCACATTTCATTTAATTTCACGACAGCGGAGAAATTCTCGGACTACTATGGCATTCATCCTTCCGTCTACCGCAAAATCCGGGAAAATATCGCGCTGTTCGCGAAGACTTCCGTCGATACGGTGCTTGAGACGCTGCTCTTCAGCGAGACCGAGCATCATATGCGCGAGATCAGCGACCATGTCTACGATCTGGGCGTGCGCACCCACGAAATCCAGAACAGCATTGTGATGGATCACAGCGGCTGGAGAGCGATCGCGGCCCGCGAGGCGCTGAAGGCGGCGGTGGAAGATCTGATTGCCCGCCGCAAGGAGGATATGACGCTCTATTTTACCTGCATGGACCGGTTCATGGATGCGCTCGGTTTCACTGAACAGCCCGGCGTCTATTTCCCGCATTGCATCGAGGGCAAGAAGCAGCTGCATCTGCACGGCAACGGCGATATTCTGATCTCCGAGCTGTGCCATCCCGTAATTATCGGGAACATTTACAGCGGCACTTCCCTGAAGGATATTTATCAGCCGATGCCCGAAGCATTGGCGGATTTTCTGGAACGGCAGCCCTGCCCGGCGCTGGATGCGCTGTTCCCGGCGGATGTGAAGTAAGCAGGAAGGCGCTTAACTTCCTCCTCCCGGTGTTAATGAATAATTGAGGAAGGAGAGGATCATGTTGAAGAAAAAATGGTTCATCGCAAGCGCAGCCGCCGCTCTGCTGGCAACCGGTTCGGCAGGCGTGGTGGCCGGCGCCAATCTGCAGCAGATCAAGGCCTATCTGAACAACGGCCTCCGCCTTGAGGTGGACGGCGCTCCTTACACGCTGAAGGACGGCAACGGCAAAACGTTGGCCCCGATAACGTATGAGGGCCTGACCTACCTGCCGACCCAGGCGCTGGCGCGCGCCCTGGATGTTCCGATCGCCTATGATCCGGCGGCCAAGAAGATCGAGATCGGCGAAGGGGCAGGGCAGCCCAAGCAGCGGCCGCAGAATATGCCGTCGGACTTCCCGATTCCGCAGGATGCCGAGATCACTGTCTCCAGCGATACGGACGTCGGCGGAGTGCTTCAATCGAAGCTGGTCTATCTGACGCAGGAGAGTCTGGCCACAATGGGAATGGTCTACTCGGAGTATGGCCGGATCAAGGGGTTGGGCAACGCTACCCAGATGGTGACCTCAAGCAAGGTAATCGTCAAAGGCCGTCTCGGCGGCAGCAGTCCGCTGTCCGTTACAGGGGCACCCTCTGCCGAGAAGAAGGGCTATAACGAATTCACAATCACCTACTCCGAACAATAAAGCGCATTTGCGCAATACACGTCCACTGAAACCCGGGACGTTAGAACCCCTTTGGCAGCTGCCAAGGGTTTTTTTTTGATGTTCGGGCTTTTTTCGCCGGGCGAACGGGGAGAAGAAAGCAGAGAAAGAGTGTCGAAATATGTAACTTGTGTACAATTAATCTCCGATAAAGAGGCATGAGCCAAATTTATCGGAAGAAGGTGCGAAGCCAATGTCAATTCGCCTGAAAATTTCAATGATTATGATCGCCTTAACTACACTATGTATCGCCGTTATGGGGGGATTTACCTATTTCAAATCCTCGGATGTGCTGACCGGTATGTCGGAGGAAGCCATGTTGAGCCTCGCATCCAGCAAATCGGAGACGATTGCCGCTATGATTGACAAGGAGCAGCGCAGCGTTGAGATGCTTGCCGAGCAGCAGGAGATTCGCGATTTGCTGGCCGAAGACGGGAAAGGCCGGCTTGAGAGCTCCAAAGATCTCCAGAACCGGGTGAATGCCAAGCTGACGACCTTCACGAAGCAGGCGGGGAACTGGGAACATGCCGTGGTCATGGGGATGGACGGCCAGGCGATTGCCGACAGCGATATCAAGACCGTCGGCAAGGACTTCAGCGACCGGGCCTATTTCAAGACCGCCATGTCCACCGGCGCCCCCGTGGTCAGCGAGACGCTGAAATCCAAGGCGACCGGCGCTTATATCGTTGTATTCGCGCAGCCGGTCCAGGCGGACGGGAAGACCATCGGCCTGGTCGTCTCGGCCGTCTACGCCAACAGCCTGATTACTTATTTGAAGGATACCGGAATAGCGGGCGCGGATTCCAGCTATGCGTATCTGGTGGACGAGAAGGGCGTCATGCTCTACCACCCGGTTGCGGAGAAGATCGGACAGCCGGTAGAGAACAGCCGTATCAAAGCCGTTGTCGACCGGGTCATGAAGGGTGAAATGCCGAAGAACGCCGTGGTTCAATATTCGTTCGAAGGCGATTTGAAGAAGGCGGCCTATACCGTTCTGCCCGAGACGCACTGGACGCTGGTGCTCTCTGCGGATGTGGGCGAGATCGTACAGCCGGTCAGCGAGATGACCCGTTTCCTCGCTCTCTTGGGGGCAGGCTGCCTGGTTCTGTCGCTGCTGGCCGGACTCTTCTCGGCGAACCGGATCGCCGCTCCGATTCAGAAGCTGACCCGGCTCATGAACAAGACGGCCGAGCTGGATCTGCGGGACGAGCCTGCTTATGAATCCATGCGAGGACTTAAGGACGAGACAGGAGCCATCGCCCGGTCCATCTTCGAGACGCGCGAGGTTCTTCGGACTACGGTAAGCCGGCTTGCCGATATCTCGGGCAGCGTGCTGGACAATGCGGGCAAGCTGGAGCAAGTGGCGCTGGAGATCCGGGAAGACTCCCATGACAACGGAGCGACGACGCAGCAGCTGTCGGCCGGCATGGAAGAGACAGCGGCATCGGCAGAGGAAATGACGGCCGCGATCCACGAGATCGGCGGCAATGTGCAGCAGATTTCCGGCCAGGCGAGAGAAGGAGCCGCCCTGTCGGCGGATATCCGGGACCGCGCCGAGCATCTTCGCCTGGAAGCGCAGGCATCGGCGGACAACGCATCCGCCCTGTACGATTCCGTCCGCAGCAATCTGGAGCATGCCATCGCCGAATCGGAGGCGATCCGCGAGATTCATACGCTGGCGGACACGATTCTGGCCATTACAGCCCAGACGAATCTGCTGTCGCTGAACGCGGCGATCGAGGCCGCGCGGGCCGGGGATGCCGGCAAAGGCTTTGCGGTCGTTGCAGGCGAGATCCGCAAGCTGGCCGACCGGTCCTCGGCGACGGCGGCGGGCATCCAGGAAGTCGTCCACAATGTCTATTCGTCGGTCGAACAGATGAAGGGCGGCTCCGAGAATCTGCTCGGATTTATGGACGCCCAGGTGCTGCCGGATTATCAGCGGCTGGTCGGAGTCGGGGAGCGCTACAGCGAGGATGCGGCCACCATCAGCCGGCTGATGGAACGCTTCGAGACCGAAGCCGATCATTTGAACGACACGGTCTCGGCGATTACAATCGCTGTCAGCGAAGTGGCGGCAACGGTAGGCGAGAGCGCGGCGGGCGTGCAGGATATCGCGGAGAAGACGTCGGATATCGTCGAGAAGACCCTCCAGGAAGCGGACATGGCCGATCAGAATATGCGGAGCGCGAGAGAACTGGAAGAGCTGGTGGAGAAGTTCAAGATCTAGAGACGGTTCAGCGAAGCCAAGAGGGTCCAGGCGGCGAGCAGCAGGAGCAATAGGGAGGAGACGGCGCTCAGACGCCGGAGAACCGAGCCGGTGAGCCGCCGCCGGACCTGATGCAGCAGCAGACAGAGGAAGCTCCACCACAGTAGCGAACCGGCGAAGACACCGGCGGCGGGCAGCAGCGGAGAGCTTGCTTCGGAGCCGAGAGCCGCGGACAGGGACAGGAAGGCGATCAGAGTCTGCGGATTGGACAAGGTTAAGGCAAAAGCGCTGAACAGCGCCGCGGCGGGGCTTATCCCGCGCTGCGGCATCCGGCCGGGCGCGGATTGCCCGGCTCTTCGACTCGCCTGGAGGCTTCTCCAGGCAAGCGCGGCCACAGCCGCGGCTCCGGCTGCGCGCAGCATGGCGGCGGCCGGACCGGCCGCCGCCTCCGCCAAGATGCGGATGCCGGCTGCCGCAGCCAGCGCGTAGAGTCCGTCGGCTGCGGCAATGCCGCAGCCCGTGGCCAGTCCGACTGGCAGGCCGCGGGTAAGCGTGCGGTTCATCACCAGCAGCGAGACCGGTCCCACCGGAGCGGCAACCAGCAGACCGAAGATCAGGCTGCCGGATAGAACCCCGATTCCGGATAGAACTCCGATCATGATGCGGAAGTTCCGGCCGCTGGAAGCGGAATATTGGGGGTCTCTTTGACGGTTCCCAGAATGATGGTTGTCCGGGTTCGGATAATTCCCGGCAGGCTCTTGATTTCTTCGCTGATGATCCGTTCCAGATCGCGGGTGTCCCGGCAGCGGACTTTAAGCAGGTAATCGTCGTCGCCTGCGGTATGATGGCACTCCTGAATTTCGGCCGTTTCCCGGACATAGTCCAGGAAACTCTGCCGGTGTTCGGGCCGCTCCAGGGACACGGCGATCAGCGCCGCCAGCGGGCAGCCTGCGCGATCAGGGTCGATTTGGGCGCAGTAGCCCCGGATCACGCCCTGCTCCTCCAGACGCCGGACCCGCTCGGCCGCCGCGGGAGGAGACAATCCCAACCCGGCAGCAAGGTCGGACCAGGTCATGCGGCCCTGCTTCATCAGCGACTGGAGAATTCTTAAATCGGTAGCGTCCATAAAAGCCTCCTTGAGTAGAGTGTTGGAAGTTTGTATTTGTTAGTGAATATAGCTCGATTCAGATTATAATAAAGTGATATATATCATTAGGTTTATTATGTGAATTCAATTCGAGTAAATGGTGAAGTGACTTGACCCTATAGGCCAGACGGTGAGACAGCCCGGGCAAGTTCGGGCTTCTTCGGCTGGCGGTCATCTTCTTGTGCCGTCATTCTAACAATTAAAGCTTGCTAACTCTTTCCGCCTGTGATATATTCTTAATCACGGTGATTTAATCACCAACCCTAATTTGCGGTCGTGGCGGAATTGGCAGACGCGCACGGTTCAGGTCCGTGTGGGCTAACCCCCCGTGGAGGTTCGAGTCCTCTCGACCGCATCATAAAGCAAAGGCTCTTCTCAGGAAGGGCCTTTGCTTTTTTTGTATCAACGGAAGCAGGAAGGAATGGGAAGCAGGGCGAATGAAATAGACAAGAAAAAGACAAAATTTCCAGCTTCACTTCCAGAATTCCGGCCTTGTTCTCCCGCCCTTCTTCCTTGCGGGGCATGCGCCCGGACGATACCTTTAAGAATGATGCCGAAGATACAGGCTTGCGCACGACGGAATACGAGTCGAATTAAAGGGGGATCAGCGTGTCCAAGATTTGGTACGAGCAGTTATATATGCGTTCATCGGTCGCTCTAGCGATCCTGTCACCCGAAGACGGCGTTATTCTGCAGGCTAATCCGGCCTTATCCCGGATGCTGCAGTGCGAAGCTGGCGAACTGGAAGGCATGCGGTACAGCGAAGCGCTGAATCTGTCCGACCTCTCCAAGCTGGAGCTGGAAGCAAGGCTGCCTCTGCCGTTCGGCAGGGAGATGGAACCCCAGACGCTCATTCTGCAGGGAGCCCGCAGGAACGGGCTTCTCTTTCGGGCAGAGCTGAGTCTGTTCCTGGTCCCGGGGGACTCGGACCAGCCCTCCGCCGCTGTCGTGGCGGAACTGATCGACAAGACGGGAGATATCCCGCAGGCGGATCTCCGGGAAGGGCGTCTGCACTTATACCGGCTGATTACGGAGAATACGCCCGACCTGATCTCCTATTCTTCCCCGGATGGGGAGCTTCTCTATGTTTCGCCTTCGGTAACCCGCATTCTCGGCTACCGGCCGGATGAACTGCTGGGCCGGCATCGCTCGGAGTTCTATCATCCGAAGAGCGCGGCCGAGGTGGACGGAGAGAACCGAAGGCTTCGGGATACCGACCGTTTTACTCGTCAGGTGCGTCATAAGAACGGCCATTACTTATGGATCGAGAATTCGTTCCAGATCGTCCGCGACCGCGACGGGAATGTGGAGCGGGTGCTGACCTTTGCACGGGACATCACGGAACGCATGAAGTATGAAGAGATGCTGGCCAAAGCCCAGCGTCTGGGCCGGATGGGTTCCTGGACATGGGAGAGAGAGAAGCAGCTGCTGACGGTGTCCAGAGAGACGTATCGTCTGTTCTTCGGTGAAGAGGAGATCGGGAGCGGCGGCAATATCGCTTGTCCGCCGGAACGCCTCCTGGGAATTCTGGAACCGGAGGAGGCGGAGAACTGCCGGAAGATTATCAGCGAGAGTATGCGGGACGCCCGGGGAGGGCGTCATATGCTGAGAATCGGGACCGGGAACAGCCGAAGGTTCATCGACTGCCACTGGGAGACGGTATGCGGCGAAGACGGGAAGGTCCAGTATGTGGACGGAATTGTTCAGGATGTGACGGAACGGCATCTGATGGAGCGGCAGATTGAGATCAGCGAGCGCAACTACCGCTTCCTGTCCGATCACTCCCTCGACATGATCTCCCGCCATGCGGCGGACGACGAAGTGACTTTCCTGTTCGTCTCGCCCATCTGTCAAGGGATGCTCGGCTATCTGCCCGAAGAGATGGTCGGCCGCTCGGCGATTTCTTTTATTCATGCGGAGGATGCCGGGCGGGTGCGGAAGCATTTGCAGTATACCCGGGAGGGCATGATCTCGGAACCGGTGCTCTTCCGTTTCCGGAGGAAGGACGGGAGCTTCCTGTGGGCCGAGACGGTGCAGAAGTATATCCGGACCGAAGAAGACGGCCAGTTGGAGGTGGTCGCCGTCACCCGGAACGCGACCGAGCGGAAGCAGTACGAAGCCGAGCTGGAGGAGAGCCGGACGATGTACGCCTCGCTCTTCGAGCACAACCCTTCCGGAATCAGCGTCATGGACCTTTCGGGCCGGACGCTGTCGGTCAACGCCAGTCTGATTTCGCTTACCGGGTACTCCCGAAATGATCTTATGCAGTCGGGCATGGAGGAGATTGTGGCGCTCGAAGAGCTGGAGAGAACCGAACTCCGCTTTGCCCTGGCGGCCGAAGGCCGGGCCCAGTCTTTCGAGAGCCGTGTTCTTCACCGGGACGGACATCTGATGGACGTCAGTCTGGTGCTCGTTCCGATCCGCATGGAGGGAGAAGTTACCGGCGTCTTCAGTATGGTGAACGATATTACGGAGCATAGGCGCCACCAGCGCCAGATCGAGAAGCTGAGCTATGAGCATGCGCTGATACTCAATTCGGTCTCCGAGGGCATCGTCGGTCTGGATACGGACGGCACCATTATCTTCATCAATCCTGCGGCCGGAACCATGCTGGGCTACGGAGAGAAGGACTGGAGCACGAACCGGCGGCTGGACACCATCCATGAAATGTGGTCCGGTGGTGACTGGCTGGCCGGGGGTTACCCCAATCTGGCGCTGGCAACGGCGGAAGATCTGATGTACGCGGAACAGGAAGGCGTCTTCTGGCGCAGAGACGGATCCAGCTTTCTGGTTCGCTATCATGTGACCCCGCTCTATGACGGTGGATACCGCAAAGGAGCCGTCGTCGTCTTCCGCGACATTACGGAAGAGAAGGAGATTGTAAGGGCGAAAGAATCGGCCGAACGGGCAGACCGCGCCAAGTCGGAGTTCCTGGCGATCATGAGCCATGAACTGCGGACGCCGATGAACGGCATTATCGGCATGGCGGATCTGCTGACGGATACGGAACTGGACGAAGATCAGCGAAGCTACACGGAGATTATTGCCCAGAGCGGACGGACGCTGCTGCACATTCTGAATGAGGTGCTGGATTTCAGCAAAATCGAGGCCGGCATGATGACGCTGGAGCCGGGGGAGGTCAAGCTGGGGAGCCTGATTCGCAGCGTGACGGATTTGTTCCTTCCCCGAATGGCCGAGAAGCGGCTGGAGCTGCGCAGCGAGATTGATAAACGGCTGCCGCTGCTCCTTGTCACCGACGAATCGCGGCTCCGCCAGATTCTGATCAATCTGGTCGGCAATGCCGTGAAGTTCACAGAGTCGGGCACGATTACGATTACGGCCGAACGGGAAGCTCTGCTTCCCGAAGGCGGGCTGATTGTCCGTTTTACCGTCACCGATACGGGCATCGGGATTCCGCTTAACAGGCAGAAGGAACTGTTCCAGTCCTTCTCCCAGCTCCATCCTTCCATTAACCGCAAATACGGAGGCACCGGCCTTGGGCTCGCCATCAGCAAGAAGCTTGCCGAGCTGCTGGGCGGGACGATCGGTGTGGACAGCCGGGAAGGCAAGGGTTCGTCGTTCTATTTCACGATCGAGGCGGGGGTGTCTGCACCTGAAGAGCAGGAGAACGCCGAGGCTGTCCAGGCGCGGACAGATGCCGAAGCGGCCGCGGGAGAAGCCGCAGTCCGGGAGTCGGCCGCGGCGGTATGGACGGAGGACAAGTCGGGCCGCTTCGGACCGCTCTCGATTCTGGTAGCCGAAGATCATCCGGCCAACCGTCAGCTGATGCGGGCGTACCTCAACCGGCGCGGGTATGAAGCGGTGGTGGTGGAGAACGGCCGGCTGGCGGTCGAAGCCGTGAACGAAGGCGATTTTGATCTGGTGTTCATGGATATTCAAATGCCGGTTATGGACGGGCTCGAAGCGACGCTGGAGATTCGCCGCCGGTATCCCGAAAGGCCGGTAATCGTAGCCGTGACGGCGTTTGCCCGGAAAGATGACCGCGATATGTGTCTGCGGACCGGCATGCAGGACTTCATTTCGAAGCCGGTTCGGGTGGAGGAGTTGGACCGGGTGCTTAAGGAGCATGCCGGGAAGAGACCGGTCTGATCGCAGCAAGCCATCCGGGAGGCAGAAGCTATAAGGAGAGTGCGGAATGCCCGAAGACAATCAAGAGGCGGAAGCAGCCGCTTCCTACTGGGAGCGGCGTTTTGCCGCAGAAGGAATGATTTGGGGAGGAGCTCCCAGTCCAACGGTCGCGCATGCGTTGGCGTTGTTTCGCTCAGAAGGAGTACGGACGGTGTGGGTGCCGGGAGCCGGGTACGGACGGAACACGAAGGCGCTCTCGGAGGAGTTTCAGGTATCCGGCACAGAGATCAGCGCGTCGGCGGTCGAACTCGCCCGGGATTGGGACCCGCGGAGCGATATCCGTCAAGGTTCCATCCTGGAACCGCAGGAGGGTGAACGGGAAGTGGACGGCGTCTTCTGCTATGATGTCATTCATCTGTTTCTGGCCGGGGACCGCGGCCGGCTGGCCCGGCAGATCAGACGGAGGCTCCGGCCGGGCGGAGTGCTCTATCTCACCTGCTTTTCCGATGAGGATGTGAATTGCGGGCGCGGCGAGCAGCGGGAGCCGGGGACTTTTGTCTACAAACCGGGCAAGACGGCCCATTTCTTCGCCTTCGGAGAGCTTCAGGAGCTCTTCCCGGGTTTTGAGGTGATGGAAGAGGCTCACATTACGGAAGCCCTTCCGGGACCGGAAGGGCTTCATTCCTATCGGCTGCGCATTTGGGCGGCCAGGGCGGGAAGCCGGTCTGCTGCCGAATAGAACGGAGCGGTGCCCGGGCAGGGCCGGAGAGAGGAACGGTTCCCGCTTATCCGCTGCGTTCGCAGTCGGCGAACAGGATCAGGCGGGGAATCCGGAAGAAGGCTTCGGCTTTCTCCTGCATGGCTGCGGAAGGCAGATAACTGTGATGCAGCCACTTGCGGAAGGTGCCGGGATGGACGCCAATCCAGCGGCTGGCATCGGTCACGGAAATATCGTGAACCATGCAGAGTCCGGTGAGGATGTCGCTCCGCTTGGGGGCCTCCCCTGCGGCCTGCTTCATGAAGCGGGAAGGGGCGGGCTGGCAGAGCACCGGACTCTGGCGGATCAGCGCTTCATTGAACAGAACATGGGCCGGGTATCCCAAGTAGCGGCAGGTCTTGTCCAGATTGGTCTGGGACGGAATGCGGCCCTCGTAGATCCAGGCGCTGACGCTTCGGGAGGACACGGACAGTTCCTCAGCCAGTCGGGACAATTTGATATCTCTGGACATCAGTACGGCCAGCAGAACCCGGTTGCGGATCTGGCTTCGCTGGGGACGGCGGAAGCGCTTTACCCGGACGCCCTTGCCCAGGTATTTGCGGTTGATCTGCGACCAGGCCTGAATGCTGTGGTTCGCTGGCTGATTAGTGGACATACGGCCTCCAAATCGTTACGGAATGTGTAAATAATTCACGATTATACTACAATAAGCGAACCGGGCGAGGCAATGGATATTCTTGTAATCGTTTGCGCTTCTTTTCGCCCGGTGCGGGCTTGTGTTAAAATACAACAGATAAGAATCCTATGCGGATGGAGGCAGGAATCATTGATTAGACATTTGGTTTTGTTCAAGCTGAAGGACGGATCGCCGGAGAGCGTGGCCCGGACAGCCGCTGTGCTGCGGAATATGGAAGGGCGTATTCCCCAACTGCTGTCGCTTGAAATCGGAACCGACGTGCTGCGGTCCGAACGTTCCTATGATCTTGCCCTGACCGCAACGGTTGCCTCGCTTGAGGATCTTCAGGCTTATCAGGTTCACCCGGCGCATCAGGAAGTCATCGCCCACATCAACGAAGTCAAAGAGCAGTCGATCGCGGTGGATTACGAAGTGTAGGAGGCCCAATTAGCGATGTATTATGTCAACCGCAAGCAGATTGGCCGGATCCTAGACCAGATTCCCGTTATCGCCGACGGATTGCGTCAGGCAGCGGGCTCCTGGGACGGAAGCAGCCTCTGGGGACTTGTGCAGGAGCGCTGTCTGCATCTGGCCATCGAAGTTGTCACCGACGCCGGGAGCTGCCTGATCGACGGGTTCATTATGCGCGATGCCGGCAGCTATGAGGATATCATAACGATTATATTTGAAGAGCGGGTGTTCGGCGGGGAGAAGCTTCACCGGATTCTGATGGATCTGGTCGCCCTCCGCAAGCCGCTCGTTCAGGATTATGCCGATTGGGAGCGGGGGCGCCTGCATCCGTTGACGAAGGAGCTGCCTGAAGCACTGGAGGATTTTGCCCGGCAGGTGCAGAGCTACCTCGATCAGGAGCTCGGAGCGGAGACGGCTCGCTAACGCGACGGAGAGATTCCGGCCGGAATCCGTGAAATGAACCAAGGAGGAGGACCGGCGATGAAGAATGCGCAGGAGAGCGGATCGACCCGTCAGATGATTATGACCCTGCTCAAAATGAAGGGACCGCAGCCGATTGCCGCGCTGGCCGGTCAACTGGGGATTACGGAAATGGGCGTTCGCCGCCATCTTCTGACGCTGGAGCGGGAAGGACTGGCCCGAACCAAGGTGGTTCGTCAGGCTATGGGCCGCCCGCTTCATTTATATTCGCTGACTGACCACGCGGATGATTATTTTCCGAAGAATTACCATCATTTGACGCTTGATCTGCTCCGCGAGCTGGAGCTTTCCAGCGGACGCGAGGCGGTCCACGGGCTGTTCGAGGGCCGCCGCCGCCGTCTGCTTGCCCAGTACGCGCCGACGATGGAGCGCCGGACGCTTGAGGAGCGGGTTGCGGAATTGACCCGGGTCCAGAACGCCGGCGGATACATGGCCGAGTGGAGCGCCGGAGAAGACGGCACCTACGAAATCCGGGAATACAATTGTCCGATCCGCCAGGTTGCCGTTCAATACGGCAAGGCCTGCCAGTGCGAACAGCATCTGTTCGAGGAGCTGCTGGACGCTAATCTGTCGCGGACCGAGTGTATGGCGGAGGGCGGCCACTGCTGCCACTATACGATTCGCCCGCGCACCCGGACGAACCCGGAACAATAATGCAATTCTTCTGTCACCGGACGGCCTGAAGCTGCTTATGATGAAAGCAAGAGATAGGCATTCGCCCGTGCCAAAGGAGAGATGAAGAAATGAAGAAAGACACGAAGAAGCTGCTGTGGGGATTTGCGGCGGGGAGCGCCGTCGGGTCTGCGCTGGGTCTGCTGCTGGCGCCGAAGTCCGGCAAGGAGCTTCGTCAACAGATTGCGGAAGAGACCTCTGCGGGGCTGGAGAAGGCCCAGGATCTTGCTGCCCGGGTCGAAGAGAAGACCTCCGACTGGTATGCCAGAGCGAAGGACTCCGCCCTTCAGATTCGCGACGAGCTGGCCGAGTGGAAGAACCGCCGCTGCGCCGAAGACGGCCGGGAGATTCAGGCCGAGGTCAGCGGCCAGGCTGAGGCGGAAGCCGGAACCGCAGCTTCGCCGGAGGAAGAAGAGAAATAAGCCGGAGCCAGCCGGAGCCAAGCGGGCCGTTCCCTGCCAGGGGAACGGCCCGCTTGGCATGCACGCGCGCGGCAGATCTTGAACGCGGCGGGCGAATGGAGTATGATCTGCAATTGTGGACGGATTGCCCGGTACCTCTGGTCGGCGTTCTACATAAGCTAATGAAAACATAATAAAGGAAGCGGTGTGTTTGTGCAGCAAGCTATAGCCATATTGGACTCGGGGGTAGGAGGACTGACGGTCGCCAAAGAAGTGATGCGGCAGCTTCCCCGGGAGAAGATCATCTACTTCGGAGACACCGCGCGAGCGCCCTATGGTCCACGTTCGACAGAGGAAGTGCGGACGTTCACCGAGCAGATTGTCGATTACCTGATTCAATTTGATCCGAAGATGATCGTCATTGCCTGCAATACGGCGACGGCGGCAGCGCTGGATTATATAACGGACAAAGTGTCGGTACCGGTTATCGGAGTGATCCATCCCGGAGCAAGGGCGGCGATCAGCGCGACCAAGACCGGGAGAGTGGGTGTCATCGGGACAGTCGGCACGATCCACAGCGGCGCCTACACCTCTGCATTGAAGCAGCTTTCTCCTTATATTGAAGTGGTGAGCCAGGCTTGTCCGGCGCTGGTGCCGATTGTCGAACAGGGCGTCTTTCGTTCGTCGGAGAGCTACAGAGCCGTGGAAGAATCGCTGAACGGCATCAAGCACGCGCCCATTGATACGCTGATTCTGGGCTGCACGCATTATCCGTTCCTGGTGGAGCCGATAGGCCAAGCGATGGGGCCCGGAGTGAAGCTCATCAGTTCAGCGGACGAGACGGCCCGGGAAATCAGCACAATTCTGTATGATAAAGGCAAGCTCTCCAGCGGAGACGAGACGCCGGTGCACCAGTTCTTCTGCAGCGGCGATCCCGAAATGTTCCAGGCCATCGCCAGGGACTGGCTCGGAGAGCAGATACAGCGGACGCCGGTTGTCTGGCAGGTGTCCACGCTGGGGGGAGCGGTCGGCCCCTCCGCTCCTTAACCCCGCGCAAGCCCCGCAGGCGATGAAGCCTGCGGGGCTTGTTATGTTGCGGGTTGCGTCAGAGCCGGATTTCCGGCAGGAAGAACAAGGTTCATGTCGGACAAATGCCCCTGCATAGACTAGAGCAACGGTCCAGACTTGCGACAAGGGAGACGATGCTTATGCTGCAGCACACGGTTCGCCGGGGCGATACGGTCGCCCGGGTGGCGGCCGTCTACGGACTGACCCCCGGCCATGTGATTCAGGGGAATCCGTGGGCCGCCGGGCAGGAGTACCTGATACCGGGCCAGGTTCTGTTCCTGCCTTCCGCTCCGCGCGCCCGGTATGCCCCCGCCGAGGGCGAGAGTCCGGAAGAAATCGCCGGCAGGCTTGGCGTCAGCCTGGAAGAGCTGGAGCGCTTCAATCCGGGGCTGTCCCCGGGGAGCGGGGCGGCTCCCCACCCACTGTGGGTCATGCCGCCCCCGGCAAGCCGATCTATGGTCCGGCTTCGGGGAGAGTACGGGCCGGCGCATCTGGAAGAGGACCTGGAGCGCCTGGCCGGCAAGTATGCCGCAATCCGTGTCGAAACGATCGGAACCAGCGTAATGGGCAAGCCGCTTCGCGCGGTGCGGATCGGCAAGGGGCCGCGTCTGCTCCATGTGAATGCGGCGCTGCATGCCAATGAATGGCTGACCGCGCCCGCGCTGCTCGCCTTCATCGAGCAGTATGCCGAGGCCTTCGCGGCCGGAGGAAGCTGGAACGGCCGCCCCGTCCGGCACTGGTATCGGAACTGGACGCTGTGCGCCGTGCCGATGGCCAATCCCGACGGGGTCGAGCTGGTGCAGGAAGGCGCAGGCGAGGACCATCCGAGGCGTGCGGAGCTGCTGCGCTGGAATGGGGGAAGGCGCAGCTTCCGGCACTGGAAGGCCAACGTCAGCGGAGTGGACCTTGGCGACCAGTTCCCCGCTTACTGGGAGGAAGAGCGGAAGCGGCGGGGGCGGATCGGACCGGCGCCGAGCGACTATGGAGGCGCCGCGCCGCTCTGCGAACCGGAGGCCGCCGCGCTTGCGGCGCTCTGCCAGTCGGCGCCGCCCGACATTGCGGTCTCCCTTCACAGCCAGGGGCGGGAGATCTACTGGAATTACCGCGGCATGGAGCCTGGGGAGAGCGCAGGTCTGGCGAACCGGCTGGCCGCGGCCAGCGGCTACCGGGCCGTGGAGCTGACCGGCAGCGACGCGGGCTTCAAGGACTGGTTCATTCTGAAGTTCGGCCGCCCCGGCTTCACCGTGGAGCTCGGGCTGGGCCGCAATCCGCTGCCTCCGGAGGAGTTCGAGGATATGGTGCTGGAGACCGGCCAGATTTTGGCGGAGCTGATGAAAAACTAAAAAATAAGGGAATTTAAACTTAAAAATTTGAAACATTTTCTGAAATCCTACGTAAGATACAGCAAAGGGTATGGCCGCAGATTCAGCAGACCCCTGGCATAGGCGGTCATGCCCTTTTTCAAGCCCGAAAGGAGACCGCAATGAAACTGAGAAAACTGCTGTCGCTGAAGGAATGGTCCCATGTGCTGCGCGGTGCGCTGAGACATCTGCTCTCGCCGAGAGTGGCAACGAGGGACAAGCTTCTGTTTATCATACCTGCCCTGCTGTATTGGGTGCTGCCCGACGTCATGCCCTTCATGCCGATCGACGATATCGGGGTGACGATGCTGCTGATGAACGCGTTCGTGGCCCGCATGGACCGCAAATACGGAGAGCAGCCGCCGCAGGCCGCTTCAATCGTGCAGGAACGGTAGTTGCTTTTCCGCCCGTTCATCCTATACAATATAAGGCACTGGCAATTCAAATTCTTGTAGTATGGGAGATGCGGCGGCAATGAACGTCAAGATTACCCGCAATGCGGCGAAAGTGATAAAGAAACAGATGGAACTGGCAGGCAACAGCGAACTGAAGCTGCGTGTGCTGATTACCCATTCCCATGGGGACCACGCCCACTATGGCCTTGATTTGGACATGCCGGGCGAGAACGATGTCGTCGTTCCGACCGATAAGGAGATCGACGTGGTCCTGGAACAGGGACAGCCTCTGCTGGACGGCGTGAAGATCGATTATCTGTATTTCCCGCAGGAAGGCTTTGTCATCACTAATCCGTCCCAAGGGAACCATGGCGATCATTAAAGCGCCGGTCCTGCGGACTTGAAGAAGGGTAAGTAGAATGGCCAATGTAATTCGCATCTGCGACAAATGCAATCATATCAGCCGCAAGAGCCTGATTCCGAAGCTCCGCAAAATGGCGCCGGACGCCGAGATCCGTCAGGAGAGCTGCATATCGTATTGCGGCCCCTGCGGCAAGCGGGCCTTCGTCTCGATCAACGGACGCTATGTCAGCGGCCCGTCCGAGGAAGAAGTGCTCAAGAAGGCGGAGGCTTTCGTCAAGCAGCCGGCATCCCGGCCTTAATCCTTAAGAACCGTCAGACCTCTGTCTGACGGTTCTTTGGTCTTGTGCAGGAGGGACTGTATGGAGCGGACGTCCCGAACCGCCGTGTCCGTCCTATCCGAAGCCGAGCCGGCGGGCGGCTTCCGAAGAGGCCAGTTCGGCGAGAATCGGGGCAGGCAGCCAGTCGCCGAACTCTTCCGGTGAGACCCATCGGTATCCGCTGTGCTCCGGCGACAGGGCGACCGGCATGAAATCTCCGATAATCCGGCACGCGTAGGTCAGAAGCACAACCTGGCGTTCCGGATTCGTAAGGAAGGTGGCTGCATAGAGCAGTTCGCCGGCTGCGGTGCGCAGGCCGGTCTCTTCTTCGATTTCGCGGGCGAGCGCGTCCTCCAGCTTCTCGCCGAATTCCAGCTTGCCGCCCGGGAATTCCCACGTCCCGGGACCGGTCTCATCCGTGTCGGAACGGCGGAGGAGCAGCGCTTGTCCCTCATGGAGAATAAGTCCTTTCAAGGCAACGACAATCATCGGGTTCAATCCTGCCTTTCCTGCCGGCGGCCGCGATGCCGCCGGGCATATTTGGGGGTTACAGGGCCAGCATGCTATAATTAGACTTGCTGTGCAAGGTTATTTTATTATCTGGGGTACATAGAAGGGTGGCAGGACAATGAGTTATGGTCACATCGCGGACTATACGGCGCTGAACAACGGAGTTACGATGCCGCGGTTCGGGCTTGGCACATACAAGGCGGCCGGAGAAGAGGTGGAACGGGCGGTGGAAGCTGCGCTGGAGATGGGATACCGGAGCATCGACTCGGCCGCGCTCTACGGCAATGAGGCTGAAGTGGGGCGGGCGATCCGCAACAGCGGCATCGTTCGCAAGGAGCTGTTCGTCACCACGAAGGTGTGGAACGACGATCAGGGATACGACGAGACACTGCGTGCTTTTGAGAAGAGCCGGGAAGCGCTGGGACTGGAAGTCATTGACCTGTACCTCATTCACTGGCCGGGTCTTCACAAGTTCAAGGATACCTGGCGCGCCATGGAGCGGCTCTATCAGGAAGGAAGCGTCCGGGCAATCGGCGTCAGCAACTTCCAAATTCATCATCTGGAGAGCCTGATGCAGACGAGCGAGACGGTTCCGGCCGTCAATCAGGTGGAGCTTCATCCCCGCTTACAGCAGCGCAAGCTGCGCGATTACTGCGTCCTGAACAACATTCAGATCGAAGCGTGGGCCCCGCTGATGAAGGGAATGCTGAACGAGGACCCGGTGCTGAAGGCGATCGCGGGCAAGTACGGCAAGGCGGTACCGCAGGTTATTCTGCGCTGGAATCTGCAGCATGACATCGTTACCATTCCCAAGTCTGTGACTCCGTCGCGGATTCAGCAGAATGGCGAGATCTTTGATTTCGAGCTGACTGCGGAAGAGATGGAGCGGATCGACGCCATGGATGCGGACGAGCGCATTGGCCGTAATCCCGACGAAGTGCTGTTCTAGCCGTACAGACTCCGAGCCTCTGCCGCTATGCCTGTCTTGAAGGCCTGAAGCCAAAGGCAGCCCGTCCGGAATTCCGGACGGGCTGCCTTCTGTCTGGGCGGAGCGGGCGGGACGGCTATTCCGCAGCGTCCCCGCTCTTGGGCGCGCGCGGCGGGAGCGGACCGAAATACTGATAGTACTGGCATTCGATCCGTCCGTTGAACAGCTTGCGGCGCTTGTCCGCCTTGCGGCCGAAATAATGCTCGAACTGCTTGGAAGGACTCAGCGCGAAGAACGACCAGGTCGGGAGCTGCTTGGACAATCCGCCGAGCTGGCGGATCAGCCGTTCGACTTCCTCCTTGTCGCTGAGCCGTTCGCCGTAAGGCGGGTTCGTGATGATGCAGCCGTACTCGCCTTCCGGCCGGGCCTTGGCGGCCGGAAGAACCGAGAAGGCAATTTCTTTGGCGAAGCCTGCGCTCTTCGCGGCCGCTTCGGCCACTTCGATGGCCTTGGGGTCGATGTCGCTTCCCGCAAGCTGAAGCGGCACATCGTCGCGCACGGCGTCGAAGGCTTCCTCCCGGGCTTCCTCCCACAGCTGCTTCGGAAGCAGCGGCCAGTGTTCCGAGGGGAAGGAGCGGCGCAGGCCGGGGGCGATGTTCCAGGCGATCATCGCGGCTTCGACGAGCAGCGTACCCGAACCGCAGCAGGGATCGTAGAGGGGACGGCTGCCGTTCCAGCGGCTGAGCTGGATCAGGGCGGCGGCCATCGTCTCCTTCAGCGGTGCCTCTGTAATCAGCTTGCGGTAGCCGCGCTTGTGGAGGGCAGGACCTGTCGTATCGAGCGTAATCAGCGCAACGTCATTCAGCAGAATGACTTCGATGACAAAACGCGGGCCGTTCTCCGGGAACCATTCGGTCCGGTAGGTGCCCTTGAGCCGTTCGACAACCGCCTTCTTCACAATGCCCTGGGCCGCCGGGACGCTGGTCAGGAGCGATTTGTGGGACCGGCCCTCCACCGGGAATTCTCCGTTCTCGGGAATCCAGTCTTCCCAGGCGATCGCCTTGACGCCTTCGAACAATTCATCGAAGGTGCGGGCCGGGAACTGCGCCATCTTGACCAGAACCCGGTCCGAGGTCCGCAGCCAGAGGTTGCAGCGGCAAATGTCCGCCAAGCCGCCCCGGAACACGACTCTGCCGTTCTCCGTGACGGTCTCGTATCCAAGCTCGTTCAGTTCGCGCGCCACAATGGCCTCAAGGCCCATCGGCGCAGTTGCGATCAATTCCAGATTATCCAAATTCACTTCAACTCCGTTATCTAGTATTCATCTAATCCGAAAAGGAGATTAACCGATGACCCAACCTTCATCTCCATCCCCCGAAGAATTTGCCGCCCAGGAGCGGTACAGTGAAGAACGCTACCCGGAAGACGGGCTGCTTCGCTCCGTCCGGCAGGCGATTGCAGAGGCCGGCATGCCTGAAGTATCCGTTGCGCCCGGGTACGGCCGGCTGCTTACGATGCTGGTAAGGCTGTCGGGAACCCGGCAGGCGCTGGAAATCGGCGCTCTGGGCGGGTACAGCGGCATCTGTCTGGCCCGGGGACTGCCGGCCGGAGGCCGGCTTACCTCGCTCGAGCTGAAGCCTGAGTATGCGGCTATGGCCCGTACGCATCTGGAGGCCGCCGGGTTCGGCGCAGCGGTGGACTACCGCATCGGCCCCGCGCTGGAGAGCCTGAAGCAGCTCGAGGCGGAAGGCCGGAGATTCGGCTTCTTCTTCATTGACGCCGACAAGGAGAATTACCCGGATTATCTGGAGGCGGCCATCCGCCTGGCCGAGCCCGGCGCGGTCATCGCCGGGGATAATCTCTTCCTGCGCGGCCGGACGCTGAACCTTGCCAAGAACGGGCCTGCGGTTCAGGCGATGCGCCGGTTCAATGAGACCATCGCCGGCGATCCCCGGCTGGAGAGCACGATCCTTCCGGCCTACGACGGACTGGCGCTGGCGATCGTGAGGGGCTGATCCCCTGCGGCGCGGCCTTTGGGGCCGTCTAGCGGAACAGCCGCAGCGGCGTCTCCCGGTACAGCTTGAAGCGCACCCAGACGGTATTCAGCAGCAGCAGCCCGCCGGATACGATGAACAGCCCCTCGATGCCGATATAGCCGGAGAGCACGCCGCCCAGCAGGGCTCCCGTCATATTGCCGAGCGCAAGCGTGCTGCTGTTGAAGCCGAAGGCCCGGCTCTCCTTGCCGTCAGGCGTATAGGAGCGGATAAGCGCGTTGACGCTGGGCAGCAGGCCGCCCATGAATACCCCCATCAGGAACCGGACGACAATGAGCTGCCAGACGGACGTTACGAAAGCCTGCGGAATCAGGAACAGCGCGGCGCCGATAAGCGCGTAGGTCAGAATCCGGTGCGCTCCCATCTTGTCGCTGAGCCTGCCGAGAATCGGCGAAGCGATCATGTTGGAAATGCCCGTCACGGCTGTTACCAGACCCGCCCAGAAGGCGATATCCTCCGGCGTGCCGTGCAGCTTCTCCACATAGATCGGCAGCAGCGCCATCGGACTGATCATCGCGAATTGCAGCAGGAACGTGACGCCGAAGAGAGCCGGAAGCTGGGGAATCCGGGCGAGTTCCCGGAAGCCCTGATAGACGGATACCTTCGGCTGATGCAGCGCCTCTTCGCGGTTGAAGTTCTCTTTGACCAGGAAGAGGGCCAGCAGCGAAGCGACGAACAGAAGCGCCCCCACAACGTAGAATATCGGCCGGAAGCCGATATAGTCGGCCATCAGGCCGCCGATCAGCGGACCCAGAATCGTGCCGGCGACCGAGCCCGACTGCATCATGCCCATCGCGAAGCCCGTGCGGTGCTTCGGCGTGGTGCCGGAGACGAG
Organism: Paenibacillus glufosinatiresistens; assembly: GCF_031470375.1. Lineage (NCBI taxonomy): Bacteria > Bacillati > Bacillota > Bacilli > Caryophanales > Paenibacillaceae > Paenibacillus > Paenibacillus glufosinatiresistens. Next base: position 291,906 of record NZ_JAVFHT010000001.1, read on the forward strand.
CGCGATGGAAGCCGGGTTGAAGCCCGAGATGGTGCCGTTGAGAAGCCGCAGCAGAAGGAGCTGCCAGGGCGTCTGGGCGAAGCCCATCAGAACGATGACAATGGCCATTCCGAAGCCGGAGCGCAGGAGCATGATTTTACGTCCGTATTTGTCCGCCAGAGAGCCCCACAAGGGCTGAAAGATGAACGAGGTCATGAAGTTGGCGGCAAAAATCAGACCGGCCCAGACCCCGACCGCGTCGCCGCGGACGCCGAGATCCTGGGCCAGATACAGCGACAGGAACGGGGTAATCATCGTCATCCCCGCGTTGACCAGGAACTGTCCGAACCACAGCACAATGAGATTGATGCTCCAGGTCTCGAGCGTTCCCCATTTCATCTTCTTCAATGTGCCCCACTTCCCTTCTCTAACCATGATGTCCGGTAAAAGATGCCATGAAGCAGTATACCACAAATCGACAATCGGCGTTGAAACGCCCCCGGATGTGACAGATGTCACAGGAATGTCAACTCTCCGGGCAGTTGTGACGGTTGTTACAAACTTTTAAAACAGGCATAATATAAAGATGACAATCCGATCAAGAAGATGGAGACCTTATCATGACCTATAACGATACTTTTATCCGGGCGTGCCGCCGGCAGGAGACGGATTATGTGCCCGTGTGGTACATGCGCCAGGCCGGCCGCTACGACCCCGAATACCGCAAGATCAAGGAGAAATACTCGCTGCTCGAGATTTGCCGGCAGCCCGAGCTGGCGGCGGAAGTGACGCTGATGCCGGTGAAGAAGCTGGGCGTCGATGCGGCAATTCTGTATTCCGACATTATGAATCCGGTAGCTTCGCTGGGCGTCGAATTTGATATTGTCAAAAATATCGGCCCGGTCATCGAGAATCCGATCCGAAGCGCGGCCGATGTAGACCGGCTGAAGCCGATCGACGTGGAAGGCGATCTCGGCCATATCCTCGAGACGATCGCCATTCTGGACCGGGAGCTGGACGTGCCGCTGATCACATTCGCCGGGGCTCCGTTCACCATCGCCAGCTATCTTGTAGAAGGACGGCCGTCGAAGAGCTACATTCGGACCAAGGAGCTGATGTACGGCCAGCCGCAGGTCTGGTTCAAGCTGATGGACAAGCTCGGCGATATGGTCATCGCCTATCTGCGCAGCCATGTCAAGAGCGGCGGGAAGGCGTTCCAGCTGTTCGACAGCTGGGTCGGGGCGCTGGCGCCGGAAGATTTCCGGACGTACGTTCTGCCTACGGTCACCCGTATTTTTGCCGAGCTGGCCGATCTGGATGTGCCCAAAATCTACTTCCCGGGCGTAGCCTCCGGCGAACTGCTGCCCGAGCTGTCGGACTTGCGTGCCGATGTGATCGGGCTGGATTGGCGGGTGTCCATCGCCGAAGGACGGCGGCGCACCGGCGGACGGTTCGCGGTTCAGGGCAATCTGGACCCGTATCTGCTGACGGCGCCGGACGAGTTGCTGAAGGAACGGGCCAAGCGCCTGATCGACGAAGGCGTGAAGGAGCCCGGTTATATTTTCAACCTGGGACACGGCCTGTATCCGGAAGCTTCTCTGGACAAGCTAAAGGAACTGACGGACTGCATTCATGAATATTCCCAGGAACTTCTTGCCGGTACCCGACCGTCCGGCGCCGTTCCATCCAACTAATAATCGTATGAGGTGAGGATTCGTGACAACCCAAATCGGTGTACTGGTCATGTCGTACGGAACCCCGGACAGCCTGGAGGGCGTTGAGGCTTATTACACACATATCCGCCGCGGCAATCCGCCGAGCGAAGAACAGCTCCGCGAGCTGAAGGACCGCTACGAAGCCATCGTCGGCGGGGTCTTCCCGCTCAGAGAGAATACGGACCGCCAGGTAGCGGCTCTGCAGGAGACGCTGGACCGCGAGAACCAGGACCCGGCCGTCCGTTATGTCTGCTATCAGGGACTCAAGCATGCCCATCCTTTCATTGAAGACGGCGTGGACAAGATGGCAAAAGACGGGATCAAGCGGGCCGTCGGCATTGTGCTTGCGCCGCATTACTCGTCGATGAGCGTGGGCGGCTACATCAAGCGCGCCCGGGAGCGCGCCCAGGAACACGGTATCGAAATGGCATTCGTCGAGAGCTATCATCTGCATCCGCTGCTGATTGATACGCTCAGCCGCCGGGTGTCGCAGCGGCTGGACGAATATGAGGAAGCCGGCGCGAAGCGGGAAGAGGTCAAGGTGCTGTTCAGCGCCCACAGCCTGCCGGAGCGGATTCTCGCCATGGGCGATCCGTACCGCGACCAGCTGCTGGCGACTTCGCAGGCCATTGCCGAGCGCACCGGCGTGACGAACTGGGAATTCACCTGGCAGAGCGCCGGACGGACGTCGGAGCCGTGGCTGGGTCCCGACATTCTCGATACGCTGCACCGCCTGAGCACGGAGCAGGTGGAAGATGTGCTGTCCGCGCCGGTCGGCTTCGTATCGGACCATCTTGAAGTGCTGTACGACCTGGATATTGAAGCCCAGGCGGTTGCGCGTGAACTGGACATGCGGCTGATGCGGATCGAATCGCTGAATAGCGATCCCGCCTATATGTCGGTGCTGAGCGATGTTGTGCGCAGCAAGGCGGGCGAGTGGAAGGCGGATCAGAAATGAGCGCTGCTCCGCGGAATGTAGTCATTATCGGCGGCGGGCTGAGTGGACTCAGCGCCGCCTTTTACGTGCGCAAGCATTACCGGGCAGCGGGAGTGGAGCCGCACATTACCGTTGTGGAACGGGACCGGGTGCTTGGGGGCAAGATTGAAACCTTGCGCAAGGAAGGCTTCGTCATCGAGAAGGGCCCGGATTCCTATCTGGCCCGGAAGCAGGAGATGACCGACCTGGCTGCGGAGCTGGGCGTGGACCGCGAGCTGACGACGACCAATCCGAATGCCAAGAAGACGTATATCCTGCAAGGCGGCCGGCTCCATCCGATGCCGGCCGGGCTGGTGCTCGGCATTCCCACCGAGTTGAAGCCGTTCTGGAAGAGCCGGATCGTCTCGCTGCCGGGCAAGCTGCGGGCGATGATGGATTTTGTCATCCCGCCCCGAAAGAGCGGGGAGGACGAATCGCTTGGAGCGCTTGTGGAACGCCGGCTTGGACGGGAAGTGCTGGAGAAGATGACCGAGCCTCTGCTGGCGGGAATCTATGCAGGAGACATGCATGCGATCAGTCTCCAATCCACCTTCCCCCAATTCGGCGAGGTGGAACGCCAGTATGGCAGTCTGATCCGGGGAATGACAAGCGGCCGGAAGCCTGCCGAGACCCATACGGGAACGAAGAAGAGCGCTTTTCTCACTTTCAGACAGGGACTCCAGACGCTGACCTCGGCGCTGGTTGAAGACCTCAAGCGGGATGCGGACCTGCGGACAGGGAGCGGCGCTGCCGCCATTGTCCGCAATGACGGAATTTCGGCGGGCAGCAGGTATACGGTCATCCTCGAGAACGGTGAACGGCTCCCGGCGGACGATGTTTACATTACTGTGCAGAACTTCGCGGCGGCGGAGTTGCTCCGTCCGCATGTCGAGGTCTCGGCGCTGGATGCCGTGAACTACGTAACTGTAGCCAATGTGGTCATGGCCTTCTCCGGCCAGGAGCTGGACGGCGGATTCGACGGATCGGGCTTTCTGGTGCCGCGCACGGAGGGGCGAGGCATTACGGCCTGCACCTGGACCTCCGCCAAATGGCTGCATACCGCTCCAGAAGACCGGGTGCTGCTGCGCTGTTACGTGGGCCGGGCCGGAGACGAGCAGAAAGCGATGCTTCCGGACGGAGAACTGGAAGAGCTGGTCCGCAAGGATCTGAGGGAAGTGATGGGCGTGACAGCCAAGCCGTTGTTCACGGAGATCACCCGTCTGCCGAAGTCGATGCCGCAGTATCCGGTCGGTCACCCGGCCGGCATTGCGGCGCTGCGGAACGAACTTGGGACCGCCCTTCCGGGCGTGCAAGTCTTCGGGGCAGGCTATGACGGCATCGGCATGCCCGACTGCATCAAGCATGCCAAGCTGGCGGCGCAGAAGGCTGCGGAACAGCTTCGTCAGGGATAGCAGGTGAAGCGGCGACCGAGAGCGGCTATACCGTCTTGTACTAAAGCACCGGCCGTTTTGGGGGAGTTCCCTTATACGGCCGGTTTTGTTATTCCGTAAGGGAGGCGAACGTCCCGGGTCTTTGGGGGCAACCGATTGCTGGCATCGGGGAGCAACTGAACGAAATGGTGGATTGACTGGAAAAAATGTCTATAATATAATCGGCCTGTAAGCGCATTCAGCCTTGTCCTGGTTCATGCAAACGAAAGGAGGTCTTCTTTTTTAACTGAAATTGCAAACGTTTGCACCAACACTGTGTCGCAATGTCACTTCAAGCCAATGCCGTTGGAAACGCTTGGGTATCACACTAATTTATTTCTGGGGGGAATTTGATTGGTAACGAAGCAAGCCCGAAGAATACTGTCTTTGCTGCTGTCCGCAGCCTTATGCATCAGCCTGCTCATCGGCCTGTCGGGCGGGGCTGAGGCCAGCAGCACGACGTATGCGGTATCGTATACGAATTCGACTGCAACGGCAGTCAAGCTGCACTGGACAACGAATAACTGGTCCTCATATACCGACACCGCCATGATTAAGAGCGGAACGTCCTTCACTGCCAATGTTGCCGTGGACGAGGGCGCTACGCTGACTTACTGTTATCACATCACGGCTCCGACAGACACATGGGACAACAACGGCGGCAAGAACTGGACAGTCGTTGTTCCCGTCAAGGGCAAGTATGAAGCCGAGAATTCGGCGCTGAGCGGCGGCGCGAAGGTCAATACCGACCATACCGGCTACACCGGCACCGGCTTTGTCGACGGGATGACCGCCGTGAACGCAGCGGCCGCCTTCACGGTTCAAGCCGACACCGCAGGTTCCTACAATGCGGCGCTGCATTATGCCAATGCCACGGGCAGCGCCAAGAACCTGTCTTTATACGTGAACGGCTCCAAGGTCAAGCAGGTCAGTCTCGCCACCCTTGCGAACTGGAATACATGGGCAGACCAGACGGCATCGGTCACGCTGAACGCGGGCAGCAATACGATCGCCTACAAGTATGACTCCGGCGACACCGGCAATGTCAACCTGGATTATCTGCAGGTTTCGGCGGTTACAACGCCTTCTCCTACGCCTACAGCAACTCCTACAGCAACTCCTACAGCAACTCCTACAGCAACTCCTACAGCAACGCCGACCGTGACGCCGACCGCGACGCCGACCGCAACGGCTACGGCAACACCGACGGCTACGGCAACGCCTACCCCGACCGCTACGGTAACGCCTACCCCGACCGCTACAGCGACCGCTCTGACGGTTCACTTCAAGAAGCCTTCCACCTGGGCATCCACAGTTCGGATTCACTACTGGAATCCGACGCCTTCCACCGTTCCGACAAGCGGAGCATGGCCGGGCGTGCTGATGACAGCAGAAGGCAACGACTGGTACAAGTACACGATTTCGGGTGCAACGGCAGCCAGCGTCATCTTCAACGACGGCAGCAAGCAGACCTCCGATCTGGTCCGCAGCGCCAAAGAAGGCTGGTACTATACAGACAATGCCTGGTATGACGCGAATCCTGAGGCTCCGCAGGTGCCGGTCATCAAGGCTTCTCCGGCTCCGGGAACCTATGACACGGCGCAAACGGTCGCACTGACCGGCAGCAATGCGGGAGACAAAATTTATTACACGACCAACGGTTCCACGCCGACCACCTCGTCGACGCTGTATACGGCGCCGATCCCGGTCGCTTCATCGATGACGATCAAGGCATTCGGCGTCAATTCCGCGGGGCAATCGGGCACTGTGTCCTCCTTTGCCTATGTCATTGACCTCAATGCGGATCTGCAGGCGCCGACAATTACGGCCAATCTGCCGGTCAAGACCTCCACATCGGTAAGTGTATCCTTCAATCTCAAGGATAACAAAGCCGGTACCGTATCCGCTTATTACACGGACAATGGAACGGAGCCTACAACCAGCTCCAAGCTCTACATCAGCGGCAACGCCCTGTCGGGTCTGGCCGGACCTGCCATTGTTCTGACCAAGGCTGCCACGCTGAAGTTCCTGGTTGTGGACGCGGCCGGCAACAAGACGACGCAGAGTTACTACTACTCGGTCGGCGGCCGTGGAGATTTCCGCGAAGACTCCATTTATTTTGTCATGACCTCCCGGTTCTATGACGGCGATCCCAGCAACAATAAGCATGCCTGGGATGACGCCAAAGCTGGCAATCCGGATGCCGATCCGGCCTACAGGGGAGATTTCAAGGGCCTGATCCAGAAGCTTGACTACATCAAGGCGCTAGGCTTCAGCGCCATCTGGATTACGCCAGTTGTGCAGAATGCCAGCGGCTATGATTACCACGGCTATCATGCAATCAATTTTGCCAAGGTAGACCCCCGTTACGAATCGGTGGGAGCTTCCTATCAGGATCTGATTGCGGCCGCCCATGCCAAAGGGCTGAAGATTATTCAGGATATTGTGGTGAACCACACCGGCAATTTTGGCGAGGAGAACCTGTTTCCGATGTTCAAGAAGGACCCGACGAAGGCGGATACCTCCGCGAATCTGGTCAAGATTACCGACAAGCTGCCGGCGAACTATGATACCATGACGCCGGATCAGCAGTATCAGGCCCGGATCAACCTGATGAAGAATGCCGATACGAACAACAATATTTACCACACCGAGAAGAGTCTGTCTTGGGAGTCCTATACGGTGCAGACCGGCCAGATCGCCGGCGACTGCGTGGACCTCAACACCGAGAATCCGGTGGTGGACCAGTATCTGATTGATACGTACAACAAGTACATCGACATGGGCGTTGACGCGTTCCGCGTGGATACGGTCAAGCATGTCAGCCGTTACATCTTCAACCGCTACTTCATCCCAGCCTGGAAAACGCATGGCGGCTCCGATTTCTACATCTTCGGCGAAGTGGCAACCCGCTACCGCGATGTCTGGAACAGCGGAATTCCGGCGATTTCGACTCCGTTCTATACCTGGAAGGAATCCAAAGCCTATCCGGGAGATACGGTGAACGACTATGCCGCCAACAAGCTGTCCGTGGAACAGAACTGGGCCGACAACCAGAACGTAGCAACCCAGCCGACCTCGAACAATGCGTTCCTGGAAGGCAACAACTACCATACGCCGGATTATTCCAAGAAGTCCGGTATGGATGTTATCGACTTCCCGATGCATTGGTCGTTCAAGACGGCGCAGGAAGCCTTCGGCATGCGCAGCGGCGACAAGTATTACAATGACGCCACCTGGAATGTAACCTACGTCGATTCCCACGACTATGCGCCGGACGGTGCGCCGGAGAACCAGCGTTTCGCCGGCACCCAGGATACCTGGGCCGAGAATCTGGACCTGATGTTCCTGTTCCGGGGCATCCCGGCCATCTTCTACGGTTCCGAGGTTGAATTCCAGAAGGGCATGCCGATTGACGTCGGTCCGAACGCTCCGCTCAGCACGACGGGCCGAGCATACTTCGGAGACCGCATCGAAGGCAGCGTAACGGTGCAGGATTACGGCAGATATACGAATGCGACCGGCAAAATGGCCGAATCGCTGAACTATCCGCTCGCCAAGCACATCCGCCAGCTTAACCTGATTCGCCGCGCCGTGCCTGCGCTCCAGAAAGGCCAGTATTCGACGGAGAACGTATCCGGCGATATGGCGTTCAAACGCAGATACACGGATGCTTCCAAGGGCATTGACAGCTTCGTGCTCGTGACCATCTCCAGCGGAGCCACTTTCACCGGCATCCCGAACGGGAAGTACGTGGATGCCGTTACCGGAGACGTCAAGAATGTAACGAACGGCACGCTGTCCATCTCTCTGTCCGGCAAGGGCAATGCCCGTGCTTACGTGCTGAACGGCACCGGCGGCATCGGCGAGAGCGGTACGTACCTGAAATAAAATAGAGAAGCCCAGTCCTATTCCAGGGAAACTCTTGGAACGGCACTGGGCTTTTTTTATTTTAGGAAGATTGTAATTTATAGAATATGTTTAAATAATATACAAAAATATCTAAACAGGGGGATGGTAAATGAATTCAGATGCAAGAAATGGGATTGTTTTTTATTTTACTTCCTTACTATTGGCGCTATTATTCGTCTTCTCTTTATTGAACGCGACTCCTTCTAACCCCTTGGATGCTTACAAATTCACTATACTTCAAAAAATATTTCCACAAGGATGGGGCTTTTTTAGCAAAGCTCCCCAAGACGAAGTTATGAAGATTTACAATACGGACCTGCACTCTGCGACGGATTGGCCCAATAACTCAATGAATAATTTATTCGGCATCAACAGAAAAGGCAGAACACAAGGAATCGAATTAGGGCTCTTGTATACACAAGTTGCTGCCCAGCCTTGGAAAAGCTGTAACGAGAAAATGGGTCAATGCCTTAAAAGGGATGAAAAGTCGGCTGCCGTCAAGCTTGAAAACATTACACCGAAGCCAAACTTGTGCGGAGATTACTTTATTGTTTCCCAAAAACCAGTGCCTTGGGCATGGGCTGATTTGATCCAACCGGAAGATATGCCTTCAAAGTATATAAAAGTGCATGTCCTCTGTACAAAGCAAACAAGGAATTAGGGAGAAGTAGGAGGCCGTAGATGCTAAAAAGATTAAATTCAATCCCAACCTTAGTGATAAGCGGTACTCCGCCATGGACGAATGTTTATGGATTGGCGAGAACTTTGATTGCACTGTCGCTTCTGCTTACCTTAATCACGAACGACGTAACGACTTTATTTAAACCGGCGGCGGGAATAAATGAATATCCGTCATGCTCCGTTTATGCGGTGAGCATATTCTGCGTACTGCCAAATAATTATCCTAATCTAGAGTTGTTAAAGTGGATCTCTGTCTTGATTCTGCTTATTGTCGCCTCTGGGTGGAGGCCGAGGTTCACGGGAATCTTGCATTGGTGGGTTGCCTCATCCCTTCAAAATACCGGGATAACACTGGATGGAGGAGAGCAGGTAGCCACTGTACTCACACTTCTGCTTATCCCGGTTACCCTTTTCGATCATCGGAAATGGCATTGGCTTCCGCCGCGTTCAGATAACACAATGACAAGTACAGGCATACCCCATTTGATATCTTTTTTGTTCTTATTCTCCATTCGTGTGCAAATGGCCATTATCTATTTCAATGCAGCTCTTTCCAAACTGAAGAATAAGGAATGGATTGATGGGACGGCTATTTATTATTATTTTCATGATCCCATGCTGGGGTTGAATTCCTTCTTGCTCTCTTTGCTTAACCCCTTAATTGAAAGTTCTTTTGTGGTTCTGTTGACTTGGGGTACTATTATTGTCGAATTGCTTTTGGGAAGTGGAATTGTTGCCCATAAAGAAAAACGATTTTTCTTCCTTTACCTGGGGCTGGCTTTACATACGTTGATTGCAATCTGCCTCGGACTATACTCCTTTTCTTTGGTAATGTTTGCAGGTCTGATTTTGGCCTTTCGTCCGTTTGAGCATAGCTTTGGAAAGAAAATATCCATGGATTCTCTAAAGGAGGTTCACCAATGAAAAAAATTGTCGCGTTTGTATTGGTCTTTTCTTTGGTCCTGATGAATGGCTTCACCAGTGATGGCGGTGCAGAGGCAAGTTCCAAGGAAGCCTATTCGGGGGAAGATCTTTTTCGAGGTTTGTTTTTTGTTCAAGGCGAAGTAGCCAAGCAGCTTTCATCCGAAATTTATACCCATGATCTTTATCAGACCGCCAATACAAAAGAAGCGGTTGGTCAGGTCGACAAAATCGTAGCTAACGTAGAAAAGCTTGAGCCCGGATATTTCAACCGGTTGAAGGGCGCTGTCGATTCAAAGAACCCGCTGGAGCTGGAACGGGCTTTGGGCAAAGGATCAGAGCTGATTTACTCTGCCCTAAAAAGCGATGGTGTAAACGTAACTTCCATTGACTCCAAGCAATTAGGCTATGCAAGCGGTCAATGTGCCGTTGCTGCTGTTGTATTTGTGGCCGGACTGGCAGTCGTTTGGTATGCTGGAGCTGTTGCGCAAGTTGTAGGCGGGGGCGCATATGTATTGGTAGATGGCGTATATTTCTATCATGCGGCAGTCCAAGTTAAAACGGTTGCGGTTTCTTATTCACGGGAGAACGATCTAACAAGAGAGATGTATATTCGTAATGTGATTAAGGGTTTAAAGTAGAATACCGCTAAGAACTAAAGGAGGAGAAAGGAAACCAACCATGTGGAGCTTGACATTTGGCTTGTTTCTTCTTGCAGTCGGATGGATTCTGAAGAGATTTCCTCCCCGCTCGATCAACTCGATTTACGGCTTTCGCACTTCTCTGTCTATGAGCACCGAGACAAGGTGGAGAGAGGCGAACCGTTACTGCGCAGTCCTGTTCATGATCTGCGGGGCGGTGCTGCTGGGAATCGGGATGATATTGAATTTGTTTTTGCGTACGGAGATCAGCGTAATCCTACTCGCTATCCTGATGTTAGCCAGCTTCATTGTCATTATTGCGCGGGTGGAACGAAGAATTAAGAAGATAGAATGAACGGCCTGACCCCCGGATTCCGGGGGTCTCTTGGTATGCGGGGCTTATGCTATAATGGAACGAGTTTATCAGGTAAAGGAGTTATTGCATTGTATCCTCCACGATCCGACAGAAACCAAGTCTCTAAGCGCAAGCGCAGCCGCCGTCTGCGGCTGCGGATCAATCTGGCGCTGCTGCTCTTGATTGCGGGGGCGCTTGCCCTGGCGCTGGGCCAGCGGGATGGCGGCGGACCCGATGCGGCCGGACCGGCTGTTCCGCCGCCTTCTGCGCCGGCCGCGCCGTCCTCTGCGCCGGCCGAGACCAGGCCGCCAGCGTCGCCGAGCCTGCCGCCTTCGGCCCCGCCGGCGGCATCGCCTTCTCCGGACGCCCCGGTACCGGCGTCCGCAACCCCGCCGCCTTCCGGAAGCGGCGGCGAAGAGGGCGGCGCTCCGGCTGCGCCGCCCGCGGCACCCGCGGCCTCTGGAGAGGCCGCGCCGGAGGCTCCCGGCGGCGGGAACGCCGGCACGCCGGACGGCGGCTCGCCCGAGGTGTCCCTGAGCTTCGCGGGAGACACGATCTTTGCCGGCAAGGTCGGCGAGCTGCTGGAGAAGCAGGGGTACGACTATGCTTTCAGCCGGCTGGACGGGATGTTCCGCAGCGACGATCTGACGGTCGTGAATCTGGAGACGCCGGTAACCGAAGGCGGAACGGGCGCGGCCAACAAGCAGTTCGTATTCCGCTCGTCGCCGAAGGCGCTCGGCGCCATGAAGAGAGCGGGCATCGACGCCGTCAATCTGGCCAACAATCACTCGCTTGACAGGGGACAGGAGGGGCTGTCCGATACGCTCTCGCTGCTGGACGAGGCCGGCATCGCGCGGGTCGGCGCCGGACAGAATGCGGCGGAAGCCTATACGGTCCGTTACTTTGAGCGGAAGGGTATCCGGATCGCGCTGCTCGGCTTCACCCGGGTCGTGCCGGAGACTTCCTGGATCGCCACGGCCCGGACTCCGGGACTGGCGTCCGTCTATGACAGCGCCCAGGCGCTGAAGGCCATAGCCGACGCCCGCCGGGAAGCCGACCTCGTAGTCGTGATGGTTCATTGGGGCAAAGAGCGGCAGGAGGCCTTCAGTCCCCAACAGCAGGAGCTGGGCCGCAGCTTCATCGATGCGGGGGCGGATCTGGTGATAGGCAGTCATCCGCATGTGCTGCAGGGCCTTGAGCCTTATAAAGGCAAATGGATCGCCTACAGCACCGGCAACTTTGTATTTACGCGGTCCGCGACCCCTTCCACCTGGGAGACGGCGGTATTCCGGGCGAACTGCAAAGTGAACGGACAGTGCAGGCTGACGCTGAAGCCGATGGACGCCGAACTGGGCCGGCCGGCGCCGATGGCGGCGGAGCAGGGGGCGAAGCTGCTGAAGCGGATGGAGGCTCTGTCGGAAGGCCGCGTCTCGATCGACGAGGCCGGCCAGGTGACGGTTCGCTAGGAAGCGGCCGGAATCCGGCCGCCCGGTTATTTTGTCTGAGATTCAGGAGGGGCGATTATGTCTGACAACAACCCGTGTGTCGCGCATCGGGGCTTCTCCGGCAAGGCGCCGGAGAACACGCTGGCTGCCATCCGCATGGCGCTGGAGCTGCCCTATGTGACCTGGCTGGAGATTGATGTGCAGTTGTCCCGGGACGGAGTCCCCGTCGTCATCCACGATTACTCGCTGGACCGGACTACGAACGGACACGGCCGGGTGAAGGAAATGGACTATGCGAACCTGCGCCGGCTCGATGCCGGGAGCTGGAAATCGAAGTCCTACCGCGGAGAGAAGATTCCCTCTCTGGAAGAAGTGCTGGAGCTGGCGGCAGGACGGGCCAAGCTGAATATTGAGCTGAAGAACGTAGGGCGGCCGTACCCGGATCTGGAGCGCCGGGTGACGGAGCTGATTGCTTCCAAAGGAATGCGGGAAGAGGTCGTGCTGACTTCCTTCGATGCTCCGACCCTGCGGCGTCTGCGGGACTCGGCGCCGGATTTCAGGACCGGGCTCATCTTCGATGCCCGGTGGAGCAGCCCGGTCCGCCCGATGCAGCAATTGGGCTGCTCCTTCCTCTCCATTAAGGGAGCGCGGCTTAACACGGCGCTGGCCCGCTTTCTGACGCAGCGCGGCGCAGAAGTCATGGCCTGGACGGTGGACAAGCCCGAATCGATGCGTCGCCTTGCAGACATTCATTCTGATATAATGATATGTACGAACCGCCCGGATCTGTGGGGCGAGACGTTCTGGCGTCAATAGACCAATTTAAGAGCGAAAGAGAGCTGAATGCCCATGTGCGCTGCCGTTAACAATTTGTACTGCGTCGGTAGAAATTACAGACTTCATGCCGAAGAACTCGGCAATCAGGTGCCGACCGAACCGCTGATCTTTATGAAGCCGTCGCATGCGGCCGTTCCGCTGGACAAGGCCGTCATCCAGCTGCCGAAAGATGCGGGGCTCATTCATTACGAAGGCGAGCTGGTGCTGCGCATCGGCCGCGACTACGCTCCGGGGATGACCGTGGAGAAGCTGGTGGATGTCATGGCGCTTGGCCTTGACTTCACGCTGCGCGACATTCACAACGATCTTCAGAAGAGGGGCCTGCCCTGGACGGCAGCCAAGGGATTCCGCAACGCGGCTCCGCTGACGCCGTTCATTGCTTTTCCCGACAAGGAAGAGCTGGAGGCGACCGACTTCACCGTCCGCAAGAACGGGGAGGAGGTCCAGCGCGGCAATGTCAAGAACATGATCTTCTCTCTGCAGACGATCATTGACTTCATCGGCACCCGGTACGGTCTCGGCGAAGGCGATGTGATCTTCACGGGAACGCCGGCCGGGGTAGGCCCGGTCGTTCCGGGCGATTCGTTCGAGCTCCGCTGGGGCGACCGGCTGCTGGGGACCTGCCTCATCGGATGATTCTTCTTGTGCTTAAATGGCTCTTTGGCGCGGCCGGCGCGCTGGCCGTCTCGGCGGCAGCCTTCTGGAAGCGGTCGCTCAGCTTCTCGGGCCTAATGGCCGCCTTCGTCATGGGCACCGTCTATTTCGGCGCCGGAAATGCGTTCTGGTTCGGCATTCTGCTGCTGTTCTTCATCACGTCCAGCCTGCTGTCGAAGATGAAGGCCGGGATCAAGGAAGAACTGGAGCGCGATTATGCCAAGACGGGCCGCCGCGACGCCGGACAGGTGCTGGCGAACGGCGGCGTGGGCATGCTCTTCGTGCTGGCCCACGCCATCCGGCCGCTGGACGTCTGGCCGGTGCTCTTCATCGGCGCGATGGCGACCGTGACGGCGGATACCTGGGCCACGGAACTCGGCACGCTGAGCCGCCGCCCTCCGCGCTCCGTCCGGACGGGACGGGTGCTGAGGCCCGGCCAGTCCGGGGGCGTGTCCCTGCTTGGAACGGCCGCCACGGCCGCCGGCGGACTGCTGATCGGCGCCGCCGGCTGGCTGCTCGCGCAGGCTGCGGGGATGGACGCCGGGAGTCTCATCGCCTGGTCGACAGCAGGACTTGTCGGCGGTCTGGCCGGAGCATTCGCCGATTCGCTGCTCGGTGCGACGGTGCAGGCGATGAACCGCTGCGAAACATGCGGCCGCGAAGTCGAGGCAGCCTTCCACCACGGCAGGCCGACGCTTCCCGGCCGGGGCTGGCGGTGGATGAACAACGATGCCGTGAATGCAATCAGTTCGCTGCTGGGTTCGGCTGCGGCGCTTCTGGCCGCCGCGCTGCTCGGCGGAATTTGAACCGGGCCGGCGTCCGCTGGCCGGATGCCGGACTGAATTCTAACAGAACCTGCAACAGAAAGAAGGGACCTGACACTTGAGTGGAGGGAGCAACGAGAGAGAGGGCAAATCCGACAGACCGGATAAGCAGAGGGCCATTTTGGACGCCGCTTTTTCACTGTTTGGCTCCAAAGGCTTCTATGAGACCCGGATCGCCGAGGTGGCGGAGCTGGCGGGCATTGCCAAAGGCACAGTCTATTTGTATTTTCGCAACAAGGAAGAGCTGTTCCTCGCCGTCTCACGGCGAGACTGCGAACAGTTCATGACCCAGTTGGCCGCCCGTCTGAAGCGGGAGGAGACCCCTGCCGGGAAGCTGGCGGCGATTGCGGAGCACCATCTGCTCTATTATTACGAGCGCAAGCAGCATACCAAGCTGTTCTTCCGCGCGCCCACCAACCATCCGGAGCTGATGGCCTTCATGCAGCAATTCATGGAAGCCTACACCAACCTGGTGCAGCAGGTGCTTCTGGATGCGGACGCAGCGGAGGCGCAATTGTTGTCACAGGCGTACATCGGAATGCTGGACCGGCTAAAAATGGACATCCTGTTCGACCCTGCCTTCACGGAGGCGGATGCCAGGCACCGGATTGCGTTCGCGGCGGATCTGTTCCTGCGGGGCGCGGAATCCGGGAAATACAAGCACTGACTGAACGAGAACTAGAGGCTTCAAGGAAATCCAATTAGGCAGGCGGTAACCCATGAATATTTTGACGGTAGAGCATTTGACCAAAAGCTATGGAGAGAAGGTCCTCTTCCAGGACGCTTCCTTCGGGATGGACGAGCGGGATAAAGTAGGCGTCATCGGCGTCAACGGCACAGGCAAATCGACGCTGCTGCGAATTATCGCGGGCGTCGAGAAAGCGGACGAAGGCACGATTGCCATCGGGAACAGCGTCCGGGTCCAGGTAGTGACGCAGAATCCTGCGTACGACCCGGACGCGACGGTGCTGCAGCAGGTTCTCTCGGGCGATGACCCGGGTCTTGCGGCCATGCGCCGGTATACGGAGCTAGCCGACCGGCTGGCCGCCGATCCCGGCAATGCTGCGCTGGAGGCCAAGCTGGCGGCGGCCGGACATGAGGTCGATGCCGCCGGGGCCTGGAGCCTGGAGAGCGAAGCCAAGGCGGTGCTCGGCAAGCTGGGCATCACGGGATTCGACGCCCGCATGGGCACGCTCTCGGGCGGCCAGCGCAAGCGGGTCGCACTGGCGGCGGCGCTCATTACGCCGTCCGAGCTGCTCATTCTGGATGAGCCTACCAACCATATCGACACCGGCTCGGTCGCTTGGCTGGAGCAATACTTGCAGAAGCGCCGGGGCGCGCTCCTGATGGTAACGCATGACCGCTACTTCCTGGAGCGGGTCTGCGGCGTCATGCTGGAACTCGACCAGGGCCGGATGTTCCGCTATGAAGCGAACTACTCCCGCTTCTTGGAACTGAAGGCAGACCGGGAAGAACGGGAAGCCGCCGAGGAGCAGAAGCGGCGAAATCTGCTGCGCAGCGAGCTGGCCTGGGTCCGGCGGGGCGCCAAGGCGCGGACGACGAAGCAGAAGGCGCGGCTCGACCGGTTCGAGCAGCTCAAGGCGCAGACCGGCCAGTCGTCCGGACCGTCGCTGGAAATGTCGGCGGCCTCCACCCGGCTGGGACGCAAGATTCTGGAGCTGGACGGCCTGACCAAATCGGTCGGCGGGCGCACCCTGATTCGGGATTTGAGCTATATCGCCGTTCCGTTCGACCGTGTCGGCATTGTCGGACCCAACGGCAGCGGCAAGTCTACGCTGCTGAACCTGATTGCAGGAAGGCTTGCGCCCGACAGCGGCGTGGTGGAGCTTGGGCCGACGGTTAAGCTCGGTTACTTCATGCAGGAGCATCAGGATATGGATGAGAACCTGCGAGTCATTGAATACATCAAGGAAGAAGCGGAAGTCGTGCGCACGGCGGACGGCTCGGCCATCACGGCTGCCCAGATGCTGGAGCGTTTTCTGTTCCCTCCGGCGATGCAGTGGACGCCGATCTCCCGGCTCTCCGGCGGAGAGAAGCGGCGGCTGTATCTGCTGCGCGTGCTGATGGGCGCGCCGAATGTGCTGCTGCTGGATGAACCGACGAACGACCTCGACATCGGCACGCTGGCGATTCTGGAGGACTATCTCGACGGCTTCCCCGGCGTCGTCTTCACGGTCTCCCATGACCGGTTCTTCCTGGACCGGACCGTGGACAAGATTCTGGCTTTCGAAGAAGGCGGCATTCGGGTCCATGTCGGCGATTACAGCGAATATGAAGAATGGCTGGCCGAGAATGTACCGGCAAGCGGAGCGGCGGGACAGAGCCCGGCGCGGAGCGGAAATGCGGTAGCATCCACAGGCGGGAAGGCCGAATCGGCGCCTTCCTCTTCCCGGACTTCGCCTTCTGCGAAGGAGAAGGTCAAGTTCACCTTCAAGGAGCAGAAGGAATATGAAGTGATCGACCGTCTGGTCGAGCAGGCGGAGCAGAGAATTGCCGAAGTCGCCGCGGCGATGGAGGCGGCTTTTGCCGATTCGGCCCGCCTGCAGGAGCTGATGAAGGAGCAGGCAGAGGCGGAGGCGGAGCTGGAACGCCTGATGGAACGCTGGACGTATCTGAACGAGCTGGCAGAGAGAATTGCGGCGCAATAGCCGAAGGGCAGGCCGTATAATATGGAGCAGGGAGTGACGGCAGTGCGCTATGATTTTGACCGGGTTGTGAACCGGCTGGGTACCCACTCGTACAAATGGGATCAAATGGAGAAGCTGTATGGAAGCAAGGAAATTCTGCCGCTGTGGGTGGCCGACATGGATTTCGAGAGTCCTCCGGCTGTCAAGGAAGCGATTGTGCGGCGGGCGGAGCTAGGCATTTATGGCTACAGCTTCGGCGAAGAGGGCTACCTGGACGCCATCGTGGATTGGCAGAGCCGCCGTCATGGCTGGGACGTATCCAAGTCCTGGATTGCCCAGTCGCCGGGTATTGTCACGACGCTGAGTCTGGCGGTCGAACTCTTCAGCGAACCGGGAGCCGACGTCATTCTTCAGTCTCCCGTGTATTATCCGTTCTTCGATGTCATTCGGATGAACGGCCGCCGGGTGGCCGACAACCCGCTCGTGATCCGCAATGGCCGCTACGAAATGGACTACGGTCATCTGGAGAGCCTGATGCAGGGCGGCGCCAAGCTGCTGCTGCTGTGCAGCCCGCATAACCCGGGCGGCCGGGTGTGGGAACGGGAAGAACTGCTGCGGGTGGGCGAGCTCTGCCGCCTCTATGGCGTCACCGTCGTATCCGACGAGATTCATGCCGACCTTGCCTTGCCCGGACACACGCATATTCCGTTCGCCTCGCTGTCGCCGGAGATCGCCGATCTTACGCTGACCGCGCTTGCAGCGACCAAGACGTTCAATCTGCCAGGGCTTCAGTCTTCGTATGCGATTGCCTCGAATCCCGAGCTGCGCCGCACGTTCGAGACCCGAATCAAGACGCTCAGCATTCATATGTTCAATCATTTTGCCCAGGACGCGGTGGAAGCGGCTTACCGGGAAGGCGGGGAGTGGCTGGAGCAACTGCTGGCCTATATCTCCGCGAATCTGGATTTTGCCGCCGCTTACTTGGAGGAGCATCTGCCGCAGGTGAAGGTAATGAAGCCGGAGGCTTCTTATCTGCTCTGGACGGACTGCCGCGAGCTCGGGCTGGATATAGCGGGGCTCAAGCAGCTGATGTACCGCGAAGCCGGGGTCGCCTTCAACGAAGGTTCGATCTACGGCGCCTCGGGCGAAGGTTGGCTGCGGATCAACGTGGCCTGCCCGCGCTCCATCCTGGAGCAGGCGCTGGAACGCTTCTGCGCGGCGGCCGCCGCTTATGTGAAATAGACGGAGGGCAGAAAGGGCGTGTTCCTCCGTGCAACCCAAAGACCGGAAGCGCCGCAAGGCGAATCCGGTCTTTTCTTGACACCTTATTCAGCGCGTCGCAATCAGCGTCTCGATTTTCTTTCGGATCGAATTTCCGTTGGTCGTGAACAGCAGGTAGGTCCGCGTGTCGGTCCGGATTACAATCCGGTCCGTTGTGCCGTATGCGGCTCCGATTCGAATCGCGGCAGGGTCTTCGCCTCCGTACGTAGGATCTTCCGCTACCTCCCGAATCTCCGCAACCGGAATTTCAATCCGGGACAGCTGCCAGACCAGGATCAGCTTATCGCCTGCCCGTTCAACTTGAACTCCTAACATTAGGTACGCCTCCCTTAATAGAAATGGACGGTCCGCCGCTTCACTCCGCTTCCTTCACAATCGCCGGCTTCACGGCGATCATCTGCATCACCGGCCGCCCGTCACCCGTCAGCACCGCCTCATCGGCATTCATCTGGGAAGAGCCGTCGCCATCGAGGTAGATTCCTTCCCGTCCTTCGCCCGGGACCGCCTCCAGCACTGCCCGGCGAAAGGCTTCGCCGGTGCACAAAGTCGAAGAGACAATGAGCCGCAGCTCGCCGGCCGCATTGTACACCATCCCGGAACGCAGCCTGCGTTCTTCGGAGAAGGGCAAGCGCTGGGCGGCAGCGGCGGCCGTCCACCCGGCTTCATCGCCGAGGTTCATGCTGATGCCGCCTTGCGCCCAGTAATGCCCGCGGTCCAGTACGGCGATTTCGTCGCCGGAAGAGACGACCTGGACGGAGAAGAGGCGGGAGGCTCCATCCCATACCAGCGTTCCGCGGGCATACTTGGCATTGAACCAGCCGGAGCCGGGTCCGCGTTCATCGCCTCCCGCCGGGCGGTCGTTCATAATCGCTATGGACAGCAGCGCTTTCTCGTAGAAGAAGCCGCCGTTGATTCCGTAGGCCGCGGTCTCTTTCAGGGGGACGCCGGCTGCGCGAAGTTCAACATCCTCGGGCGCGACGCGCATCAGATGGAGCCGGACGCCTTCGTTGCTGACGTATTCCTCGTACCTGTAGGCGTGAGGCTGACCCTGAAAAAGCACTTTGCTGTCCGGCCGCTTCACCGACCAGATCAAGAGAGCCGCGCTCAACAGCAGCAGACCGCTGAACAGGGCGGCGGTCCGCCTGACGGCCGGCCGCCCGGTCGTCCGGGCTGCGCCTCCAGACCGGGGCGGCCGGCCTGGGCCCGGTTCCGGGCTGCCGCTCTCCCCGGGTGTCTGCCCGCTCTCCCGGGGGTTGGACTCACCGTGCGCCGGCATAGGCCGCCAGCAGGCGGGTGGTATTCAGGACGGCCTGCTTATGCGTCCGCTCCATGGAGTGGGAGGCGTGCACGCCGGGACCGATCAAGGCGGCGCGGATGTTGTGCCCGCCGTGGAGGGCGGCCGAGGCATCCGAGCCGTAGTGCGGATAAATATCCACGGCATGCGGGATGTCCAGTTCCCGCGCCAGTTCAATCAGCCGGCCGGTCATGGCATAGTCGTAAGGACCGGTGGAGTCCTTCGCACAGATGGAGACATCCGTCTCTTTGCACTCCAGATCATTTCCGATAACGCCCATATCGACTGCAATCAGCTCGCTGATGTCCTGCGGAATCCAGGCGGCTCCGTGGCCGACCTCCTCATAATTCGAGATCAGCAGCTTCAGATTGTAGAGCGGCTTCCAGCCTTCGCGCTTCATGCTCTCCAGCAGGCCGAGCAGAGCCGCCGTGCTGGCTTTGTCGTCGATATGCCGGGATTTGATGAACCCGCTCGGGGTGATGACCGGACGGGCATTGAAGGAGATGAAGTCGCCGTTCGCGATGCCGAGCTTCAGCACATCGTCTTTGCTGTGAACCAGCTCGTCGATCCGAATCTCCATATTCTCTTCGGTACGCTTGGCATCCTGCTCGTCACGGGGATAGGCGTGAGCGGAAGGACGGGTGGAGAGGATGGTACCCGTGTAGGCCGCGCCGCTGCGGGTATGGATCACACAGTATTCGTTCTCGATGCTGTTCATCGTGAAGCCGCCGACCAGGGTGAAGCGGAGCGTTCCGCCCGGCTTGATTGCTCTTACCATCGCGCCGAGGGTGTCGACATGCGCGCTGAGCCCGACCGTCCGCGAGCCGTCCAGACCGGCTACGCCCAGAATCAGGCCGCCTTTCTCGTTCCAGGACAGCTCCGCTCCGAGCGCCGCCGCCTCTTCTGCCACATAGCGCAGCACCTCATGGGTATAGCCGCTCGGGCTTGGCGTCTCGAGCAGCTTCATCAGTACGCGAAGAATATAGTCTTCATTGGGTTGAATCGTCCGTGTCATTTGCGGATACCTCCTATAAATCGTTCCGTATTCTTCAATAACAAGTTCCGGCCGCCCGAATTTCTTCCTCTACAGGGAGGAGGGGGGCATGTCCGGCACATCTCGGGATGCGGCCGGGGAGTGCTCCATCGACGGCACGGGAGCCGTCTCAAGCCCGGCAATCAGGGCCCGAGCTTCGTTAAGCTCGCCCGTCAGCGTCTTGATTCTCTTCTGAAGCTTGAACTGCCGCACAATGCCGAATGCGCCGACAATCAGCCCGCCGATCAGCGTGCAGCCGATAATGACGACGATCAGCGGCAGATCGACCTCGCTGAAGCCGAAATCGACCGGAACGGAACCTACGTTAAATACAGCGAAGATAGCGATAAGCAGCGCAAAAATCAAGCCCAGGATAATCGTCCATTGCGTCCTCATTCTTACAGCCTCCTTAAGCGTCCTGTTGTCATAATAAAATCCCTTGCCCGTCCGAGCAAGAAAATAGACCTTCGAGTCCGGTTTCCTGCTGCGCCAAGCAAGGGATGCCAAGTAGCGGCTTTCTCTTATTTCGTCAGTTCTTCCATCTGTTCGATGACGTTCTCGAAGACGCTCATCGCTTCGCGGATCGGCTGCGGCGAGGACATATCGACGCCCGCTTTTCTCAGAATATTGATGGAATAATCGCTGCCTCCGCTCTTGAGGAACCCGAGGTAGCGGTCTACCGCCGGCTGGCCTTCCTCCAGAATCTGTTTCGAGAAGCTGGTCGCCGCCGAGAAGCCCGTTGCATATTTATAGACATAGAAGCTGGTGTAGAAATGCGGAATCCGCGCCCATTCCATCTCGATGTCCTGGTCCACGACCATGTTGCCGCCGTAATATTTCTTGTTGAGGTCGTAGTAAATGGCCGACAGATCCTGCGGCGTCAGCGATTCATCGCTCTCGGCCCGCTCGTGGACGATTTTCTCGAACTCCGCGAACATGGTCTGGCGGAACACGGTCGTGCGGAACTGATCGGCGTAGTAGGTGAGCAGGTACATTTTCTCCTTCGGATCGGTCGATTTCTTCAGCAGGTAATCCATCAGCAGCGCTTCATTGGTCGTAGAGGCCACTTCGGCGAGGAAAATGGTGTACTGCGCGTCCCGGTATTTCAGCGCGTTGTCCGAATAATAGGAGTGAAGCGCATGGCCCATTTCATGAGCCAGCGTGAACATGCTGTTCAGGTTGTCGTTGTGGTTCAGCAGAACGTACGGATGGGTGCCGTAAGCGCCCCAGCTGTATGCGCCGGTCCGTTTGTTCTCATTCTCGTAGACGTCGATCCAGCCGTTGTCGAAGCCTTCCTGCAGCACCCGGGCATAATCCGCGCCGAGCGGCTTGAGGCCTTCCTTGATGATCTTCTTGGCTTCCGCGAACGGAATGTCCAGCTTATATTCATCCACCAGGGGAGCGAACAGATCATACATATGCAGTTCGTCCAGCCCCAGGAGCTTCTGGCGCAGCTTCATGTAACGGTGCATCAGAGGCAGGCTCTCGTGGACCGTATCGATCAGGTTGGTGTACACTTCCTTCGGGATATTGTCGCCGTAGAGGGACATCTCCAGCACGGAAGGATATTTGCGCACACGGGAATAGAAGACGTTCTTGTTAACGTTGGCGCCCAGCGTAGCGGCGATCGTATTCTTCTGCTTGGCGTACGTGTCATAGACGGCTTTAAAAGCGCTGCGCCGGACATCCCGGTTCGGGCTCTCCAGGAACTTGATGTAGCTGCCGTGCGTCAGCTCCACTTCCTTGCCGTTCTCGTCCTTGATCTTCGGGAACTTCAGGTCGGCATTGTTGAGCATGCCGAAGATGTTCTGGGGAGCCTGGGACAGTGTGCCGACCTGTGCCAGCAGAGCTTCCTCGGCCTGGGACAGCACATGCGCCTTCTCCCGTTTCATTTCGGTCAGCGTGAACGTATATTCGGAGAGGGCCGGATCGGCAATGAAGGCGTCCAGCGTCTCATCCGGCAGCGAGAGAATCTCCGGCGTCACATAGGAGAGAGCTTCTCCCGCGTCGATGCTGAGCTTCTTCGCTTTTTGCGTAAGCGCCTGGGACTTCGGGTTGGCCGTGTCTTCATCCTGGCGCATATGGGCGTATACATAAAGACGTTCCGTCAGCAAGGACAGCTTGTCGTCGAACTCGAAGCATTCCTTGAGCGCGGCGGCATCGGTCAGCTTGCCCCGGAACTTGGAGGCTTCCTTGATCAGCGATTTGGTCTCATCATAAGTGCGGTCCCATTCCTGCTGAGAGGCGAACATATCCTCAAGCTTCCAGCGGTTCTCGGCCGGAACTTCACTTCTCTTCAATAATTGTTCCATGGGAATCCTCCTCGTATCGTGGGATAATGGCGGCTCGGGCCGCAGCTGCCGCCCGGACGCGCCGGAGACGTTCGTAACCAGCAGGCCGAGCGCGAGCGCAGCCAGGCCGGTTCGGAAGGGGAAAGGCATAGCGTAACCTCCTGACGCTTGTCGTAGGTTCGCCTAGTGTTCCCCGCATCTCCGGTTGTATGAAAGATTATGAAGCGTTCAGTATGGCGATGACGACCAGCACAAAGGCTATGGCAATCATGACCACCGCGGCAAGGGCCAGCGGTCGCCGCAGCTTCGGCTCCAGGCGGTCGCGCATAAGAATCAGAACGCCGCCGAGGCACAGCACCGCGATGATATAGATGACCAGACTGTCATTGTTCATCCGTCACACCTGTTTGAATGCGGCGATAATGCGCTCGTATTCCTCTTCGTTATCCTTGAAGGATTCTCTCGTGAAGCGATTGTTCACCCATTGCATCATAGCCGGGCGGCTGATAAACGTATGCGTATCCTCGCCCCACTGGTCGGAAATTTCGCGGAGCACAATGTACCGTCCCTGCACTTCTACGGTCATCATGTTCCATTTGTCGGTTTTGTAAATTTCGTGTTTTTTGATCATGTTGGTCCCACCCTGGCGATAATTGGCTTTTGGGTTCATGATAACGCACCGGGGAAGGCAAATGCAAATTAAATCCGGTTAAATCGGATTTCATCCATTGCGAAGTCGCAAGGGATGGAGTATAATGCAAATATACGCCATATATGGCGGTATTTTTAGGAGGTTGTTCATTTGAAAGGTACAGTAAAATGGTTTAACGCAGAAAAAGGTTACGGCTTCATTCAAGTTGAAGGCGGCGAAGACGTATTCGTTCATTTCTCCGCAATCCAGGGCGACGGCTTCAAGACTCTGGAAGAAGGCCAATCGGTTGAATTTGACATCACTGAAGGCAACCGCGGACCACAGGCCGCTAACGTTAACAAGCTGTAAGAATTGATATTAAGAAAGTGCCGAGGGGACATCCCCCAGGCTCATATATATGCTTGAATGATAGGCTTGAACAAGCGTTATCCGACAAGACATAACTCAGGGCGCATTCCTTCCGGAATGCGTCTTTTTAATGATTGCAGGGTCCGGCAAAAGAAGAAGCCGTCTTCCGGTTCTGCGGGTGCTGAACCGGAAGACGGCTTGCGTATGTCTTATTCGATAATCGTCAGAATTTCATCCAATCCCTTCCGGGCAATCGCCTTCGGCTGGACCGACGGATGGCCCAGCGCCAGAACCATATTGACCTGCCGTTCTTCGGGGATGCCGAGATAGTCGCGGAGCTCGCGTTCGGCAAGAAGCACGGGGCCGGTCATCGGACAGGTTGCCAGCCCCTTGGCGTGGGCGGCAAGCATCAGATTCTGGACAGCCAGACTGCTGCTCTTGATTCCTTCCTCGGCCCAGATCTCCGGACTGCCGAATCCGAGCGGGTCGAAGATGCGCTCGCGGAACTTGGACGTATAAGGGGTCGCCAGACAAAGGAAAAGGGCAGGCGCCCCGCCGAACGCAGTGGCGTAGGGACCGAAGGATTTAAGCATCAGTTTGGCCTCTCTGGCGAGTCCGTTGCTCTCGGCCTCGGCTGCAATCCGGCGCAGAGCTTCCCAAGTGAAGGTCTCGATCTGCTTGATCCGCTCCCGGTCGAGCAGGGCAATGAATTCCCACGTCTGGGAGTTGGTGTCGCTTGGCGCGAAGCGGGCGCAGTCAATAAGATCGCGGATATCTTCCGGGGAGACCCGCTCTTCGGTGAAGTCGCGGATGCTGCGCCGGGTCAAGGCGAGTTGTTTGAATTCCTCAAAAAGCATGGAAGCGCCCCATTTCAATAAATTGATACCTGGTACTAATGCCTGGTGATGTCTGTTATTATACCGTAATTTCAACCTTCTGAGAAGAGTCGGATTCCGCAGGAGCCGCCGGAAGGGCGGAGAGCTGGACCGCCGGGCGGTCGGGAAGCAGATGCTTCAGCAGGAAGCCGAAGCTTGCAGTCAGCGCGAGCGCCGATGCGGTACGGAAAAATACGGTCCGGCCCGCCTGGTCATACAGAAGCCCGCCGAAAGCTCCGCTCAGCAGTCCGGAGGCGCTGGACCAGGCTACGGTGTAGAGAGCCATCCCTGTAGCCCGAAGCCGGTCCGGGATGAGACGGGTAATATAGCGGATGGCTGTTACATAGTAAAGGCCAAAGCTGACGCTGTGCAGCGCCTGAATCGCAACGATATGCATCGGCTGGCTGGCCGCAGACATTAAGAAGAAGCGGAGCGCGAACATCAGGCTGGCCAGCGCCAAGAGAGGCAGTTCCTTGAACCGCTCGCCGTACCGGCCTGCGAGGAACAGGATCGGTATTTCGCTCAGCGCGGAAGCGAGCAGGGACCATCCTACCAGTTCTTCGCCGGCTCCAAGGTCCCGCAGACTTACAGTCAGGAAGGCTTCATTCATCCGGTAGCTGATCGCCATGATGAACACACAGCCGAAGAACCAGAGCACCTCTCGGCTTAGGAAGACTTCCTTCCAGCCGCCGGACTCTTCCGAACGGTCCGATGTCTTCACCGGAGGGGACTTCTTCGTGTCTTCCAGCCGGAATGTAATCAGCAGAGCCAGTGCCGCTACGACGACGCAGGCCGCTACGCTGTATGAAGCTCCGATGCGGCGCAGCAGATACCCGGCAGTGAGGGCGAAGAAGGAGTACCCGATTGAACCGAATACCCGAATGACAATGAAATTTCGTCCAAGCCGCTCGGCTGTCTTGATGGCAAGGGTGTCTGCCAGGGGAAACACCGGATAATAGAAGAAATAGAAGAAGGACAGGATAAGCATGGCGGACGGAAAATCGCGCGCGCCCGCAAGCAGAACGCCGGTTGCGATCTGGCCTGCCAGCAGCGCATACAGGATTTTCTTGACGGTTCCGAACCGGTCGCTGAGCATGCTCCAGAACAGATTGGACAGCATGGAGATCAGTGGGCCGATAGCATAGAGCATGCCGAGCTGGGCGTTGCTGAAGCCGAGCTGGCTGTAGAACAGCGGGAAATAGGAGACGGCGAGGACGCTCGTTCCATAGATGGTGAACATGAAGGAACGGAGCCAGTTCTGCTCCGCTCCGCTTCGGTCTGAATTCATCGGTGCACACTCCAATAGCTGTTTGGTGTTCAGGTAACGCGTCTAAGTATACCATGACGGAGCCGTGATTTTTCATGAAGCCAAGAGTGAATTTTGTTGTTTGTGCAAACGGATGGATCATATTATAATAAGGTTTGATTTGGACAAGGAGACAACTATGTGGAGGCACCGTCATTGAGTGAAATTGAGCAAGGCCGGAGAGTCAGTCCGCGGGGCCCCATTGCCTTGATGAGCCGGGTCTATAAATATGTACTTCCCGAGGTCCGGCAATCGCTGGACGTATGGCGGCAGCGCGCGAAGGACATTCCGGACCCCGAGCTTCGAAGACAGGCGATTGCCAGCATTGACACCAAGCAGTTCCACTGTGAAGGCGGAGGTGTATATGCGGCGGGCAATCTGTCAATGCGGCATATATTGGTTCCATTGATCGTAGCCTATCAGACGATTAGCGATTACCTAGACAATCTGTGCGACCGGAGCACTTCTCTTGACCCGGATGATTTTCGCCTGCTGCATCAGTCGATGCTGGATGCCGTGACGCCGGACGCCGAGCTGCGCGATTACTATGCGCTTCGCAGCGAGAAGGATGACGGCGGCTACCTGCACAGTCTGGTCCGTACCTGCCAGAGCATGACCGCCCGGCTGCCGGGCTATGCCGCAGCGCAGGAAGAGATTCGGGAACTGTCGAGGCTATACGGCGATCTGCAGGTCTACAAGCATATTGATCCCTCTCTCAGGGAGAAGGCGCTGAAGACCTGGTGGGAGCAGGAGGGATTCCGGGCCCCGCATCTTTACTGGAATGAATTTGCCGCCGCTACGGGATCGACGCTGGGCATCTTCATGCTGTTCCTGGCTTCCTGCGATCCCGCCCTCACCCGCAAGGACGCTGCGGCCATGCGCGCAGGCTACTTCCCCCATGTATGCGGTCTGCATATCATGCTCGATTATTTGATCGACCAGGATGAAGACCGGGAGGGCGGCGATCTGAACTTTTGCAACTATTATGAGAGTGCGGATGCCATGCTCGGCCGGATTGCTTCTATAGTAGAGTGGGCGCGCAGCGATGTCCGGCAGATTCCCGATACCCCGCTGCACCGGATGGTGATTGAGGGACTGCTTGCGCTGTATTTGTCCGATCCCAAGGTGAGCGAGCAGAGCGAAGTGAAGAATGTGTCCCGCAAGCTGATGAAGGGCAGTCCGTTGACCCGGCTCTTCTTCTTTGCCAACAGCCGCTGGATACGCAAGCACCTGTATTAGGGTAATGATTGTGAAACCGGTTTATGCGCCTGATTTACTTCTGCCGCAGCACATGGGCAAGCATAAGCCTTGTTAAATTTTGAGGAGGAATTATCACTATGTCTCAAGTCAAAAAGATCGCAGTACTTACCAGCGGAGGCGACTCGCAGGGCATGAACGCCGCGGTTCGCGCCGTTGTGCGCAGCGCCATCTATTTCGGAATCGAAGTATTCGGCATTCAGCGCGGCTACCAGGGCCTTCTGAACCGCGACATCTTCCCGATGGATCTGCGCAGCGTAGGCGACATCATTCAGCGCGGCGGCACGATCCTGCAATCGGCCCGCTGCCTGGAGTTCGTGAAGCCGGAAGGGCAGCAGAAAGGCGCTGAAATTCTGCGCGAATTCGGCATCGACGGTCTGGTTGTAATCGGCGGGGACGGTTCCTACAAGGGAGCCCAGAAGCTGAGCCATCTCGGAATCAAGACCATGGGCCTTCCGGGCACAATCGACAATGACGTATCCTTCACGGATTACACGATCGGCTTCGATACGGCTGTCGGCGTTGTTGTGGATGCCGTCAACAAGCTCCGCGACACGATGTCTTCCCACGAGCGCTCCTCGATCGTAGAAGTTATGGGACGCCACTGCGGCGACATCGCTCTGCATGCCGGTCTTGCTTCGGGCGCAGAGACAATTCTTGTACCGGAAGTTCCTTACGATCTGAATGAAGTGGCCGACCGCATGCGAGACAACTTCTTGAAGGGCAAACGCCACAGTATTGTCATTGTAGCTGAAGGCGTTGGCAAAGGCGAAGACATCGCCCAGGCGCTGAAAGAGCGCCACTCCAGCCTGGATGCCCGCGTAACCGTTCTGGGTCACATCCAGCGCGGCGGCAGCCCGACTCCGTTTGACCGCAATCTGGCCAGCCGGCTCGGCGATTTTGCCGTACGCAAGCTGATTGAAGGAGAATCCGGCAAAGCCTGCGGCATTATCAAAGGCGAGCTGACGCTTACCGACATCGATCAGGTCGTCAACACGAAGAAAGATTTCGATATGGAAATGTACAATCTCGCTCTTCGGTTGTCCCAATAATCCGGAAGACAGCATACATGAAAGCCAGGCTGGAAGAATCCAGCCTGGCTTTCTGCTGTCGGGAGGACATATCGCCATACGTAAAGTTAGGGTTTATTCCGCTCCATGCCCGCTTGCGGAGAAGCGGCGTTCAACCCGGACGAGGCGTCCCAGCAGCAGAGCCGCTCCGATGGCCAGCCCGGCAATCAGTCCGATCCAGTAGCCGTAAGCGCCCAGATCGGTATGGACGGCGAGAATATAGCCAAGCGGCAGTCCCAGCACCCAATAGGCCACGAAGCAGATCACAAACGCCGGATTAACGTCCTTGTACCCGCGAAGCACGCCTTGGGTTGGCGTGGCGATGGCATCGGATATCTGGAAGAAGATGGCGTAAATCAGGAAATGCTGAATCAGCTCAATGACCTTGGGGTCCGTGGAGTACAGCCCGGCGACATGTTCGCCGGCGAGCAGCAGGACAAGCGCGGTAACCAGGGACATGGCCACTGCCGAAGAGATGCCGAGCCGGCTGTACTGGCGGGCGTCGCGCTGCCGGCCGGCGCCGTTCTCGAACCCGACCAGAATGGTCAGACTGAGGCAGATGCTAAGAGGAATCATATACAGCGTCGAGGCGAAGTTGATCGCCGCCTGATGCGCGGCAATCGTTATGGTGTCGAACCGGCTCATCAGCAGGGTGACCGCGGAGAATACCGCAGTCTCGAAGAAGATCGAGAATCCGATCGGAGTGCCGATCTTGAGCTGTTCCCGAAAAGCCCGCAGCGACGGAGCATGGAACTTCCGGAACAGTCCCAGTTCCGCAAACGTCTCGGCGCGCGTAACAAAGAGCAGCGCTACGCCGGCAATGATCCAGTATGTGATCGCCGAGGCGACCCCGGCTCCAGCGCCGCCCAGCTCGGGGAATCCGAATTTGCCGAAGATCAGCAGCACGTTCAGCCCCACGTTGATCGGCAGCGCAATCAGCGTAATGAACATGGAGATCCGTGTCTGGCCCAGGGCGTCAATACAGCTTCTCAGCACGGTGTAGCCGAAGAGCGGGATAATCCCGCAGCCGATGGCAATCAGGAAGCGGCGGGCGATCTTCTCCACTTCGGGTTCAAGATTCATGAAATTCAGTACGGGCGAGAGAAGCAGCGAGCCGGCCGCGATGACCAAGACCGATACAAGGAGGGACAGCCAGATGCCCTGCATCACTTTGGAGGCGACTTCATTTTTGCGGCCGCTGCCCAGGAGATGGGAGACAATGGGCGTGATGCCCATCAGGATGCCGCTGAGCCCGGTCTGAATCGGAACCCAGAGGCTTGTGCCGATGGCGACGCCGGCCAGATCGTCGGTGCCGTATCGGCCCGACATGTTCGTATCGAAGAAAGCGATAAGCGACAGCGCGATCTGGGTAATCAGGATCGGGAACAGAATGCGCAGGAACTGGCCCGTCTTTTGCTTGAGATTCTCGGTTGAATTCATGGGAGCAGCGACCTCTTCTTCATAAGATACGCCCGAAGACCCGGCAGGCGCCGGGTCTTCGGGCATGAATGGATGGATGAGTTCTGACATAGAGATGATTCTTTAATATTGCACGCCTGCGGTGTAACGGTTATTGGCGTTCCAGAGCAGGAATTCATCGACATTCTGCTCTTTCAGCGCCCGGATCTGATCCTGGACCTGCTGTTTGCCGTATTTGATATAGTGTCCGCTGCCGAGCCAGCTTGCTGTAAAGTCCTGAATCCAGGGACGAATCAGCGGCTTGTAGCTGCCCAGCGGGTCCAGCTTCTTGTGGGTGTCGACCATAGAGCCTTTGATGGTCGCGTACGGGTTCTTGTCCGGGTCCTTGACGTTGAACCAGCCGGTGGAATAATGGCTGGGATAGACCATGGGACTAATGACATCGACGTTTTTGGAGATCTTCACAAAGTCCTGACCGATGCCCTCGGCAGCCGGTACGGAAGCGGCGTAGCCGAAGATATCAACCGAGACGCGGGCGCCCAGCGGGGTCAGCTCTTTTTTGGCATACTGCACAAAATCGGAAACGACTTCCGTCCGGCTCTTGTCGGACTTCGTGTATTTCAGGGAGTCGGCCCGCTTCTCGAACCCTTCGGGGAACCGGACGTAGTCGAACTGGATCTCCTTGAAGCCCAGCTTCACCGCTTCCTTGGCAATTTCCACATTATACTTCCAGACCTTCTCATTATAAGGATTCACGAAGCTGTCCCCGCCGCCGTTCGACCACACGGAACCGTCGGACTTCACGAACGAGAGCTCCGGGTGCTTCTTGGCGAGCACGGTATCCTTGAAGACAACGATCCGGGCGATGGGATAGACGTTGTGCTTCTCGAGCCGGGCCATCAATTCGTTGATGTTGCCGATGAACTTCTGCGGGTTGCCCATCTGCTGCAGTTCGGGATTCTCTGTCTTATAGGTGATGTAACCGGCATCATCCTTGATGTCAATAACCATGGAATTGAGTTCGGTCTTATCGAGCAGGTCCAGCAGGGTAGTCATTCTCGAGCCGCCGGCGCTGTAGGCGGTAACGTAGATGCCTTTGACCTTGGGGGCATCCGGCTGCGGGTCGGTATGGACGGCGGCACCGTCGGCGCCGGGCGACGCTGCTGGCGCTGAAGCGTCCGGCAGCGGGGAACCCGACGGAGCCGGCGAACCCGGCAGGGCGCTTGCCGAAGGCGAAGCGGCCGGGGCCGACGCGGAGCCGGACGGAGCCGGGGAAGCGCCACTTGCTCTCGGGGTTCCCTGATCTGCCTGCAATGCAATTCCGCTGGCCGACTGCAGCACAGCGGCTACTTCTGTCTGGTGGTGCTCCTGGTGGACACCGACGCCTCCCAAGGCTAGCATGAGTATAGCCCACGTGATGTTCATTATTCTCTCTCCTTTTATGTACGCTAATGCTCATTATATAGGAACGGGTATACGCAAAAAGAACAGGTTTGTAATGTCATCCGCTCTCCAAGCGATAAGGGGGGCCGTCCCCTTTGTTAAATAAACGGGATGGGACCGGGATAAACGCCCTTCTACAAAGTAAATGCCGCCAGGTCCGTCAAAAAGCCCGGAGAAGGCGGCAATCCGTAAAGCTAGGTCCTTCGCAACTCATTGAAGATACGCAGAATCCTGATGCTCGCAAATGCTGTGCCGGATAATATCCATGGCATCGGCAGGGTCCAGTATGCCCAGTCCGTCCCGCAGAACGATAACGGAATTGAGCTCGGTCTGCTTCAGGAAGGGGAGCATATCCGGATACCATTTCATGACGATTGTCGAGAGTTTTACCGTTTCCATTTCCACAGAAATCACCCTTTCCTTTTTCAGCGAATGGTCTGAACAAGCATTCAGTCAACACCCGGAAAAACGGTCAGTGCCTGGAAAAGAGGGAAAGCCAACCTCATGAAACGTTGGTGCGGGTCTGCGCTCCTTCAATATACCATAATTTTAAAGTATGTGCATCCCTCGACAAGCGGACAGCGGGCCTTAGCGCTTGCGGAAAGACCCCATCACGCCGACGGTCTCGACAATGTTGACAAAAGCCTGGGGATCGCTGTCCTTGATAATCCGCTTCAGCTCCGCCAGCTCGTATCGGGTGGTCACCGTCATCAGCATGTCCCGTTCCACATGGGAATACGCGCCTTCGGTCTTAATCCGGGTTACGCCCCGCTGGAGACCAAGGAGATGCTTCAGCATCTCGTCGGTCCGGTTGGTAATGATGTAGACCGTGACTTTGATGTGGCTGACATGGATGAAATCGACGACGCGCCCGGTGACGTACATCGACAGCATGGAGGCCAGGGCGACATTCCAGTTGTCGTCAAAATAGCCTGCGGACAGAATGACGAGAGCATTCAGCGCCACAAGCACATTGCCAATCGGGAAATCCCGGTATCGGCTAATAATGGAACCCAGAATATCGAAGCCCCCTGACGATCCGCCGACCCGGAACGAGATGCCGCTTCCGATTCCGACCAGGACGCCGCCGAAGACGGCGGCCAGCAGCATGTCCGAGACGACGGCTTTGACGGGCACGACTTCAATCAGCCAGGTGGCAACCGCTACGGACAGGATGCTGTACAGAATAAAGCGCCGTCCGAGCTGGAACCAGCCCGCAATGAGCAGCGGAATGTTCAGGACCATGTACATTACGCTGATGTTGAGCGGTGTGAAATAGCCGATCAGCATGGACAGGCCGGACACGCCCCCGCTGAGCAGGCGATGCGGAATCAGGAAGAGATTGAAGCCGACGGCGATAAAGGCGCCGCCCAGAACGATGGTCAAACTGTGCCAAAATGAGCGTAACAAGTGGATTCTCCTTACCGGATGTAATTGTAAATCGTGAAAGAAAGGAATACACTGGTATTCCTCCAGGAGCTTGTGATATAATGTATAGGATATTCTTGAGTAGAGCGATACAATGAACGTTTTTGCATTGTTTCGGATGTAAAGCTACGATGTGTTCGGGCGGGGTAAACGCCCGATTAGATGGGCGGTCATCGCCCCTTGCACGAAACCATGCAGAGATTCAGGCAGGTTGGGACAGTCTAATGAATGTTTGCCGCTACTTAAGAATACAGACAAGCATGTGGAATGTCCACTGTAGAAGGAGCATGAATAATTTGAAAACATTCGCAGAATTCGACCTGGAGCCCAAGGTTCTCCAGGCCATCACGGAACTCGGATTTGAAGAAGCCACTCCGATTCAAGAGCAATCCCTTCCGATTGCGCTGTCAGGCAGCGACATGATCGGACAGGCACAGACGGGTACAGGCAAGACCGCCGCTTTCGGCATCCCGCTGATTACCAAAATTCCGCGCGAAGAAGAGAAGATCGTTGCGCTGATTATGACGCCGACACGCGAGCTGGCTATCCAGGTCGCCGAGGAAATCGGCAAGCTGAGCCGCTTCAAAGGTCTCCGTTCGCTGCCCATCTACGGCGGACAGGATATCGGCCGGCAGATCCGCGGACTGAAGAAGAAGCCGCAGATCATCATCGGTACGCCGGGACGTCTGCTCGACCACATCAACCGGAAGACAATTCGTCTCGACGACGTGAAGACGGTGGTACTGGATGAAGCGGACGAAATGCTGGACATGGGCTTCATGGAGGACATCCAGTCGATCCTGAAGCTGGTGCCGGAAGAGCGTCAGACGATGCTATTCTCCGCAACTATGCCTCCGAACATTCAGCGCCTGGCCCAACAATTCCTGAAGAACCCGCAGCATGTATCGGTGATTCCGAAGCAGGTCAGCGCGCCGCTGATCGACCAGGCTTACATCGAAGTGCCGGAACGCCAGAAATTCGAAGCCCTGAGCCGCCTGATCGATATGGAGTCTCCCGATCTTGCGATCGTATTCGGACGCACGAAGCGCCGGGTCGATGAGCTGTCGGAAGCGCTCCAGAAGCGCGGTTATTCGGCAGACGGTCTGCACGGCGACCTGTCCCAGAACCAGCGCGATGCCGTTATGCGCAAATTCCGCGACGGCAGCATCGACGTTCTGGTCGCTACGGACGTAGCGGCACGCGGTCTCGACGTGTCCGGCGTATCGCATGTCATCAACTTTGACCTGCCGCAGGATCCGGAGAGCTATGTTCACCGGATCGGCCGTACAGGCCGGGCGGGCAAGGAAGGCACGGCCTGGTCGTTCGTAACGCCGCGCGAGATCGATCACCTTCGTCTGATCGAACGCGTAACCCGTCACCGGATTACCCGTAAGCCGCTTCCGACCATGGCCGAGGCCATTGAAGGCAAGCAGCGCATTACGGCCGAGCGCCTGCTCGACATGGTCGAGAACGGCGAACTGAACGAGTACAAGGGAATTGCCATCCAGCTGCTGGAGCAGTACGATTCCGTACAACTGCTGTCCGCAGCCATGAAGCTGCTGACCGGCGAGAAGAAGGATTCGGATATCCAGCTGACGCCGGAAGAACCGATCCGCGTGAAACGCCGCGGCGGCAAAAACGATATCCGCAGCAGCGGCCGCAAGCCTAACGGCGGTTACGGCGGCTCGCGCGGCGGCTACTCCGGCAACCGCGAAGGCGGCAGCGGCGGTTACCGCGGCGGCAACCGTGAAGGCGGCAGCCGCAGCGGCTACGGCAGCAACTACGGCGGCGGAAGCAGCAGCGGCGGCTATAAGGGCAACCGCGACAACGCCGGCTCCCGCAGCGGAGACCGCAAGCCTTCGCGTCCGGCAGGCGAACGCCGCCCGGCTGCGAAGAGCGACGATTCCTACGATATTTAAGTTCGGCCGGGGGCGGATGTCCCCGACAACTTGCAGCAAAAGACGGAACGCGGATGCGTTCCGTCTTTCTTTTTGTCCCATTTAAGGCAGCGGTATTAGATGAAGAAAGTACGGCTGATAATCACAAGCAAAATGAACAGAACGAGAATGGTGCCGGTGGAAGTCCAGAGGCCGCCGTATCCTGCGGGTGCAGACATGAATATACCTCCTTCAAAGTCTGGGATGGGAAATGACAATGGTACTATATGGTCTTGAAGAATCGGCGGATTGGATGGCCGCCTACTTCCGGCAAGTTGGGCTATGGCGCTGTCCCCGGGAAATAAGGTATAGTTAGATTACGCGGTATGCGCAGACAGACAGGAGGAAGGAAAGTGGAGTTTAAAGGTGCAATGGGCGGTATTTACCGCATTACGGAATGGATTTCGAGAATTGCGTTCAGCAATATTCTGTGGGCGCTCTGTTCGGTTCCGTTTTTGTTCGTCGTTCTGCTGAAGTTTATTATGCTGGCCAGCGATACGGGGGGCGCCAACGAGCAGGTGCTGCTGAACTGGGGGCTTGGCATTACAGCACCGTTCACGCTGTTCCCGGCGACATCGGCGCTGTTCAACGTGGTCCGCAAGTGGGTCATGGGCAATACGGATGTCGGCACGTTCAGGACTTTCTTTAAGGGGTATAAGGAGAACTACGTCAAGAGTATGCTTGGCGGACTGATTTATACGGTTCTTTCGGTGGTGATGTATGTCGATGTCACCGTTTATATGAATCAAATGAAGGATTTTCAGATCGTGGGCATTCTGATGCTTGTTCTGATGATCATCCTGTTCGTCTCGATGTTCAATTTCTTCTCAATTGTGGTTCACTATGAAATGAAATTCAAAGAAGTGATCATCAATTCCCTGCTGATTACGATCGCCCGCCCGTTTCGGGTGTTCTCGTCGCTCGTATCGGCTGCGGTGCTGGCCTATATCGGAATGCACTACCCGGTATTGTTCGTTCTCTGCATCCCGACGCTGATTGCCATGGCGGCATTCTTCAATTTCTACGCGACCTATAATAAGCTTCAGGCGCAGGCGGAAGAGAAGAAGCGGAAGGAAGAGGAAGCGCGGGAGAAGGCGGAAGCCGAGGAACGCGAAGACAGTGAAGACGGTGAAGAAGAGAAGGACGAGGATTTCCTGGAGTCGTCAGAGGAGCCGAAGAGAAGCTAGAAGGCAGGGGCCGAGAATAGTCCGGACAATATTGGAACTGAATAAGGCTAAATAAAAGCGCATACATGGTTTACTTTTTCGCACAAACACACTATAATAACAATATAAATCCTGCGATGTTCGTTATCGGCTGTTCGTTGTTTTGAACCAATGACAATGTCTTGGGAGACCAATTACGGATCGTGGCTGAAAGGCCCTGTCTATATGACATGGGGACTTCAAAAGCGTATTCTGCGGTCACCCACCTGCTGGTGCAGGTTCAGAAGACACTTCAGCCGGACGGCATAGGCGGGTTTCCCAAGCAATGCATAAGGCGCCTTGTTCCCATATCGGGACAGGGCGCTTTTCCATAACGGGGATCTTGCCTTCGCGTTCACGCAAAGGCTTTTGTTCGGGGAGGAAGAATGTTACACTATAGAATAGGAATGAAGGATATACAGAGGGGGAAGAATTTTGTCGTTTAAACGAACATTGGTCGGCTTGTTTCGCAGCTACGACGGAACGAGCGACCGTGCCAAAGATCCGGCTCTCAAGACTCGTTATTACAGTCTCAGCAAGGACAAAGCCTGGGCAGAAGTTTCTTCGACGCTGAAGAAGGTTCCCGGGTTCAAGGTGCTTCACGAGGTCCCATCCGTCGGTGAGATTACGCTGGAGAAGAAGACGGCTTTTGGACGGACCCTGGACATTACAGTATCCGTGCTCGGAACAGGCCCCATGCGCAGCGCCGTTGACATGTATTCGGCTTCGCGCGGCTCACTGGGCGATCTCGGCGCCAATTACCGGGTGATTCAGCGCCTGTACGGCATACTCGATAAGAAGCTGTCCAAATACAAGACCGACTGATTATCGGCGGAACGCCCCTATTCAAGCGACAAGCGGAAGAAGGATTCCTTCTTCCGCTTGTTCTATGACCGGGGATGCCCAAAGGGGAATCCTTCTAGAGGAGCTTGCGAACAGCCTCGATGGCGGCCTCGAAATTCGGAGGTTCCGTCATTTCCGACAAGTATTCGACATAGGTGATTCTATCGTCCCGGTCCAGGACGAAGATCGAACGCATATCGAGAGCGAATTCCTTAATAAGTACGCCATAGGCCTCGCCGAAGGAACGGGTCTTGTAGTCCGAGAGGGTGACGACCCGGTCTACGCCGGCAGCTCCGCACCAGCGCGCCTGAGCGAAGGGGAGATCGGCGCTAACCGTCAGAATAACGACGTCTTGCCCGAGCTGTGCGGCTTCTTCATTGAAGCGCCGCGTCTGGGCGTCGCATACTCCGGTATCGAGCGAAGGGACCACGCTGATGAGCTTGATTTTGCCTGCATAATCCTTGAGGGTCGTTTCTTCGAGCAGGTTCAGGTTCACGGTGAAATCCGGCGCCTGATCTCCCGGCTGGAGCTTGGGACCGACCAGAGTGATCGGGTTGCCTTTAAAGGTTGCTTCGCCTGTCCGTTCTTGAGCCATGAGTATAATCCTCCTTCAAATTAATTCGTACCACATTGGATTGTTGTTGGCCTTCTAAATTATAATCATAAAGACAAGACCATGTCCAACCGGACCTATCGGAAGGAAGGATGGAAAGTATGCTGTTTATCCGTTATGAGAATTGGAAGAGCTATCTGCGGTACTATCCGGTTACGACGCTGATTGTAGCCGCGAACCTGGTCATGTTCATCATTTTGTCCCTGAACGGAGGGTCCACCGACCCTTATACGCTGCTTCATTATGGCGCCATGGTCGATATCGGCCCCGAGCGCACGGAGTGGTGGCGGCTGGTCACTTCGATCTTTCTTCACAATGGAATCTCACATCTGCTCTTCAACTGTTTTGCCATTCTTGTATTCGCTCCGCCGCTGGAGCGGCTGATGGGCTGGGCGCGCTATGCCGTTCTCTATATCCTTGGCGGCGTGGTCGGCAATCTGGTATCAATGGGAGTGTCCGGAGAAGCGGTCTATGCGGGAACGGTATCCGTCGGAGCCTCGGGAGCTATCTATGCGGTCTACGGCGCTTTCCTGTATATTGCGCTGCTGCAGCGCTTCAAGCTGGATGAAGGCTCCCGCAAAACGCTGTACAGCCTTCTGCTGCTCGGCGTGATCACGACTTTTGCCATGCCGAACATCAATTGGGCCGCGCATCTGGGCGGCTTGGTCGGCGGATTCTTCCTGTACGGTCTGATCGTCCGGATTGCGCCGTCAAGAACCATGCGTTAGCCGGAAGGAGAGGATCGACCCGTGGAGCTGAGACAGCTTCAGTATTTCTTGAAAGTAGCGCAGAAAGAGCATGTCACCCGGGCGGCGGAGGAGCTGCACGTGGCGCAATCGGCGGTCAGCCGCCAGATTCATCAATTGGAGCAGGAGCTGGGCGTGGATCTGTTCATGCAAAAGGGCCGTAACCTGCACCTGACCCCGGTCGGTCAGCTCTTCTGCAAGCGGGTGGAGACGATCCTGAAGGATCTGGACCGCTCGGTGGCCGAGGTCCATGAATTCCTGGACCCGGAGCGCGGGGAGATCCGCATCGGATTCCCGCACAGCATGGGCACCCATCTCATTCCGACCATCGTTGCCGAGTTCAAACAGCATTATCCGCATGTCCGCTTTCGCTTCAAGCAGGGAACGTATTCTTCGCTGATCAAGGATGTCCTGTCGGCGGAGGTTGATCTGGCCTTCATTTCGCCTTGTCCGGAGAGCAGCGGCCAGCTGTCGGGCGACGTTGTAATGACGGAGGAGCTGTTCGCCATTCTTCCGCCGGGCCATCCGCTCGCCGGGGAGTCGGTGCTTCGACTGGAGCAGCTTAGGGAAGAGCAGTTCGTCCTGTTCAGTCCCGGCTACTCGCTTCGGCCGATTGTCTGGCAGGCCTGCCTTCAGGCGGGGTTCACGCCGGAGATTGCATTTGAAGGGGGAGAGACCGATACGATCCGGGGGCTCGTTGCTGCCGGAATGGGGGTCAGTCTGCTGCCGGAGATGGCGCTGTTCCAGACCGGACGGCTTCAGCCCGCCCAGGTCCGCATCTCGGAGCCGCAGGTTACACGCACGGTGGGACTGATCTATCGTTCAGACGGCAAGCTTCCGCTCGTAGCGCGCTCCTTCCGGGCGTTCCTGCTGACTTACTTCAAATCCAGGCAAAATAATACCCCGGTCGGCATGTAGCCGACCGGGGTTGTCTTGTCTATGGAAGCCGTTAGTCTCGATTGTTGAAGATGCCGATCAGACGGATGAGCTCCAGCAGGGAGACGAGAGCGGCTGCCACATAGGTCAGCGCTGCCGCGTTCAGCACCTTCGCAACTCCGCGTTCTTCCTCGTTGCGGATATAACCCTGTTCCACCATCACCTGGCGGGCCCGGTTGCTGGCGTTGAACTCGACCGGGAGCGTAATCAACTGAAACGCAACGGAAGCGGAGAAGAAGATGATGCCGATTCCGATCAGGTTGAAGTAATTGAACATGAACCCGGCAAGCAGCAGGAACGGAGCAATCCCGGAAGCAAAGTTCACGAGCGGGAAGATCCGGTGACGAAGCACCAGCATCGGATAATGCACTTTGTGCTGGATGGCGTGGCCGACTTCGTGGCAGGCAACCGATACGGCCGAGATGCTGCGCTCGTAGTAGACCGGCTCCGACAGGCGGACGACGCGGTGAATCGGGTCGTAATGGTCGGACAGCGTGCCGGGAACCGGCTCGATCGGGATATCCTGCAATCCGTTGGAGTCGAGCATATGGCGGGCGGCCTCATAGCCGCTTAATCCGTTCTCGTTCGGTACCTGGGCATAACGGTTAAAAGTGCTCTTCACTCTGAACTGCGCCCAGATCGTCAAGATAAAGGCGATAATTATGAGCAAATAAATCATAAATAGTGTCCCTCCACTGTAAGTATGCAATAGCGGTATTACATCGGCGGCCCCTGCGACAGCAGCAGCCGAATCGCCTCCATGCAGGCCGCTCCCTGCGGAATCAGCCCTGCGAGCGCCCTGCGGGCCTGACTGGGCTTAAGTTGGCTCAAGAAAGGCTCCAGCGCTCTGACATCGCGTTCCACGCGCTGCATATGCGCTTCCAATTCGGCCAGCTTGGCGGAGACGGCGGGATCGGGCGCTGCCGGACTCCACTTCTCCAGCATGGATCGGATTTCTTCCAATGAATACTTCTCCTGCTTCAATTGATTAATACGCTCGAGAGCGACCAGGGTTTCACGGCTGTAGAGCCGGTAATTCTTCTGGCTGCGCGATTCGGGCGAGATCAGACCGAGCTTCGTATAATAATCGACCGTCCGCTCGCTGATGCCCGCCGCTCTGGCCAACTCGCCGATACGGTACAGGACGGTATCCCCAAGCGATCACCCCGTTTCTGTCATGTCCTATACTCATCATATCAACCCGAAACCGTACAGTCAAACGTCATGCTTTAGCGAAAATGTCTTCGGAAAAAGGCTGCCGGAAAGCACACCGCATTTTTTTTGGCTTTCCTGAAAAATATTCTTGTCAAGTTTGCTGCCATTGCTTATAATGACAATAAGAATTTCATCATTTGTCAGATTACATAACATAAGGAGTGGGGATCAATGAAAAGAAAATGGTTGTGCTTCATCTTAGCCATGATTACCCTCATGGTGTATCCGGTAAGTGCATTCGCGGCAGACGGACCGACAACGCCGGATTTGCAGATCGGTCTGGATACGGCGTTCACGTTCCTGGCCTTTATCCTCGTCTTCTTCATGCAGGCAGGCTTCGCGTTGCTTGAAGCAGGTTCGGTACGGATGAAGAATGCCGGCCACGTTGCCGGCAAGACGGTGCTGACGCTGGCAATCGCGTCGCTGTGCTTCTGGGCAGTAGGCTTTGCCTTCGGCTTCGGCAACGGGAACGACTTCTTCGGCACCACCGGCTTTATGTACAGCGGGGATTCGATGGTCAAGGATTTTGCAGATGCGCTGGGCTTCTCCGATGTGACAACGAATGTTAAATTTCTGTTCCAATTGGCCTTCGCCGCTGTATCGCTGGCCATCGTATCAGGCGGAATGGCCGAACGCGCCAAGCTGAGCGTCTACATTATCTTCGGCATTCTGTTCTCGGTCTTCATCTATCCGGTAGTGGCCCACTGGGTATGGGGCGGCGGCTGGCTCGCCGACCTCGGCATGCAGGACTACGCCGGTTCGACAGTCGTCCATCTGACAGGCGCAACCGCGGCGGTCGTAGCTACCATTCTGCTTAAACCCCGGCTCGGCAAGTTCAACAAAGAAGGCAAGCCGGTTATTATCCCGGGTCATAACCAAGTATTCACGGTTCTCGGCGTTATCATTCTCTGGTTCGGGTGGTTCGGGTTCAATCCAGGCAGCGCGCTGTCCCCGATGGGCGGATTCTTCGGCCATGTTGCTCTGACAACGAACATTGCAGCTGCGGCAGGCGGTCTGGCCGCTCTGATCGCTTCCTGGCTCTACTTCGGCAAATCCGATATTCCGGCTATGCTGAACGGGGTATTGGCCGCTCTGGTTGCCATTACCGGCGCCTGCGCCTTCGTTGAGCCCTGGGCAGCCGTCATCATCGGTCTGGTCGCCGGCGCTTTCACCTTCATGACCTCCCAGTGGCTGGAGCGCGCCGGTCTTGACGATCCAATCTACGCCTTCTCTGTTCATGGTA
This sequence comes from Paenibacillus glufosinatiresistens, assembly GCF_031470375.1. NCBI lineage: Bacteria > Bacillati > Bacillota > Bacilli > Caryophanales > Paenibacillaceae > Paenibacillus > Paenibacillus glufosinatiresistens. The sequence continues at coordinate 333,359 of NZ_JAVFHT010000001.1, forward strand.
TTGCAGGGATGTGGGGCGCCGTCTCCACAGGCTTGTTCGCAGACCCGGATCTCATCGAGGCCAATGCGCTCGTCGGCAAGGCAGGCTTGTTCTACGGCGGCGGCTTCCATCAGCTGGGCATCCAGCTGCTCGGCGTTGCCGGATCGTTCGCCTTCGTAGCCGTGCTGTCCTTCGTCTTCCTCTATATCATTAAAGTCGTCAACGGTCTTCGCGTAACCGAAGAAGAAGAACTGATGGGCCTGGACCTCAGCGAACACGGCACTTACGGATATCCGGAACAGATGAAGCTTGTGACGGATTCCGAGTCCAAGACGCTGGGCAACTGATCTGAAGCATTCACGGCTTACACGGGAGGCGGACCATATGCTACTGCCGGATACGAAGGATTGGGACGGACAGCCGGGGCTCCGGGGTCTGCTAACAGCCGGTTCGCCTTCGGAGTTAAGGCGCAGGCGCATGGAATGCCAGTCGATTCTGCTGGAACAGCTTCACACGCTGCCGATTGAAGTCTGGATGCAGCGGGTTAACCGAATGCACGATGCCGTGCAGGGCAGGGCGGTGGAACTGTGCGAAATGCAGATGGAAGAGGCGGGCCATGGCCCGCCTCCCTGTGCTTATTCCTTCGTTGTCTTCGGCAGCGCAGGGAGGCAGGAAGCGACTCTGTGGAGCGACCAGGACAACGGGCTCATTATGGAAGGGCCGGAGTCGGAGGAGCTGAGCCGGTATTTTGAGAATTTCGGATTCCGGCTGTCCCGCTTGCTGGCTGAGGTCGGTTATGAGAAATGTCCCGGCAAGGTCATGTGCTCGGAGCCGATGTGGAGAAAGACGCTGCCGGAGTGGAAGAGGCAGCTGGAAGAATGGAGGGCACGGTTCGAGTGGGAAGCGGTCCGCTATCTGATTATCGCTTCCGATCTGAGGCATATTGCAGGAGACCGCGCTTTGACCGAAGCGTGGCTGGATCATTTTCACGAGGGATTCCGCGACAACGAGCGGCTGCAGGTTGCCGTTCTGCGCAACACGGTGCGCCACAAGGCCACCTTGAATCTGCTTGGCCAGGTGATGACCGAGCGCTTCGGCGACCATGCCGGCGGATTCGATGTCAAATACGGACTGTATATTCCGCTGGTCAACAGTGTCAGACACGTATCCTTGTCCCGGGGCATTCGGGCCACCTCCACGCTGCAGCGCCTTGAACTTCTGGCGGAAGGCGGAGAGGAAGCTTGGACGGGCAGAGTGAAGGAAGCCTTCCTGACGGCGCTGGGCATGCGGGCCAAGACCGCCTATACGGTTCAGGAAGGAATGCTGAGCGGGAGCGATTACGCTTCGGAAGAAGCGCTTCAGGATAAACGGCTCCTGTCGGAGCTTCGGGACAGCCTGCTGCTGGTCCGGCGCATTCACCGCGCCTTGCAGCGCCAGCTTCGGTCAGCGGAAAGGAGACAGCTATGAAAGAACCGAAAGCGGGGGGATTCTGGAGTACACTGCGGCATGGAGGAATGCCCTCTGCCCTGGCCTCGATGCGCGGGGGGGCGGCTTCGCAGCAGTCGGCCCAGCAGATGGCGTTTCTGCGGTCGCTCATGCGGGAGAAGCGGCGTCCCGAAGTGCTGCATACGCCGCTGTCCCAACTGGAGACCGTCGTATTCGATCTGGAGACGACGGGGTTCTCGCATCAGGGCGGCGACGAGATTATTTCCTTCGGAGCCGTTAAGGTCATCGGGCAGGAGATTCAGGAGGAGACCTTCTATACCCTGGTCAACTGTACCTGTCTGATCCCGGCGTCCATTACCGAGTTGACCGGCATTTCGGCTGAAATGACCCGGGAAGCTCCTCCGCTCATCGAATGTCTGCACCGCTTCCTGTCATTCGTCGGCCAGCGGGTGCTGGTCGCTCATGCCAGTGCCCATGACAAGGCGTTCCTGAACACGGCGCTGTGGAAGACCTCCAAGGTCCAGCTGACGCACCGGGTGCTCGATACGATGATGCTGGCCCGCTGGCTGGAACCGAGCCGGAGCAGCTATACGCTGGATGAGCTGCTGGCCATTCACGGCATTCCGATCCGGGACAGGCATAACGCTCTGGCGGATGCGCGCATGACCGCCGAGCTCTGGGTTAGCTACCTCAGAGATATCGCCCGGCGGCGCCAAGTGGAGACGCTGGGAGACCTGTACGCTTATCTCAGCAGAACGTGAACCGGAATCGGAACCAGTTCAAGTGGAACCAGTTCAAGTTCCGCCCCCATGCCTGAAGGAATGCTGCCGTCCCTGTCGCGGCTGGACAGACGGTAGCCTCTCCAGACCGGCAGCTCGCCCTGCTGCGCGGGCGGGGAACCGATCAGACAGACGGCAAAGAGGGATTGCCATCCTGCCAGCCCGCGAAGATCCGCCGAGGAAGGCACCGGAGGAGAAGCGGGATGGGAATGGAACAGGCCGACAGGAGAAGGGGTCCGGCACACGGCCCGGACCCAATCGGCGGGATGCGGAACGAAGGAATGCAGCGGGTCAGGCGCTACGTTGCGCATCGGCATGTAGCCGTCGATGCGCATGCCTCCCGCTGCGGCAGCGCCCAGCAGGACGCCGCAGGCTTCGTGCGGAAGACTGGTCAGCAGATGCTTCCCCAGCTCTTGCTGTACGGCGGGCTTCAGCCGAATGGCTGAAATCCCGCCCTGGAAGGCTGTCATCGCTTTACCCCTCTCTCTTCTTGAGGATTTCGCTCCGGCGAAATCCTCTTTTTTTGGTGCGCTGCCGCCTGTGCCGTTTGAAACCCGGCGCGGCCGGGGACACTGGAACGACAAGGAGGGATGGTGCGCCAATGAACAGGAACCGGAAGACAATGCGCGGCTGGCTGGTCCTGCTGACGGCTCTGGCCGCAGCGGCGGGCGTGCTGCTCGGCCGCAGTGTATCGGAACGTCCCGGAGCCGGAGCCGTTCCGGCGCTGGCCGCCCGGCCGGCGCAGGAGACGGCAGCGGCGGCGGCCGAAGAGGTAAGGAAAGAGCTGAAGACCGGACCCGAGCCGGGGATGCGGGCTCCCGCTTTTACCTTGCAAGGAAGGGACGGCTCCGAATATCGCCTGGGCGGCGAGCGCGGGAAGGCGGTGCTGCTGAACTTCTGGGTGTCCTGGTGCGGCCCGTGCCGGGACGAAGCGCCGGCGCTGAACCGGATTGCCGAAGCCTATGCCGGGAAGCTGGACGTCTATGGGATCAACGTAACCGGATATGACGACCGCCGAAGCGCCGAGCGCATGGTGCGGAAGTACGGATTAAAATTCCCGATTCTGTACGACACGGACGGTTCGGTATACAGGCTGTACCGGGGGACGGTCTTTCCGACAAGCATCCTGATCGACAGGAACGGCGTCGTGACCGAGGTGATCGTCGGCGGCCTGAATGAAGAACGCCTAGGGCGGGCGCTTGGCCGGATGGAGCAGACGGTAGAGCAGAGCGCTCCAGGGCACTCCCGATAGCTGGAAAACAAGCGAAAAAGCCGCATCCGCGGCTTATTATGCAAGCAGGGCTGAGGCTTGAGAAAGGATTAATGGTTGACGAGGCCGCGCTGTCCGAATTCGGTCCGCACCGGCTGCGGCGAATGGAGACCGAGAAGAGCGTAGCGCATACTGTCCACCAGCGCTTCCCAGCTCGCTTCAATCACGTTACCCGAGACGCCGACGGTGCTCCAGGCTGTGCGGTAGTCCCTGGATTCGATCAGGACGCGGACCTTGGCCGCCGTCTGGTCCTGCTCATCCAGCACGCGAACTTTGTAGTCGGACAAGTGCATATCCCGCAGCGACGGAAAATACGGAATGAGCGCTTTGCGCAGCGCATTGTCAAGGGCGTTGACGGGACCGTTGCCTTCGGCCGCCGTATACAGGCTCTCGCCCGCGACATTCAGCTTCACGAAAGCTTCAGAGACAACGCTGCCGCCGGCGGTCTTCTCTACGAGCATTTTGAAAGACTCAAAGGTGAACAACTCGTCGATCTCGCCGGTCGCTTCTCTAAGCAGCAGCTCCAGCGAAGCGTCGGCTCCTTCGAACTGGTAGCCCTGATGCTCCAGCTCTTTGATCCGGTCGATAATCTTCCGGGCCTGTTCGCTGCTGGGGTCCAGATGGAGTCCGATCTGCTGCGCTTTGGAGAGCACGTTGCTCTGCCCCGCGAGCTCGGAGACGAGCACCCGCTGCTTGTTGCCGACCTTCTCCGGCTCGATATGTTCATACGTACGGGAATCGCGGAGAATCGCCGACACATGAATGCCGCCCTTATGGGCAAAAGCGGCCGATCCGACATACGGCTGGTTCACCGGCATGTTGACATTCGCAATCTCGCTGACGTAGCGGGCCGTATTCGTCAACTGGGCCATAGATTCAGGAGGAATACAGGTATAATCCATCTTCAGCTGAAGCGTCGGAAGGAGAGAGCAGAGATTGGCATTGCCGCAGCGCTCGCCGTAGCCGTTGACGGTGCCCTGAATATGCCGCGCTCCCGCCTGGACGGCGGCCAGCGTGTTCGCCACCGCAAGCTCACAGTCATTGTGCGTATGCACGCCAAGAGGCGCTCCCGGAAGGGTCAGACCGACGGCGGTGACGATCTCATGGACTTCGCCCGGCAGCGTGCCTCCGTTCGTATCGCACATGACGAGCCAATCCGCGCCCGCTTCCCGCGCCCGGGACAGCACGGCGGCGGCATACTCCGGGTTGTGCTTGTAGCCGTCAAAAAAATGCTCCGCGTCAAACACGACCTCCAGTCCGCTGCGCTTCAAATAGGCGATGGAATCGCCGATCATAGCCAGATTCTCTTCGAGCGTAGTCTGCAGAGCGGTATGCACATGAAAATCCCATGCCTTGCCTACCAGCGTGGCAGCCGGCACGCCTGCGGCCAGGATGCGCTGCAGGTTCTCGTCCTGTTCGGCGAGGGAATGCTTGCGGCGGGTGCTGCCGAAGGCGCTGATCTTGGCGCGAAGCCCGAGCGACTGGACCCTCCGGAAAAATTCAATGTCCTTGTTGTTGCTTCCCGGGATGCCACCTTCAATAAAATGCACACCCAGATCGTCAAGCTTTTTGGCGATCTTCAGCTTGTCGTCTGCGGACAGGCTGATACCTTCGCCTTGGGTGCCGTCGCGCAGCGTGGTATCGAAGATGGTGATGGACGTAGACATTATGAATCCTCCTTCAAAGGGAATGAATTCATCCATTATAGCATTTAACGCGGGAGTGTAACAGAGTGAACCGGCGGGAATAAGGAGCAGAGCAAAAGGGAAGTTCTGAATCCGCCGAGCCGCCTGCTGTGGTATAATAGAAGGTATCGATTTAATCGGATCTGCGAGGGACCGGAAGAAGGTGAGACCATGACGGAGGACGATGTTAACCGCTACTATCCGTTGAACGGCAGAGTCATTCTGCATGTTGATATGAATGCGTTCTACTGCTCGGTCCATGAAGCGGAGCAGCCGGAGCTCTATCGGGGCAAGGCGACGGCGGTGGCGGGCAGCGTAGAGCTGCGCAAAGGAATTATTGTAACCTGCTCCTACGCGGCCCGGCGGCTTGGAATCTCCACCGGAATGCAGGTTCAGCGGGCACTGCGGATCTGCCCGGAGCTGCTGGTCATCCAGCCGGATTTCCGGCTCTACCGCAAGTATTCTTCGGCCTTCATGAAGATTGCCTACAGCTATACGCCCCAGCTTGAAGCGGTCTCGATTGACGAATGCTATCTGGATATTACGGGCTCGAAGCAGTTCGGCACACCGCCGCAGATCGCCGAGACGATTCAGCGGCGAATCCGCGAGGAGCTGGGCCTGCCGTGCTCAATCGGCATCGCGCCGAACAAGCTGCTCGCCAAGATGGCCTCGGACCTCAAGAAACCAAGCGGCATCTCGGTGCTGCGCCTCCGGGACGTGCCTTCGGTTCTGTGGGAGCGGCCGTGCGAACAGCTCTTCGGCATCGGCGCGAAGACGGCGGAGAAGCTCCGGCGGCTCGGCATCTACAGCATCGGCCAGCTGGCGGCTGCCGACGAGAGCCTGCTGCGCGACGTCTTCGGCATCATGGGCTCCTGGCTCAAACGGGCGGCGAACGGTCTGGACGAATCGCCGGTCAATCCCGAGCCGGAGCAGAGCAAGTCAATCGGGCACACCATTACGCTGCCCGGCGACATTGCGGGACTCGCAGAGGCCCGCCCGGTCCTGCTCGGCATCTGCGACCAGGTCGCCCGCAGGCTGCGCCGGCAGGGACTGATGGCTTCGGGCGTGCAGATTACGATCCGCACGCCGGACATGAAGACGATTACCCGGTCCCGGCAGCTCGATACGCCGACCGAATCCGCGGAGGATGTCTACAAGGCGGCTTGCGGACTGTTCGGGAAACACTGGAAGGAAGACAAGCCGGTCCGTCTGCTCGGCGTTACGCTGCACGGTCTGCGGCCCAAGGAGGAAGCGGCGGTTCAGCTTGATCTGTTCGAGTACAAACGCCAGCCGAAGAAGGAATCGCTGAACAAGGCGATGGACATGCTGCGCAACAAGTTCGGCGAGAACGCCGTGCTGACGGCCGGCATGCTGGCCGATCCGAAATCCGCTCTTCTTCGGGACGACAAAGTCCGGGGAACGTCGCTTCAGAAAGATAATCTCCATCATCCCGGAGAGCGTTAGAGCACGGCAGACTGGCGTGCGCAAAGCGGCGATCAAGCCGTAAGGTTCGCCAGAATGTCGTTGAAATCGGGCGCTAATTAAGGTATGATGGACCATACATGATTTGGCGAATAACAGGAGGCGTAATAGATTATGGCGAAGTATACCTGGGTCGAGAAGGACACCTGCATCGCATGCGGCGCATGCGGCGCGACGGCCCCTGACATTTATGACTACGATGACGAAGGCCTGGCTGAAGTCATCTACGAGAATGACGGCAACCGCGGCGTAACCGTAATTCCGGACGAGCTGTTCGAGGATCTTCAGGATGCCTGCGACGGCTGCCCGACCGATTCGATCAAGATTGCGGACGAGCCTTTCAACAAGTAAGATTCCTTTTGCCTCGCCCGGCAAAAGGACCAATAAGAGACATCCCGTATCCGCAGGAAGTGCGGCGGGGTGTCTCTTTTGCTGTTACCCCTTGAGAGCGGAGGGCAGAGGACGCCATGAAGAATTCGCAATACCTCAAGCAGTATGTGCAGAATCATCCCGAGAACAAGATGGCCTGGTATTTGCTGGGCAAGGAATATTTGAAGAGCGGGCAGGAGGGCAAGGCGAATTACTGCTTCAACCAGGCGGGGGGCGTCTACGAAGCGTTCGAGCACAGCAAGGTGCCCGCCGACCTGCTCCGCGATTACGAGGAGCGGCTGCTCGAAGCCGGGCGCGAGAAGGAGCGCCGCCGGCTTCGGCTCCGCCGCTCGTTGCTTGCGCTGATCCTGGCGCTGCTCGCGCTGATCCCGGCGAACGCGGCCGCTCCGGGCGGCGGCCCCGCGGCGCGGCCGGTCGCCGCGGTCCCGGCGGCTGCGCCGGCTGGCGAGGCTGCGGCAGGCACTGACGGCTCCGCCGCAGCGCCTGCGCCGCAGAGCGCTCCCGCGTTCACGGCGCGGGAGGCCGGCGCAGCGGGCTTCGCGAGCGCGGCTGCGCAGCTCGCGGGCCCGGGGACCGGGCCGGGACCGCAGACGACGGCGGTCCTCGGCATGGAGCGCGCCGGGCGTTGGCTGCTGTGGCGCGAGAAGCTGCCCTTGTCCTTCTCGGCCGAGAAGGACGGGCGGGGCAAGACCACGATCACGGCGTACGATGCCGCCGTGTGCTCGTGCACGCCCGGCCGTCCGGACGCCGGGCTCGCCGCCGCGGCGGCGCAGTGGCAGGCGCGCGAGGAGGAGCGCGCCGTGCTGGCGAGCGCCGTCGCCGCCTTCCGGGCGGCGAAAGGGCGCCTGCCGGCGGGAGCCGGGGAATTGGCCGGGGACTACCCCGGCAATTGGCTGACCGGCCTGACGCCGGCGATGGAGCGCGAGCTGACCGGCCTGCTGCGGGCAGCTGCGTCTGCTTCCGGCGGCGGGAACGCCGCGCCGCCGGGAAGCGCGGCTCCGGGCGGAGCCGGAGCGGACGGACAAGCCGGGCCGCCGGGCGCCGGAGGCGGATCGGGGGCGCTTTTCAGCCAACCGCTTGAGATCATTGTGGACAAGGCGAATCACCGTCTGGCGCTGGTCAGCGGGAATGTGATTCTGCGCAACTACAAGGTGGGGCTGGGCGGAGAACGAACGCCGGAGGGGCGTTTTGTGCTGACGGACAAAGTCGTGAATCCGAACGGGAAGGACGACGGGGATTTTGGCAGCCGGGGCATGCAGCTCTCGGATACGAATTACGCCATTCACGGAACGAACGAGCCGGACAGCATCGGCAAGGACGAGTCGCTGGGCTGCGTGCGGATGGGCAGGGCGGACATCGAGGAACTGTTCGATCTGGCGCCCCGGGGTACGCCGGTGAGCATAACAAAAGGGGTTCTGCCCGATGAGCCGCTGCATCCGCAGAACCGTCTGGATCTGCCGGATGCAGGGAATCAGACCAACCCCCGCAAAGTATACCGCTGGCTGAATTAGCATGCAGCTTGTCTACAATTCAGCTTCCCGTGACGACCAGAAGAACGCCGACGGCAATGACAATTGCAGCAAGGGTGAGACTGATCCACAGAATGGCGCCGCGGTTGACCTCTTCCTTCTTCTGCTGCAGGGTTGGGGGCTTGCGTTTGTTGGCTGACATAGGACTCGACCTTCCTTTTCTCATAAATCGGATAAGACGCCGTGTACGCCCTCTATTGTAATGCGTTTTCAACAAAAATACTATACTCCCGGTCATACCGCCGGGCCGCTCCGCCGAAGGGCGCGAGGCAGACAAAAACTTTTCTTTTGGGGCGGAAACGGCTAGAATTAAGAAGAAACCCTGGAACCCCAAGAGGAGCGAGAACGGTGCTGTATCCCTATGTAGCGAAACCTTTATTCTTCAAGATGGACCCGGAAAAAGCGCATCACCTCGTCGTCGGCGGACTTGCGAAGACCGGCGGAGTGCCGGGCGGCTCATCCGCGCTGCGGCTGATGTACGGCGTGCCGGAGACACCCGAGCTTGCGGTCGATCTGTTCGGCCTGCATTTTCCGAGTCCCGTCGGCCTTGCCGCCGGCCTCGACAAGAACGCGCAGGCGGTCGAAGGCTTCTCCAGCATCGGCTTCGGCTTCATGGAGGTCGGTACGGTTACGCCGCGGCCCCAGCCGGGCAACGAACAGCCTCGGCTGTTCCGTCTGCCGGAGGATGAGGCGCTGATTAACCGGATGGGCTTCAACAACGAAGGAGCGGCCGCGATGGCCGGCCGTCTGAAGAAGGCGCGCCGCCGCATCCCCGTCGCCGTGAATATCGGCCGCAACAAGACGACGCCCAACGAGGCGGCCCATGACGATTACCGCGAGTGCATCCGTACGCTGTATCCGTACGGTGATTTTTTTGTCGTGAACATCAGCTCCCCGAACACGCCGGGGCTTCGCAGCCTTCAGCACGGGGAAGAGCTGGCAGCGCTGCTGGCGGGCGTGCGGGAGGAGATGGAGCTGCAGCGGGACAAGAGCGGCCGGCCGAAGAGCCTGCTGGTCAAGATTGCGCCCGACCTGTCCTCCGAAGAACTGGAAGGCATTGTACATACCTTGACGGAGGCCCGGGTTGACGGCGTCATTGCCACGAACACTACGATTTCAAGAGAGGGTCTGACCCACCGGCATGCCGGAGAGACAGGCGGGCTGAGCGGCCGGCCGCTTGCGAAGAGGTCGACGGAGATCATATCGGCGATTTACCGCCAGACGGGCGGCCGGCTCCCGATCATCGGATCGGGCGGCATTTTTACGGCCCGGGACGCTTACGATAAAATCAGAGCCGGCGCGAGTCTGGTTGAAATTTATACCGCGCTGATCTATGAGGGGCCGGAGGTGAACCGGCGCTTGCACGCCGGGCTGCGGAATCTGCTCCGGCGCGACGGCTTCGGGCATATCTCGGAAGCGGTCGGAGCGGATCACCGCTAAAGAGCGGCGCCCGGGAAGCAGCTACAGACAGGAGGAAGGACGATGGACGGCAGGGATTGGGGCACTTTTTTGCTCCCGTATGAACAGACGGTGGAAGAGCTGAAGGTCAAATTCAAGACCATGCGCTCGGAGCTGAAGAAGCGGGAGGAATACACGCCGATCGAATTCGTTACGGGCCGCGTGAAGAAGCTGTCCAGCATTCTGGAGAAGGCCAAGCGGCTCAATGTGAAGATGGAAGATCTGGAGACGGGCATCGAGGACATGGCGGGCATCCGCATCATGTGCCAGTTCGTCGAAGACATCCGGCGGGTCGCGGAGATGATCCGCGCGCGCAAAGACCTGGAAGTGCTGTACGAGAAGGACTACATTACGAACTATAAAGAAAGCGGCTACCGCAGCTTCCATATGATTATCAAATATCCGGTGCAGACGGCGCTGGGCCAGAAGATCGTGCTGGCCGAGATTCAGATTCGCACGCTGGCGATGAATTTCTGGGCTACGATCGAGCATTCGCTCAACTATAAATACCGGGAGAGCCTCCCGGACGAGATTCGGCTGCGGCTGAAGACGGCGGCCGAGGCCGCTTCGATCCTCGACGCCGAAATGTCCAGCATCCGGGAGGAAATTCTGGATGCGCAGAAGACGTTCGAGGAGAACTCGAATACGACGACCCAGGTGCTGCACGCCATTCACCAGCTCTATTTCTACCACCTGGTGAACGAAGCGATCGCCAGCCAGGAGCGGTTCAATGAAATCTGGCAGGCGCAGGACATGGAAGCGATGAAGGAGCTGCTGACAGAGGTCCGCGCCCTGATCTCGGCGGCGAAGAAGAATGGCAGTCCGGATGGCCTATGAACCGCTGTACGTCGCGTACCTGATCTACTTCAACCGGGACCGCGACTACTTCGAGTGCCATGAGGTGCTGGAAGAGCTCTGGCTGGCCCGGGAGCGGGACCCGCTCTACAAGGGGCTGCTCCAGGCTGCGGTCGGACTCTACCATTACCGCAGCGGCAACGTGCGCGGAGCGCGGATGATGCTGGCAAGCTCGGCCGGGCGGCTGGAGAAGTACCCGGCGGTAACGCTCGGCATCGACCTCGGGAAGCTGAGAGCCGAATGCGCGGCGTACGCACAGCGGCTGGAGGCCGTGGAACGGGGCGCCGAAGCCCCGTTCGCCTATTACGATCTCGACATCGAGATCGTGGACGGAGCGCTGGCCAAGGAAGTGTCGCTGCGTTCCCGGACGCTGGCGCCGAATGTTCCGCAGCAGCGCGGACCCCGCCGCCGGAAGAACCCGGCCGGCAAGCAGGATTAAGCCGGATTGAATGCATAGCAAGCCGACGACACCCGCAAGGGTGTCTGTCTTTTAACAGGATCAAGAAAGCGAAGCAATTAGAATCAGGAGGACGGGTATGGCAGCACAGCTTCCCCCATCATTTACGGCCCGCATGCAGGAGCTGCTCGGCGAGAGCTACGAGGCATTTGCGGCCACCTACAGCCAGAAGCCGTACAGCGGCATCCGCGTCAATACGCTGAAGGTGCCGGCCGAGACGCTGGCGGCGATCAGTCCGTTCCGGCTGGAGCCGATTCCGTGGTGCGCCGCCGGATTCTATACGGAAGAGAGCGCCCGTCCGGGCAAGCATCCGTATTATCACACGGGCCTCTATTATATCCAGGAGCCCAGCGCCATGGCGCCGGTGGAGCTGCTGGATGTGCAGCCCGGCCACCGGGTGCTCGACCTGTGCGCTGCTCCCGGCGGCAAATCGACGCAGATTGCGGCCAAGCTGGCCGGAGAAGGGCTGCTGGTCAGCAATGACCTGCACCCCGACCGGACGAAGGCGCTGGCGAAGAATATCGAGCTGTGCGGCGTGCGGAACGCCGTAGTGCTCAACGAGAGTCCCGAGCGGATCGCAGCGGCGTTCCCGGCGTTCTTCGACCGCATCCTGATCGATGCGCCCTGCTCGGGCGAAGGAATGTTCCGCAAGGACGAGGACATGGTCCGCCAGTGGAATGAAGAGTCGCCGGACCGCTACGCCGGGATGCAGCGCGATATTCTGGAAGCCGCCGCCGGAGCGCTGGCGCCGGGAGGAAGACTCGTGTATTCCACCTGCACCTTCTCGCCGGAAGAGAACGAAGGCAGCATTGCGGGCTTCCTGGCGAGACATCCGGAATTCCGGGCGGTGCCGGCGCTTGGCGCGGAGGGCTGGATGCCCGGCTTCCCGCCTCTGCCGGAGGCGGCCCGGCTGTGGCCGCATCTTATCAAGGGCGAGGGGCATTTTCTCGCGGTGCTGGTTAAGGATCGGGATGGAGCAGCTTCCGCGGCGCCTTCGGAACTTCCCGCTGCCGGGGCAGGCGCCGCTGGCGGAAGCGGAACGGGAGCCGGGAATGACCGCGGAGCAGACGACGGCCGTTCCCTGGCCGTCCGTCCGCTACGGGAGAACCGGCGGAGCGGAGGCGGCGGCAAGGGCCGGGGGGCCGAGGCCGGTCCCCGGGGCGCTCAGCTGGGCAGCGTCCGTCGCGCCGGAAGCGGAGCGGGAGAGGTGGCTGGCGCCGCCGATGCCGCCGGGCTTTTTGCCGCCTTCGCTGCGGGGCAGCTGACCGCTGTTCCAAGCGGTGAATTTATCCGCTTCGGCGGCCATCTGTACCTGTCTCCGCTGCCCGCAGAAGCGCTGGACGGATTGAAGACCGTCCGCCCCGGCTGGTATCTGGGCGAAGCCCGGAAGGGCCGGTTCATTCCCGGCCATCCGCTGGCCACAGCGCTGAAAGGGGAAGAGAGCCGACGCAGCCTGTCGCTGGACAGCGGCAGCCCGGAGGCGGTCTCGTACCTTAAGGGCGAGACGCTGACAGTCCCGCCGGAACGGCTGGCGCTTGCAGACGGAGCGGAGCCGAAGGGCTATGTGCTCGTCTGCATCGACGGCTACTCGGCCGGATGGGGCAAATGGCAGGACGGCGTGCTGAAGAACGAATATCCTGCCGGATGGAGGTGGACGTAAGACGATGGCGAGCAAAGAAACGGCCGGAGGCCGGGGGCGCACCCAACGGCTGGACAAGATTCTTGCCCATATGGGGCACGGAAGCCGCAGCGAGCTGCGGAAGATGGCCCGTCAGGGCGCAATCCGGGTCAACGGTCTGGCAATCAAGGATTCGTCGGTGCATGTGGACCCCGCGGTCGATGTAATTGAAGTCGGCGGGGAACGCGTGCTGTACCGTGAACATATTTATCTGATGATGAACAAGCCGGCGGGCGTGCTGTCGGCTACCGAAGATGCGCGGGACCGGACCGTGCTGGACCTGCTGGACCGCAGCTATACGGTCTTCGAGCCTTTTCCCGTGGGAAGGCTGGACAAGGACACGGTCGGGCTGCTGCTGCTCACAAGCGACGGTCAGCTCGCCCATGAGCTGCTGTCTCCCCGCAAGCATGTGCCGAAGACCTATGAAGCGGATGTGGAGGGCGACGTGGGGCCGGAGGATGTCCGGGCTTTCTCCGAAGGCGTAACGCTGGAGGACGGCTACCGGACGCAGCCCGCCGAGCTGACGATTCTCTCCCGCGAGCGGCGCGGAGACCAGACAATCAGCCGCATCTCGCTGACAATCACCGAAGGGAAATTTCATCAGGTCAAGCGGATGTTCCTCTCGGTCGGCAAGAAAGTCGTCTTCCTGAAGCGGGTGGCGATGGGGAGGCTAATGCTGGACGAGGCCCTGCCCGCCGGCGCCTGCCGGGAACTGACTGCGGAAGAGATGGCGCTTCTGCTGCCGGAAGACTAAAGAGAGCAAGGGGATGGTGGAGCATGACATACAAACTGATTGCCCTGGATGTCGATGGAACGCTGCTGAACGACGAGCATCAGCTCAGTGAAGCGAACAAGGAAGCGATCGCCGAGGTGACCCGGCGCGGAAGCCGGATCGTGCTGTGCACGGGCCGCAATCCGAAGAATGCGATTCCGATTATGAAGGAAATGGGACTGACCGGCTACGTGCTTGCCGACAACGGCGCGGTTACGGTGGCGGTCGAGGACAGCCAAGTGCTGCATCAATACGGAATGGATGCCCGGGGACTGGACCCGTACATTGCGTACTGCCGGGAACGGGGCATTCATTTTGACGTCAATACGGCATTCGATCTCTATGTGGACAATGTCGAGCATCTGGCCCAGGAAGCGATGTACATGTACGAGCATCTGGAGCTGGTGCCGGCGACGCTGCCCTCCTGGGAGGAGGTCGCCGAGCCGATTGTCAAGTTCACCGCCTTCGCCCAGCGCGAGGTGATTGAGCAGGCGATTAAGGATTGGGGGCTGTGGGACCCGGTCTTCACCGTTACCCGCAGCGGGGAGTTCTTCATCGACATTATGCATCCGCAGGCTTCCAAAGGCAACGCGCTGAAGGAGCTTGCCGCCCGGCTGGACATTCCCCGCGAGGAAGTGCTGGCCATCGGGAACTATTTCAATGACATCTCCATGCTGACGTATGCGGGACTCGGAATTGCCGTCGATAATTCGCCGGTCGAGGTCAAGGCTGCGGCCGATGCGGTTACGCTCAGCAACAACGAGAACGGGGTGCGGGCGGCGCTGCTGGAGTATGCGCTGAACTAAATGTCTCTCTTCTCACAGGTACGCGCAAAAGCCCGGCGATTCTTCGCCGGGCTTTTGCGCGTGAATAAGGCTTTCGCACGGTCCGGGGGACCTGTGCGGAACTTCCAGAGCAATCATCTGCCTCAGGGAATGCGCAGCCCCTTCGGCAGATGATTCTTGAGCTGGCCGCCGCTGGCCTTGCCCCAGCCGAGCGGCAGCCCGTCTACCGTGACCAGGCACCAGCCGCGCAGGCTGGCCTCTACGGGCAGACTCTCGCCGCGCAGCCAGGCCGCCGTCTCGGAAGCGTCTGCGGCCAGATTGAACGTGCGGGCGGCCTGCTCCGGCGACATCGCCATCGCCAGGGCATGGGCCGGCTCGATCCGGTTCTTCTTGAGCTGGGCGACATGCAGACCCGGCCGGGGAGTCTTCAGGCCGTTGAGCTGCTCCGGCGCGAAGCCGGATCGGGGATCGGCGAAATCCTCCGGCAGCAGATACAGCGCCTCGCCGAAGAGCAGCGGCACGCCGGACAGCTCCAGGCCCGGCGCATCCTGCGCCGCCCACTCGCGGACGGCGCGCAGCGCTTCCGCCGCCTGGCCCGGGACGCGCGGGCTCCCGGCCCGGCCCGGCTTGCCGCCGCGCTGGCCGCGGCGCTCCGCTTGGGCCGCTGCCGGATGTTCCTCGGCGGCGCGCTCGTACGCTTCGGCGTCCGGGTCTTCTTCAGGGCCCTTGCGCAGCAGCGCAATGAAATGCCCTTCGCCCTTGATCCGGTGCGGCCACAGCCGGTGGGCTTCGATCAGCTCCATCCCCGGGCAGCCGAGGATAATGCGGGCGACCAGTTCTTCATTCTCGGCCCGGTTAAAGGTGCAGGTGGAATAAGCGAGCGTTCCGCCCGGCTTCAGCATCCGGCAGGCGTCCTGCACGATGTCCCACTGGCGCGCCGCGCAAAGCTCCACATGCTCCGGCGACCATTCTTGAATCGCGCCCGGGTCTTTGCGAAACATGCCTTCCCCGGAGCAGGGAGCGTCCAGCATGATCCGATCGAACCGCTCGGGGAACCGGCGGGCCAGCTCGCCCGGGGTCGCGCAGGTCACGACCGTATTGGCGATGCCGAGCCGCTCGACATTCTCGGCGAGAATGCGGGCCCGCTCGGGGTGAATCTCGTTGGAGACAAGCAGCCCTTTGCCCTCCATGCGGGCCGCGATGGCCGTCGTCTTGCCTCCGGGCGCGGCAGCGAGGTCCAGGATCCGTTCGCCCGGCTGCGGGTTCAGCAGTACGGCCGCCGACATGGCGGAAGGCTCCTGGATGTAGTAGAGCCCGGCGGCATGGTAGGGATGCTTGCCCGGCCGGACCGGGTCTTCGTAGTAAAAGCCTTCCGGGCACCAGGGCACCGGTTCCAGCCGGAACAAATCCGCAGCGCGGGCCGCGGCCGCCGCGCCGGCGCCTCCGGCGCTTTTGAGCGTATTCATCCGCAGACCCTGGGTTCTCGGCTCTGTGTACGTATCGAGCATCGCCTCGGCTTCGGGTCCGAGCAGTTCGCGGACGGCGTTGACGAAGGCGGGGGGCAGCAGTGGCGTATTCATGTTCATATTCTTGGCAGTCTCCTTAAGCAAGGGTACGGATGACAGTGTCATCATGTCTATTGTGCAGTGTACCATAACTCGGAGGCAGCCGTCCCGAAAAGGACCGGGTTACGGTTTTGTCGGTTGCCGCCTGCCGGTTATCCCGGTAATATGAAATCAGACGGCTATCGAAAAGGGGACTTACCGTATGAATCTGCTGCAAGCGCTCTTCTTTCCGCCGGAGCAGCCCGGCGGCGTCTCGTCCATGATACCCTATCTGCAGGAACGCTTCCGCTCCGGACGCTGGGAGATGGATCTGTTCTGGCTGCCCAAGCGGATTCGGGGAAAAGGCAAAGACGACATCGTATTCGAGACCTTCGACTGGACCCTCTATGGGGATAGCCCCGTGGTCCGGAAATATATCCAGACGTACCGGGATTACCTCTGGTGGACGCGGCTCCGCCTGCTGCAGGGCAAGCCGTATGACCTGGTTCATGCCCATCACCCGATTGCCGGTATGGCCATGAAGAAGATCTTTCCGCATATTCCGCTCATTCAGACTGTCCATTCCAGCTATGAGCGCGAGCTCATTCTGAACGGCGCCATTCAGGAAGGCGGGATTGAGCATCAGTTCCTGACCTGCATCTATCGGGAACTGGAGCAGATCAGCGACCGGCTGCTGACCGTGTCGTCCGCTTTTGCCGGCTATCTCGGCCAGTATATCTCCGATCCGTCGCGCATCGGCATCATCCCGAACGGCTTCGACGAGAAGCGGTTCAAGCCCGTCGCCCACGACAACGACGTTCCGCAGCTCGTTACCGTCACCCGGCTTGTACCCGCCAAAGGGCTCGACGTGCTGCTCGAAGCCTGCGGCGAGCTGAAGCGGCGCGGCCATGAATATGTGCTGCATATTATCGGGGACGGCCCGTTCCGGGGGCAGCTGGAGAATCAGGCCCGCGCGCTCGGCATCTACAACGAGACCATCTTCTACGGCTACACCCTCCATCCGGAGGAGTTCATGCCGTTCTTCGACATCTTCGTGCTGCCCTCCCGGGCCGAAGCCTTCGGCTCCGTGTTCGCCGAGGCCGCCTTGAGCTGCCTGGCGCTGGTCGGCACCGACGTCGGCGGCATTCCCGAGCAGATCGACGACGGCGTCAACGGCCTGCTCGTAAAGCCCGACGACGTCCCGGCCCTGGCCGACGCGCTGGAGAAAGTCATCTCCGACCCGGCCTACCGCTACGAACTCTCCCGCTCCGCCTGGGAGAAAGCCAAGACCCTGTATTCCCTGACCCGCGTTGCCAATGAGTTGAAGAAGATTTATTTGCAGTATCAGGTGGGGGCGGTGTAGGGGGAAGAGACATATTAAGAGGATTTAAGAAAGGCAGTCGTTACGGCTGCCTTTTTTCTGTGTCGAAAATCAATATTGTTTTTTTAAAAGACAAAAGAAGGGATCGGCTTCGTGGAACATGAATAAATTTGTGACTAAAATTCACGTTTGCGATACGAATCATAACTCGGTTATTTCTAATTTCAGGAGTGGTATACAATTGCTGATTAAAAAGTGACTCCTGCATTCAAAGCCAGCTGTTCCTGGCTCTGTCCTTTACCAGTGCGCAGAATTCGGATTCTTTCTCTGATAAATTCCATGTTGTTCAATTTCCCCTCACCCCTAACAAAACGATAGAATTTTTTGGAAGGATGCTCAACAGGATATAGTGAGGATTTAAGTGGTTATAACCATGAATTAATACAGGGTATGGCAATTCAAATGCCAGAGGTATTTATGGAGAGGTTTTTAGTAAGAGGAACATACATTAACAAATTAACAAGGTGAAGATAGGATTATATCAAGTCGTGCTCCTTCAAACTGTAAAAGCGATTTCCGCCAATAATTATATGATCAAGGACTTGTATTCCAATGATTTCCCCAGCGGCTATGAGCCGTTTTGTTAGATTGACGTCTTCAATTGACGGCTCCGGGTCTCCGCTCGGGTGGTTGTGAGCGCAAATGAGCGAGGCGCTACAGCGTTTGATTGCTGCATGGAATACTTCTCTGGGATGAACGATGGCGGCGTTCAGAGAGCCTATGGAGATGACTTCTTTGAAGATGAGACGGTTCTTGGTATTGAGGAAAAGGCAGATGAAGTGTTCTTTTTGTTCAAAACGGAGTTCGGGTTCTAGGAGATTATAAACGTCTCTGGGATTTCGGATAGCATTGTTAGACTGCTCCGGGTATGTGAGTGCCTTAGCAAGCTTAAGCATAGCAGTAATTTGCCGGGCTTTTCCTTTGCCGATTCCTTTTATAGATACTAACTGTTGCTCGGATACATCCATTAGTTCTGAAGCCGTAGGGAAGCGCTCGAAAAGCTCTTGAATTGTGTAGCTGTCGTTGCTTTCTCTTAGTGATTCGGATACTAATTGCCTCAGATCATTCTCCCCAGCTTTCTGCATAATGTTTAACCTCCCAAAAGATTTCTGGTTATCGTATGTATAATATAGATTTGAAATTTTCAAATTTACGCCATATTTACATAATTCCCTTAAATAGAACGCGTGTTTGGAAGGAGATGGTAGATTATTGACGAATTATGTATTTTGACTTAGTTCTAAAGTCTATCCATGGTTCTTTAGGAGGTGGCTAACCTGTCAACAAGTATTCACTCTGCTCAAGCCCCTTACTTAGGTTATCGATTTGAGCCGTTTTATGCCTTGATTGTGTTATGGAATGAATCAGTAGATGATTTGGATGAGGTCTACATAGAAGCTGATGATGATATTGTTTTGAAAGGAAGAGATACTACAAAGCTATATCAGTTAAAACATTCAACGAATCGTCCTTCTTCTCTTACAATCAAAAATGATGGTTTCTGGAAAACAATAAGAATTTGGTCTCGATTTGCTTCCATAGACAAACATGAGTTGTTTTTTGTAACGAATGATACAGTTTCTGTTGATAGTCCATTAGAGAAATTAGTAAAAGGTAAAGGACAAAGACAGGACATTGTTGATTTGATGGCTGAGGAAGCACAACGAGTGATCGATATAAGAGAGAAGGCAGTTTTAGCTAAAGCGGAGATCCTGCCGTTTGAGACAAAGATACATGGGTGCCAATCCTTTATGGGGTTATCTCCGGAGGATCGTCTCTCTTTAATTGATAGAATAACAATTCGCTCAAATAATTTTCACATTTTTCAGGTTTACAGCGAAGTTATTAAAAAATTAGAAGATATGGTAGGGAATAAGTTAAGATCGAAAATAGCTAATCGATTACTGGAATGGTGGGACATGAGGTCTTTAAATCCTAAACAACCTATTCGTAAAGCTGAATTATTATTTCAGTTGCAAAGTTTGATAGGACAATTTCAGGATAATAATCTACCTGATGATTATTCTAAGCAAACACCTATCAGCCTTGAACCCGAATTTGGTGGTTTTATGGAAAAACAAATTGACATTGTTAATGGAGGTTTCAGTCGGAAAAAGCGTGCTGCACTTGCAAGATGGCGGGCAAGGAATCAAAGAGAAAAATGGATTACGGATGACATTTTAAATGTTTTCGAACTTGAAGAATACGACAGTGTCTTACTGGAAGCCTGGTCTGATAGGCATGGCCCTATGCAGGATGACTTGTTGGAAGAATCTGAATCTTTATGTAAGAAAAAGGGGTTAGAATTGTTAGAATGGGTGTATTCTGATGCACATCTACATATCAATCCAATTCGGAGTGAATGGAAACAGCACTTTTTAATTCATGGATCATATCAACAGATGGCTGAGGAGTTAAAGGTGGGGTGGCACCCCAAATTCAAAGAAATGTTGAGTGATGAACAATGATCTCCTCGGATACTTATTCAATCACTAATCCGGCATTAGGTTCATTTGTATTGTGGTCTTTTTTACAGGGATATGAGAGCAATAATAAGCAAGGTTGTCCATATCTCTTGCTTTTTCTTCCCCTTCCTTTGATGTTGTCAGAAAGCATACGAAAAGACTTCAGAGGGACTAATTCAGCTACGGGATTACATGCATGGGTTTCTAGAAATCAAAAAACATTACTGCGTTTCAGCGAGAGAGTGGAAAAGACAAGTTCGATCTCAAAAGAAGCTATTATTTTTGGAGTAAGCAATAAAATCTTACAGTTCCAAGATGACGGTACTTTAACTACGCTTAATAAAGGACTCATCATGAAGAAAGTAAATAGTCTTTCTGACGAGCTTAAAGAAATAGCATCAGCATCAAAAAAACTAGGTAATTGGATGTCTCAAATGGAATCTTCATCAAGTATCTTAATTAGTCTGGGGTTATTTTATGAGAAGATGGAACATTCAGGGAGTATTTTTATATAGTCATGATAACAGACGAAGTGAAATAACCTTTGATTTAGAAAAGGTAAACATCATTACCGGGGATTCGCAGACGGGTAAATCCGCCCTACCTGAGATTATTGACTACGTTTTGGGTTCAAAAGAATGTCACATTCCTTCTTATGTGAGACGTAGTGTCTCTTGGGTTGGAGTGCTTTGGAGAAAAAATGAAACCCAATTTGCAATGTTTAGAAAGGTTCCTCGTGCACCTCAGAAATCTTCCGTTACTATGCATTGCTTAAAGGGAAAGAACTTGACCATCCCAGATACAGCAGATAGTATACCAGAATCAACCAATTTAGAAGGGGCACTTAGGCAGTTTGAACGTCTTTTAGGAATTGGAGACGTGAAAAGTGAGATTTATGATAGTGATAGAGACAGTAAGACAATTAGCTTGAGAAGTGCAGTCCCATATTTGTTACAGGATGACAATATTATCATTAATAAAACTATATTGATTCGTGGAACAGAGGATTATGAGAAACGACAGACGATTATTGATGCTTTACCATACTATCTCGGGTTGATTAATGAAGAAACAATGGCTAAAGAAGTTGAGTTGAAGAGTCTACAAAAAGAGCTTCGTCGTTTAGAAAAAAACAGTTCTGAAGATGAACGAATATCAAGTAGTTTAAAGGCTAATACATTTTTATATGAAGCTGCGGAACTTGGTTTAAGCTCTTTACCCAATTTAGGTATGTCTGAGTTAAAGATTAACGAGATGCTTGAAGAGGTCAGTAAATGGACTCCATTGTCTCCAAGTACAGAAGCAGAAGACACCCTTTCGTCTTTATATGATCAGCTTTCACAATCTCAGAGTGAGATTATCTCTATCAAAAGACGCATTAATTATGCAAAAAAATCCATTGATGCAGCTTCACATTTTGAAAACACAACACATAGTCAAAAACAAAGACTTGAAATAATCAATATTTTTAAAAATCCCGTTGAACCAGAGTCCTGCCCATTATGTAATCAGGCTTTGGAAAGAAAAAACGAATCTATTAAAAAAATCAATGAATCTGTTGAGAAGGTTCGCTCAGATATAAGTTCTATCGAAAAAGAACGGCCTAAACTTGATGATTACATTAATTGGTTAAAAGAATCTCTAGCAGTTGCAGAAGAAAATATGAGTGTTATTCAAGCTGAGATTTCAGCACTCATTAAAGATAATGACTCCTACGAGTTGGGGCTAGGTTTAAATGACCGAAGAAATCGTCTGATCGGGAAAATAGAATTGTACTTAAATTCTGTGCGTCAAGTTGCTTCTAAGAAAACGCAAGGATTTAAAACAAACATCCCTAGATTGAAAGAAAGAATTGAATCGCTAGGAGAAGAGCTTAATATTGACGCAAGAAAAGAGGCCCTTGAAAATGCCGAAAGAAGGATAGCTGATATTGCAAAAACCATAATATCGAAATTACCCTTTGAGCAAAGATATAAAGACAACCCTCTTTATTTAAACTTAAGAGATTTTAAAGCAGGCGTATCACTTCCCTCTCGCATAGAGTACATGAGAGATGTAGGATCAGATGAAAACTATTTAAGTCTGCATGTATCTATACTTCTTGCTTTACATAGACACTTTTTTGAACGGGATCGACCTGTTCCGGGAGTTTTACTGATCGATCAACTTAGTCGACCATATTTTCCATCAGATAAAGAGCCTTCAATGGTTGAAATAGCTGATGAAGAAATGGACAGGGATAGGGAGGCGCTCTTACAGTATTTTGAACTCCTTTTTAAAGAAGTGGAGCGTGGAGAATCATTGCAGATTATTGTTATTGAACATGCATATTTTAAAAATTATCCTGAATATGTTAACGCGGTGAAGAAAAAGTGGAAAAAAGGGATTGATGGGTTAATTCCGTTGGGGTGGCCCGAGAAGGATTAATTTAACAGTTTAAACGATCAATTATTAATTCATATTAGGTGAACTCTAACGCGTAAGCAAAAGAATGAAAGGAACATTCAAATGAGTTTAAAAGAAGATGTTGAAAAAATTTTTTCAGAAAACACTAATTATGCAAACCCTAGTCAAGCAGTAAACCAAGCTAGTTCACTTAATGCATTATCAGGTGACTTATATACTGATTCTAAGCGATTTATTTATGAACTTTTACAAAATGCAGATGATTCTTCTAATGAAAAAGGGAATGTGAAAGTTTGGATAAAGATTTTTGGTGATAGTTTAGTCTTTGCTCATTCAGGTAAACCATTCACTACTCGTGATCTTCAAGGAATTTGCAACGTAAATAATGGAACTAAAAAATCAGATATAACGAAAACTGGCTATAAAGGAATTGGTTTTAAATCGGTTTTTGGACAATCTGATAAAGTTACGATATTTACAAAAGGCGAATATTTTAGATTTGACTCTTCTTATTCATTTGAATGGAAATGGGAAGAACCAAAACTAACATGGGAGAAAAATAATGACCGAGAATTTCAATTTCCTTGGCAAATAATACCTATATTTACAGAGTCACATGAAGTTTTTGGACCTATCAGTAAATTTCTTGAATATATTGGTGCGAATGTTGCGACAATAATTCAAATGAAGAATGTAAACGAGACGAGTCAAGCTGTTCAAAGCCTATCTCAGAACTTAAACATGTTCTTATTTCTTAAAAATATCTCTGAAATTAATTTTGAAATAACAGAATTAGTTACTGTTAAAATCGATAGAACTATTGAGGGTAAAATCACTTTGCAAAAAGGTAATAGTCCAAAGGTAGAGTGGTTAATAAATACAATTAATCTAACGGTTCCTAATGATTTAAAAGCTGTACTGCAGGATGAACGGAATATCCCTGAAAAATTACTTAAGGCTGATTCTGTAGAGTTGTCTTTAGCTGCTAGAATTGGGCTTGATGGTATTGCTAAACTTTCAAATCAAGAAAAACTTATATATTCATATTTACCAACTGGTGAGACAAAATACAATTTCCCAGTACTTGTGAATTCAAGTTTTCTAACCACTTCAAATCGTGAATCTCTGCATGTAGATTCAAAATGGAACCAATGGCTTTTTAAAACAATTGCCATTGAGATTTTTAAGTGGATTTCAAATTTAGTGAGTACTCAGATTCGATTTCAAGCATATCAATTAATACCTAAAGATAGTCATTTAGATAGTCATTCTAACGAGTTGGGAAAGAAATTTAATGAGGGTATTAAGTATGCCCTGAAAAATATTCCATTTGTTGTTTCTAGAGAAGGGCAGTTAATTAAAATTGAAGAAACGATAGTTGATTTCACCCATTTATCTGAGAAGTCCTTTATAGGAGAAGAACCTATTAAGAAATATATTGATAAAAATAATGCGAAAAAATTCGCTGGAAATTCTAATTATTTTCTTGAGTTTAAAAGGCTTGGTTCTTCATGCTTTGAATGGAAACAACTCAAGGCGTTCCTTTCTTCAACGTATTTTACTGATACACATACTATTTCAAATAATATTGAACTTATAAAGCACTTTAAAAAAATCTGTGAAATTGATCAGGGAAATGACATTTCGAAAGTTGAACTTACTAAAATGCCTTTTCTTTGGGATCATAAAAATTGCATTAATTATCCATACCAAGTATGTATTCCTACAGCAGATGATCAAAACTGGGATAATCCCAATAGTGACTTATCTTTTTTGCATCGAGATCTACAGAATTGGCTTTTCGAAGATTTAGAAAGTAGACATTGGCTTGAGAGTTTAGGAGTAAAGGAAAAAACAGATATTACCTATATAAGCCAAACCATATTGCCAAAAATCGATGAATATATAACACCCGAGAATGCCTTACAAACAGTTTGGGATTTGTTTAGTTTATATAGAAAGGGAACCCTTAAAGAAGAATTGATAAGGCAACTATCAAGACTAAAGCTACTAACCCAAAGAAATTCTTTGTGTCCAGCCAAAGATTGTTATCTTTCTGATTATTATAAACCACGGTTGGAAATTGAGAAAATTTTAGAAGAAGATATTTTTGTTCAAGAATCATATTGTACAAATGTCCTGGAAAAAGATGAATGGAAACGTTTTTTAAAAATTCTTGGGGTTCAAGAAGGAATTAAACCGTTATCATATTCACAGAAAACGTCAAGAGCAGAATTAATTAAGGAGGATTTTAATGATAAATATTTTGAAACTAAGGATAAACGGTTTACCCCTGCATATAGTACTTTTATAGCAGATGTTTTTAGTAATATGTTAACTATGAATTTTATACAACTTACAGAAAATAACTCTACCTTTGCTTTGAAATTTTGGTCTGACTGTATAGAAAACTATTCGCCTGATATAATTAAAGCACCAGCAACTGCATATTGGGGATACGAGGGTAGAGATGGGCGAATAACTGGCGATAAAATCGAAAACTTTATCCCATGGTTTGTTAAAAATTTAAAATGCATTCCTACTCTTTCAGGAGAATGTGAAGCTTCTTCTTCTGTGTTTCTTAATACCGAAGAGATAAAAGGTATATCAGGAAAATACTTAAAAGTGTTCAAAGGTCCGGAATTATCTGCGGATTGGAAATCATTCTTTAATTTTAAAACAAGCCTGGAATTGTCGGATTATTTAACTTTACTTACTAAAATTTCAGCAGATGTTGATAATAATGGATTCCTTAAAAATGAGAATTACAATAAAATTCAATCTGTTTATTCCGCATTATTAGCTCAATGTGCTAATTGGAGCACAGATGATATTTCAAAAGTTGAAGAATGGGCAGATGCCGGTTTTTTATTGAATACCAAGAGGCAATTCACTGAATGTAATACTCTTAAGTATTTCTTAGATGGCAACGAAGTTATTTTTCAAGATCAGTATTATTTTATATCGCTCAATGCTGAAAATAAAAAAAATCCTAATCTACAAACATTTTTAAAGCATTTAAAAGTAAAGTTATTGAGACAAAGTGAGTTTGAGTTAGTCCACACTCAAAAGGAAGAGTGTTCGGACTTAAGAACTCAATTGAATAGTATTATTCCATTTTTTAAAATATGGATTGAAAATGAGGATATTGATGCTAAAACAAGAATCAGTATAGAGAATATACAATGCAAAATTGAAACCTTAAATTTTTTTCAGGCTGAAGATCTTAAAATTACGTATCAAGGTATTAATTTTATCAAGAGCGTTAATGTTCATTTTAATGAAACTAGCCTTTATGTAACAAACCCTTGGAACTCTAATAGTGTATTACTAAGGTTATCTGAAGTTTTGTGCGTTTGTTTTGACCTAGTAGGTCATGATAAAAAATTAGATTTTTTACTTAGATCTACTGTCAACGAGATTCAAAAGTACTTTATTCAGGAAGAGTTGAACATACCGGAGGGAATTCTAGACGCAGGTGGTAATTTCATAGCTGAAGAAAAAAATCAAAAGATAAATTCTTTTGCAGATATTGAGATTGCAATTAATGAAAAACAGATATCCCCAGAGTTTTTTCATATTACAAAGCACGAATATAGTAAATTACAGTATATCCAACAACGTATTCCAAGAGCAGTAGCTAATGTAATAGAACATTTGAAGAGATTGCCGGAATACGAGTGTTCATATTCTTATATTATTGCAGACAGCATTATTGGTGGAATTACGAAAAATGGTAACGAGATAACTGTAGTAGCTAGACCTTCAGATAATGATCATGTATTAATTTATTCGACCTCCGAATTTGATGTTCTTGAATATGTGGACGCTGAACTTTGGTGCGAAGATGGTATAAATGTCCCTAAACAAATAACGTTAGGACAGTTCCTAAGAAAAACTGAAGTCAATAGAATTCCTATAAGAAATATAGATATCACAGAATCGGAACTAGAAACAATTCTTAATGATTCTAAATCTGAAGTATTAGAATTTAATGCTGTACCATATGTTCCACAAAAAATAGCGAAGATAATTGCTTCATTTGCTAATACAAATGGAGGAACATTGATTTTTGGAATTAGAGAAAAATCAGCGGTTGTAAATGAAATTGTTGGATTGAGTAATGATTTTCAAATTGTTGAAATTACAAAAAAAGCAATTTCTCTTCTTTCACCTATTCCAATAGTAACTTATAATTGGTTAAAAAGTCGGGGAAAGTCCATTTTCGTAATTAAAATAGAAAAGGCAAATGAAGATATATTATTGGAGAGCCAAAAATACATCAGAGAAGAATCAAACAGTGTCTTAGAAGAAAAGATATCAGAATATAAACCTAAACTGAATGTTACTAGGCCCCAAAAAACCATAGCGATTATAATAGCAATAGAAAACTATGCTCCAAGAGACGAGAATCAAGTATCAAGGGTGAAGTATGCTATTAATGATGCACTAAAATTTAAAGAAACATTAAAAAATACTATGAATGTCGATGAAGATGATATCTATATGTTTATGGATGAGAAAGCTTTAAAAAGTAGCTTGGAATACGATTTGAGGGGCTTATTCAATTATTTAACAAGAGAAGATCGCTTAGTGTTCTATTATGTTGGCCATGGTTTCCACAATGGTATTACAAATTACTTATCAACTTACGACATGCATCAATATCATATTGCAGAAACTGCAATTTCTTTACGTAAGCTTCTACTTGATCCTTTAAAAAAATCAAATTGCGAAAATGCACTTATATTTATTGATGCTTGTGCACAAAGCTTTCAGGATGAAAATGAACGTAGCCAAATTACTGATATTAATGATGAAGAGTTAGTATTACTAACTAATGAATTTCCGTACTATGCAACATTCCTATCTTGCCAACCAGGACAAAGTTCTTATTCAAGTGATACCTTAAATAATGGAATATGGACTCATCATTTAGTTAAAGCATTAAGTGGTGATGTATTAGAAGTCCTGCGTAATAATAAATATGTTACGGATAGGCTATTAAAAGACTATCTTTCTAGTAGTGTACCTATATATACAAAAGAAGAACTTGGGTACAATCAAAACCCCAAAGCGATCCTAGATTCGAGCTATGAAAATGTCATTTTAGAAGTGGAAAAATAATAAGAAATGTTTGGTTATTCAATATTGTAGGAGAAGCATGCTTTCCTGTCCAATCAGTTTGCTAACATTTTTGCTAACATGGCTCCATATCCAAATCCTCGAACATAGAGAGTATGGAACACCAAAAAGAGCCTTAAACCCGCATGGATAGAGGCTTTTTGCCCGGTCTTCCCGTCATGTAGAAGAGGGGCCAATATAGCCGTTTCAGGACTTAAAATCCTATGAAGAAAAAGCACTAATCTTCCCGTTTTACAAACCCTATATCCTCAAAGACGGCCATCCCCCCGGATGGCCGCCTTTTTTAATCCCCTTCTTCTACGCTCCTCTTACTTCTCCCTCTCCCGCACCACCGGCACAGGCATCACCACCCCTTTACTGCTGCCTCCCCCTGCATAATCCTCACCGCCCGGCGGAACGGGCGGCGTCAGGATCAGCTTGAACGCCCAGACCAGCGCCAGAGCGCCGAAGAGGGGGTAGAAGACGGACAGCAGCGAGCTGAAGCCGAACTGGCTGAAGATGTAGCAGATCAACATCAGCAGCGGAGTGACGAGTCTGGCGGGGAGGGGGAGCCGCTGCTGGAGCTGGAGGGAGACGCCGTAGATGTCGGCGACGAAGGTGCTGAAGATTTCCATGAAGATCAGTGCCAGGTAGATGAGGCGGACGACCGGGCCGAGGCTGAAGGCAATGCTGCCCATCGGGATCTCGAATTGGAGGATGCCCGGCATCTGGGCGCTCATGGCAAAATGCGCCGCCATCAGCATGAAGCCGATGCCGAGTCCGCCGATCAGGCCTCCGAGCTTCAGCGTCCGCTCGTCCTTGCACTCTGCCGCCAGCGGCACGAGTACGGCCTGGGCCATACCCAGGTTGAAGGCGGTGTAGAGAAGCGGCGAGAGCCAGGCCATCCAGGGGCTGCGCTCGGTATCGAGCAGCATATAGCGGAGCGGGTCCGGGGTGCCGAAGGTGTTCAGGATGATGACCAGCGACAGGGTCAGCATGAGCGGCACGACGATGCTGTTCATCTGCATGATGCCGGATATTCCGCGCTGGAGCAGCAGGTAGGAGCCGACGACGGTCAAGATAAGGCCGGTCTGGGTATGCAGACCGAGATGCTCCTGGAAGATGGCTCCGGCTCCGGCGAGCATGATGCTGTTGACGCCAATCAGAATCAGCAGGGTGAACAGGCTGATAAGGCTGCCGGCGCCTTCGCCGAACAGGTGCCGGTTGAAATCCTCGTAGGAGCGGGCCTTGATCCGGTGGGCCAGCAACATCATTTTGCAGCCCAGCCAGACGAATGCGGCCGTCGAGAGAACGATGGTCAGAAGGGCCCAGCGGCCGTATTGGGTGAAGAACTGGAGTATTTCCTGACCCGTCGCGAACCCGGCTCCGACGATGGTGCCGATGTACGTAAAAGCGATTTGCAGCGAGCGAAGAGTCGATCTCATGGCAATCCCTCCAAGGCGTCTTGGCGCAGGCCGGCCAGCCGGCGAATGCCTGTCGGAATGGCTTGTGCACCGCATATAGTACAGGTTATGATGGGGATCAGAAGGACATGACTCCCGCGACTCCGGCAGAAGCCGGAGAACGGGCGGGGGAGAACGCAAGCATTTTGGAATAAATGGAGGCAGAGGGTCATGGAATTATTGAAGAAGCGGATATTGGAGGAAGGAATCGTCGTATCCGATCAGGTGCTGAAGCTGGACGGTCTGCTGAACCACCAGGTGGACCCGCAGTTGACGATGGAAATGGGACGGGAGTTCGCCGCCCGGTTCGCGGATCAGGGAGTGACCCGGATTGTGACCGTGGAATCTTCGGGTATTGCCGTGGCATTTGCAACCGCCTATGAGATGAACGTACCGTTGGTATTTGCCCGCCGCAAAAAAACGCTGCTCGCCGACCCCGACGCGCTCTGCGAACGGGTGCCTTCCTTCACGAAGGGGATTGTGACGGACATCATGATCTCCCGCCAGTACATTTCGCCCGAGGATAAAGTGCTGTTCATCGACGATATTATCGCGAACGGCGACGCGGCGCGCGGCATGATTAAGATCATTAACCGTTCGGGAGCGGAGCTGGCCGGATTCGGGGTCGTGGTGGAGAAGTGCTTTGAAGCGGGGGCGCGGACGATCCGCGAGCAGGGGGTTCGCGTGGAATCGCTGGTGCGCATCCGGTCGCTGGCCGGCGGCCAGATTGCTTTTGAGGAATGAAATTTCTGACGAATTCGGGAACATTGCCTAATTTTTTAACATCGACTTTCCAGCCTATGTTTTTTCCATTATAATTAAAGACAGACATAGGAGAGGAGGCGTCACAATGGGGAAAGAACCGGTGACAGAGCAATTCTTTATTGATAAACTAACCGAGGCCAAGGATCACTTCGAGCGGGCGCTCGACTGCAAGCATACGGACTTTGATGATCTGTACCCCTATATGATCGAACATCCTCAATTCTTCTGGTATAAGCGCTATGTAGCCTGGTCCGAGCTGCTGACCATTGCCGGTCTGTGCGAAGAACTGGATTACGCTTGGCGGGATCTGTTCACGACCAACCAGGTTCAATATGTGGAAGAACGGGTCATGTCCGCGAAAGTGCTGGACTACTGGTTCGAGAAGAACGAGGCTTTGATCTAATTCGTGATCGTTCACGTTCGTGTTATATTAACAAGACCTCAATGACCTTCATTGTGGTCTTTTTTAATCGTGCGGAGAGGGGGAAGCTTATGATCAGCGATGAAGAGTTGAACGCCTACCGGCTTTCCGGCGAGAAGGTGCGGGTGGTCCGGGACGGTCTGGATAGCAATGATGTCCGGGGAATTGTGCTGGCTTGGAATGACAAGGAAGTCATGATCCGCCGCCCGAACCGGAACGTCGTCAAGCTGAGCCGGGACTATCTCATTATGCCGGCCAAGGAGCCGAGACCGAACCTGATCGAGACCGACTCTGATTGAGGAAGCAGCAGCGCCGAGAAGCAAGAATAAGCCGCCCGGGATCGAAGGCTCGATCCGGGCGGCTTGTGTTCTGTCTTCCTATATAATGGGGCTTACAGGCTCACGGCCAGCTGTGTCTTCATCTCGTCGCGGGCAAGAATGGAGTATTCGCCCGCCAGTCCCAGATACGCCCGCATGCGCAGGGTCATTTCCTTGCGGAAGCTCTGCCAGTCAATCTTCATCTCGCCGACATAACCGCGGCATTTGTATTCGGCTTCAACGCCCCGCTGATCTTGGCGGATCGTGGTGATGCTGATGTTCTGGGAAGCCAGTTCCCGGTTCACTTCCTGCAGCATGAGGGCGGTCTTCTTGGCTCCGACGGAGATCAGCTCCATATACAGCTGGGGCATCTTGAACAGACCGCTCTTGCCGATGGTCCGGCAGTCGCGTTCAAATACTTTATGAATAAACGTCAGAAGCAGGTAACTGCGAACCAGAGCAAGTTCTTCCCGGGTTGTCTCGGGCTCGAATTTCGCGATCATCGCCATGGATATCACCTCAATTGTAGTATGCGAACCTTTGTTCTTATTATACATTTTCCTGCAATTGAAAGCAATAAATATCCAGAAAATTAATCAAATTTATCTGTATAAATTTAAGGTTGACGTCTCGCTTGGGCAGATGGTATGATATTTTTTGTGGCCGGTTAACCGGAATCACTATGATACGCGGTCGTGGCGGAATTGGCAGACGCGCACGGTTCAGGTCCGTGTGGGCTAACCCCCCGTGGAGGTTCGAGTCCTCTCGACCGCATTCCGAAAGAAGCTTCAGTCCTTGGACTGGAGCTTCTTTTTTGTTGTCCGGAGAGGGCGGAAAATTAATTTTTTACATCATAAAATTGGCTATAACATTTGTCACACGATCTGCCGACAAACAACGTTACGGATGGGAATCTCCGTAATCAATCCTTCATCACCGAGGGGAATTCGGAAGGGAAAGTGGGCAGTGGATGAAAGACACTAATCAACGCTACAAATCTCCGGGATTCAGAGTGAAGCTGCTGCTGCTCTGTGCCCTTGTGGCCGCAGCGCCGGCCGGAAATACAGGATTCGCTGCTGGATCTCCGGCCTCGTCGATTCTCACGCCTGTCCGGAATGTGGACATTGGCTGGCTGAGCGCCAGCGGCACCGCCATCCAGACCGGCGGAACGACGATCCGCGTGGACCTGAGCGAACACCGGGCCTGGAATTTCGACAGCTCCAGAGCTTGGTCGGCCATATCGAAGAGCAGTTCCGTTACAGCCTCCGTTGAAGGCCGGGAGCTGGTATTGAATATTCTGGCAGCCGGCAAGGCGGAGATTGAGCTGCGGGCCGGGAAGCCGGGCGCGGAAGCACTGGTTGATACCTGGATGGTCGATGTCAGCAAGACCGGCGACATCAACGGTGACGGTCAGATCACATCGGCGGATGCTCTCTATATTACCAAGCTGGTGAACAGCAAAACGCCTTTAACGCCTAAAGAAATCAACCTCTACGATATTAACCGGGACGGCGTGGTCACATTGGCGGATTCTACGGCTCTTCTGACCGGATATGTGGGCAAGAGCAGCTCTGTTGCCCCGACTTATATCGTGAATCTGCTGGAAGTCAACGATGCTCCGGGCATCGCGGACGGACGGCTGGAAGGCGAACTGAAGGTTACGGGAACACTCACGGCGCAATATCGTTATTATGACGCCGAAGAGGACGCAGAGACGGCCGCTTCTTACCGGTGGTACCGGGGGAGACAGGCCGACGGTTCGGATAAAGCCCTGATCGGGAACGCTTCCGGGAAGTCCTATAGAATCGGGGAAGCGGATCTTGGCTTCTATCTGTTCGCAGAGGTGACGCCGCGGGCGGCCGGCGGCAGCGCGCAGGGAGTGCCGGTTACCCTGGCTTCGGCATCCTTTGTACCGGACACCGCTCCTCCGGAGCTGGCCTTGGCTCCGTCGCCTTCCGGCGCTTTGACGAAGCAGCAGGCCGGGGGAGAGCTTGCGCTTGAATTTAACGAACCGGTCAAAGCCGGCAGCGGCGTTATCGCTCTGTACACTGTTAATCATACGCTGGTCAAGGAATACCGGGCGGACGATGCCGCCCATATCGGCTTCAGCGGCAGTCGGGTTACGCTGCGCAACCTGGATCTTCAGGAGTTGACCGACTATTACATTACGGTTGAATCGGGCGCCCTTGTCGATCTGGCGGGCAATCCGTTCGCGGGCTGGACGAATGCCAATGACTGGCGCCTGACCACTCCGGATATGAACGGCCCTCTGGTCTCCTCGCTGCTGCCTCTGGCCCATTCGAAGAAAGTGCTCCCAGACAGCAGTCTGGTGCTGACCTTCAATGAACAGGTTCAGGCGGCAGCGGGCGGAACGGTGGTTCTGCACCGTGCCGACGGCAGCGTTGCCCAGACCCTCCCGGCAGACGACGCCTCGCGGGTCACGGTTCAGGGTGCGGTTGTCACGATCAAACCGGATGCGCTGGAAGAGTTGGAGACGTACTACGTCACGATGGCGGAAGGGACCTTCACGGATTTGGCGGGCAATGCGGCCGAAGGGTTGACCGGGTCCTCGGACTGGGACTTTACGGTAGCGGATGTCACGCCGCCGGCCCTGACCGATTGGACCCCGTCCAATCACGCGCAGCAGGTTCTTCCGGGCAGCGACCTTGTGCTGACCTTCAGCGAGACGGTAGAAGCCGTGTCCGGCAAGACGATTACGGTCTATGATATGGCGAGCCAGACGGCAGCTGCGGCGATTGACGCGGACGACGCTGCCAAGGTGACCGTTCAAGGCAATCAGGTCACTGTGAAGAACCCGGGTCTTAGCGCGGACAAGCACTATCAGGTCAATATTTCTGCAGGAGCGTTCAAGGACGCCTCTGGCAACGGATCAGCGGCGCTGGACGGCAGCACCGATTGGAGCTTCGCGATGGTGGATACGATTCCGCCGCAGCTCGCTTCGACACTGCCGGTGAACGGAACCGCTGCCGCCGGAGTCCAAGAACCTCTGAAGATGACGTTCAGCGAACCGGTTCAAACGGTAGCGGGCAAGAAGATCATCATTCATCTGAAGGATGACGACAGCGCGGTCTTTGAAATGGATGCGGCGGATTCTTCCCGCGTGGCGGTCGCAGGAACTGCGGTTACGCTTACCGGTCTCCAGCTTCAGGAGAAGACGGATTACTACGTAACGGTTGAGCCGGGAGCATTGACGGATAAGGCCGGGAATGCTTTTGCCGGAATCGCGGACAACAGCGGCTGGCACTTCAGCGTTCCGGATCTTACAGCGCCGACGGCGGCGAGCTTCAGTCCCGTACGCGGATCGGCCGCCGCAGGAAGAACGGCCCCTCTCGTCCTGGAATTCAGCGAGAAAGTAACCGCGGCGGTGAATAAGCAGATCCGTATTATGC
This sequence comes from Paenibacillus glufosinatiresistens, assembly GCF_031470375.1. NCBI lineage: Bacteria > Bacillati > Bacillota > Bacilli > Caryophanales > Paenibacillaceae > Paenibacillus > Paenibacillus glufosinatiresistens. The sequence continues at coordinate 367,220 of NZ_JAVFHT010000001.1, forward strand.
GCGCGTCCGATCATACGGTTGTGGCGACCTATAATGCCAACGATCCGGCTGCCGTTCAGATTGCGGACGGTGTCGTGACTCTCGCCAATCCGGGTCTTGCCGACGGCACGGGCTACTATGTAGAGGTGGATAGCGGAGCGTTCAAGGATGAAGGAGGCAACGTCTTCGCCGGACTGTCCGGGGAGGGCGCCTGGAGCTTCTCGACGCCGGATACGATCGCACCGGTTCTGTCCGGAACGCTCCCGGCTGCATCCGCGACCGGAGTTGCCCTTTCGGCGGCTCTGACCGCGACATTTAATGAGCCGGTACAGGCGCAGGCGGGCAAGAAAATCATTGTGCGCAATCTGGACACCCAGGCTGTTGTAGCCGAATATGCCGCCGATGATCCCGCGAATATTCTTGTGAACGGCGCCAGTGTAACGATTGCGAACCCGGGGCTTCTGGAACTGTCCCGCTACGGCATCGAGATCGAGCCCGGAGCGCTGACGGACACAAGCGGCAACCCGTTTGCAGGATTGACCGAAGGGGCCTGGAGCTTCGCAACCCCGGACCCGCGCGGATTCACGGCTGCGAATACCGCCAGCGAATTCTCGGCCGTGCAGATGATGCACGACGGAGGAGCGGTTCTGCTGCTTGAAATAACGGGAGACGCCTTCAAGGATACGCTGGGCAGCGGCGACTTTGAGCTGAACAACGCTCCCGCCGGAGTGACCGTGATGGACGCGGTCTATGCCGACGGCGGCAGTGCTTACCTGATGCTGAACTATGACGGCACGCCGTTCGACGAGATTGTCCCGAACTTCAGCGTCACGGCCAAATCCGGCGCGCTTCAGAGCGGCAAGCCGGCGCAGTCGCCTGCAATGGCCGTGATTGGCGAGAGCGGTCCCAAGGTTGTGACTCTGTCTCCCGCCTCCGGCGAGGCGGCGGCGGACAAGCGCGGGGCGCTGACGGTCTCTTTTGACAAGACGATTACGGCCGGATCCGGCAAGAATATCTCGATCTACCGTAGTTCGGACGACAGTCTTGTGCAGCAGATCGATGCGGGCGACAGCTCGAAGGTAACCGTATCCGGCACCGCTGCGACGATCCGGCCGAATGTGCTGGCCGACGGCACGTCGTACTACGTGAAGATGGATGCCGGCGCATTCATCACGGACCGTGGCGCCGACAGCTCCGCCTTGGACGGAAAGAACAGCTGGACCTTCACGACCGCCCCGGCCATACCGGGACCGTTCTTCTCGGAATATTTGAATGCGGGGGACGGCCGGCAGGCGCTCGAAATCTACAGCTCGGTGCCCAATGCCAATTATGTCGGCTACAAGCTCGTGCTGTACAAGTACATGAAGGCTACGAACAAAGTGGAGACGACTTCCATAGAGCTAAATCCGCATTCCTGGCAGAACAACATGCTGTATATCATGCTGGACCGCAACTTCTATGACGCCATGGACAGCACGGGCATTACGTATTTCAACGAAGAGTTCTACGGCTATGATCCGGCTGTCTTCACCTTGAATGCGCTGGTCATTACCGATGCTTCCGGGAAGGTCATTGATGTGCTGGGCGATCCGACCGCTACTGGACAGAATCCCTTCATGGCTTCGGGCGGAACCCTTGTGCGCAAGCCGGGTTCTTATGGCGGTTCGTCCGTATTCCGGCTCAATCAGTGGAATTCCTATCCGGCGGGAACCTTCGTGTATTTGGGCAATCACACCAACTAGTCTTCAGGGACTCAGTGAACGAGAATCAGGAGGAATTCATTCATGCCAAAAATACTTCGTATCCTCAAGGGGCTGCCCTTGATGCTGCTGGCGGCTGCGCTGCTTCTGGGCAGCGCTTGGACCCCGCCCGCCGCAGCCGCGGCGGCGGGAGAGCCGGACGTCAGGCTGATCCTCGGAGACACGTCGCTGTCTCCGGGAGAGGCGGCTTCCGTGCCGGTGAAGATCGTCGCGGCCCGGGGCGTCTCTTCCTATAATGTTCAGATCGAGTATGATCCGGCCCGCATTCAGGTAACCGGCATCACCCCGATCTACGGGAATGCGGACCCGGCGCTGGGCGCTTCGGACCCCAAGGGCTATTTCACTTCCCGAATCGACAGCAAGGAAGGAACCGTCCGCGCCGCCTGGCTGGACACGAGTGCGGGCAGCGCTGCGGAGCATCCCCTTGCAGGTGAACAGGTGCTGTTCATCGTTGAAGTGAAGGCGGTTGGCCCGGTCGGCGGGACCGCCCTGAAGCTGCCGGCAGGCAATTCCGAAGAGCTGCTGTTCGCAGGCTCCGCCTTCGGCGAGAATGCTCTTCCCGATATTCTCTCCGTCCTGGTTACCGGGGGGAATGTCAGCGTCATCTCGGCCAGCAGGGACAATGGGCCGGCGGCCACCCCGAAGCCGGCCGCAGTCAAGGTATATCTGAACGGGCAGGAGCAGCCATCGTATGCCGAAGCTTCGAGCAAGGCGGATGGATCGCGTACGGTCACCCAGATTAAGGTGGACAACACGAAAGCGCTGGAGCTGATTGAACAGGAGAATCAGAGCCGGTTGACGCTGGCCCTGGAGAATTCTTCGGCGGACCGTGTGGTCGGCGTGTTGAATGGAACGCTGGTCAAAGCAATGGAAGGCAAGGGAGCGGAAGTGGAAGTAAAGACCGCTTTTGCTTCCTATGTGCTGCCTGCGAAGATGATCCGGATCGACAAGGTAGCCGAGCAGCTGAAGGCGGCGGATTCGCTCTCCGACATTGCCATCTCCGTTGCGATGGAAGAAGCGGACGCGGCTTCGGCGTCGAAGGCGGGAGCGGCCGCCGGGAAGCAGGGCGTAGCATTGGCGGCAACGCCGGTGGAATTCACGGTCGCAGCGGAGTATGGCGGCCAGCGTGTCAATATTGACCAGTTCAGCGGTTATGTGGAACGGAGCATTGCCGTTCCGGCGGGAGTCGATGCTTCCAAGATCACGACCGCAGCTGTTCTGTCGAAGGACGGCGTGCTGAAACATATTCCGACCCGGATTGTCCGCGAAACCGACGGCAGCTATACGGCGATCATCAACAGCATGAGCAACAGTCTCTATACGCTGATCTGGAATGAGGCTTCGCTGACGGATCTGGCTAAGCACTGGAGCCGGGCCGATGTCTCCGACCTGGCTTCGCGGATGATCGTTCAGGGCGATGTTCAGGGCCGCTTCCAGCCGAATCGCAGGATCAGCCGCGCCGAATTCGCGGCGGTGCTGATGCGCGGACTGGGGCTCTATAACGGAGAGAGCGATGGAAAATCCGCCGCTCTGCCCAAGGACGTTCCGTCAGCAAGCTGGTATGCGGCCACTGTCCGCTCCGCCCAGGCGTACGGGCTGGTAAGCGGGTATGCCGACGGCAGCTTCCAACCGGCGGCTTCCATCAGCCGCGCCGAAGCGGCGGCGATTCTGAACCGGGCGGCGGCACTGCGCGGCGGCGTGCAGGAGCAGGCGGGAGCAGCCAATGTGCTGAAGGCATACCGCGACGGCGGGCGCGTCGGCGCCTGGGCGCAGCAGGCGGTTGCGTCTGCCGTGAACGCCGGCTGGATTAAGGGCAGCGGCGGCGAGCTGAAGCCGAATGCGGATCTGACCCGCGCCGAAGCGGCAGCTATGATCCGCAGGCTCTTGGTACAGAACGAACTGATTAATTCCTAACGATCTGCTCTAACTATCCTTAACAGCAGGAAGATCCCCGATCCCGTGAGAGAGATTGGGGGTCTTCTTCTCGTTTCAGCGAAGAACAGGAAAGGATAAAACTGGACAATGTCGAATGGATTCATGTGAAAGAGAAGAAGGAACTTGGGGGGAGAATACGAATGAATGCGGTGACGGAGTACTATGAACGCTATAATGAGGCTGATAGACTGACCGGGACCAATACAGGAAGGTTGGAGTTCATGACCACCACGCATCTGCTGGACCGGCATCTTGATCCGGGCGCTTCCATTCTGGAGCTGGGCGCGGGTGCGGGCATTTATTCTCTGTATTACGGAGCCCGCGGCTGCCGGGTGACGGCTACCGATCTTTCTCCGAAGCATGTGGAACAGATGGTCTCCAGAATCGCTGCAAGCGGCCTTGAAGGGAGAATATCCGCCGAGCAGGCCGACGCGACCAACCTGTCGCGTTATGAGTCGGAGAGCTATGATGCCGTGCTCTGTCTGGGGCCGATGTATCATCTGACGGAGACGGAGGACCGGCGGCGGTGCGCAGAGGAAGCGCTTCGCGTTCTGAAGCCCGGCGGCGTCCTGGCGGTGGCCTATATTAACCGGTCTTTTATATTCCCTTATCTTGTGAAAGAAAGCACGAGCTATCTGACCGAGAGCTGGATGGCCCGTATTGCGGAGGAGGGGAAGATCCGCTCGGCTGACGAAGATTGCTTCTGGACCGACGCTTATTTTCACACCCCCGAGGAGATGGAGCGCATGTTCGCGGATGGGAAGACCGTGATGCTGGCGCATGCGGCCGCGGACGGCGTCGGCATGATGATGGAGGAAGTCATTGACGGTCTGGATGCGGCGCAATTCGAAGTCTGGAGCCGGTATCACCTGAAGACCTGCGAAGAGCCGTCGCTGCTTGGAATCAGCAACCATGCGCTCTATCTGGGCCGGAAAATCTGAACGGAACCGGATGAAGATAAGGAGACGAACGGCAGCCCTGCTGCTTCTTCTGACCGTACTGATGGCAGCGGGCGGGTATGCCGTCCATACGCGTACCGGACCCGACCGTTACGAGAAGAAGGGAAATCTGCTATGGCGTGACGGAAGGGTCTACCGGCTGGTCGGCGTGGTGGAAGACTCGGAACGGAAGAGCATCGGCAATACGGTCGGAATTGCGGTTGAAGGCCGGCGCACCTGGATGGACTGGGTCTTCCCTACTTGGATCATGGAGTTCAAGCAGGACCCTGGGCATGAGCGTCTTTTTGTCCGGGGCCTCATGGATAACGGCGCGGTGTACCGGCTGGAACAGAAGGAATAGAAGGGGGCTGCCAGAATGAATGGGATTGAGGCGGTGAGTCTGGATCTGTTCCAGACGCTGGTCCGGGCGATGATCCCGGCCTGGTGCGAGGCTTATGGAGAATGCCTGCTGGTCTCGCAAGTTAACAGGAAATGAGGAGAATAAACGGTGAGCGACGATAAAGACAGCCGGTTGGACCGCCTCCGGGCCAAGCTGGACGCCCAGGGAGCGGACTATGCGATTATCCGACACGAGAAGCCGATCCGAAGCGCGCGCGAAGGCGCGGCCTTCTTCGGCATTGAGCCGGGACAGACGGCTCCGACGCTGATCGGAGTAAGTTCGGAGGGCTATTTTGCTCTGATTGTTCCGGGGGATTGCGGGCCAATCGACTGGGATCTGCTGAAGCCGGTGCTGGGAGCGGAGACGGTGCAAATGGCTTCTCCGGCCGAAGCCGAGACGGCGACAGGCAGCAGGGTAGGCGATATATCCCTGATTCAAGCCGGCCTGCCCGTCGTGCTGCATCGCGGCTTGTTCCGCTATGAGGCGGTATACGGCGGGACGGGAGTATCCGGGTCGACGCTGCGCATCCGGCCGGAAGATCTGGAACGGGCAGTCAAGGTCGCCGGATATCTGGAATAAAAAGGGTACCGGATGAGGAGACCTGTCATTACTTGGCCGTAAGGGCCCGTACATATTTCCTTCGCCGAAATCAAAGAATGAGCCTTACAGGCAGAACATTCTTCACTTGAGGCAGAAGGAGGAAGACGGGATGACGAGCAGAGACGAAGGAAGGGGACGGGGCTTGCGGCTTGGGGCCAAATGGACGGCGGCGCTGCTTCTGGCCGCCGCGGTTATGGGGATGGGGCCGGCGGCTTACGCGCTAGGCCCGGCAGACCGTGCAGGCGTTTCACAGGAGAGTACGGTTGAGCTTGCTTCGGCGGCGGCTGCGGCCCCAGGCCGGGATCAGGCGAAGCCGGATTCGACTCCGGTTCCGGGAGAGAAGCGGCCCGCCCCTAGCCGGATGGCGATCATCATTGATGATCTCGGTAACGGCATGAAGGGCACCGACGAGATGTTCGAGCTTCCGGTGAAGCTGACGGTGGCGGTCATGCCCTTTCTGCCGACCACCCAGGCCGACGCCGCCCGCGCGCACAAGCGGGGCGACGATGTGCTGCTGCATCTGCCGATGGAGCCCCGGCAGGGCAAGCCGGAATGGCTGGGTCCCGGGGCGGTGCTGGCCCGCATGAGCGACGGCGAAGTGCGCAAGCGGGTCGAAGCGGCGCTGGACGATGTGCCGTATGCCATCGGCATCAACAACCATATGGGCTCGAAGGTCACCGGCGACGAGCGGGTGATGCGGATTATTTTGGACGTATGCCGGGAGAGAGGCCTGTTCTTCGTGGACAGCAAGACCAACTACCGCTCGGTCGTCGGCCGGATGGCGCTGGAGATGGGGCTGCCGAAGGTGGAGAACCAGATCTTCCTCGACGATATCCATACCGCCGGCCATGTGTCGAAGCAGATGTCGCTGGCGGGCAAGATGGCCCGGGACAACCGGTTCTGCATTACGATCGGACATGTAGGGGTTCAGGGGCGGCAGACGGCTGCCGGCATCCGGACCGGATATGAGTCGCTTAAGAACCAAGTGGTCTTCGTGGGCATTTCCGATCTGCTGCGGGAAGAGTGGCATTGGACGCCCAAGCCGCTGCTCCCCTAGAGCGCTACAGCTCCATCAGATAGGCGGCGATGCCGGTCGCAATGGCTTCGGCCAGCGCCTCCTGCCCCTTAGGCGTCGTCAGCTTCTCCCGGTCTGCGGGGCTGCTGACGAATCCGGCCTCTACAATGACGGTCGGCGCCGAAATCCGGTTCAGCAGGTAGAAGGGCTTGCCCTGTACCGGATCGGCCTGGGTGCCGTACAGCGTATTGAGCTGCTCCTGGATCGCTTCGGCCAACATGAAGCTTCGGCCCTCTTGGCGGTAGAGGACCAGCGGACCGTGCTTGGCCGGCGACTTGGCCCAGTTGACATGAATGCTGACGACCAGGGAGGCGGGCAGCGTCTCGGCCAGCTCTTTGCGCTGGGCCAGGTCCCGCATATGCCGGGAACGGCTGCGGAGCCACCGGTTGTCTTCGCTGGGCGCATAATCCCCGAACCGGTTCAGCACGGTGTCGAAGCCGTCGCTGCGCAGCAGCAGGAAGAGCTTGCGGGAGATGGCGAGCGTGATGTCCTTCTCGAGAATTTTGCCGTGGGATGTGCCTCCGTCAATGCCGCCGTGCCCGGCGTCGATCAGGATGATGCGGTGGCCGTGGCCGATCAGCGTCTCCCGGTGTCCCGATTCCGGAGAGGCGGCGTCGGCGGTTCCGAAGGGCGGCAGAAGCAGGGTCGTCAGCAGAGAGGACGCAAGCAGCAGCGTCCGTCCGATCGGTCGAAGCGGGACGAGAAATCGGTCACTCAAGGCGGGTTCCCTCCTGGAATATAGAGTGGGAGCGGTTCCGTCCGGTCCGCTGGCCGCTTCGGAGCGCTTCTGTTAGATTGTTCCCCGGCAGGCAGAATTATTCGTGTCTCTCCCGAATGAACCGGGTCCCCGACGGACATCCTTATTGTATAGGAAGCCGGAAGCGGATGGAGGGATGAGACATGGCTTCGGACGGAGAAGAACTGGTCCGGTTCATTACCGAGAAGATGGTGGTCGCCATGGACCGACCGCGCACCGCGGAGCGGGAGCGGCCGGTCCGGCAGCCCTGGAGCCAGCGGTGGTTCGGCATGCTGCCGCTGGGCTGGTCGGTATGGAGGGCAAGCAGAGAAGAACGGCGCCGGTAGCCGTACGCCCTCTTCGCGGAGGGCAGATGCCCAAGCCAAGAAGCACCAAGAAGGCCCCCTGATTCCCGTTAACGGGCAGGGGGCCTTCTTATGTCCATAGTGGATCAGGGCTGCGCCGCGTAAGCCTGCAGGGTTCCGGCCCGAAGCAGCGAAGCCAGCGGCAGCATCCGCTGACCGCCGGGTCCGGCAGCGGCGTATAGAACCTCCGCTCCGTCCGTGGGCTGCCCGGCGGGGGTCCACGCCTGGCAACCTGTAACTGCCAGCGGTCCGCTGCCTGCCCCATTCGTGCCCGAAGCCCGGAAGACCAGGGCAGGCGAAGTGCGAAGCAGCGCACCAAGCTCGGCTGCCGAGGCCGGCCGCAGACGGGGAGCGGACAGCCAGAGCAGATTGTCGTAAGGGTCCTCAGCCGGCGCTGAAGCTCGAATGACGGTCTGCGGCGAGTAGCGGTCTGCGTTCCCGGAAGTGAGTATCCCGGTCAGAACCGGTGCGTTCGCCGCCTCGCCGGAACCGGGAGATGGAGCCGCCGCAGAGACGGGAAGGAGTTCCGGCTGAACAGCGCTGACGAGCAGCTCGCCGGAGCCGTTGTCCAGTCTCCAGTAAGGCAGGATTCCATTGTAGCAAGGCGTCAGCCGCCAGCTTCCGGAAGAGAGGGAAGAGAGAAGGAGTCCGTTCCGCGCGGAGAAGGCGCGGAGTGCTTCCAGATCGTAGGGCAGGCCGCTGCTGCCCGCTCCGTATTCCGAGAGCGCATAGCCGCCGTCCTCTGCTGCGGTGACGATAAGATAGCCGACGCGCCGGCCGTCCGCCGTCAACTGGACAAGCCAGCCGTGCGTGCCGGGTCCAAGCGGGTAGACGGAAGGCTTCGCGCCGATCCAGGAACCATATGGCTCCTGCTGCGAGAGCTTGTCCACAGCCGCCTGCACGAAGGCAAGCAGCCGGACGGAAGGGGCGGCATCTGCGGTCGGCGCCGGAAGCGAGACGGGAGCGGGATGGACGGCGGCCGCCGCAGGCGGCGCGCCAACGGCCGAGACGGGACCGCAGGCGGCGGCCAGTCCCGCAAGCAGTGCAAGTCCGGCAAACGCGAGACGAAGGCTGAAGCCGCAAAGGCCGTCCTTGGGAGGATGCGGATGGATAGGCAAGGGATCACCGACTTTCTAAGTTCTGTTATCCAGTGTAGAACAGCGCAGTCAAAAAGACTGTTGCTTGCTGTCGCGCGGCCGGACCTGTACCGGGCGATCTTTTTGACCGGATTTAGCGAGCGGGGTCGGACCAGGACTTTCTCAGGTAGAACAGCCCGCAGACCAGGGCGGTAACGTCGATATGGGGCTCGTACTGCCACAGCGTCTCCCGCCGCCGCCCGTCGTACTGTTCCTGGACCGCCGCGCGCTTCTCCTCGTCGGGCTCCTTCAGCAGCTCGGCATAATACCCGTCGATCAGCTCCAGCTCGGCGGCCAGTCGGCTTCTCGCCGCCTCCGCCCAGCCGTAGTCCAGTCCGGCGAGCCGGTCCGTCAGATGCTGCTCCAGCACCTTCGCGCCCTCTTCCAAGGTGAGGCCCGCCGGTTCGATATGCACATTCTCCGGAAGCCTGGGCGTCAGCTCCAGCCGGTTCAGCCGTTCATCGAACGTTTCGGCTACGCGCCCGTCCAGCAGCGACACGCCGAGCATATGCAGCTCTTCCCGCTTCAGATCGCAGCGGAATCCGACCTTGAAGCAGACGGCGAGCCAGGGCTCGTAAGCCGCCGAGAACAGCGTGGTTCTCTGCCGGACCCCGGGCTGCTCGAACAGCTGGAGCATCCGGCCTTCCTCGCGGGAGGCGGCCCAGATCTGACGCAGCCGGCGGCTGCCGAAGGTGACATCCTCCCGGCGGATCAGCCCGGGGCCGAGACGGGGCACCATCGGCGCTACGCCGAAGTACCGGGCCAGGATGCCCTCCTGCGGCGCGGGTTGCGGCTGCTCCTGCATTCCCTCGTGCGGCTCCCTCTCCTGCTGCTCCTCACCCGGCGCGGTCCCGAGCGTCTGCTGCACGGCCGGTGCCCGCTGCGTCTGCTGCGGAGTCCCGGGGGCATTCCGCGGGGGAACCTGGGGAGCCCCCTCCGCCGCCATCCGGTCGTACTTCTCGGGATCGAACACGAAGGTGAAGGAGAGGGTCTGGGGCTCGGCGCCGGTCCGGTCCACGAACCCCCAATAATAGGGGCGGTCGGTCAGCATCCGGTCGGCCCTCGGAGACAGCTTGACGGTAACATGGGCGGGCGATTTCTCCAGAATTATGCATTCGGTCGCCGCCAGATAATCCAGCACCTGCCGGGCGACTTCGCTTGAACTCATCGTCATGGCGTCATCCTCCGTTCCGCATCCCCGCCGGACCGGCGGAGCTTCTCCAGTTCGTCTCCGATGGAGTCCACCCGCTGGCGGATCTCATCCTCGCTCCGGGCTTCCAGCATAATCTTGTACAGGCTCTTCTCCAGCGATTCCCGCTGCTCGAACCGCTCCAGAATGTCGTCGAGCCCTCCGATTACCATCTCGAACAGATTGATCTTCTCATGCAGCAGATGCAGAATATGCTCTTCAATTGTGCCGAGTGTAGAGAGATTGTGGATGCAGACATCGCGGAGCTGTCCCAGCCGGTGCACCCGGCCGATCCGCTGCTCGACCCGCATCGGGTTCCAGGGCAGGTCGAAATTGACCATCTGGTGGCAGAATTGCAGATTGATGCCCTCGCCGCCGGCTTCAGTGGCGATCATGACCTGGGCGCGGCCCCGGAACAGGTCCATCATCCAATCCTTTTTGCCGCGGTTCATTCCGCCCGAATACGGGACGGCGACGACTCCGTTGTCCCGGAAATACTGAAGCAGATATTCCTGGGTCGCCCGGTATTCGGTGAACACAATCACCTTCTCGTTGATGTCCCGGATCAGCGAGAGCGTCTTCTCGGCCTTGGTGTTGGTCTTGACGGCCCGGATCAATTGCAGCAGCTCGATCATCCGTTCGCGCCGCGGGGAGTCGGGCGGGAGCTTCTTCATCAGGTTGACCAGAGTCACGAAGACGGCATCCCGGCTGCTGCATACCTCGCGCTGGAGGGTGACAAGCGAGAGCATGCTGCTGAGGTTGCCGCCCGCCTGTTCATACTGCTCCTTCACAAAAGCCGTCACGCCGTCGTACAGACTCCGTTCCTCCTCCGACAGCGACAGCGGCACATTCGTGACGCGCCGCTTCGTGAAGGAGACCTCGCCTTCGCCGCGGCGGTTGCGGATCATGACCTTGGCCAGCTCGCCGCGCAGCCGGTCCTCGTTCTTGGGCTGCCGCTTGCCTTCGACGTAATTGGAGGCGAATTCCCCCGAATGGCCGAGCCGCCCGGGCTTCAGCAGCGTGATGAGGTTGAACAGCTCGTCCAGATCGTTCTGGACGGGCGTGGCCGTGAGCAGAAGGCAGTATTTTTTGCGAAGCAGCTGAACGAACTGATAATTGGTCGTCTTCTTGTTCTTCAGCTTGTGGGCCTCGTCGATAATCAGCATGTCGTATTCCCGCCCGAGCAGCAGCTCGCGGTGGGGATCGCGCTTGGCCGTGTCCATGGAAGCGACGACAATCTCATTGTCCCAGGAATAATGCTTCTTCTGGGCGACGGCGGGGATGCCGAATTTGGCATTAAGCTCCCGCACCCACTGGAGCACCAGCGAAGCAGGGACCAGAATCAGCGCCCGGGTCACCAGCCCGCGGACGAGGTATTCCTTCAGCACCAGGCCCGCTTCAATGGTCTTGCCGAGTCCGACTTCATCCGCGAGAATGGCGCGGCCGGACATCTCCAGCAGCACCCGGCGGGCGGTCTCGCTCTGATGGGGCAAGGGAGACAGGCTGCTCAGCTGTTTGAGGCATTGAAGTTCGTCGAAGCTTGTGACCAGGGTTGCGGCCTCTCCTTCCACCGCAAGTCTTGCAAGCCGCCAGTCTCCCCAGGGCCCGCCCCGGTCCAGCCGTTCCGACAGCTCGCCTTGCCAGCTGCGGTCGATATGGAGAGGGACGGGAAGGGGAGAGGGCGCGGCCGGAATGCCGGGAAAGGGCAGGTCTGCGGGCTGCGGACCGGTTGAATCGGCAGTGATGGATGCGTTCTCGGCGTTGGAATTCATGCGGCGGCCTCCTCCGGCGGTTCTGTGGAACACAGTTGACTAGTAGTATGGCTCGGATTCAAAGATTTCATAACCGTGTCAAGCGCGATCCGGCGCGGTTTATGGGGTCCCCGGGTCCGAAAAACCGAGCTATTGCCCCCTCCGGCCCAGCGTTTGGCCAAAAAAAGGGAGATGGAGGACGGATTTTGGACTAAACTTTTTGATACAATATGTGGTATAGTTGAAAGGCTGAACCCCACTACATATTGTGAAAAATATGGGAACTCGGCGTTTGACGCGCTTCCTTGAGGGGTTATTGGATAGTGACAACAATCGGATTATGGAATCAGGAGGGGTTATTTTATATGAGTACGGTGCAGCGCAATCAGCGCCTGGAGGGCCTGAGCGAGAAAATCTTTTTGGACCGCTATGCCTGGAAGGATGCCGACACGAACAATGCCAAGGTGGGCGATGTCGTGCTGGTGCTCACGAAGGACGATCCGAAATTCCCGACGAAGGAAGTCGGCGAAATTGTCGAACGCAGCGGCCGGACGGTGACCGTCAAGACGCGCAGCGGCCAGCTGGTAGAGTCGGACGTAGAGAAGCTGACCCTGAACATCGAGAAGACGCCGGAGGAAATGTGGGACCGGCTCGCGGCGGCGATGGCTTCGGTCGAGAAGACGCCCGAGCTGCAGGAGCAGTGGACCGAGAACTTCCGCTCCATTCTGGACGACTGGAAGCTCGTCCCGGGAGGCCGGATCGCGGCCGGCGCCGGTGCAAGCGATGAACTGACGCTGTTCAACTGCTATGTCATTCCTTCGCCGAAGGACAGCCGGGGCGGCATCATGGAGACGCTGTCCGAAATGACCGAGATTATGGCCCGGGGCGGCGGCGTCGGCATCAACCTGTCTTCGCTTCGCCCGCGCCGCGCCATCGTCAAGGGCGTCAACGGATCGTCGAGCGGCTCGGTCTCCTGGGGCGGCCTGTTCAGCTACACGACGGGACTGATCGAGCAGGGCGGCAGCCGCCGCGGCGCGCTGATGCTGATGATGAACGACTGGCACCCGGATGTGCTCGATTTCATCACCGTCAAGCAGACGATGGGCCAGGTGACGAACGCCAACCTGTCTGTATGCGTCAGCAACGATTTTATGAAGGCTGTCAAGGAAGATCTCGACTGGGAGCTGGTCTTCCCGGATACGACCGATGCCGACTATGACGACGTCTGGGACGGCGATCTGGCCAAGTGGAAGGCTGCGGGGCGCAAAGTCATTCCGTACCGCACAGTCAAAGCGCGCGAAATCTGGCAAATCATTATTGAATCCGCCTGGAAGTCCGCCGAGCCCGGCGTGGTCTTCATGGAATACTACAACCAGATGTCCAACAGCTGGTACTTCAACCCGATCATCTGCACGAATCCGTGCGGCGAACAGGGTCTGCCGGCATGGGGCGTCTGCAACCTGTCGGCCGTGAACCTCTCCAAGTTCTATGACGAAGAGAAGCATGACGTCGCCTGGGATGAACTGAGCCGGGTTACGCGCTATTCGGTGCGCTTCCTGGACAACGTGATCGACAAGACGCCGTACCATTTCCCGGAGAACGAGGCGAACCAGAAGAAGGAACGCCGCGTCGGACTGGGCACCATGGGTCTGGCCGAGCTGATGATCAAGCTGAACGTCCGCTACGGCAGTCCGGAATCGCTGGAATTCCTGGACAAGCTGTACGGCTTCATGGCCCGCGAAGCGTATCTGGCATCCGCCGACATCGCCGAGGAGAAGGGTTCGTTCCAGGCCTTTGACGCCGAGCTCTACATGCAGAGCGGCTTCATGGCCAACATGGAGAAGGTGTATCCGGAAGTTGCCGAAGCGATCCGCGCCAAAGGCATGCGCAACGTGACCGTCATCACCCAAGCGCCGACCGGCAGTACCGGTACCATGGTCGGAACGTCAACCGGCATTGAGCCTTATTTTGCGTTCAAATATTTCCGCCAGAGCCGCCTTGGCTTCGACGAGCAGTTCGTGCCGATTGCCCAGGAATGGCTGGAAGCCCATCCGGGCGAGGAGCTGCCGGACTATTTTGTGACCTCCATGGACCTGTCGGCGAAGGATCACATCCGTGTTCAGGCGGCGATCCAGCGCTGGGTGGACAGCTCCATCTCGAAGACGGCGAACTGCCCGAGCGATTTCACTGTCGAAGAGACGAAGGAACTGTACGAGCTGGCCTTCGATCTCGGCTGCAAAGGCGTAACGATCTACCGCGACGGCAGCCGCGACACGCAGGTGCTCCAGACCGAGAAGAAGGACGACAAGAAAGAGACTCCCGCTGACCAAGCTTCCGCAGGAAGTGCGGCGTCCGATGTCTCCGCCGCGAATACGTCTTCTGCGGCCCCGGCTGCTCCGGCCGCCATTCCGGCTTCGCCGGCGGCCGGCGACATGGACCGCCAGTACAAGAAGCGTCCGCAGGTGCTGCGCGGTGCGACGTACAAGATCAACACGCCGTTCGGCATGGCGTATATCACCATCAATGACCTGGACGGCACGCCGGCCGAGATCTTCCTGAACGTCGGCAAAGCCGGCTCCGACGTGTTCGCCATGGCCGAAGCGCTGGGCCGCGTCTGCTCGCTGTTCCTGCGCTACGGCGACCACGGCAACAAGGTTGAGCTGCTTATCAAGCACCTCAAAGGCATCGGCGGCTCCGGCGCGATCGGCTTCGGCGCGAACCGCGTCGAGTCCATCGCCGACGCCGTAGCGAAGGCCCTGGAGACGCACGCGCAGAACAACGCGGCCGAAGAGCACGCCCATGCGCCGATCGCCGCGACGCTGGCGCTTGAGGTACCGGAGATCGCTCCGGCGGCTGCGGCTCCGGAAGCGGGCAGCGGCGATCACGGCGGCCACGGCCACAACCATGCCGCCGCGGCCTCTCGGGACCTGTGCCCGTCCTGCGGCTCGGCCTCGCTGATTAACATCGAGGGCTGCAAGTCCTGCAGCAATTGCGGATACAGCAGATGCGGGTAAGTTAATACCGAAACAAAAAGCACTTCGCTGAGTGTGATGGATTATGGAAGTTCATTTTATTCAAATGGTTTCTCCTATGGACAGCTGCGTTTATGCAGCTGTCCATTTTTCAATTCAAGTATGTTCCAGTCCCGGATTCTTGCACTGGAATTGTTGTAGGACTCAAGCCGGCAGAAGCAATTACACCCTGACTAACAATTCGAGTGATTATTAAAGCAAGTTCAGTAGGTGTTTCTTTTAAGCCCATCGCAAACCAATGTTGAAGGATTCCCATATTGGCTGATATTACAAAGGTTATCAAATAGCCGAGGGGGACGATGACTTTATTTTGTTGAGGCTGCCACTCCGGAATCTTCTGTGATAATTGGTTTTGCATAAAACGGCTTATTTGTTCCAGAAATGATGGATCTCCTTTGGGTCCCAAAATGACTTTAAAAAATTCGCTGTGAAATTTACAAAAATCAAAAATTCTTGTAATTTTTGGATACGGCTCATCTTTAGAAGCATAGTTAAATAATTCAAGAAAGCTCAATTGAACAATAATCTCTCTTAGTCCTCCATAAACCTCTGATTTATTTTGTTCTAAAAGGTCGCTAACATCTTGATAATGTAAGTAGAAAGTTCCACGATTGAGTCCGGCTCGTTTGGTAATATCACTAACTGTGATAGCGTCCACGCCTTTTTCCTCGATTAGTTCCAAAAGAGCTTTGCGAAGTAAGTTTTTCGTGCGAAGTTTTCTGCGATCCATTTTCTCTGACAAATTATCCGCCCTTTCAGTAAACTGTGATTGTGATGATTAATGAACAGACTATGGATTCATTGATTATTGTATTAACTTTGGAGTCTATTATAATAAGTATTGTGGTAGTTAATCAACACTAATCAACACTTTATAGCGGCTAGTCCAGCGATTCTAGAAAATAAGGAGAGATGAAATTTATGAAAAATTCAATTTTCCAAGGAACCATTGACCATTCGGGATTTGTCGTACCTAACATTAATGTAGCAGTTGATTTCTTTGAAAAAACATTAGGTTTTGAAGTGCTATTTCGACCAGGTAGGCTGCAATTTGAAGACGATAGTTTGAAAAGATATTTTGGGGTTCACGAAAATTCAGTGGTTGAAGGAGCAGCCTTTTTGCAATATGGAGGTCGAAAAATCGAGTTGGTGCAATGGTCGGCTCCAGATCAACAGAATGTTCAACCAAAACCAAGTGATACCGGGGCTTCGCATCTAGCTTTAACAGTTACCGATCTGGATGCTGCTTTAAGTTATTTTAAAGAGCAATCCGATGTGGTCGTTAGAGAACTCAGCCCTCTTGGTTTCTTTTATATAACCACTTCTTGGGGAATGGAGATTCAAATTATGAAACATCAGTAACATTCGTTGGAAGTTGCTGTTTTATAAGAAAGATAGTGCGTTTTTGTACTTAAGAGGGTTGCCCCGGCCCCTCCCTTCCTCTATAATCGACCGAAAGGAAATGAAAGGAAGGTGGGCGTCGTGAAGCGGTTCAAGATGGCTTATGTGGTTCTCTGCCACAAGAATCCGCAGCAGATTAATCTTTTGCTGGAATCCTTGAAGGATGAGCATGTGGAGTTCTTCCTGCATGTCGATGCAGAGAGCGGGATTGAGCACGAAATCCGGCACCGGCCGGATATTCATTTTGTCCGGGAGCCGGTCGTGGTGCAGTGGGGGCATTACAGTCAAATCGAGAGTGTGCTGAAATGCTTCAAGCTGATCCGGGAGACCGATGCCTACGATTATGTTCATCTGATCAGCGGGCAGGATCTGCCGCTTGTTCCGAACCGGACGATCGCCGAATTCTTCAAGGCCGCCGAGGGCAAGGAATTCGTCAAGCATGTGAAGCTGCCGAACAGCACGGAGATGTGGGGGTGCCTCTACCGGGTGTCGGTCTATTATCCGAGATTTCTGATCTCCAAAGACAGACGGATAACCCGCCTTCGCGACCGGTACACGAATGTAGTCATGAGAGTACCGTTTCTGAGACGCAAGCTGGACGCACTCCCGGCCGAGCTGTACAAGGGGTCGAACTGGATGTCCATCACGGGAGCCTGCATGGAGTACATTCTGGACTACATCGGCGGCAATCCGGATTACGACCGGCTGTTCCGGCATTCCTTTTGCGGCGATGAAGTCTACTTCCATACCCTTATTCTGAACAGTCCCTACCGGGAGAATGTCGTGAATGAGATCAAGCGGTATACGGACTGGGACACCGGGCCGGATTATCCGCGTACGCTCCGCTTGGAGGACTACAGCCGCATCCGGGAGAAGGGCCAGGGCTGCTTCTGGGGACGCAAGTTCGACCTTGACGTGGACCGGGAGATCATCGACCATCTGCTGCTGGAAGCTTGAAGAGAAGGCGCCCCGACCGGGGCGCCCTTTAATGTTCCGGGCTGTGCCGGGGGTATGCCTATACAAAACGGAGCGTCATCCTGTATAATCGAATTATAGAGACTGGTCTACAGATTAATCACAAAGGAACGGAAGGTGCGCAATGGACAAGCCGACGGAGAATACCCGGCAGAAGTTTATACAGACGGCTTCCCGCCTGTTCCGGCTTCAAGGGTATCACGGCACCGGAATCAACCAGATTATCAAGGAGAGCGGGGCGCCGAAGGGCTCGCTCTATTATCATTTTCCCGGAGGGAAGGAGCAGCTTGCGGCAGAGGCGGTGGAGACCAATGCAGCCTTCGTCGGGGAGCTGCTGGACCGGCATTTGTCGGGAGCGGAGAGCCCGGCGGAGGCGGTCGAAGCGCTGATCGAAGAGATGGCGAAGCACTTTCCGGAGGACCGGGGAGGCCTGGGCATTCCGATTGCCTCGGTTGCGCTGGAGACCGCGCTGACGAGCAGCCGGCTGCGGGAAGCCTGTGTGCAGGCCTACGCAGGCTTCGAGCAGCGCTTCGCGGAGAAGCTGAGGCAGGCCGGCAGGGAAGACGAGCAGGCGCGGCTTCTGGGCGCCGCCGTCAACGCCTTGATTGAGGGCGCCTGCCTGGTCTCTTTTGCCAAAGGAAATGCGGACCCCCTCCGCGCCGCTAAGGCAGCCGTCCGGCTCATGCTGGACTCCACTTCATGAAGAAAGAAGGATTGGCAATGAGCATTCTGGTTACCGGCTTCAACGGTAAAGTCGGCCGGGAAGTCGCGAATAAGCTGGAGCATGATGAATATGATTTTGTGAACGCGGTCCGCAATGTCGAGAAAGCCCGGTCCGCCTACGGAGACCGTTACCGGTTCGTACGGCTGGATCTGTCCGATTCTTCGACGTTTCGGCCGGCGCTGACGGGAATCGACCGCATCTTCCTGATGTATCCGCCCGGCGACGCTGTGGATTTTGCCGGCTTTATCGAAGCGGCCAAGAAAGCAGGCGTTCGCCACATCGTCTATTTGTCCCTGAAAGACATTCAGTATCTGCCGTTTATCCATCATTACCGGAACGAGAAGCTCATCCGCCGTTCGGGAATCCCGTTCACTTTTTTGCGGGCCGGGTATTTCATGCAGAATCTGAATGATTTCCTGCGGGGCGAGCTGGTGAAGAATAACCGGATCTTTGTGGCGGCGGGCAAAGGGCGGACCAGCTTTGTAGATGCCAGAGATCTGGCCGAAGCGGCCGTGGAGGCGTTTAACCATCCCGACCGGCATCAAGGCCGGGCCTATGTGCTGACAGGGGAGGAGGCACCCGACTTCTACGAGGTGGCCGAGGCCATGACCGGCGTATTGGGGCGGCCGATCACCTACGCCAATCCTTCGGTGAAGGATTTCAAGGCGTATATGCTGAAACAAGGGACCGACCCGGCCTTCGTGAATGTCGTGGTGGGCATTCATATTCCGACCAAGCTGGGGCTGGCCAAGGGCATCCGCCGCGATTATGAGACGATGACCGGCCGCAAGCCGACGAAGCTGAAGCAGTATCTGGAGGACCACCGGGACTCCTGGATGTAGGCGTTCCTGCGCGGTACAGGAGCTTTCTGAAGAAAGCGTGCAGCGAAGAGAGGGCAACCCGCCTTTCTCTGCCCGCAAGAAGCTGGCTTCTGTCTGGCCTGGGACAAAAAAGAGACAAAAAGACAAAAAAGACATCCTTCTCCATGGGAGAGGATGTCTTCTTCGTTACAGGAACCGCGAGGCATCGCGGGTTAATTGCGGATCAGATAATCGAATGCGCCCAGGGCGGCGGTAGCGCCGGAACCCATGGAGATAATGATCTGCTTGTAAGGACTGTTAGTGCAGTCGCCCGCGGCGAAGACGCCGGGGATGCTGGTTGCGCCATGGTTATCGACGATGATCTCGCCGAACCGGGTGCGGTCGAGCGAATCGGCCAGCCAGTCGGTATTGGGAACCAGACCGATCTGGACAAATACGCCTTCGAGGTTGATGTGCTGTTCAGCGCCGGTGTCGCGTTCGACATAGGTAATGCCGTCCACTTTGTCGGTGCCGGTGATTTCCTTGGTCTGCACATTCTTCAGAACCGTAACGTTCGGAAGGCTGTACAGACGTTCCTGAAGTACAGAATCGGCCTTAAGTTCAGGCAGGAACTCCAGCACAGTCACGTGCTTAACGATACCTGCAAGATCGATGGCCGCTTCGATGCCGGAATTGCCGCCGCCGATAACGGCGACATGCTTGCCGGCGAACAGCGGTCCGTCGCAGTGCGGGCAGTAGGCCACGCCTTTGTTCTTGAACTGTTCCTCGCCGGGAACGCCGACATTGCGCCAGCGGGCGCCGGTGGAGAGGATCACGGTCTTGCTCTTCAGCACCGCGCCGTTCTCCAGCTCGACTTCGATGAGGTCTTTCTTCTCCAGACGAACGGCCCGCTGGAGCTTCATGATGTCGACCTCATATTCCTTGACATGCTCTTCCAGGCTTGCAGCCAGCTTCGGACCTTCCGTGTATTTCACACTGATGAAGTTCTCGATGCCGACCGTGTCATTGACCTGGCCGCCGAAGCGTTCGGCCACAACGCCGGTGCGGATGCCTTTGCGGGCCGCATAAATCGCGGCGCTGGCGCCGGCCGGACCGCCGCCGACAACAAGCACATCAAATGGCTCCTTGTCCGAGAAGTCGGAGGCATCGGCTGTGCTGCCGAGCTTCGCCAAAATTTCTTCCACCGTCATCCGGCCGCTGGCAAAGAATTCGCCGTTCAGATAGACAGAGGGAACGGCCATAACGTTCTTGCTCTCCACTTCGCTCTTGAAGGCGGCTCCGTCGATCATGGTATGCGATACATCCGGGTTGAGCACGCTCATCAGGTTAAGCGCCTGAACGACGTCAGGGCAGTTGTGACAGCTCAGACTGATGTACGTTTCGAACCGGTAATCGCCTTTCAGCGCCTTGATCGAGTCGATGACGCTCTGCTCCGCCTTGGGCGCCCGGCCGCTGACCTGCAGCAGCGCGAGCACGAGCGAAGTGAATTCATGTCCGAGCGGAATCCCGGCGAATACGATGCCGGTCTCCGCGTCCGGGCGGTTCACGCTGAAGCTCGGCGTGCGTTCCAGCACGGCCGGCTCCACCGTAATCCGGCCGGACATTTCGGACAGCTCATTCAGCAGGGACATCATCTCATGGGAGACATCGTCGGTCCCCGCGCTGGCCTTGATCCGGACTTCGCCTTCCAGAAGCTGAAGATATTGATTTAATTGTGCTTTGATATCCGCGTCCAGTGCCATTCAGGCTCAACTCCTCAATGAATACAGTTAGATCTTGCCTACGAGATCGAGGCTCGGTTTCAGGGTCTCGCTGCCTTCTTTCCATTTGGCCGGGCAGACTTCACCCGGGTTCTTGCGAACATATTGGGCAGCCTTGATCTTGTCTACGATGATGCTGGCGTCGCGGCCGATGCCGTCAGCGTTGATTTCTACCGTCTGGATCACGCCGTCCGGGTCGATGATGAAGGTTCCGCGGTCGGCCATGCCCGATGCTTCGTTCAGGACGTCGAAGTTGCGGGAGATCGTGTGCGAAGGGTCGCCGATCATAACGTAAGTAATTTTGCTGATCGCTTCGGAGTGATCGTGCCAAGCTTTATGTGTAAAGTGGGTGTCGGTCGATACGGAATAGACTTCCACGCCCAGGCTCTTCAGCGTTTCGTATTCGTTCTGCAGGTCTTCCAGTTCAGTCGGGCAGACAAACGTGAAGTCGGCCGGATAGAAGCAGACCACGCTCCACTTGCCTTTGAAATCGGCTTCGGACACTTCGATGAAGTTGCCGTTGTGGTAGGCGTTGGCTTTAAAAGGCAGGACTTCTTTTCCAATCAGAGACATATACAGGTTCCTCCTAAGATTAAATGGTATATAGCCGCCATAGAAGATAGCGGTTATTTATTGATAATGATTATCATCTAGTTATTATTATTTGTCAAGGTACGAAGTTGGTATTCACAATTCGTTCAATAAGCCGACCGTTTCTCCTAAGGGGCAGGAATCGGAATCGAATCCTCGAAATCATTAATTAACAGCCAAAACGCGCATGCTGTAACCACCTTATCCCACTTGCAGGAGGAGAAATGATTATGAAAGTGGTCACCGTTCAGACCCTGATGAACCAATTCAGGCTTGAGCTGCTTGCCGGAGAAGCGGGGCTTGCTCGCGCTGTCACCCGGCCCCGGGCGCACCGTCCGGGTCTTGAGTTTGTCGGGTACTTCGACTATTTCCCCATGAACCGGGTTCAGGTGCTGGGACGCAAGGAGATCACCTATCTGCTTAAGCAGGATCTGGACGAACGTGAGCTTCATATCGGCAATATCGTCAAATACCACCCCCCTTGCTTTATTGTAACCTCTGGGCAGCAGGAAATTCCATATCTCACGCTGTTCTGCGAGCAGGAAGGCATCCCGCTTCTGCGGACAGAGGAGACCACGACGGAATTTATCTCCCGGCTGGACGGATTTCTGACGAAGGCGCTGGCGCCGGAGATGTCGATCCACGGTGTATGCGTCAATGTGTCGGGCATCGGGATTCTGCTGAGAGGCCGCTCAGGCATCGGCAAAAGCGAGACGGCGCACACGCTGATCCGCCGGGGGCACCGGTTCGTCGCCGATGATATCGTCGTCCTGAAGAAGCTGGGGCCGGCGACGCTGCTCGGCACCCATAATGAAACCACGCGCGAGTTCCTTGCCCTCCGCAGCATCGGGCTCATCAATGTGGTGCGGCAATACGGGCGGCGGGCCTTCCAGGACGAGACCCGGATTGTGCTGGATATCGAGCTGGCCCCGTGGCAGGATCAGGCGCTGAACAACCAGCTGGAGGTGGTGCCGCAGGATACGGAATATTTGGGCGTCCGCATTCCCCATATCGAGGTTCAGCTCCAGCCGGGGCGGGATGTCGCCGGTCTGATCGAGGCGGCGGCCAACAACTGGTACCTGAAGCAGCTCGGGTACAGCGCGGCCGAGGATTTCATGAAGCGGATCGAGGAAGGGATGGGAAGCTGACAGACCGGGAAGCCCGGAAAATGTTTGTAAACCGGTCCATCGGGTAACTATATGTTATGAATCCAAGCCAAGGAGGAATTGACGATGTCCGATTACAAACAGAACGAAGCGGAAATCCGCAACCGGGAAGACAAAGACAGCGACTCCCTCGCGGAGCAGAAGAAGATGGAGAACGGCGTCGACATTGAGCCTGAAGCCGACGAATGGGTAGCCAAGCCTGCCGAATCCGCCCATCCGGACCCGAATCCCAAATCCTGAGGAACGGATAAACGGATATCCGGCCAAGCGCAGGGCTTCCGCAGCGGAAGCCCTGTTTGTCGTGCAGCGGCCCTTGGGAAAGGAAGGATATTCAAGTATACTAAGGGACAAGCCGGACAGCCGGCACCCATCCCAGGAAGGCAGGAGGAATGGCGATGCGAGATCGGAACCGGGGCGTTCGTTCCCGCCAGAACCGGGAAGAAGCCGCTGCAAGTCAGGAAGAGAAGGCGAACGGGCCGGAACAGACGCTTCGAAACGCCCTCAAGACGGAAGCGCTGCGGAATCGCGGAGACAGTCCCGGATACGGGCAGAATGGCCGGGAGGACGGAGCGAATTCGTCCGGACAGGCCTAGGGAAGAACGGAAGAGGCGCTCGGAACGGAGCGCCGGACAGGGTGCCCGGCCGGCAATCGCGGTTTCAGCGAAGCCGGCGGGCTTTTTGGCGCGGATTCTCCAGGATTGGTTCGGCATAGGACGTCCGGTTTATAGCCATACTAAAGCTCAATCTATTTCGGAGGGAGGGCTGCTGATGGCAGGCGGGAGTGATTGGCGGGAGTATGCGTTCTATTTTCTGGGATATGCCGTGCTCGGATGGATGCTGGAGTCGTTCTATAACCGTTACAGCGCCGGAACGTTTCTGAAGGAGAATTTCCTGAAAGGGCCCTACAAGCCGATGTATGGCTTTGCGCCCGCGGTGCTGGTTGCAGCCGGGGGAACCTCGCTCTCCTGGTACCTTTTTGCGCTGCTGACCCTCATGGTTCCGTCTGCGGTCGAGTATGCCAGCGGAGTGTGGCTGAACCGGTGTTTCGGGCGTGGCTGGTGGCATTACGGCAACCATCGTTTTCAGTGGGGAGGCCATATCTGTCTTCGTTTCTCGATGTATTGGTGGGCACTCTCAGCCGCCGTACTCTTATGGCTCCAGCCGTTCATGAGCAGCCTGTACGCCGGGGGCGCCCCGCTCTGGAACACGCTTGTGCCAATGGTACTGGTCCTGCTGGCTGCCGATTTTGCCTGGACCTGGCGTATGCGGCGGCGGCCGGCGGCAGAGTTTGGCGGCGATCTGCAGAAGGGATAGCATAAGGAAAGGATAGGAGGCCTTCGCCGCTTCAATGCGGCGAGGGCCTTTTTAACATCGAATTCCTTTGGTTAACTATCAAAAATTTGGAAGACTTCCCCAGAGAATCTATGCTAGAATGGAACGAGTGTAAGGCCGGATGACGGATCATGCGCCGTCTGGCGCATCAGGCAGGGGAGGTCACACCATGAAGGATACGGCGCTGGTCGCCGAAGAGCGGGTAGCTCTCGTTACCGGAGCGTCCAGCGGATTCGGGGTCCGGATTGCGGTAAAGCTGGCGGAACGGGGATACCGGGTAGCCGCCTCCATGCGGGACCCGGTCAGCCGGGGAGAGGAGCTGGAGAGCCGGGCGAAGCGCGCAGGGGTCTGGAACCGGATTGTTGTTCTGCGCTTGGATGTAACGGAGTCCGGCAGCATCGAAGCTGCCGTCTCGTTCCTGCTGAAAGAATATGGTAGAATTGATGTGCTGGTCAACAATGCCGGGTACGCGGCGGGCGGCTTCACGGAGGAGGTTCCGCTGGAAGAGTGGCGTCTGCAGATGGAGACGAACTTCTTCGGGCTCGTCGCCGTCACCCGGGCCGTGCTGCCCGGCATGCGCCAGCGGCGGAGCGGCCGAATTATCAACATGGGGAGCGTCAGCGGAAGAACGGCATTTCCGGGGTTCGGCCCCTATGCGTCATCCAAGTTCGCTCTGGAGGGCTTCAGCGAGAGTCTCAGGCATGAGATGAGTCCCTGGGGAATTCAGGTGGTGCTGATCGAACCGGGATCTTACCGGACGGCCATTTGGGAGAAAGGGATGGATACGGTCTCTGCGGTTCCCGATTCTCCTTATCGGCGGCAGCTGGATGCCGTCCAGGCCTTCGCGAAGCAATCGGCGGCCGGAGCGCCCGATCCGCAGGAGGTGGCGGATCTGGTCGGCCGGCTTGTCGATCTCCGCTCACCGAAGCTTCGCTACGCGCCCGGCCGCGCCGCCCGGCTGCTGCCTTCCGTCAAGTCTCTGCTGCCTTGGCGGCTGTATGAACGTTTGGTCCGATTTGCCTTGAGGCGGAGAACGCCTTAGAAGAACGCTTTGAGAGAAGCTGGATGGACTCAACGCGATTATGAAGGAGGTAAGCTTCTTGTACAAATGGCTGAAACAGTGGGTTCCTACCGTATTCATTGCCGTGGTGCTGTCTCTGCTGATCCGTAATTATGTGGCTGAAGCGATGAAAGTTCCAACCGATTCCATGGTCCCGACCATCCAGGTGGGCGACCGCGTCCTGGTAGAGAAGATGCTCTGGCTGACGACGCTGAAGTTCGGCGATCTGGTGGTCTTCAACCCGCCGGTCGAACATGGGCACACGCCGTATGTGAAACGGCTGATCGGTCTGCCGGGCGACATTGTGGAAGTCAAGGACGGCAGTCTCTACCGCAATGGAGCCCAGGTCGAAGAGCCCTATCTGGCGGTGACGATGAATTACAGCTTCGGGCCGGTGACGGTGCCGGAGAACAAGTATTTCTTCCTGGGCGACAACCGGAATATCAGCTATGATTCCCATTTGTGGCCAACTACTCCATTCGTGGACAAAGACGAAATCATCGGCAAAGTCATTCTGGATATCCCGGTAGGACGCTTGACCCGCTAGGCGGCTCCGCGCGCAGCCGAACCGATAATCAGCGCCAAGCGCCATACATAGCAGCCGTGCCCGCGAGGGCGCGGTTTTTTTATGGGACCAAAAGAGGGATTCTCAAGTTTTGGTATACGTTTTTGCGAAAAATTTTCGATATAATGGGATATAAGATGTTAAAAGGGGGGACCTCATGAACCGGCTTCTGTCCCGGGTGTTCGGGCGGCGCAGAGTCAGTCTGACCACGTTGCTTACTCTTCTGGTGCTCGTCTCCACCGTGTTCTCCTCGTTGATTCTTCTGGCCGCCACCTACCAATCGAAGAAACAATCGCTGATTAACGCGACCTTAACGATAAACGCTTCCAATTCCGAGAAAATGGCCTTTACGATGAGCCGGCTCTTCCGCTCCATGGAAGAAACCTTGAAATCGGCCGCTTCCGGCATCGGCCGGGACCCGGCTGACAATGAAGTGATTCGCCGGCACCTGGAGCTGGCGCGGAGCAGCAGCGGGCACTTCAATTCGCTGGTGCTGATCAACACCGAGGGCGTCATTCAGGCGGCGGCCCCAATTAATCTGAAGGCAGAAGGAAGCAAGGTGCCCCTGCTGATCCAGCAGACGGCCACTGTCCAGCTGCTCGAGCCATTCGTCTCGCGCCCCTTGTTCTCCCCGCTCGCCGAACGTCTGATTGTGTACATGAGTTACCCGGTGTACGACAAGCACGGGATTTATGCCGGAGCTGTAGGCGGTTCGATTTATCTGGATCAGGACAATGTGCTGAGTCTGCTCTTCGGAGCGGGCCGGGAGCGCGACGGTTCCTATTCCTATGTGGTTGGGACGGAAGGGGAGCTGTTGTTCTACCCGGACAACAAGCGGCTCGGCACCAGCGCAGGCGAAGGGGAGCTGATTCAACGGCTGAAGAATCTCCAGAGCGGGCAGATGAAGACGCTTGATCCGGATGGCCAGGAAGTGCTGGCCGGGTATTCCAGTGTTCAGGCCAACGGCTGGGGGATCGTAGTTGTCTCTCCCATGAGCCTGGTGTACGAGCAGCTCAACGGGAGTATACGCGACGAATTGAAGAGCATGATTCTTCCGTACGCCTTGCTGGCGGCCGCCGTGGTCTGGTGCGCGCGGAGACTGGTTCGCCCCCTTGTTCTCCTGGCGAATCTGGTCGGGCGGATCGGCGACGAGCATCTGGAGGTCCCGGGACGAAGAGTCCATCTGATCCGGGAGGCCGATCTGCTGGCCCGGGCGCTGCGCGTTGCGATCCGCAATGTGCGCCGCCAGCGGGAGGAGCTGACGCACGCGGCGATGACCGACCCGCTGACCGGGCTCGTTAACCGGCGGGTGATGGAAGCCTCTATGGAGCAGTGGATGGATCTGCAGATTCCGTTCTCCCTTATTGCGCTGGATGTGGATAAATTCAAGGATATCAATGATGCTTACGGTCATCAGACCGGGGATGCGGTTCTGCAGCTGGTGGCCGGCCGAATGTCGTCCATGGTACGGCCAGGAGACATTTGCTGCCGCTACGGAGGTGAAGAATTCGTTATTCTCCTGAGAGGGACCGGGGGAACGGAGGCGTATGAGGTGGCCGAGCGGATTCGGCGGTCGATCGGGGAATCCAAGGACGGCCAGGCGGTTCCTGTAACGGTCTCCCAAGGCATCGCCGAGTATCCGCTGCACGCGGAGACGGGCGACGAGCTGTTCCGTCAGGCGGACGCTGCGCTCTATAGTGCCAAGGATGCGGGACGCAACCGGACGGTCCGCTCCGGAACCGATTTCTAAAACGAGGCATCATCAGACGGGGTTTTCACGCAAATAAGCCTCCTTTCCTGCTCAAGGAACGGAGGCTTATTGGTCATTTCGAGCTGTCCATGACCGGTCTGTCTACAGCCGCACCAGGGTGCGGCCGCGCATTTTGGCGTTCCGAATATCGCTGAGCGCTTGGGGCAGTTCGCTTAGACCGATTTCCCGGTCAACGAGCTTCTCCGGCTCGGCAGGCTTCAGATCGGTGCCCAGACGGCTCCAGACACGGCGGCGAAGCTCGGCCGGGCACTCTACGGAATCAATGCCAAGCAGGCTGACGCCGCGCAGAATGAAGGGCATGACGGTTACCGGAACCGCCGCGCCTCCGGTCAGGCCGCTGACGGCCACCGCGCCTCCGTAGGCGATCTTGCTCAGGATCGAGGCCAGCTGCGGTCCGCCGACCGGATCGACGGCGGCCTGCCAGCGCTGCTTGTCCAGCGGGCGCTGCTTGGCTTCCGGGTCGTAGACGTCGGTGCGGGAGAGAACCTCTGCCGCTCCAAGGCTGTGCAGAAATCCGGATTCATCCGGCTTGCCTGTGCTGGCCGCCACATGATAGCCCAGGCGGGCGAGCATGGCTACGGCCGAACTGCCTACGCCCCCGGTTGCGCCGGTCACCAGAACGGTGCCCCGTTCGGGAACGATGCCGCTCTGCTCCAGCGCTTGAACCGACAGCGCTGCCGTAAATCCAGCAGTTCCCAGAATCATGGCTTCCCGGGCGGTGAGACCCTCCGGTATTGGAACAATCCAGTCCGCCGGAACGCGGGCATACTCGCTGAAGCCGCCGAAGTGTGTGACGCCCAGACCGTAACCGGTGACGAGGACGGCGTCGCCCTGCTTGTAGCGATTGTCTTCGGACGAGACGACCTCCCCCGCCAGATCAATGCCGGGAATGAAGGGATACGCCTTGACGATCGTGCTGTTCGGAACGGACGCCAGACCGTCCTTGTAATTGACGCCGGAGTATTGTACCCGGATCAACACTTCGCCGGCGGGAAGATCGCCGGTCTCGAGGCGCTGTACGGCTAGAGAGAAAGTCTCGGCCTGATCGGCCACCAAAGCTTGAAATGCGGTTTCCATCGTTAGTCGTTAGGCTCCTTTGCTGTGCTGCTGTTCTTCTATAGGTCTATTAACCCCATTATTCTGCGCTTGCACAGCGGTCCGTGTCAATGAAGCTTGCCGCTTGGCGCAGCGGAGGGGGATTCGGCTGCCGGGTGAGGGCGCCCCTCTCCTGCGGAGTTCCGGGACGGAGTCTGAAAAGCGAAGGACAACACGCCTCGGGAACAGCCATCTGCGCAGACGCCGCAGAGAATGCAATCCGGGTGATCGTTCCGGCCGGATCGAACCATCCCGGCTACTTCCAGACTCATGGGACAGTTGCGGGAGCAGGTCCCGCAGCCGGTACAACGGGAGGGATCGGCGACAAGGCGCAGGGATGGCAGCCCAAGACGATTCCGGAGCCGGACGCCAAGTATCATAAACGGCGCCATCCAGCAGATAGAGCGGCACATGGCGCGGCGTCCGGTAATCATCGCCAGCCCGGCTATAAGGGCGACCACGGCGAAATAAGTGGCCAGACCCGGCAGATCGGCGGCGGAGAAGCCGTGATTCGTCATGTAGAACGGATGGACCGAGCGGATGCCGCCGGCGTGGACAAAGGCAGCGGCGATGCCGATCAGCCAGGGGACCCAGATCCAGAACTTGATCCGGTCCATCCGTCGCCCGGGAAGGCGGGTATCCACGACCGTCCGGCAGCATTCCTGCAGGCCGCCGGCCGGACAGAGCCAGCCGCAGAAGGCGCGCCCGAAGACCAGCGATCCGAGAAACAAGGCGGCGAACATCAGAAAGCTGCCGCTCACAACGCCTGCGGCTCCGCCCGTAAGGATGAGATAAGGCGAGAAATAGTACAGGGTCGCCGGAAAAAACAAGAACGATACGAACAGCAGCAGCCTGCGAATTTTCTGTCGTCTGGGCATCTGTTATCCTCCCGCAGCGGCCTGATCCGGCCGTTTTTTTGTCTTAACTATATCATCATGATATAGTCAAGGGAGTGAGATTTATCGCTCTGAACGGGAGGGGTCTGTATGGCCAAAATGAATCATACGATTTACATTATTCTCGGCTTGCTGAACCATGAGGAGCTGAGCGGCTATGATATCAAGAAGAGGATCGACGGCATGATCCGTCATTTCTGGGAGATCGGTTACGGTCAGATCTATCCGACCCTGAAGACGATGGAGGAAGACGCGTTGATCGAGCGCGCCGCCGCGAAGAGGGGGAGAGGGCCGGAGCGCAGCCTGTACCGCATAACGGCGGCCGGGCAGGAGGAGCTCCGCCGTTGGCTGGGGCTTCCGGAATCCCGGGAATATGTCAAATACGAAGTGCTGGTCAAGCTGTTCTTCGGCGCCGCCGTCCCGGCCGAAGAGAACCGTCGGCGGATAACAGCGTTCCGGGAGCGCCATGCGCAGAATGCGGAGCTGATGGGAGTTTTTGCGGGCAATCTGGAGCGGGTCCTGAAGGAGAGCCCGGATCATTTGTACTACTACTTGACGGTGCTGTTCGGGGAAGAGATCTACGGCGCTTACCTGCGCTGGGCGGACCGGGCGTTGAAGCTGCTGGAAGAAGCGGGGGAGAAGGAGAAGTAACCGGCCGCGGAGGCCGGACCTCCCTGGACCTGACAGAAGGCGGGGAATTCAGCAGCAACCGCAAGCCGCCCGGCAGGCTTCTAACGCCTGCCGGGCGGCTTGCCGGCAGCGTCAGTTGGCCGCGGTCTCCTTCTTGGGAGGAACGACGGGCACATAAATATCCATCTCCAGCTGCTCGTTCCGGTCGCGCCAGCAGCGTTCGTCGTAATACTCGAAATCCGCAGCCTGAGCGAGTTCATAGCCGGAGTGGGGCAGCCACTCGCTGTAAATGCTGTTCCAGGTCTCCTGAATGGAAGCGGTGAACTGCTCTGCCGGAACCCGGGGAGTCGTGAAGACGGCGTAGGTCTGCTCGGGGAAGCTCCGAACCGCAGCGCCCTCCGGAGGCTTCGCGTCCGGCTTGCACTCGACGCCGATGACGTAGGCGAAATCGCCGGTGTCCAGGTTGTGATCGGTGCAGATGCCGTATTCCGCCGTGGATACCGCCTGGTCCATCAAGGTCTTTCCGAGTTCCTCCTGCATGTAGCGCTGCCAGAAGGCAGGGATCTCCCGGTTGTTCTGTCCGTTATCGCTCCGGGTAGTCAGACTGTACCCCAGGATGTGAAAAGCAGGTTTCACTTCGATCCGATAATTCATGCGAATTCCTCCTAAATAAGAATGGATCCGCTTCCGCTGCAATTCGGCTTTGCCGTAGGCCGGAGCGTGAATTCCCCGCTTCCGGTAGTCTCCGGGGGTCATGCCGAACAGCTTGCGAAAGGCGCGGATAAAGGTCTCCGGCGAGCCGAAACCGCAATCGAGCGCAATTTCAATCAGCTTGTCGTCCGTATGCGCGATCCGGAATGCCGCCATCACCAGCCGCCGCTTGCGGACATAGTCCATGACAGGGACGCCAGCCATCGCCTGAAAGACGCGGTGGAAATGAAAATCGGAGAAGCCTGCCAGCCGGGCCAGTTCCTGCAGCGTCAGCTCTTCGCAAAGATGCTCCTCGATATAATCCACCGCCTGCTGAATGATCGCTTCGTAAGTCGAAATCGTTCTCGCCTCCTTCGTAAGTTATTGTACCGATACGGGAACCGGTGTTCTTGACGATTCTTGCGGTTCTCCGCCCGCATTCGTTACAATGAATGAATCTTAGTTCATGAAAGCGGGGAAATCGGATGGGAATTCAAGTAGCGCAATCCATTCTGGACCTGATCGGCAACACGCCTGCCGTGCGGCTGAACCGGCTGACGGGCCCGGAAGACGCCGAGGTGCTGGTGAAGCTGGAACGCTTCAATCCCAGCGGAAGCGTCAAGGACCGGGCTGCCTACAACTTGGTTCGGGAAGCGGAGCGCCGGGGACTGCTGCGGCCGGGCGGGACAATTATCGAACCGACCAGCGGCAACACCGGCATCGGACTTGCGATGAACGCGGCGGCCAAAGGCTACCGGGCCATTCTCGTGATGCCGGACAATATGACAACCGAACGCATCAATCTGCTGAAAGCCTATGGAGCGGAGGTCGTGCTGACCCCGGCGGCGGAACGGATGCCGGGGGCCATCCGGCAGGCGCGGGAGCTGGCGCAAGCGATCCCCGGCAGCTTCATCCCGCAGCAGTTCGAGAACGAGGCGAATCCCGCTATCCACCGGACGACGACCGCGCCGGAAATTCTGGCGCAGACCGAGGGGCGGCTGGATGTCTTCGTTGCCGCTTCGGGAACGGGCGGAACCATTACCGGAACGGGCGAAGCGCTGCGCGAGCAGCTGCCGGACTTGCGGATTGTCGTCGTGGAACCTGAAGGTTCTCCGGTGCTCTCCGGCGGGAAGCCCGGTCCGCACAAGCTGGTGGGAACCAGCCCGGGATTCGTGCCGGCCATCCTGAATACGGGCATCTACGACGAGATCGTCCGTGTCGCCGACCTCGAGGCCATAGAGACGATGCGGGCGCTGGCCGCCCGGGAAGGGCTGCTGCTCGGGCCTTCCGGAGCAGCGGCGGTATGGGCGGCGCTGCGCGAAGCCCGCCGTGGAGGACCGGGACGAACCGTGCTCTGCATCGCTCCCGATTCGGGGGAGCGTTACTTGAGCATGGATCTGTTTTGAAGCAGCGGGAACGAAGCGGGGCGGGGCGTCAGGAGAGAGGAAGCGCAGGCTGCGCCTCATCGGTCTTCTCCCCGCGGCCGGCGCGCGAGAGCAGCGCCAGCGATACGGCGACGAGTCCCAGGCAGAGCCAGTAGACGTTCCGGTATCCGGCAATCTGGGCCACCAGGCCGCCGGTCAGGTTGCCGAGCAGTGAGCCGAGCGTCGAAGAATTGGAATACAGAATCGTGGCCAGGCCCGGCGTCGCCGGCAGCAGATCCTGAAAGTAGCTCAGGCCGATCGCAACGACCATCGAGACGAAGGAAGCTTGAAGCAGCTGCCCGGCGATCACCTGCCACAGCCCGTCCGCATTCAGCAGCAGAATATGATAAATGCCGGCCAGCACACAGCCCGTCATCATCAGCTTGCGGTTGCCGAAACGGGAGGCGAGGCTTCCGAGTCCGATCATCAGCGGAATCTCAAGCCCGGCGCTCAGCGCAATGATGATCCCTGCCTGCGATTCGGTGCCTCCGAGCTGGTTGACGACGAAGAGCGGAATGTTCAGGTTATAGGTGGTATTGCACATGCTGAGCAGAATCATGGCCAGAAAAGGCAGCAGAATCCGCCGCTCGCGCAGGGATACGGTCCGTTCGCCGGCTGCGGGTCCGATCCGCTTCAGGTTCAGGACGGGCGAGGCTTCCTGCTTGGAATGCAGGAAGAAGAAGACGCAGCAGCCGACCGCCGCAAAGAAGGCGGAGGTGCCGAGAAAGACCCCCCGGTACCCCAGCTGAAGCAGCAGGAAGCTGCCGATTAAGGGCCCGATGAGAAAGCCGAGGGAGAACAGCGAGCGCAGAAGGGAATTGGCGAAGGTGCTGTCCGTCCGTCCGCTGGCGCTGACGGCTTCCCGGGCCGAGGCGAAGATCTGCGGAACGGCAGGCGCTCCGAAGCCGACCAGCAGCGAGACGGTAATCAGCATCAGCATATATTCATGAAACACGAGATACGACGCATATCCCAGGGCGGAGCAGGCGGTGGCGGCGACAATGACAAGCTTCCGGTTCAGGCCGCTGTCGGCATATTTGGCGAGAATCGTATTGACGAGTACCCCCGTGAGGGATACGCAGGCCATGAAGAGGCCGAACAAGCCAGTGGACATGCCGATTACCCGGGTACAGTACAGGCTCAGATAAGGGCTGGTTACGGAGACGGCAATGCCGATCAGCATCATGCCGGCGACGAACAGGGTATAGTTAGGGATACGGAATAAACCGCGTATGCGGGCGAACAAGTAACATTCCTCCAAATGAAATTGCACCAAGGCAGCAGAGGCCTGGATGTACAACGTCTTCGATTTGCGGACTTCCGCCCCTGCGGAAGCCGACTCCCATTCTATCATATTCAGCCTTCCCGGGCAGCGGATTTGAGGGTTGATAAAGCCGGAACGGAGGTATAGAGTGAAGAAGATTCGGCGTAAATCCGCTAGTGAAGAACAGGAGGATCATTCATGCTGCTGCAAGATCATGACATTATTGTATTCCAGGGGGACAGCATTACCGATGCAGGACGCGACCGCACCGATTCGGAATCCCTGGGCCACGGATACCCGCTGCTTCTGGCCTCCGCACTGGGCCGGCTGTATCCGGAGAAGAAGCTGACCTTCTATAACCGCGGAATCGGCGGAGACCGGGCAACCGATCTTCAAAGCCGCTGGGAAGAGGATGCGCTGGCGCTAAAGCCGACAGTGCTCTCGCTCTATATCGGGATTAATGATACGTGGCGCCGTTATGATGAAGGGGAAGAAACGACAGCGGAAGCGTTCGAACGGAGCTACCGCGATCTGCTGGACCGTACGCTGGCCGCCGGCGATGTCCGGCTGATTCTGCTGGAGCCGTTTGTCCTCCAGGTCCCGGGACTCGACCGGGAATGGCGCAGCGACCTTGACCCCAAGATTGCCGTCGTCCGCAAGCTCGCCCGGGAGTACGGCGCCCGGCTCGTTCCGCTTGACGGCCTCTTCAATGCGGCCGCGTTGGCCGATCCGGCCTATTGGGCGGCCGACGGCGTTCATCCGACTCCGGCAGGCCATGCCCTGATTGCCGAAGCCTGGATGAAGGCTGCGGGCATCCGCTAGGCCGCCCTGCCAGGCAAGCAAAGATGCTCCGGTCCGCCGACGCGGCACCGGGGCGTTTTTTTTGCGTGCGGCGAGCACACTGGTATAATAGAGAGGAGTTCAAGTCCGGCCATAATACAGCGGTAACCCCTGCAGAGAAGGCTGCACATGATAGCAGTATCGAAACCGAGAGAGGGATGGAGCAGCATGATATGTAATAATGAACGGGACCTGGAAGGCTTGAAGGCGGCGGGCCGCGTGGTGGGCATGACCATTGCCGAAATGCGGAGCAAGCTGGAGCCGGGAATGACCACGGCGGAGCTGGATGCTATCGGCGCTGAATTTCTGACGCGGCACGGGGCCGTATCGGCTCCGATCAAGACGTATGATTTTCCGGGAAGCACCTGTATCAGCGTCAATGAAGAGGTAGCCCACGGCATTCCCGGCAGACGGGTGATTCGTGCGGGCGATCTGGTGAACATCGATGTCTCGGCCGAACTGAACGGATATTACGGCGACGCAGGCGTCTCCTTCCAGCTCCCGCCTGTAACCGACCGGCTGACTCGGCTCTGCCAGAGCGCCGAAGAGACGATGATGGCGGTCATTATGAGCCTGCGGGCAGGCATGAAGGTGAACGAGATCGGGAGAAGGATGGAGCTGGAAGCAAGCAAGCGCGGCTATCAGGTCATCCGCAATCTTTGCAGCCATGGAATCGGCAAATCGCTGCATGATAAACCCCACGAGATTCTTCCGTTCTATGAACCGCGGATCACGACCGTACTGAAGGAAGGGCAGGTCATTACGGTGGAGCCTTTTCTCTCGACGGGCGCGCAGTACGTGGACCAGCAGAGCGACGGCTGGACACTGACCGTGCCGGACAACAGCCGGGTTGCCCAGTTCGAGCATACGATTATCGTAACTTCGGGAGAACCGATCATTCTGACATCGGCCTAAGGGGCGAGGGAGAGAAGAGCATGGGATCAAGCGCAGAAGCCGAGGAGCTGAAGGAAGCGTTCCGCAGCCGCCGTTCGGCTGCCGGAATCGAAGAGCTGCTGATGCGGGACAGCGGACTTCCCGGGCCGCGGATCAACCTCCGCATGGCGGGCGAATTCGCCCGCCTGACGGCGTTGTCCGCATGGCGGGAGCTGGACGAGGCCGTCGCGAAGTGGTCGCGCATCGGCCCGGATGACGCGGGCACGAACGAGCCCCGCGTCATCCTGCCGTTCTGCGCCATGCTGGCGGCGGGAACGGGGCTTGCGGCGGCTTCGCCGGAAGGACAGCGAAGCCGCCGCGAGCTTCTCCGCCGGGGAATGAACGATGAGCGGTGGCGGATCCGCGAGGCGGCTGCGATGGGGCTCCAGCTGGCCGGTGAGGCGGACTTCGCCCTGCTCCGCGAGACCGTGGAGCTCTGGCTGGAGGAGGCGAACGAGCTGGAACAGCGGGGCATCATCGCCGCGCTGGCGCATCCTCCGCTGCTTCGCGTCAAGGAACAGGCGCATTTTGCGCTTCGGACGGCCGAGTCGGTGCTGACCCGGCTGGCGGGGCGTGAAGCGCAGCGGCGCTCTGAACCGGAACGCGTGCTGATCCAGGCGCTGGATTATGCGGTAAGCGTTCTGGCGGCGGCGGAACCCGAGGAAGGCTTCGCCTTGCTGGAGCGCATGACAGAGGCGGAAGACGCGCGCATCCGGCGGATTGCGGCGGCCAATCTCGGCAAGGCGCGGCTGGCCAAGCCTCACGCGGGCCGGGTTAAGCGCCTGCTGGAAGGGTTGGACCGAGTTGACCGGGCAGCGAACGGAGACGGCAGCGATTAGGTCTGCTTAGGTTGGTCTATAGGAACTGTTCATTCAGCGAACGAAGTCATTCTGCGGAAGCAGGGGGGATTTCGGCCAGCGGGAAGGACAGTTTTTTTGTCGCTATTTACAAACAAAAAGTAATAAACTATAATAAATATAGTTGAATGACGATGATGAATGATTAACGAATGCAGGAATGAACACATTCATACAAGTACACATGAATAGGGAGGATTTCCGATGTCTGCTGCTGTATTGCCTTCGGCATTGAAACTGGGAACGGTCCAACTGCGGGTCGCCAACCTGGACCGTTCGCTGAATTATTATCAGGACATGATCGGTCTTCGGCTTTTGAAGCGGGAAGCCGGCTCTGCCGAACTGGGAACGGCCGACGGTTCCGCGCTGCTGCGTCTGCGGGAAATGAGCCGGTCCCCGCGTATGCCCCGCCGGCCCGCAGCCGGACTGTATCATTATGCGCTGCTTCTCCCCGACAGAGAGAGCCTGGGACTGGTACTGCGTCATCTGGCCCGGAACGGAATAGATGTCGGGCAAGGCGACCATCTGGTCAGCGAGGCTCTCTATATCCAGGACCCGGACGGCAACGGAATTGAGCTGTACCGGGACCGTCCCCGGTCGGAATGGACCTACGACCCGGAGGGCCGTGTCGTTATGACGGCCGACCCTGTAGATGTGGAGGGACTGGTGGAGGCTTCTTCCGGGCTAGTGTGGAACGGGCTGCCGGACGGGACTGTCATGGGACACGTTCATTTTCATGTGGGTCATCTGGAACAGGCCCGGCAGTTCTATTGCGAAGTTCTGGGGTTCGATCTGACGGCCCGCTACGGCCGCTCGGCTCTGTTCGTCGCGGCCGGGGGCTACCATCACCATATCGGACTCAATGTCTGGGCAGGCGAGGGAGCAACGCCTGCGAACGAGGATGAGGCCGGAATCGACTTCTTCACTCTGCTCTTGCCAACGAAGAAGGACCGGGATGAGCTGATCAGCCGTGTTCGAAAAGCGGGCTGGCCGGTGGAGGAGGGCCAGGATATGCTGCGGGATCCTTGGAATATCGGCATTCGGCTGATTGCAGCAGGCTGACCGCTGCAGGCTAATCGCCGCCTGACTGACTGAATGATCCCGCCTCTTCTACAAATTCGGTCTCTGCTCAACAATTGCCGAGATTGCCTCCCTCACATCGCCCCGGAACAAGCCTCCGTGATAACAGATCACGGCTTCCGGCTCCAGAGCTTGATACTGCCGCAGGGAAACGATTGCCGCCGCCATATCCGGAGTAGCATCCGGATCCGGGCCGCAGAGCGCGCCGCCGCGGACGGTCAGGCTGTCGCCGGCGATGAGGGTTCGGCTGCCCGGGTGGAAGAAGGCCAGATGGCCCGGACTGTGCCCCGGAGTCCAGACCGTCTGGAGTCCGCCTGCGAACGGCAGCGTTTCCCCGCCCCTCAGCACCTGATCTACCCGTCCGCGCGGCGGATGAGCCAGTGTATGGAGGAAGGCCCGGCGCCACTTCTCCGGTACGGAAGACGGGAGAGCCGATTCTGCGGCGGCCAGTGCTTCGGGCGTATGCTTCAGCAGCATTCGTTCCCCCTGAATATGGGGGATCTCAAGTTCATGGGCGTAGACTCGGATGCCGGAACCGCCCTCAAGAAAGTCGGGGAGGCTTCCGATATGATCGAGATCCTGATGAGTCAGCAGGATGGTATCCAACCGGTGGGGATCGGCTCCGGCCGCCGCAATCGCTTCCCGAAGGCTTCCGTATACGCCCGGGTAGCCGGTGTCGATCAATACCGTGTGATCGGAATCCTGGAGAAGAACCGGATAAATGGTCTGCGCTCCCCCCATTACGGATACCGAAATTTCAAGCAGGAAGAGTCCCGGTGCAAGTTGCATACTTATACAGCCTCCTTCAACTGATGTCAGCCGCTCTGAAGCACGGCCGAATGCTTACCAGCATAGAAGAAAGCCAATGGATATTCAATAAAAAAATATAATATTATAACACAAAAATATTATTTGTCTATATATCATTCGTGAATGATGTGTGAATTTTTGGCCGAGTATCGGCCTATTTTTGCGATGAAAAGGACGGGTCGTTATAATGAGGTAAAACGGCATCTGGAGTTGAAAACTTGGAAACCTTAATTGCAGTACTGGTGCTGTTGTCCTTAATCGCACTGTCCAATATCCTGAACCGCTTCATTCCGTTCGTGCCGGTTCCCGTTATCCAGATCGTGCTGGGCGCTGCTGCGGCGGTATGGCCGGGAGGCATTCACCTGACGCTGGAGCCTGAACTGTTCTTCGTATTGTTCATCGCGCCGCTGCTGTTCAATGACGGTCGGCGGACCCCGCGCGACGAGCTCTGGAAGCTGCGCGCTCCGATTCTGATGCTGGCTCTGGGTCTCGTATTCATCACGGTCCTCGCCGGAGGTTATGCCATCCACTGGATGATCCCGTCCATTCCGCTGGCTGCGGCGTTCGCCTTGGCCGCCATCCTCTCGCCGACCGACGCTGTGGCGACCTCGGCCCTGGCCGGCAGGGTACATCTGCCGGGCAGCATCCACCGGATTCTGGAGGGGGAATCCCTCATGAACGATGCGTCCGGTCTGGTCGCTTTCAAATTTGCGATTGCCGCAGCCGTCACCGGCGTGTTCTCCCTGCCCCGGGCCATCGGGAGCTTCTTCCTTATTGCCGCCGGCGGCCTGATCGCCGGAGCGGTGCTGGCCTGGCTCTTGATCCGGCTGAGCGTGTTCATCCGCCGGTTGGGGATGGAGGATGTTACCATTCACATGCTGCTGCAAATGTTGGCGCCCTTCCTGATCTATCTCATCAGCGAAGAGATCGGCGTATCGGGCATTCTGGCCGTGGTAGCCGGCGGGATGATCTACGCCGTAGAGAAGGACCGAGCGGTAGCGCCGCAATACAAGCTGCAGCTCGTATCGGCCAGCACCTGGTCCGTGCTGCTGTTCATTCTGAACGGTCTGGTCTTCCTGCTGCTCGGCCTGTCGCTTCCCGATGTCTTCTCGGTGATCTTCCGGGATACGGCGATCGACAACCTCCGGGTGATCGGCTATGTATTTGCCATCACGGCGCTGCTAATTGCCATTCGCCTGCTCTGGCTGATAATCTCCGCAGCCTCCGGGCTGTTCTTCTCCCCCGGAGAGAAACTGGGATGGAAGCCGCTGCTGCTGACGGCGGTATCGGGTGTGCGCGGCGCCGTTACGCTGGCGGGCGCATTCTCGATTCCGCTGACGCTGGGCGACCATTCGCCGTTCCCCGAGCGGGATCTCATCCTGTTCCTGGCCGCCGGCGTCATTCTCGTGTCCTTGCTGACCGCAAGCATACTGCTGCCGCTGCTCGCGGACGAACAAGAGGAGAAGAGCAGCGAGCGGTCCGCCATCGGACGGATTACGGAGACCGGTCTGAGCCGGCTGCGGGATTTGGCTGCGGCCAGCGGGACGGACGCGCTGCCTGCCGTCCGCCAGTTCGCCGAGGGCGCGCGTGAGCTGGCCCTGGAGCATGAGCACGCTTCTCCGGACGGCCG
This sequence comes from Paenibacillus glufosinatiresistens, assembly GCF_031470375.1. NCBI lineage: Bacteria > Bacillati > Bacillota > Bacilli > Caryophanales > Paenibacillaceae > Paenibacillus > Paenibacillus glufosinatiresistens. The sequence continues at coordinate 406,431 of NZ_JAVFHT010000001.1, forward strand.
GGAGCATGAGCTGCGGCGGCAGATTGCCGAAGCCCGGCTGACCGGTCTGCGCGCAGAGCGCAGGGCGCTGGAGCATCTCGTCGCATCGGGCGAGGTGCCGGAGCAGGCCGGCCGTCGGCTGCTGGAGATGCTGGACCGGTGGGAGACCTTCTTCACCGGCCGGCTGAACTCGCAGCTTCGGCTGTCGGCCGGTGAAGTGGGACGTCTCCTCGCGACGATGTTCTCGGGCTGGCGTTCCGGGTCCGCAGAAGGCCGGAAGCCGGATTGGAATTCCGATGAGGCAGAGAATCTTTGCAGGGCCAGAGCAGTCATGATCCGAGCGGCGGTCGCTGCGCTGGAAGAGAGAAGGAACGGCGGGAATGACGCCGTATACGGCCGGGCGGCAGCGCGTTACCGGCAGATGCTGGCCCGTCTGGAGAGGAATGAGGAGACCGATCCTTCGGGACTTGCCGAGGACCGGGCGCTGGAGCTGAAGCTTGAAGCCATTCAAGAGCAGCGCAACGAGGTCCAGACGATGTACCAGGACGGTGTCATCAGCCGGAGAACGGCCGGCAAGCTCCGCAAGTTCGTCGATGAACTTGAAGCGTATATTTGGGAGAATTAAGCTGCTAATGCGATCTCTTTTTCAAGGAAATATGTCGAATACGGTCGACCGGGCAGGGGCCGTTCATGTATAATGAAAACGCCTTGCGAAAGAAGCCAAACACACGAAGAGAGAAGTTGATAGACATCAAACCCATTGCCTGGATTACCGACAGCACAAGTACGCTGCCTGAAGAATTCATTCAAGATCCGAACAACCATGTCTATGTTGTACCCCTGCGCCTGATCGTGGACGACACCTGCTACAAGGAGAACATTGATATTACAGCGGATGAGTTCTATGAACAGATGCGTATTCACGATAAAGCGAGCAGTTCGCAACCGCCCATCGGCGAATTCATTGAACTGTATGAATCCCTCAAGGACCGCTACGAAGAAGCGTTTGCTGTTCACTGCTCGTCGTCGCTGAGCGGGACTTACCACTCTTCGCTTCAAGCAGCCGAGATTGCCGGAATGAAGGTGACGGGAATTGATTCGAAAGTCGGCGCCTACCCGCTCCGCGAGATGATTATGCGCGGCATCCACTGGCAGAACAGCGGCTGCTCGGTGAAGGAGATCAAGGAGAGAATCGAACAGATCATTCGCAATATGTCCTTCTACATGCTGCCGTCCAGTCTGACCCAGCTGCACCGCAGCGGCCGTGTGTCCGGCCCCCAACTGATGCTCAGCCAGCTCCTGCGCATTCATCTGCTGCTGAAGTTCGATGACGGCAAGGTGTTCGTGGAGGAGAAAATCCGCACCTTCCGCAAAGCCAAACAGCGGCTGCTTGATATTCTCAAGAAGGACGTCGAGCTGATTAAGGAAGTATGCATTATGCACGCGAACAATATGGAAGAGGCGCTTAAGCTGAAGGAAGAAATCCTGAAGATGGCGCCTGCCCTGCGGACCGAGATTATGTCGTTCATTCCCGTAGCCGGCATTCATGCCGGCGAAGGAACGCTTGCGCTCTCCTGGATACGCGGAAGCCACACTTCGATGGCGTAGTCTCTCTAAGAGGAATGGAATCAATGGAATCGGTGTATTTCAAAAAAGCCCCCATCCGCTTCATCATGCGGATGGGGGCTTGTTCGTTATGCGCCGCGATGTACGACGCTTGTCCTATCGCAGCGGCGTGCGCCGCCGGCGGAGCTGTCCGAGCACCTCGCTCAGTACAAGCCCGGTCGCGATCGCGCCCGAGAGAAGCAGCGTCTGGGTAGCGATCTGAACGGCTTCGCTGTAGTCGTTCTCGACGAACTTGCGCATGGCGTCGTAGGCCATGCCTCCGGGAACGAGCGGTATGATCCCGCCGATGCTGAAGACAATGACCGGCATCCGGAACCAGCGGGCGCAGAATTGGCTGATGACCCCGACGACGGCCGCGGCCGTAAAGGCGGCGACCATCGGCTTCCATTCCGGATTGAGCAGAAGATAGATGTACCAGCCGACCATCCCGACGAAGCCGCTCTGGATCAGCGCCCGCTTCGGGGCCTGGAACAGGATACAGAACGTCGCGGAAGCGACGAAGCTGGTAATAAGCTGAAGCAGCATGCTGGAAGCAACCTCTTTTCCGTATCGTTATAAGAAAGACAGAACTAGTCCGATGCCTGTCCCGATGGCAAAGGCGGTCAGAAAAGCCTCGGCGCCCTTGGACAGGCCCGAGATTAAATGACCGGCCATCAGATCCCGGACCGCGTTCGTAATCAGCAGTCCCGGTACAAGCGGCATCACCGACCCGATAATGATCTTGTCGATCTCGCTGCCCGCCCCCCAATAGACCAGCGCATAGGCCAGCAGTCCGATCAGCAGAGCGGCCGAGAATTCGGCAAAAAACTTGACCTGGACCAGCCGGTGCAGCCAGGTTGCGGCAGCAAAGCCGGCGCCGGAGACAAGCAGCGCCGCCGCGGCGTCGTCCAGTCCTCCGTTGAACATCACGGTGAAGCAGCCGCCGGTTGCGGCGCCTGCGAGGACCTGCAGCCACAGCGGATAGATATGGCCGTCGTCATCGACGGCATTTAGCGCCTGCAGCGCCTCCTCCGAGGAAATCTGCCGCTGGCTGAGCTTGCGCGAGATGTCGTTGACCCGGGTTACTTTCTCCAGATCGGTGGTTCGTTCCTCAATGCGGTACAGTCTGACCGGCTCCGTCCGGTTAATGGTGAACATAATGACCGTCGGCGTGACATAGCTGTGTGCGCCCGGGAAGCCGAGCGCTGCGGCCATGCGTGTCATGGTATCCTCCACCCGGTAGGTCTCCGCTCCGTTCTGGAGCATGATTTTACCTGCCAAAAGGCATAAATCCACGATCTCTGCATTCAATTGCTGTCGTTCCCTTCCCATCGTTGTGATATATCCGATTGTCGCCTTCCGGCGCCAAAAAGGCAAGTCCCGGGGATGAATATGTCAATTTGAAAAAATTTTAATAAAAGTATTTCAAAATCAAACCAAATGTTCGATATACCATATGAATGGACGTCTATACTTAATATGTTAAATTACCATCAGGAAGGGAACTGCCAATGACTGACTATAGTCCGGGCGAATCGCTGCTGGATCTATTTCTGTTCGAGACGGAGCAATCGCTGCAGCAGTTGGAAGAATCCATTCTGGCTTGCGAGCGCAACGGCGGATTTGCTCCTGACGACATTCATTTGATTTTTCGCATCATGCACACCATCAAGGGGTCTGCCGCAGTCATGGGTTTCAATCAAATTTCGCTTCTGGCCCATGCTATGGAAGACCAGTTCTATTATATGCGGGAGCAGGGAGCTTCGGCTTGCTGCGATTGCAGCAGACTGTCGGACCTGATTCTGCAGAGCGGGGACTTCATCCGGCTTGAGCTTATCAAAATCCGCGGCGGCGATCAGGCCGACGGCGAGGCGGCGGAACTGATTGACGCCATTCACGCTTTCCTTCAGGACATGAAGGAAGGGGACAAACGCCGGATCGAAGAGCCGGTTGCCTCCTCCGCAAGCGCTGCGGCGGAGATTGCCGCAGGCGACCCGGAGCAGGAGGAGCAGACGGAAGCGTGCGGTCTCCCGTCGCCGGGACATTACCGCATCGAAGTCCGTTATGCCCCCGATTGCGAAATGGCCAACATCCGGGCCTTTATTCTGGTGCGTGAACTGACGGAGTATCTCTCCTGCCAATGCCGGTATTCACCGGCGGATATTGCCGAGAATCCGGACAGCAGCGAAGTCATTCTTCGGGAAGGCTTCCATCTGGAGCTGGAGACGGACGTAGGGGCGGAATGCGTGGAGTCACTGATTCTGGGCATGCCGTTTGTCGAACGGGTCGCTATCCGTGCTCACGAAGCCGCTGCCCCGGTGAAGGAAACGGCGGCTGAACTGCCGGCGATGCCGGCTGCGGGTCCGGTGCCGGAATTCCCGGCGGAACCGGCGCCTTCCGGGAATGCGGCGGGTCGGCCGACGATAGGTATGCCGGTATCCGCCCCCGGCGAGGCTGCGCCGTTACCGGCTGCCAAAGGTTCAACGAATCCGTCCGCGTCCCCTGCTTCTTCCCAGGCGACCGTGATGATTCAGGTTAACGTCTCGCGGCTGGACAAGCTGATGGATCTGGTCGGCGAGCTGGTTATTGCGGAGGCGATGGTCGCCGGCCAAGCCGGCCGGCTCGGCCTGGAAGAGGAATTTGAGCATTTTGTCAAAGCAACCCGTCAGCTTCGTAAAATCACCTCCGAGGTTCAGGAGACCGTCATGTCGATGCGGATGGTGCCCCTGTCGGCCACTTTCCGCAAGATGAACCGGGTTGTCCGCGACATGAACCGCAAGCTGGGCAAGGAAGCCGAGCTGGTCATCGTGGGCGAGGAGACGGAAGTCGACAAGAACGTCATTGAACATATCTCCGATCCGCTGATGCACGTGGTCCGCAACGCACTGGATCACGGGATTGAGACGCCCGAAGCCAGAAAGGCCGCCGGAAAGAGCGGAGGAGGAAAGATTACGCTGGAAGCCCGCCATGCCGGGGGCGATGTGGTAATTGCCATTCGCGATGACGGCAAAGGGCTGAACCGCGAGGCGATTCTTCGGAAGGCGTCCGCCAATGGCCTGATTGCCGGCGACCCCGCCCAAATGTGCGACAAGGATGTCTTTGCCTTTATTTTTCACCCCGGATTCTCGACGAAGGAGACGGTATCGGAATTCAGCGGCCGCGGCGTCGGGATGGATGTTGTGGTCAAGGAACTGGAGAAGATCGGGGGAACCGCTTCGGTGGACAGTATGCCCGGCGAAGGCTCCGTTATCAGCTTCCGGATTCCGCTCACGCTGGCCATTATGGACGGCATGAACGTTCGGGTCGGCGCTTCCCGCTATACGCTGCCGATCACCGCAATTGCCGAATCCTTCCGGCCGGGTCCCGGCGACGTGCTGGCCGAGCCGGGAGGCGCCGAAATGATAGTGGTGCGGGGGCAGTGCCTGCCGGTTGTGCGGATGCACCGCCTGTATGCCTCCGAACCGGACACGGAACGGATGGAGGAGGGCGTCCTGATCCGTATCGAGCAGGACGACCGCAGCTTCTGTCTGTTCGCGGACGAACTGCTCGGCCAGCAGCAGGTCGTGATCAAGGCGCTTCCGGGCTATATTCGCCGGAGCGCCCGGCGCAGCCACTTTCTGGGCTGCACCCTGCTGGGCGACGGAGGTGTCAGCCTGATCCCGGATATCGGGCGGCTGGCCGCCATGCTGCAGCCGGGCGGGAGCTGTGCCCCGACCGCAGATTTTGCCAAGAGGAGATGAGATCGTTGTCAACATGGGAGACCGTCGAGCATGAAGAAGAAGACACCCAAAGGGATAAGTACTTGATTTTCTCGCTGGACCACCAGCACTACGGGATTGATATCCAGAATGTAACCGAGATTATCGGCATCCAGCCGATTGCGGCGGTTCCCGAGCTGCCGACATATATCAAGGGCATCATCAATCTCCGGGGAACGGTCATTCCCGTTATGGATATTCGGCTGAGATTCGGAATGGAGCCGAAGGCGTACCATGACCGGACCTGCATTATTGTTGTGGAGTGCGAAGATACCATCATGGGATTGATTGTGGATCGCGTCTCCGAAGTCATCTCGATTCCGGGCGAGAATGTCATCTCGGCCCAGGACGGAGGGTTCGAGGGCGGCGGTTACGTTACGGGCGTCGGCAAGAGCGCCGGCGGAGGAATGAAAATGCTGGTAAGCTGTTCCAAGCTGCTGGATGGAGAATATATGCCTCAGAATAGACGAACGGGGGAAAACGGAGTATGAGCAAGATCTGGAACAACATGAGAATCGGCGTAAAGCTGGTATGCAGTTTTGTCGTAGTAGCCCTGCTTGCAGCGGTTGTCGGCGGCGTCGGGATTGTCAATCTCAAGAAGGTGGACCGCAATTATACGGAGCTTTATCAGGATTACGGGATTTCACTCGGCTACATCGGCAAGGTAGGAATGGATTTCCATGCGATCCGGACGATCACCCGCGATATTATTATTGATCACCCGAACCGGGATTTGACCAAGCTGAAGAGCCGGATTCAGGAACTCGACAGCCGGATTGCGGAGAATCTGGCGCTGTTCGAGGGAAGCATACATTCGGACTCAACGCGGGCGACGCTGGAGGAATTGAAGAAGTCCTTAAGCGAATACAACGGAGTCCGCGACAAAGCGATCTCCTATGAGGAAGCCGGCCAGCCGGAGCAGGCGCTGAAGGAACTCTACGGAAACGGGTCGGTGCCCGTGACCGACGCCACCGAGGCGATTGACGCCCTGTTCGCCACCAAGCAGGACACAGGGATGAAGAAGTCCGACCAATATTCCAATGAGAGCAACACCGCTATTACGACCATGTTCATCGTGCTGGTAGCGGCTGTCGTGCTGGCGGTCCTGCTCGGCGTGCTGATCTCCCGGATGATCGGCAGACCGATCCGCCAAATGCTGCATGCGGCGGACCGGATTGCGGACGGCGACCTGGATGTGGAAATTTCTTTTAACAGCACCGATGAAATCGGCATGCTGGCCGCTGCCTTCCGCCGGATGTCAACAAATCTGGATGAAGTCATGTCCAATATCCGTTCGGCTTCGGAGCAGGTGGGAGCCGGCTCGCAGCAGATGGCCGAGTCCAGCCTGGCCCTGTCGCAAGGAGCGGCCGAGCAGGCCAGCGCCATCGAGCAGCTAACGGCATCTATTGAGGAGATTTCCGCCCAGACGACGCAGAATGCGCGCAATGCGGAGCAGGTGAACGGTCTGACGCGCGGTGCTATGGACAATGCCGAGCAGGGCAACGCCCAGATGCGCGATATGCTCGCGGCTATGGAAGAGATCAATGAATCGTCGGGCAGCATTTCCAAAATCATCAAGGCGATCGATGAAATCGCCTTCCAGACGAACATTCTGGCCCTGAACGCCGCTGTGGAAGCTGCCCGGGCCGGCCAGCACGGCAAAGGCTTCGCCGTCGTAGCCGAAGAGGTCCGCAACCTGGCCGCCCGCTCGGCCAACGCAGCGAAGGAGACGACGGCCCTCATTGAGAACTCGGTCAAGAAATCCGAACAGGGCACACGCATCGCGGCGGATACCGCCGCCGCGCTCGAACGGATTGTCACCGATATTGCCGGTGTTGCGGCGATCATGGGTGAAGTAACTCTGGCTTCTGCCGAACAGGCGGCCGGCATTACGCAGATCAATCAGGGCGTGAACCAATTGTCCGAAGTGGTTCAGCTCAACTCGGCCACTTCCGAGGAGAGCGCCGCTGCCAGCGAAGAGCTGGCCGGCCAGGCGGAGCTGCTGCGCGAACAGATGGAGCGCTTCCGGCTCAAGGGCGAGAAGGACCGGTATGCCGTCCGACCGCAATCCGGCGGAGGCGACCTCCGGTTCGCCGAACGCGGCCGCCGGGGCGGAACGCGTCCGGCTGGACGGGCAAAGCAGGCATCCGGAGCCGAGTCTCTGACCATTGCGCTCGGTGAAGGCGACTCCGGCAAGTACGGGCTGTAAGCCATGACGCCTATGAGCGACCGGGAGTTCCGCATGCTGTCGGATTTCATCCGCAAGCGAAGCGGAATTGAACTGAAGCCGGAGAAGCGGGCCATGCTGGCCGGCCGGCTTCAGCAGCGATTGTCGGCGCGCGGTCTGGATCGTTATGTGGATTACTACCATATCGTGAGCTCCGGGGACGAGGCGGAGATCAGCCGGATGCTGGATTGCGTAACGACCAATTACACGTATTTCATGCGGGAGAAGGAGCATTTCGGCTTCTTCCGGGAGACGGTTCTGCCCGAGGCGATTGCCCGGGCCCAGGACCGCGATCTCCGCGTCTGGAGCGCCGCCTGCGCCACCGGCGAAGAGCCGTATACGCTGGCGATGCTGATCGACGAGCATTTTGCCGGAATGAAGAAGGGATGGGATACCCGGCTTCTGGCGACCGACATTTCCCGGCAGGCGCTTGCGGCGGCACAGGCGGGAATGTACGGGGAGGAACGGATCGAAGAACTGCCCGAACGCTGGAAGAAGCGTTATTTTCAGCCCGCCGGAGCCGGTCAGTACCGGCTGAATGACCGGCTGCGCGCCGAAGTGGTCTTCCGCCAGTTGAACCTGACGGCAGGCGAGTTTCCGTTCAAGCGCCGTTTTCATGCGATCTTTTGCCGCAATGTAATGATCTATTTCGACGCCCGGGTTCGGCGGGCGCTGATCGGCCGGCTGGCCGACTGGCTGGAGCCCGGCGGCTATCTGTTCGTCGGCCATTCGGAGTCGCTGGTTGAGGGACACCCGGGCCTGCGTTATGTGAAGCCGTCGGTCTACCGCAAGCTGGGCTCATAGATTTATGGCTGCTGCAAATAGAAAGGATCTGGATCATGAACCGAAATGCCAAAATACGGGTGCTGCTGGTAGATGATTCCCCGCTGTTCCGGGAATTTCTGCGCCGCGGACTGGAGAGCGATGCGGCCATTGAGGTGGCCGCCCTGGCGGCGGACCCTTTTGAGGCGCGGGATGCCATCCTGCGCGTCAGACCCGATGCGATGGTCTGCGATGTACAGATGCCCCGCATGGACGGAATTGAGTTCATCCGCAGACTGCTGCCGCAGTACAGCATGCCCGTCATTGTGGTCAGCAGTCTGCCGGAAGCCGTGCTGGATGCGCTGAATGCCGGAGCGATTGATTTTGTGGTCAAGCCCGACCCCGGCTCGCCGGGCAGCCGGACCCGATTTCTGGAGCAGCTGATTGTCAAGGTGAAGAACGCCCCGGCAGCTCGCGTGCTTCTGCCGCAGGGCCCGGAGAAGCGGACGGCTGCGGTTCGACCGGCCTCTGCGCCGCTTGCCGCGCCGGGTACGGGCATATCCGCTGAAGCCGGAGAAAGGCTGATTGCCATCGGCGCTTCAACCGGAGGGACCGAAGCTATCGCCGCTCTGCTGAAAGGCCTTCCTCCTTCACTTCCGGGGATCGTGGTTGTGCAGCATTTCCCGCCGAATTTCTCGGCCATGTATGCCGAACGGCTGGACCGGCTGCTTCCCTGGAAGGTGAAGGAGGCGGCGGGCGGCGAAGCCATCGTTCCCGGCACCGTGCTGATCGCTCCGGCCGAGCGGCATCTGGCCGTCCGCAAGCTGGGCGGCGGTTTCCGCACGGAGCTGATTCAAGGCGAGCGGACCAGCGGGCATTGTCCGTCCGTAGACCGGCTGTTCGATTCGGTTGCCCGGGCGGCCGGGGAGCGCGCCGTCGGCATCCTGCTAACCGGAATGGGCTACGACGGGGCCAAGGGCCTGCTCGCCATGCGGCGCAGGGGCGCGCGCACCATCGGCCAGGACGAGGCTTCATCGGTTGTGTACGGCATGCCGAAGGCTGCCTACGAACTCGGAGCCGTCGAGAAACAAGGCTCTCCGGCTACCATTCCGGGGCTGCTGCTGTCGCTGCTTGGCAGACCTTGAACCTTGAACACCCAATGAACCCGTGCCGGGATGGCGCGGGTTCATTGGCATTCTTTGGAATGAAAGCGGGATATTCATCGACTTCTTGGAATAACACAGCCTTATAAAAAACCGATCCGAAACGGGTCTGCCGAACTTGATTTGCGAACAAATGTTTGCCATAATAAGATTATGAATGCAAACACTTGTTCTGGAGGCGAGGCAGATGCCGGTCAAATATATCGGGCGGACAGTAGAAGTCATCTACATGGACGGAAGCGGCAAATTGACCCAGCGGCGCATTGAAGTGCGGGGAATTCGGGGCGGACTTGTGCATGCCGTCTGCCTCGTGAGCGGCAGCCCGCGGACCTTCCGGGAGGACCGGATTCTGGCCTGCCGGCCGGTGAGCGGAGCGCGGGCGTCTTAGGGCCGGTTGGCCCGGGAAACAAGAATAAGCACCAGACCAAGGGTATCCCTTGGCTGGTGCCTTTGCATTGTGCAGGAATGCGGGTACATGGAACTCTTAGGGTGTGGGGCTTCAGCCCAGCACGACTACGACTTGGTGTTCGCCGCCGTCCATCACCGGTTTGATGACATTGCCCTCTACAGGCGCTCCGTTAAGCGTCAGACTGGCTACGCCTTTGCTGACATGATTCGGGTTCTGAATGTCGATGACATAGGTGTCGCCGCGGAAGACGCGGGTAATGCGGAAGCCGTCCCATTCGGATGGAATGCATGGATCGACCTTCAGACCGTCGTAGTCCGGCTGAATGCCGAGAATCGACTGGGTGATCGCCACATAGTTCCAGGCGGCCGTTCCGGTCAGCCAGGAGTTCTTGGCTTCGCCGTGGCGCACCGCGTCGCGGCCTGCGATCATCTGCGAGTATACATAAGGCTCGGTGCGGTGAATGTCGCTGATCTCCTCCAGGTAGGCCGGAGCAATCTTCGCATACACCTCGAAGGCGCGGTCGCCGTGGCCCAGCACGGTTTCGGCGATCATGATCCACGGGTTGTTGTGGCAGAAGATACCGGCGTTCTCCTTGTAGCCCGGCGGATAGGTCGAGATCTCGCCCAGGTTCAAATAATACTTCGAGTAGGCTGGCTGCTGAAGCACAATGCCATACTTCGTATCCAGCCGTTCCTGGGTGGAAGCCAGCGCCTTGGCGGCGCTTCCGTCTTCTACGCCGATGCCGGCCATGACGCACATGCCCTGCGGTTCGATGAAGATCTGGCCTTCTTCGTTCTCCTTGCTACCGATCTTCTCGCCGTAATGGTCATAGGCGCGCAAGAACCAGTCTCCGTCGAAGCCGTGGGTCAGGGTCGTCTCGGTCATGGCCGCAATCGCCTTCTCTGCGGCGTCGGCCAGCTCATTCTCGCCGCGGGTACGGCAGAGGGAGACATAGTCCGGGCCTGCGAAGACGAACAGACCGGCGATAAAGACGGATTCGGCCACCCGGCCTTCGATATTGGCAGTCGTCTGGAACGATTCGCCCGGCTCCTTGGAGAAGCAGTTCAGGTTCAGGCAGTCGTTCCAGTCGGCGCGTCCGATCAGCGGCAGGCCATGCGGACCGAGGTTGTTCGTGACATGCTCGAAGGATACCTTCAGATGCTGGAACAGCGTTGCGGCGTTGTCCGGGTTGCTGTCGAAGGTGACCCTTTCATCGAGAATGCTGAAGTCGCCGGTCTCCTTGATGTAGGCGGCAGTACCCACGATCAACCAGAGCGGATCGTCGTTGAAGCCGGTGCCGACTTCGTTGTTGCCTTTCTTGGTGAGCGGCTGATACTGGTGATAGGCGCTGCCGTCCTCGAACTGGGTGGCGGCGATATCGAGAATGCGCTCTCTGGCGCGTTCCGGAATCTGATGCACGAAGCCGAGCAGGTCCTGGTTGGAGTCGCGGAAGCCCATGCCCCGGCCGATGCCGGATTCAAAATACGAAGCCGAACGCGACATATTGAACGTCACCATGCACTGATACGGGTTCCAGATGTTGACCATCCGGTTCAGCTTCTCGTCGCCGCTGTCGATCTGGTACTTGGATAGCAGGCTGTCCCAATGGGCTGCGAGTTCTTTCAAGGCGGCGTCTACGGCTTCGTCGGTGGAGAAGCGGGAGAGCACTTCCAGCGCCGGCGCTTTGTTGATGACGCTCGGAGCGGCCCATTTGTCTTCTTCCGGAAGCTCGGCGTAGCCCAGCACAAAGATGTAGCTGCGCTCTTCGCCCGGAGCAAGGTCGATGTCCAGCTGATGGCTGCCGATCGGCGACCAGCCGCTGGCAACCGAATTGGTGGCCTGACCGGCGGCGACGGCCTGCGGCGCATCCGTGCCGTTATAGAGACCGATGAACGATTCGCGGTCTGTGTCGAAGCCGGCGACCGGCGCGTTAACGGAATAGTACGCGTAGTGGTTGCGGCGCTCGCGGTACTCGGTTTTGTGATAAATCACAGAGCCTTCGACTTCGACTTCGCCCGTGCTGAAATTGCGCTGGAAGTTGGTCATATCGTCCTGAGCGTTCCAGAGGCAGAACTCGGCAAAAGAGAACAGCTTCACCGACTTCGCTTCGGTTCCCGTATTCTTGACCGTCAGCTTGTGGACTTCAATATTCTCGCCCATCGGCACGAACGCCAGCATATTGACCGAAATCCCGTTGCGTTCGCCGGTAATCGAGGTGTAGCCCAGGCCATGGCGGCATTCATAGAAATCCAGGTCGCGCTTCACCGGCATCCAGCCCGGCGTCCAGAAGTCGCCCCCGTCGTACAGGTAATAGTAACGGCCGTTGGAATCCAGCGGCACGTTGTTGTAACGGTAGCGGGTCAGGCGGCGGAGCCGGGCGTCGCGGTAGAACGTGTAGCCGCCGGCGGTATTGGAGATCAGGCCGAAGAACTGTTCGTTACCCAGGTAGTTGATCCACGGATAAGGCGTCTGCGGAGTGGTAATGACATATTCTTTGCGTTGGTCGTCAAAAGAACCGAATTTCATGGATAATTGCTCCTTTCGGATTGTGAACGCGCGTTTATAGGGGGCAAAAAATGATTCTCCCGTCTGTCTTCCGCCTGCGCGGTTAACGGGAGAAAAGCGGACAGGCGGCTGCCGGGACAACCGGCGCCGCCTCCCGGCTGCTGCGGTCTTCGCCCGGAGGCTCTGCCGCAGCAGATCCCCGGGCGGCTGGGCTGAACGTCAGTGCAAGCCGTTCTGCCGGGGAGCCGGGGCGCCGCAGGACTCTCTGACGACCAGGCGGGACGGGAAACTGACGGTGCTGAAGGTCGGCTGCGCCGAGTCGCACAGCTCCAGCACCTTCTCGACGGCCGCCTTGGACATGTCGTAGATCGGCAGCCGGACGGAGCTCAGCTTGGGGCTGATGCCGGAAGCGAGCGGAATATCGTCGAAGCCGATCAGCGACATATCGCCGGGAACCGACAGGCCGTTCGCGGCCAGCGCTTCCATGGCGGAGATCGCCATGTCGTCGCTCGCGCAGAACAGCGCGGTCGGACGCGGGCCTCCGGCAGTAAGCATGGCCTCGACCGCCCGGTAGGCCTCACGCTTCAGGAATTCGCCCTGAAGGACCCAGGCCGGCTCAATCGGCAATCCGTGCCGGTTCAGCACATCCCGGTACGCCAGGAAGCGCTCGCGCCCGGAGTAGGTATTGTCGCGGCCGCACAGCATGCCGATGTCCCGGTGACCGAGAGCGATCAGCGACTCCACCGCCTCGGCCGCGCCTTCATAGTCCTTGGAATTGACGACCGCCAGATGTCCCCGGTCCAGACGCTCGGCCATGATCTCGGAGATATCATAGTCGATCAGTACAACCGGCGCCTCCAGCTCCGCCATCTCGCGGACCATGCCGACGTCTTTCTGGGTGCCGACGAGAATGCCTCCGTCGATCCGCTTCTGGGCGAAGGCGGTCTTGACCTTCTGGAAATCGTCCGGCGAGTAGACGGTATGAATCAGCACATAGCAGCCGCGTGCATTCGCCGTATCGACGACGGCGTCGACGAACGGAGCGAAATAGCTGTTCTGGTAGATGCGATCCGCACCGGGCCGTTCGTTCATGCTGATGGCGAACAGACCGATCGTATCCGTCTTCTTGCCGGCCAGCGCCCGGGCGAAGCTGTTGGGCTCGTAGTGATGCTGCTGAATGACCCTCAGCACCTTGGCCCGTGTCTCCTCCGGCACGTTGGCATAATTGTTGATAACACGGGATACCGTGCTGCGGGAGACTCCCGCAAGCTTGGCAATATCTTCGCTGCGCATAGCTCCCCCTTGAACCGGCGGGTTCGGCCCGGAAGAGCTGCAGGCCGTCGCCGTTATATTGTAAACGCGCGTTTATGCTTCTATCATAAAATGAAAACGGTTAAAAAGCAAGGACGCAGAAAAGGCGCCGGTTCTCTGTTTTTGATTGATATATACCCCTATTGGGTATAATGAAGAAGAATGAACCCAACACCGAGTTAAGGGAGAGAAGCGAGATGAAGAGAAGAATGCAACCGGGCAAGGCCAAGCAGGCGGCGCTTGTGCTCGGAGCAACGGCCGTTCTGGCATTGAGCGGCTGTTCGGGGAACGGGAACAACCATAACGGCAATGGAGGGGCCAGCGCCGCTCCCGCTGCGAGCCCCGCGGCCGGGGCGCACGCCGGCCATTCTCCGGCGGCGACGGATATGGCGGGTATGACGGGTATGGCGGAGCACGGGACTTCCGGCGAGATTCCCGCCGGTCTCCAGGATGCTGCGTCTCCGAAATTTCCGGTAGGCAGCCAGGTCGTCATCAAGGACGGCCATATGCCGGGGATGAAGGGGGCAGCCGCGACCGTATCGGGCGCTTTTGACACCACGGTCTATGCAATCTCCTACCAGCCTACGACCGGGGGAGAGCGCATAACCAACCACAAATGGATCATTCAGCAGGAGATTGAGAACGCCGGAACCGAGGATATCCAGCCGGGTAAAGAAATCACCATTAAAGCCGACCATATGCCGGGCATGATGGGCGCCAAAGCGGTCGTCGATTCCTTCAAGCACACGGTGGTCTACATGGTGGACTATACGCCGACTACCGGCGGGGAACCGGTGAAGGGGCATCAATGGGTGACCGAGGATGAACTGGAGGCCCGGTGAGAAGATGAATAAGGATGGAACCAGGGTATAAAAAAGAAGGGAGCGCCCCTGGAGCGCTCCCTTTTCTTTTGGACCCCTATCCTTGTCAGGCTTCAAGTTCCCCTCCGGCCGCCCTCCGGCTGCTGCGTCGGTTACCGGATAAGCTTCGTGACACCCAGCGGATCAAAGCTGATAACATAGCCGCCGACCTGCACGCTGAGACCGTAGACTTCCTGGTAGTGGACAATCGACGCTTCGAGAAATTCCTCGGTGACGCCGATCAGCTCGGCGAATTCATACCGGTTGCGGGCGTTGGCGTGGAAGGCTTCGATAAAACAGGCGAACGGCACCAGCCGTTCATAAGCCCAGTTCCGCGCCCGTTTCTCCTGCTTGCGGTTGCGGATGTCGCTCTGGTCCAGGATGTTCCCGGCCGAGGTGTAATAATGGCCGATTTCTTCGGCCAGCACGCAGTATTTCTCCGACAGCAGCGGAATGGATTTGTTCAGCAGAATCGCCTGCCGGTTGGTGGTTTCAATGTACAGGCCCTTGATGTCCTCGGGCAAATCCGCATTCTCGTGTACGGGAATGGGCGCCTTCCGGCGTAAGGATTCATAGCTCCCCATAGACGTCCTCCGCTAACTGTTGTCTTTGGCCAATGCGATCCGAAGCGCCAGCCTGATCTGCGCCAGCTTCTCGGGAGTCATCGGCTCGGTATGGCCGCCGACCTGATGGGCCGCCAGCGTCAGAATCTCCTCATCGGACAGGTCGGGATGGGCATGGGCCGCCGGTTCATCCTCTTCGACAAGCTCATCGAGCGTCTTGCCGAAATAGGCGGCGAGCTTGCGCATGGTGGACAGCTTGATGTTCTCCGCGCCCTTCTCGAATAAAGATACGATCGTCGTGTACGGGATACCGGCGCCTTTCGCCAGCTCCGACCGGTTGATTCCCCTCTCGTTCATCAGCCGGGCCAATCGGTCCGTTACCGTCAATCGAGCTTCCTCCCTTCTTTCACATCGTCTCCCTCCATCATACGGACTGTCAAATACGATGTAAAGTAGATATATTACGACAAAACGTAAAAGTGCATTGACTAACTACGTTGTATCGTATATTATTCTAGCATAAACTACCATATGTCGTAGATTTCAGGGAGGAATATCCATGTATACATCGAACGGCGGCCTCTCCCCCAAAGGGCTGTGCGCGCAGATTAAAGAAGATAAATCGGGGTTGGTCTGGTCGTTGCAGGCAGGGAGGCATACGATCAGCAACGGACGCTGGGCAATCCGTCTGGACGAACTGCCCGCGGAGGTTCGCGCCGTGCTGCACAGCCGGTTCGCCGCCGAGCCTTCTGAAGGCACTCATCTGTCCTTGCTTCGGGGAAAGGTCGGCACCGGCTGCGGAACTCCGGGACTGGATCGCTTCTGGGAACGGGAAGCCGGAATGCCGGCGCAGCAGACTGCGCTCCTGATGGAGACGGAGGGCGAGCGTTACCGGATTTTCCGCTGTGGAGGCAGCTTCATCTATGTTGCCGAGCGGCATCTGAGAGGGCTTGCCGCTCCGTCCCTTGCCGAAGCGGATGCTTCCGAATGGAAGGGAATCTGGCGTCTCCGCTTCCGGGAAGCGGATTACCTGGTTGCCTCCCGCGCTCCGGCCGAGGCGGATGAGACACAGGAAGGGTTCATGCGCGAGCTGCTGGAACCCGGTATGATCGGGGCTCCTTCGAAGCTGCGGGGTGAAGCATGATGCGGTCCGGGATTTCTTGTCTGTCCCGCCCGGCAGCGGCAGCTCCTGGCGAAGCCTCTCTCCCGAATTACCGCGAGGCGCTCGGCATTGTCCGGAAGCTGTACCGCTCTGCCGGCGACACCGATAAGAGAATCATCGCCGGCATGGTCTCCGACTGCGAGTTCGTCGTGGAATGGATGGAGACCGGACGGCGTCCCGGCAGCCGCCGGGGCATCGAGCGGCGCGCCGGCTACGAGCGCGAGGTGCCGCTGGAGCCGGAGCGGATGCAGCGGTTCGCGGCTCCTTCTCCGGCAGATCCGGCGCTGCGGGAGGAGGAAGGGAATAGCCTCAGCGGACGCCGGCTTTTTCAACTGGAATATGCCTTAAGCCGCCTGAGCGCCCGGGAACGCGAATGCTATGAACTGGCCTATGGACAGGGGCTGTCGCACGGGGATATTGCGGTCATGCTGAGGCTGACGGCGGGAAGCGTCGGCGAGTATCTCCAGCGGGCGCAGCAGAAGATGGCGGAATTGGTTGCCGATTCTCTCTTTTATATGGACGATCAGGAAGAGAACGTTTGATCGTGTTTTTTGTCTAGTAAAAGCCCCTTAATAGTGTAAGGTATAATTAACCTTATCTAGCAAATAAATCAAATAAAGGAGGTGGATAATGAATCTCGTTACCTTGATGCTCGCGCTGCAGAGCTTTCTGCAATCCCGGCTGTCGGAGGAAGGCGCGCTTGTGCCGGCCGTATATATCGGCGATGCTCCGGGAGAAGAAACGGCCCGTCCGGTTCTCCTCATTCGTCCCCATAAAGGACACAGCGATGAAGAGGAGGCTACGGCGCGAATTCGGCTGGAAATTTCAAGCGATGCGCCCGGCGAAGCCGGATACGCCGACATGATGAATCTATTGGAACGGGTTCGCGTCCTGCTGCTGCGGGAACGGACACTGGAGCGGAGATTCCGGCTGGACGCCAATTGGAAGTGGTCGGTGCATCGGCGCAGAAGCGATTCCCGGTGGGTGGCCCGTGTCACCACGAGCTGGACTTATCCGCAAATCAGACAGGAGGCAGCTATTCATGAGTGAACCAACCGTAATGAATTCGTTTAACAACGAAGAAATGAATAAGAAATCAGCATCCAAGGAGTCCTTCTCCAAAATCTATCTCGGACCGAATCTGGCCGGCGGCCGGCTTCTGCAATCCACGGTATTCCGGAATGAGCTTCCGGACTATCTGCAGCCGCTGCTCGATGAGCAGCCGGAGGCGGCCGAACTGATCGTGCCGATTGCGCATATGGCCGAGGTGCAGGCTCGTCTGACTCAGCAAGGAACGGCGGAATTTGCCGCCTACAAGAAGCTTCTCGGGAAGGGGAACTAAATAATGGCATATCAACACGGCATTTATGTCAATGAACAGGCGACTTCCGTTCTGGCGCCGAACGAGGCGGCCAGCGGCATTCCATTCGTGGTCGGTACGGCTCCCGTGCATCTGGCGGACAAAGCCGCTCCCGCAGGGACCCCGGTGCTGGCGTATACTTACGCCGACGCGGTCGCTGCGCTGGGTTATTCCGATGACTGGTCGAAATATACGCTGTGCGAAGCGATGTATACGCATTTTGTGCTCTATCAAAAATCGCCGATGGTGCTGGTGAACGTTCTGGACCCGGCCGTTCACAAGACGGTGGCGGCGCCGGCAGCGGTTCCGGTATCGAACCGCGTCGCCAAGCTGGCAGCCGACGGCGTCCTGCTGTCTTCGCTGACCGTGAAATCGGCCGACGGCAACACGACTTATGTTAAAGGGACGGATTATACGGCAAGCTTTGACGACAAGGGCAAAGTCGTCATTACGACCAAGGCCGGCGGCGCCATCGCGGCCGGAGCCGTCTCGCTCCAGGTCGGTTACACGGCACTGAATCCTTCGGCCGTCGATGCGGACGATGTGATTGGCGGCGTCTCCGCTTCCGGGGAATACTCCGGCTTTGAACTGGTGCATCAGGTCTTCCCGCGCTTTGGCGTGCTGCCGGATCTGCTGATGGCTCCCGGCTGGTCCCACCAGCCGGCGGTAGCGGCGGTCATGGCCGCGAAGGCTTCCAATATCAACGGAAACTTCAAGGCGATTGCGCTGACCGACCTGGACCCGGCGGTGGACTATACGGCAGCGGGCGAATGGAAATCGAGCCATGCCTATACCGGCGCGCAGCAGATTGTTACCTATCCGAAGGTGACGATGGGCGGCCGCACGTACTGGCTGTCGAGCCACCTCGCCGGACGCATCGCCACGACCGATTCGCAGAGCGACGGCATCCCGTTCGTCTCGCCCTCCAACAAGAACCTGAGCATCGACGGCGCAGTGCTGGCCGGCGGCAAGCCGCTCTATCTCGGACTTGACCAGGCCGCCTACCTGAACAGCCAGGGCATTGTCACGGCGTTCAATCTCGGCACCGGAGGCTGGAAGGCTTGGGGCAGCCAGACCGGCGCCTATCCGGCCGGAACCGATCCGAAGGACGTCTCCATTCCGGTGCGCCGGATGTTCAACTGGGTATCCAACTCGCTCATTATGACCTATCTGCAAAAGGTCGACGATCCGATGAACAAGCGTCTCACCCAGGCGATCACCGACAGCCTGAATATTTGGCTGAACGGACTGACCGCCGCCGGAGCCCTGCTGGGCGGGCGCGTCGAATTCCGCGCAGCCGAGAACCCGTCCGAAGCCCTGATGGCCGGCAAGGTCCAGTTCCATCTGTTCCTGACGCCGCCGACCGCCGCTCAGGAGATTGATTTTGTGCTGGAATACGATTCGTCGTATCTGTCCGCACTTACCGCCTAAGGAGGAACTTATTCATGCCTATTAAATCCGAACGCGTCATTGACTACTCCGTCTATCTGGAGGGCGACACCTACCTGGGGACCGCCAAAGCCACACTTCCCGAAATTTCCTATCTGGCGGACACCATTAAAGGCGGCGGAATCGCCGGCGAGATCAACGCCCCTTCGATGGGCCATACCGGCGCCATGACTCTGACGCTGAACTGGAGAACCGTCGAGCCGCAAGCGGTGCAGCTGCTGGCTCCGAAGATTCATCAGATTGATCTCCGCGCGGCCATCCAGGCCTTCGACCCGGCTACGGGCGAATATTTGGACCGTGCGCTGCGGATCACGGTACGCGCCCGTCCGGTCAGTCTTTCGCTCGGCAACCTGGAACCGGCGGCAGCCATGGACAGCAACAATACGTTCTCCGTCTCTTATATCAAGATTGTCAAGGACAATGATCTGGAGCCGCTTCTGGAGATCGACAAATACAACTACGTGCATAAGGTGAACGGCGTGGACCATCTGGCTCATGTCCGGAATACCTTGGGCATTAAATAAGGGAGAAGAGAATCCGTATGAACGAAGAGAACGTAAACGCAGCTTCCGTCGCGGAAGAAGAAGGGGAGGACAAGGCTTACGCCTTGTCCCGCCCTGTGGTGCATGAAGGCGCGACCTACGAGACGCTGACAATGGATTTTGACGCCATGACCGGCAGCGACATCCTGGCCGCAACCCGCCAGTACAAGGCCGAGAACAGCCAATCCATCAACTGGGCGATGGAGCTGGACAAGGATTACCAGGCTTATATCGTCGCCAAGGCGGCGCATGTCCATGTGGGACTCATCCGCGCGCTGCCAGCCAAGGATTTCACGCGCCTTACGCTGCGGGCCCAAAATTTTTTGCTGCTGTAGGCCTCGGCGGCGGCGATCTCATGGAGACCGTCGCCGCTCTGGCCATGCTGACCTACACGCCCATTCCCTTCTACCTCGGGCTGACGCTTGCGGAGATCGGCGAGTGGGCCGACCGGGCGGCTGAACTGCGGCATTTGAGGGAGTAACGCCCGGCACGGGCCGGGAGAAAGGAGGGGGTTATGGCTGACAGTGTCAAGGCAAAACAGCAATTTGAGGACTCTTTCAATCAGTCAAGTCAATCCGACTTTTTGAAATCATGGAACACAGCAATTGAAAATATGAATCATACCAATCCGAATTTAAAAGTTTTTAATGAAGAAATACAAAAAGGTTGGGAATATATCCAGAGTGGAAGCAAACTGGTCACTGACGAGGCGAAAGATGCTGTATCTGAAATTCAGAATCAGCTTAAAGTCCGAACAGAAGAGGAGAGGAGAGCTCGGCTTCAAGCCCAGCAGGATGCTCAGCGGAAGCATATTGAACAGGTTGAGGCCACTAAAAAGCTATTCTCGGAAATTTATCAAAAACAAAAGAGGGCAACAGATACAGCAGCAGCTATCGTATCGCCCCAATCTCAATCTACTAATAGAATGGTTTGTTGCTCTGACGAGAACGGCCACGGTTCTTCAGAAAGAGAAAATGCAGATCAAAAACCGAAGCAGAAGTCTGTATTGGAGATCGTAGAGTCAGCTGTTGAGCAAGTCGCTAACTTTACTAATATGCTGTCAGGTGCCTCCGATATCATAGAGACCTTGTTTGGAAAGAACTTAACGGATGTGGTTCTTAATTTTCTTAAAGTTTCACCAACTTTAAGAATTGGAGGTGCATTAACGATCCTGGCAGGCGCCGGGGTTTATATTAATAAGAAGATGGAGGACGCCGAGGAAGCCCGACGACAGGATCTTATTCATTCTGGTGAATCAACAGAGAAGATGGAAAAGAACTATAAGGACTCAGCCCTTAACTATAAATCTACGAATGATATGGCTTGGCAGTACGAAACGATCGTGAAAAAGATGAATGATCCTTCATCTTTACCCGATGATCCTTTAAAAGCAAAAGAAATTACAAACGTGCGTAAAAAAATGCTTCTCAACTTAGGAACCGCTCTGCAAAAGGCTTATCCCGATTTGGTTAACTCAGAAGATATTGGGTCGGGAAAGTTGGATACAAAGCTCCTTAAGAATACAGCGCACGCAGATCGGTCAGTAGCTGCAAGCTCGTTCAATACCGATTACTCCCAGAAAAATTTGGAAAAACTCGGAGCAGAAATGTTGGAGCAGGAAGCTGCGATTAAGACATTGAGAGAGGATAGAAGTAAGCTCCCTGAAATCAGCAACCAATATAAGGAATTTTTTGCCAGATTTCAAAACATTGACTTGGGGAAATACGGTGATAAAGATGCAGCTATGCAGCAACTATTTGATGAAGTTAATAATTTTCAAAATGACAACAACACTGTTTTAGCTAAATACAGTTTATTTAAAATATCAAATAAGGGTCAGTTATCAAGCCTTCAAACCTTGGCCGAGCTAGCGGATAAAAAGCGTTCTAATCAAGGAAAAGAACTAAAAACCAAAGAAGCAGAGTTTGCGACTGCAAGTAAAAGTTACAAAACGATTTATGACGGTTATAAAACCAAGCTTGAGATTGATATGGGGCAAACGTTTGAGGAAGGAGGTAAAAAATACTCTGCTAGCAGTCCTGCCGACCAAAAGAAATATTATGATTCAGTTATGAAATTGATGAATTTTGCTCCCAAAACGGATCTGCTTCCCCCAGAGCTAAAAACGAATGTTCTGCGATATTTATCCATGACCAATACACAGCAAGATATTAACGAAGCCAACAGAAGGGTTTCCAGACCTAAAATTACACCAGGGATATATGGAAGAGATCTGAATTTCAAGGCCAATCATGACCCTTCATATTCTGAATCCAATCGAATTAACAGTATTAAAAAAGATCAACCCGGATTGGGAGACAAGTTGACTTCAATTCTGAAAAGTAGAGACTTTGGATCGAAGAACTATAACAATCAAATCTCATGGTCTCCTAAAATCGTTGTCCAGAACACAGATTCTGATCTAGCTACAAGGCTTAATGAGGTATTGAAGAATTCGAGAATAGATTTTGAAAAGAATTGGAAGCAATTCAAAGAAAGGGTGTCGATGGCCCAATGACCCAATACCGAACCATTCAGGGCGATACTTGGGATGCCGTCGCCTACAAGCTCTATGGAGACGAGAATCTGATGACGCTGCTTCTGGAGGCGAACCCCGAGCAGGCCGACAAGGTGATTCTGGACGGCAATCTGCTGCTTCACGTGCCCGTAAGGCCGGAGCAGACGTCGGAGGATCTTCCTCCCTGGAAGCGGGAGGGGTGAGGCCAGATGTCCGAGATGACGCAGACAGCCCGATGGGCTGAGCTGGAATTGACCTACAACGGAAAAAACATCAGCGAATCCATTGCGGATTCGCTGCTTGATTTTACGTATAACGACGCCGCTTCGGGCAGTCTGGACGACATCGACCTCCGGCTCGAAGACCGGAAGCTGAAATGGCAGAACGCCTGGGCCGCCCAGGAGGGCGATGTCATCAAGGCGACGATCCGAACCCATCACTGGAATAAACCCGGCGAGAGCCAGAAGCTGGCCTTCGGCGAATTCGAAGTGGATTCCGGGAGCGTCGGGGGTCCTCCGGACACGGTGTCCATCAAGGCGACATCGCTTCCGGTCAAGGCGGGCGTCCGGTTCGAGAAGCGGACCAAGGCATGGGAGAAGACGAAGCTGAAGACGATTGCGGCCGAGGTGGCTGCCAAGGCGAAGCTGAAGCTGCTCTACGAAGCGACCGACAACCCTTCCTACGACCGGATTGACCAGACGGAGATGTCCGATCTGGCTTTTCTGCTGGATACCGCCACGAAGGAAGGCATCGCGATCAAGGTGGCGAGCGGCCGGCTGGTGCTGTTCGACGAGTTTGAATATGAGAAAAAATCTCCCGTCGCCACAATCGTACGCGGCCGGGACCCGGTGCTGGACTTCTCGTTCAACTGGTCGATCGCTTCCAAAGCGTATCGAAGCAGCGTGCTGACGTATACGGATACGTCGAGCAAAAAGACCTACAAAGCCGCGTTCACCCCGCCGGGCGCTCCCGTGAGCGGTCCGGTGCTGAAGCTGAATGAACAGGTCACTTCCCAGGCCGAAGCCCAGCGGCTGGCCCGCATACGCCTTCGGGAGAAGAACAAGGAGTACGGAACAGGCAGTCTGACCCTGATGGGCGATGTCCGGATGGCGACGGGACTGACGATTACACTCAAGGGCTGGGGCCGTTACGACGGCAAATACCTGATCGAGTCCTGCTCGCATACGCTGGGCTCCGGCGGGTATACAACCGCTCTGCAAATCCGAAAAGTTCTGGGGTGGTAAAATGATTCGCATTGGTCAGGTCTCGGCCGTGAACCACGCGGCCGGAACGGTCCGCGTAGCTTTTGCGGACCGGGACGACGCCGTCTCCGCCGATCTTCCGGTCGTCGTGCCGGGAGGAGGGGCGCAGGGGAACCCGCTGCCGCTTCCCGGTCAGACGGTGCTGTGCGCCTTTACCGCGGCCGGCAGCTCCGCCGGTTTCTGTCTGGGCACATACTACGGCGGGGGCGAGAAGCCCCCGGGAACGGAAGAGCAGCGCGGTGTCTGGTTTGAAGACGGCAGCTATGTTTTTTATGACCGGAAGCAGCACAGTTTGAATGTCAAGGCGGCCGGAGCGGTGAACATTGAGGGAGACCTCACGGTAACCGGCATTGTCCGGGCCGCTTCGATCAAGGAGGCAGGAGAATGACATGGATTCAGATTATCGACAGAGGCGATAGGCTGATGACAGAGGCTTTGATGATGGCGAAGAAAGCGGAGAAGGAAAAGCTGAAGCTGGTCGAGGAGTTCAATCATCCGTACGGCAATTCCAAACAGATTCAGATGTCCATTCTGGGTTCCTTGGGGGAGATCGTGTTCGAGACGGTGGAGACCGGGGTGAAGAATGAATGGCAGCCGGTGGTCCGCACCTTTGACGATTTCAGCCGGTCCTCTTCCGGCCGCTGGGCTCAGCACGATGTGATGGGACAGAAGCCGAAGAAGCAGTGGCTGGGGCCGGGTCTGGACAGCATATCGATGTCCATCCGTTTCTCCGCGTCGCTCGGCATGAACCCGCGCAAGGAGCTGGACCGGATCTCGAAGCTGGAACAGACCGGCAAGGCGCTTCCGCTCGTAATCGGCGGCAAAGGCATCGGTACCGGGCTGTGGGTCATTACGAATGTGTCGCAGAACTGGGAGCGGATTGATAATAAGGGCCGTCTGCTTGACGCGACCGCCACGCTGTCTTTGGAGGAGTATGTAAAATGACAACGATGAGCATTGATATGATGCAGCCTTCGGGCATTGATTTTGCGCCGTCTTCGCGGGCTGCCGAGATCCGGCAGAATATCCGCACTATTCTCTCGACGCCGCTCGGCAGCGTGCCGATGCAGCGGGGAATTGGACTGGATGTGGAGGTGCTGGACCAGCCGCTCGCGGTAGCCCAGGCCCGAATGGCCAGCTCGGTGCTGTCGGCGATTGCCGAACAAGAGCCGAGGGCGAAGGTCACGGCTGTAGAGTTTATTCAGACGGATGAGGCGTCGGCGATGTGGGGGACCCTGCGGCCGGTTGTGCACATCCAGTTTGAGGAAGAGGTGAGCGAATGGTAGAAAGGTTGGAACTGCCGGAGATCGCGTTTGCGGACGAGGATGCGACTTCCATTAAGCAGAATATCGTCTCTGTGTATGAAGGGCTGACCGGCCGGACGCTTGCTCCGGGAGATCCGGTGCAGCTTTTTTTGATGTCGCTGGCCTCGATTCTGATTCAACAGCGGGTGCTGATTAACCGGACGGCCAAAGGAAACCTGCTGCGCTACGCCTCCGGCTCGCTGCTGGATCATATGGGCGCCTTCCAGGGATCGGCGCGTCTTCCGGCTGCGCCGGCGATTACCACGCTGGAATTTACGCTCTCGATTCCGCTGTCGTCGGTAACCCCGATTCCAGCTGGCACGCGGGTTGGACCTACGGGCGGCGACGGCTCAATTTATTTTGAAACCAATGAATATATGGAGATTCCGGCCGGTTCTGTGAGCGGCCGCATCTCGGCTTCATGCTCCGTGCTCGGAATCGCCGGCAACGGGTTTCTTCCGGGCCAAATCAATGTCCTGATGGACCCGCTTCCTTTTGTCCAGTCGGTGGCGAACCTGACGTCTTCGAGTGGCGGCGCGGCGGCGGAGTCGGATGACGACTACCGGGAACGCATCCGCAGCGCGCCGGAGTCCTACAGCACGGCCGGTCCGCAAGGCGCTTACGAATATTGGGTCAAAGCCTCGTCGTCTGCGGTACTGGATGTCCATGCCTTTGCACCGGAGGGAAGCGCCGGCGGAGAAGTGCAGATTGTTCCGCTGCTGACCGGCGGACAAATCCCGGACCGGGATGTGCTGGACGCCATCGCAGCGGCGCTGGAAGACCGCGGCATCCGTCCGCTGACCGACAAGGTAACCGTCACGGCGCCGAAGCCGGTACCCTATGAGATTAGACTCACGTACTATATCGCCCGCAGCCGGGCCGCCGAGGTGACGGCCATTCGAGCGGCGGTCCAGAAGGCGGTTGCTAACTACCAGCTGTGGCAGAAATCCCGGCTCGGCCGGGACATTAATCCTTCCGAGCTGGTTGCGCGGATCATGCAGGCCGGAGCGCTCCGGGTAGAAGTCGAGGCGCCGGATTATCTGGAACTGACGCCGACGGAAGTCGCCCAGGAGTCCGGGGAGCCTGCTGCCGCCGAATATGGGGGGCTGGCCGATGATTGACATCCGTTCGGTTAGCTTGTACGACCTGCTGCCGCCCAATCTTCAGCAGGATTCCGCCACCGCCGCCGCGGCTCAGTCGCTGGACAACGAGCTTCATGAATTGGCTGCGGCGATTGACGCCCTGGATATATTCGGACGATCCCAGGAGTGGTCGGATGAGGAGACCGATGCTCTTGCGAGCCAATACCTTCCCCCATATTACGACCCGAACCTGCCGCTCGAACAGCGGCGGGCCCTCGTCCGTAGTGCCATTCCATTCCACCGGCGCAAGGGAACGGCGGCGGCGGTGGAAGATCTCGTGGCACTGCTCTTCGGCTACGGCTCCGTCGAGGAATGGTGGCAGTACGGCGGGGCGCCGTATCATTTTCGGGTGGTGACCAACAATCCTGACGTAACGACTACCCGGGCCAAAGAGTTTATTCAGGCAGTTAATTCCGTCAAGCGTCTGTCGACAGTTCTGCAAAAAGTGCTTCTCTCGCAGGCGGGAACGCTGTCTTTGTATTACGGAGGATATCTCCACTTTGGCGAGACAATTACCATATGACGATTACCCGATAGGAGGGAACGAGGTGGCAGCTTTTGGCGGCATGACTTTAACGAATAAAGGCTTGGTTTTGCAGGGCAAAGCGCAGGCGGGAACCCCGCTGAATTACACCAGAATTGCTGTGGGCGATGGCTCGCTCAGCGGGCAGTCCATCCCGGCATTGAACAGCTTAATCTCACCAAAGAAGAGTCTTCCGGTAATCCGGCTGCAGATCCAGCCGCCGAATAAAGCGGTTATCGGGACGGTGCTGCGGAATGCCGAGATGACCAGCGGTTTTTATTTCCGGGAAGTCGGGGTATTTGCTCAGGACCCGGACGCGGGAGAGATTCTGTACGCCTATGCCAATGCAGGCACCAGCGCCGAGTATATTGCGCCGGGCGGCGGCAGCGATGTGATCGAGAAGGCGTTTAACTGTATTGTGGCGGTCGGTACAGCAGCGAATGTGACAGCGGTAATCGATGAATCGCTGGTATTCGCAAGAGAAAGCGAGTTCACGACCCACCGTACAGCCGCAGAGCTGGACCACCCGGACGGGTCGGTAACGGCTGCTAAGCTTGCGCCGGCAGCGGCCACCGATGCCGCAATCGGGAGCCGCACAGTCAGCGATTCGACCGCCCCAACCGGCGATGCCGGGACCTTGACGGGCATCCTCGGCTGGCTGGCGAACATGGTGAAGGGCATTACCGGCAAAACGTCGTGGCGGACGCCTCCCGCCACAACGCTGGAGGCGGCCAGCGGGCATATGAAGGATACGACGGTTCACCTTACTCCAGCCGAGCGGACCTTATGGAACGCCAAAGAGACGACGACCGGCGCGCAGGCCAAGGCAGACGCCGCGCAGGCGGCGGCCATTGCGGCGGCGGCAGCGGATGCAGCGGCGAAGGCCAATGCGGCCGCGGCGGCTTCGATTCCGGCCTCGCAGAAGGGGGTGGCCAACGGCTTAGCCACTCTGGACGGCACGACTCGCCTGCCGGCGGGTCAGCTGCCGGCGAGCGTGCCGCAGCAGACTACGGCCGACGTCACTTATTACGTCCGGACGGACGGGAATGACGGCAATAATGGGTTGGCTAATACGGCCGCAGGGGCGTTTAGGACGATTGGGAAGGCGATTAGTGTTTTGCCTAGGGTAATTAATCATGCTGTTGTTATTAATGTGGCTGCGGGGAGCTATGCTGAGGAACTCCTTTTTGATGGATTCAATGGAAGGGGTTCTCTCTATGTGGTGGGAAGCAGTACACTCGCTGGGGCTACGAATTATAAAATCAAAAATGTTCACGGCTCTCGTAATACTATTCGGATTAATATTAATGGCTTTGAATCCACAGATGCGCCCTTGGGAAGGAATAGTGCGTCTGCTAACATTATAGAGAATCCCGGATTTTTTGAGTTCGCTCAATTCCGGAGTGTTTTTGTGGACACGACAAAGACAGGGATATGCGCCGTAGGCAGTCCGGCAGTGAGCAGTTATCAATGCGAGATTAGTGGAAAGAGTTATCAATGCTTCGCGGCTTATATGGGGCGAGTAAATGCCCAAGAGTTAAGCGGCAGCGGTAATACCTACCGTTTTCGGGCTATAACCGGCGGAATAATATCCTACCTTGGCGTCACATCAACCGGAACAGACGTAGCTTCTGACGGGGCCATAATCATTCCGGGAAGCGGAATTCTCAATCCGTGGGGAGATAATACGTTGACAAGTCGCAGCCGGGTGCGAAGTGGACCATCTGGAGCACAAACAATTACATCTGGGACTTTTTCAAAACTTGTGGCTCCATTTGCTTCTGAATATGTCGATGCCTTGGGAGAGTATACACCATCACAAGCAAAGTTTGTTGCGACTCAGACAGGGGAATATTTCGTGCGGGCTGTGATTGAGATGTCGATTGGATCCGCCGCTGCGGGTACTGGCGCTCACCTTCGTCCCTCTGTGAATGGAACTTATTGGCCGATAGCAGGGAGCGTGACTGTATTGGGACCAGGCACATATCGGATAGAGGCCGTATGTCTGATTACACTTAAT
Organism: Paenibacillus glufosinatiresistens; assembly: GCF_031470375.1. Taxonomy (NCBI): domain Bacteria; kingdom Bacillati; phylum Bacillota; class Bacilli; order Caryophanales; family Paenibacillaceae; genus Paenibacillus; species Paenibacillus glufosinatiresistens. Next base: position 434,855 of record NZ_JAVFHT010000001.1, read on the forward strand.
GTAGGAGATGTTCTGGAATGGTATATGTATCAGAATTTTGGAGCGAGCGTAACTACGAATGCAGATAGCAATTTCACTTATCTTAATTTAATCCGAGTCGCTTAAGGGAGAGGAACTATGCATCTTTCATCCGCCATTCAGCATCTTTATCCGAAAGCTAACCCGTTTAGAGATTTTCTCGTACAGGACGATACCGACGGTCGAGGCCCCTATATCGCCTATTGGGGTCTGGACGCCCCTCAACCTACAGATGAAGAATTGCAGCACGCCTGGGATGAATATCAGAAGTCTAACGACTTTTCCGCGAAGCCCGAGTCTCTGGAACAGCGTATTCAAATACTCGAACAACAGAACGCCTCTCTATTACTATTAATGTCAGAAATTCAAGGAGACAAGCGCAAGAAGAGCAACGTCTTGATGTCTTTCTGGGGAAGCGGAAAGAAATAGAGGAGGCAGAACGGGGGAACAAAGGCATGAGTAAAGAACTGAAGACCCGAAAGGTCTTCTTTTTACTGTGACCGAAAATTATGTAAGGAGGAAGTACAGTGGCAGATTTTGGCGGCATGACTTTAACGAATAAAGGCTTGGTTTTGCAGGGCAAAGCGCAGGCGGGAACCCCGCTGAATTACACCAGAATTGCTGTGGGCGATGGCTCGCTCAGCGGGCAGTCCATCCCGGCATTGAACAGCTTAATCTCGCCAAAGAAGAGTCTCCCGGTGACCCGGCTGAAGATCCAGCCGCCCAACCGAGCGGCAATCGGGACGGTATTGCGGAATGCCGAGATAACCAGCGGCTTTTATTTCCGGGAAGTTGGGGTTTTTGCCCAGGACCCGGACGCCGGAGAAGTCTTGTATGCTTACGCCAATGCGGGCAACACCGCGGAGTTTATTGCAGGGAGCGGCGGCAGCGATGTGATTGAGAAGGCGTTTGATTGTGTTGTTGCGGTCGGAACGGCAGCGAATGTCACGGCGGTGATTGATGAATCGCTGGTGTTTGCAAGAGAAAGCGAGTTCACGACCCACCGTACAGCCGCAGAACTGGACCACCCGGACGGATCGGTTACGGCTGCCAAGCTTGCGCCGGCAGCGGCCACCGATGCCGCAATCGGGAGCCGCACAGTCAGCGATTCGACCGCTCCAACCGGCGATACCGGGACCTTGACGGGCATCCTCGGCTGGCTGGCGAACATGGTGAAGGCCATTACCGGCAAAACGTCCTGGCGGACGCCTCCAGCCACGACGCTGGAGGCGGCGAGCGGGCATATGAAGGATACGGTTGCCCATATCACGGCAGCGGAGCGTACAGCATGGAATAACGGGGCTACTGCTGCTAGCGTAGCCATCCCACTCGCCCAGAAAGGCGCAGCCTCCGGCGTTGCCACCCTCGGTAGTGATGGCCTGATCGCACCGACGCAGTTACCTGAGACTGCCAAGGCAACGGACTATGTACGTCAGCCTGGGTATGCGGCTGACTCCGGGACGGCCAACGCTAAAGTAGTCACTCTCAGCCCCGCGCCGACCGCTTATGTAGACGGTATGGCTGTGTCCTTTAAAAATTCGATTCTTAGCACAGCGGCTGTGACGATCAACGTAAACAACCTTGGAGCCAAGTCCATTGTTAAATCCAACGGCAACGCGCTTGCGAGCAGCAACCTCAAGGCCGGTAGCATTTATACGGTCCGCTACAATGCAACTACCGGAAATTTTATCTTACAGGGTGAAGGGGGTGAGTACGGAACGGCCGGAGCTGCTCAAGTGCTGACTGGCTATAACGTAGGCACTGAAGCCGGCCTCGTGTCCGGGACGATGGCCAATCGGGGGGCCGTCACGATCACGCCGGGTCAGTCCGCGCAGGTAATTCCTGACGGGTATCACAATGGCGGTGGCGTCGTGCCGGCAGTGGTCTTTGACGCTGCGAAGGTGCTGAACGACACGACGATAGCAGGCAAAGCGGGTACGATGCCGAACCGGGCGAACGATCAGCAAGCTACGCAAGTCTGGACTGACGGAGTGGGGAACCTTTCACTCGGATTCCCGACAGGCGGGTATGTGACGAATAGCGGCTTCGGCGCGGGGTATGCGTCGGTTGCCAAAAATGATCCAGACTTCACTGCATCTAATATTCGTAGCGGGGTTAATATTTTCGGATTGACTGGAACCCTCTCCCCAAGGTTCATGACAACGACGCGCGTGGCCTCAACGATAATTACGTCTTCTACGTGGGGGGACGGTTCCTCGTTTAATGGCTCTTATCCTGCTATCGTAATAAATACTGCATCTTTGGGATTCGTACCTGCTTTTATTGTCGCCAGTTACCCAGAAACGAACGGTCAACCTACGGTTGGGACATGGAGCTATTCCAATCTCACTGAATTCAATTCGTGGTTTGGTAACTACGTGTATGCGTTCCCTAATGTCGGCTCCTATCTTTTTAGAGTGCCTTATAATGCAAATTCAATAATTCTACCTATGCCCGGTCCTACTTACGGAGCAGGTGCCGTTGTTTCGATTTATGGATAAAGGAGGGGCATAAATGCCATTTGGAAAACGCATTTATTACGATAAAGCTTCCGGGAATGTTTTGCTTGTAGCTCCCCAAATGAAGCATCCAGAAGCGGTTGACACAGGAGTTGATTTCGACTTCACGATTTATCCTGTTTTGATGAATAGGGTGAGGGAAAGTGTTGGTGTCGTGGAATTAGAGATCGACCAATATCAGGAGGAGTTTTCGATAGGCTCGGATTTTAGAGTAAATACCGAAACTGGCGAGCTGGAGTTCGCTTACCGCAACCCGGGCGAAGAGTCGCAACCGGAACCTATTTATCAGCCGCCGCTTTCCGAACAGGTAGCTGCCCTGAAAGTCGAGAACGCAGATCTGTTGGCCCGGCTGGGCGACATCGAGCTCGCTCTAGCTGACGTGTTCTCAATGGGAGAAGGTGAATAGTCATGGCAATCCCCTACTATATAATCCGTATCATCGCCTCTACCTGCTTGATCCGGCATGACGCTGGCGAGCGTGAGATCGAGGACATCGTAGACAGCTACGCGCTGGCCGGAGTGGACTGCAACTCTGTGTTGGCTTAAATCTATGCCAACGGCCGGAACTGGGGGAGCAGACGGAAGAAACGACGGAATGATTCCAAGCGTCCAGTAAGCGTATTTTATTTTGCTCTCGGATCTCCGAGGGCTATCTTTCAGACCAAGGAGGGGTCCAGATAGCCCTTAAAATCAGCGAAAATGCTGGAGTGACGGATATCGTCACCGACGCTAACCCCATTACTACCGAACACGACATCGCTGGTGAGGCCAAGGTCGTACAACTATGCTCTTCAACGATTCTGCTGCGAAGCGGTACACTGGAATCACGATTGATCCTACGGACGCGGTCAGCACCGACGAGTCCACCTGGGTACAGCTCGCGCCGGACGCCTCTGGATAGGCCGGAGCATACCTTTCTGGCGGGGCCGCGCTGGCCGTGGCCGACATCAGCGACACGGTCGGGCATCCATTTTGGTTGCGGGTAACGACGCCGAGCTTACCGGATACCCAGAATAAAAACGACATCAAGCTGACGGTTTCTGGGAAAGAGTACGCAACGTCATGAAGTACAGCATCCGCGGCAGCGTAAGGACAGCCGACGGCGGCGAATTGTGGCGGACATCAATCGGTATACCCTCTGGAGGTTGAACACCGCCCAGAGGGAAGACGAAGAGGGATACCAGCGGTTTGAATTTGAGGCTTGGCTTGCCACAGACTCTTCCCACGCCGCGCTTTGGGACCGTCTCAAAGTGTACGTCGATACGTATACTGGCTCCATTGACTGGCATGTCTGTCTCGATCGCTTCGGCCGCCCCGCTCCGGATCATCGTCACGGCGGCCCGTGCCGCCCCGGCCAGTACCCGGCAGGTCATTACGGCGCAGCGGGCATTCCCGGCGACAATCCGCCAAAGGCTGTATGCCGGACGGCAATGTTCGTTCGTACCCGGTCAATCTCCTGTTTTACGACGGCGTCACGGTTATAGCGACTGGCGCGGCCATCAAAGGTCAGCGCCTATTCACCATGCCTGTAGCTGGCCGACTGTCTTGGAGAATTACCATACGAGGGAGGGTAGGCGATGATTAATCAAGACATTACGATTCCGGCCTGCGATAGTATCCGCTTCCCGCTGGAGCTTACAGATGAAGACGGTAGCCCCTTGGTTACGACCAGTGGGCAGTTATCGTTCGAGGCGCGGCAACTCGGGCAGGTCCCGATCAGCAAGACACTGCCTCCCAGGGCGGCCTATATGGATCTGCTGCCGGTGGACACGGCGGGCCGCACCGGGATATACAACTATGCTCTTAAATTTACGGACGCATCCGGTCAGGTTTCCACGCTGACGGCCGGGCGGCTAACGATCAAACAAATGCTTCGTGGACAATAGAGAGACAGACAACAAGGGAGATGGATCAAATGGCAGACGGGGGAGCATCACAAGCGGGAGGGACTGACGATGTAATGGAAAAGCGGATTGAGCAAGTAGAATTGGGGCTTGCCAGCATGAAAAATGAGTTCGTCCGGCTCTCTGGGGAAGCGATCGCGGCGGATAAACGCTTGAAGGTGTTGGAGGAAAGTGTGCGCCGGCACGAAGAGAGCATCGCGCAGCTCAAAGAAATGACCATTAAGATGGAATCCGGCTTCGGTGAGATCAAGGCCATGTTGGGAAATCTGGATACCAAAATCTTTAGCCTGCTTCGTGACACACGAAAGGATAGTCTGTCCGAGCGCAAGTTCTGGATGGACCTTCTTAAGTGGGTATTGGCTGGGACCATCTTTGCCATTATCGGATACATCTTCGTAGGGGGAGTTAAGTAAATGCTGACAGTGGAGGCCGTGAAGGCCAAATCAAATAGTAAGCTGGTCGGTTTGCATCCGGCCGTGCTGGCGGCGACGCTAACGCTGATCAAGCGGTGTTATGCGACCGGTATACCGATTGTTATTACCCAGGGACTGCGTACGATTCAGGCGCAGAATGAGCTGTACGCCCAGGGACGCACCCAGGCGCAGCTTCAGGCTGCGGGAATTACGGGAGTAACCGCCCGGCCGGATCTGCCGGTCGTTACGAATGCACGCGGCGGGTACTCGTATCACAACTTCGGGTTAGCGGTGGATTTTGCGCTGCTCGCGAATGACGGGAAGCAGGTCTCCTGGGATCTGAACCGGGACGCCAACGCCAACCGGCGGAAGGACTGGGACGAGGTGGTCGAAGCTGCGAAGAAGCTCGGCTTTGAGTGGGGCGGCGATTTTGTCTCGATCCACGATGCGCCGCATCTGGAGATGACATTCGGACTCAGTACAGCGGAACTCCGCGCAGGCAACTTGCCCAAGACGTCGCAGACCCAGCCGGTGTACCGGCAAATGATGAAGATGGAGGAGGAGCAGAGGGTGAACAAGGACACTCATGTGACGGTTCGGGTCAATGGCGCCCGGATCGGCGAAGGGATACTGGACGGCGGCATCACCTATGCGCCCGTACGAGCCGTTGCGGAGGCGCTGGGAGCATCGGTGGTCTATGACAGCAAGACGCTGACGGTTAACGTGACCGGCAAGGAGGCGGCGAAATGAACAACCGTATTTCCTGGAGGCAAAAACTTGCCAGCCGCAAGTTCTGGGCGCTGCTGGCCGCCCTTGCCGTATCCATTCTCGGAGCTTTTGGCTTCTCCGAAGAGACCACGCTGCGCGTGACCGGCATCCTCTCGGCTGTCGGCGCCTGCGCCGCCTACATGTTCGCCGAGGCATTGACGGACCAGGCGTCCGGTAGTGCGGGAGCCGGAACTGCGCAGACCCGGGTAGAACCGGAAGCGGAAGCAAGCGGGTACGAGGACTCCGCAGCGGGCCGTTGAGAGTGAACCTGGAGCGGTGGCGTATCCGGGTCGGCTGCTCTGGATTTCCGTGCGGAAGCCGGAACCGATCCGTCTTTGGATCTGCTGCTCCGGGTTTACGCGAGCAAGCCGGAATTGTTCGCCGCGTCCGGTTCACCGGTGCGGCGGATGCAGCCGGCGGAACATTTTTATAAAAAATGCTTGCAAGGTCTCTTCATCCTATGGTATTATAAATCTCGTTGCAGGACGGTAGCTCAGCGGGAGAGCACTATCTTGACAGGGTAGGGGTCATGGGTTCGATCCCCATCCGTCCTATATGATTTACGTCGAAGAAGCCTTGATAATTAAGGCTTCTTCTTTTTTGTCCAGACAAGGATCCGCCTGAAAGTCCCAGTAAAGAAGCAGGAGCCACCCCAATTCACCAGCGTAGCATTACTCTTAGCCCACAATTATATAATAGACTAATTCCATAGACCCATTCCCGGTTTTGTGGTAGAATTTAGGAAATAGGGTGGGGAGAGATTGGTATAAATGAAAACTTGCAGCGGCTGCGGCCAACAATTGCCGGAAGAGAGCGTATTTTGTAACAAATGCGGCACGCAAATGGCTCCGACACAGAAGGAACAATCCTTCTCTTCGGGTAATAAACGAGGAAAGACTTCAACAGTGATGAAGAAGTATAAATTTATGTTTGCAGCAGCGGGGATTATTATTGTGGCAGCCGCAGTTGTGGGTCTGATCCGATACAACGCCAATCAATCCAATTATCGGGATAAAATAGAAAGTGCCCAATATAACGTAGAACAAGGGAATTTCGACGGTGCCTACACGGATATAATGGATCTAAGTCCCAAGTCCAAAGATAAGGAACTTTTCGAAAGAATCCAATTGGTGAAATTTGCTGAATTGTATTCTCCGATGGATTATCAATTATATGAAGAAGCGAATTATGAATCTATCCTTGATCGGTTACTAGACGGCATTGCGTATTGTAGGAATAGTATGGACAGGGCCAATGAGCTGGGTGTCGGCGAAGACTTGCAAACTGTACAAATGCAGCTCGCCGCAGAGCTGGACGAATATTATGGAATAAATGAGAATGAGATTGAACAGTTGGCATCCATGAATGAAACGGTTAGAGCGGACACCATAACGGAATTGGCACAACAAGCCAAGCCGCGAATAAAGGACGCCATACAGGAAGATTCAAATCCCTAACTTATAGAACCTTATATTTGCACTCCTAGTATGGTATACTCAACTCATAAACAGCGTACCATGCTGAAGAGAGCCGTGCGCCAACACGACTCTCCCTAGCAGCAGCCGCTTGAAAGGCGGTCAGCTTCAATCAGGTACTACCCAGATGAAATAGGTCGCATCCTGGCAGGGCGGCCTATTTCTTTGTGTTCCGGCCAAGTGCTACGACGAGGGTCACGACGAGCGTCATCAGCGCAACCAGCAGCGCGCCGAAGCTGATCATGAGCGTCAAAGCGTCTTTAACCTCCACAGCATCACCTCCCTTCCGAGAAGTGAGCCGACCGCCCTTGCAAGCCTCTTACTGCTCCCTCTATTATACCAGAATGCGAACGTATAGTCGCCTTTTTAAAGCGCTTCTTACTTGGTTTTTTCGATGCGGAATACGAATTTCCATGTCGCGGTATGGCCCGAATAACGGCCGCGGTTCTCGGTGACGGTTACGTTCAAGGAAGAGGTCTTGGCCGATTTCAGCCCGGCCGTTTGAAGGGTCAGGGACGCCGTTCCGGATTCCGGAATCTTGTCCTGTTCCTCGGCAACAGCTTTCAGCTTGATGGAGCCCGAACTTCCCGCGCTCAGGGTAACCGAGGACCCTTCCTCCAGTTCTTGACCGTTGACATAGGCGGCATAGGCCCACTCATTGCCGACATGATTGTTCTCGGTCAGCTCTGCGCGGACGAAGGTGACTTGAACGTGCGGCGTCTTTCCGGCCGCCGAGACCGGCTGCGCGGTCAGGGTCAGGATCAGCAGCAGAACCAACAGCAGGGATAGCCGGGGCTTGTGTAGTTTTTTCATATAAACCGTCCTTTCAAATGGTGAATCTTCCATTAATCTACCATTTCATTCGCAATTCCACCATTCCTTCTGGGTAATTTACATAGAAATGTCATTTTTCGCGCGGAATAATCTGCATAGAGACGAAAGCGGGGATTCGAGATGAAAGAGAATTCAAAGGCAGGAATCAGCGAGACGGTTTTGAGCGAGGCGGAGGCTTTTGTTCGTCAGCGGCTGCTGAATGAGGGAACCGGCCATGACTGGTGGCACATTTACCGGGTCGTCCGGCTGGCGGACAAGCTGGCGGAACGGGAAGGGGCGGAGACCGGCATTGTCCGGCTGGCTGCGCTTTTTCATGATCTGGCGGATGACAAGGTGGTGGCTTCCAAGGAGCAGGGCATGGCGGAGATTGCCGCCTGGCTGGAAGATCACGGCGTGGGAGAGGAAGACCGGAAGCAGATTCTGGAGATTATCGCTACGCTGTCGTACCGTGGGGGCGGGGGCGCTCCCATGACAACACTGGAGGGTCAGGTCGTCCAGGATGCGGACCGTCTGGATGCCATCGGCGCGGTAGGGATTGCCCGGACGTTCTCTTATAACGGCAGCAAGGGGAACCTGATTTATGATCCCGGGCTCCCTGTCCGGGAGACGATGACGGAAGCCCAGTACCGGCAGGAGCGGGGGACGGCGGTCAACCATTTTTACGAGAAGCTGCTGAAGCTGAAGGACCGGATGAACACCGCTTACGGACGCAAGCTGGCCGAGAAGAGACACCGGGTCATGGAACAGTATCTGGAGCAGTTCTTCCGGGAATGGGAGGGGGAAGATCTTCAGGAGCTCTAGAATGCTACAATTCTCACACTCCCACGGAGCGGGCAATGGTTATCAGGGCAGTAATGGTCACGACGTTGACCAGCGTGGACACAAGAACGGTCTGAGCGGCAAAATCCGGCTCGTTCCCATACTCCTCGGCCAGCAGCGAAGCGTTCACGCCTGTCGGCATGCCCGAGGCGATGATGAGAGCTTGTCCCGGGATGCCGTCGATGCCGAGACCGAGAACGAGCAGAAGACCGATGCAGGGCGCGATGATAACCCGCAGAACCAGGCTGAGATAAATATCGGTCCGGTCCAGCCGCAGCGGGTATTTCACGATCTGCGCGCCGAGCGTAAGCAGGGCCACGGCCACCATCGACTGCTGGGCGTACGTCAGCGGCTTGCCGATGAAGTCGGGCAGAGGCACGGAGAAGGCCCGGAGCAGCAGGCCGATGGCAAGCGCATACGGCACCGGCATCTTCAGGAAGCCGATGAGGACGACCCGGTAGTTGCCCTTCAGCTTCGCGCTCTGGATGGACAGGACGCCGTAAGTGAAGGTCAGCAGGCTCTGAAGAGACATGATGAGCGACTGGAGCGACGCGGCGAGCGGATTGCTGTGAAAAGCAAGGTCGTTGACCGGCATGCCGTAGTTGCCGGCGTTGTCGAGCAGCACGCTGTTGGTGAACGCGGCGCGCATGCCGCGCCGGTATTTCAGTCCCCGTGTCAGCGCGAAGGACAGCGCATACAGGATGGCGATATAAAGCGCGTAGAACAGGACGACGGTGCCGAGCAGAGAGGCCGACATCTCGGAATGATACATGCTCATGAGCACGGCTGCGGGCGTGATATAGTAGAAGTTGATTTTGGCCAGCGTATAGAGATCGAGGCGGAACAGCCGCTGCAGCAGCGAGCCGGCGCCGATCAGCACGAAGACCGGCAGCACCACCTGTAGCAGAATTGAACCGATCATGAACGTATCGTCCCTCTCCTTCTTGGCGTCCCTTCATTATAGCATGGGGATCTGTGTGCGGGCAGAGTTATAAGATACGCCCTCCCCGTCCACACTGTTATCAGCGTGACAGGCAAGCAGGAAGGGAAGGAGACGCGAAGACATGATTGGAAAAAAACTTGGGACCGCGGCAACGCTCGCCGTCCTGGCGCTAGAGCTGTCCGGCTGCGCCCGGAACGCGGCTGCCCTGCAGCCGCAGAGCGCTCTGGAGCCGCCGGGTGCTCTGGAGCCGCTGGTCCAGCCCGCGGGTGCGGGCGCGGAACCCCGGCTGGGTGAAGAGCCGGATGCCCTCCCGCCGGTAATCAACGACGTGTATGACAAGTCCATTCCCGAGGATGTCTACAGCGCAGATTGAACGGGAGTCTGTCCTGACCCGAAGCCGCCGCTGTACAGCCGCGGGACACTTCGGGTATAATAGCTGGCATATTGCCGCCCTGGCGGCATGCGGACTATAGAGAGGGAGAGACAGATGGCAGCAGAGATTATACGAATTCAGACGGAAGAGCAGCTTCGGCAGGCTCTGGATATTCGGATCAAGGTATTTGTAGAGGAACAGCAGGTTCCGCAGGAAGAAGAAGTCGACGAATATGACCGGCTGGATGCGAAGGCTCATCACCTGCTTATTGTCGAGCAGGGAGTGCCCGTTGCGACCGGCCGTCTGACTTATTACCGCGAAGGCACCGCCAAGATGCAGCGGATTGCCGTCCTGAAGGAATATCGGAGCGGAGGCTATGGCCGGGTGCTTATGCTGGCCCTCGAAGAGCTGGCGAGAGAGCTGGGTCTGACTTCATCCGTGCTGGACGGTCAGTGTCAGGCGGAGCCATTCTACCGGAAGCTCGGTTACGAGGTCATTTCCAAAGAGCCGTTCTACGACGCGGGCATTCTCCATGTCCGCATGCAGAAGGAACTGTAAGTGCACTGAGTGGCGCTTAAGACCTTTTGCTTCGCTTCTGTGGCCGCGAGTTTCGTCGCTGTGCATAGCCCTCCCCGCTCCCGAGCACGATAAGAAGGCCGGTCAAGGCAATTTACCAAGAGTCCAAGGAGGCAGCGGAGAATGGCGGATAGACAGCGGGAACAGTTCGAAGCGGTTCAAAAGAACGGCGACGGGGATCTGACCGCCTTTCGCACAACGGAAGGTCGCGTCCTGAGCTATGAGCAGGCGCTGGAGGAAGTCCGGGCAGGCCGCATTGCCGGCGTGAACGTGTTCAAGGGGAGGGACGGCGCGCCGCATATCCGGGGCGATGCCGACGGCGACCCTTCCAACAACCTGGACCAGCTTCCAATCTTTTGAACAGGACTGCTAAGTTTTTCATGGCCTTCCGTATATCGGAAGGACTATTCGTGTCTATGCAAAAAAAGTTGAAAATGTTGCCTGTGTTACCGCAACTTGCCCCTTCCCCGTTAGTATATATTAACAGCATGAATTAGTATGGAGGGGCGGGCTATGATAAAGAAAACGTGGAAGAGAATCGCGCTGTGCGTGTGCGTCTTTTCCCTGATGGGCGGATCGCTGCTGTTCGCGGATTCGGTCACCCAGAAGATTCGGGTATGGAATAACGGCAAGGAGCTTGCCGACGGCGGCTATCTGATTGACGGCAAAACCTACATACCGGCTAGAGCGGCCGGAGGGCTCGTCTCCTGGGACAACTCGGGCCGCGTGACGATCGTCAAGCCGAATGTGGATATTATCCTGCTGAACGGCGACAAATTGTTCGGCAATGTCAACGCCGGCAAGCTGAAGTTGAAGGTGCTGTGCCAGGTCGACAGTCTGGCGGCCCCAGTATCGGCCGTCAAGGTAACGATTAGCGACCCGTCAGGCAACGAGAAAGACCTCGGCAGCGATCAGGACGGTTCGCAGAAGGACAATTTCTGGTTCGCCACCAAAGAGACAACTTATGATTTCAAAGAAAGCGGCGGCAAATATACAATCAGCTTCTATATGAAGGGACTGCGCGACAGCGACTATACGCTGATTGCGGAGAAGGTCGTTACCGTTCTGAATTAAGAGGTTCCAAAATTGACCTGCTTCGTCCTGCGTGGTACGATACCGGAGTAGGATATTTCAATTAAAGCGAGGTATTTCAATGAGCGATCACAAACATGAGCATGGCCATGAACATGGCGAAGCATGCGGCTGCGGACATGATCACGACCATGAGCACGAGGAGTTTGTGCTGACTCTGACCAACGAGCAGGGTGAAGACGTGGAGATGGTGCTGGTCGAAACGTTCGATGTGGGCGAGAAGCTGTACGCGCTGCTGCTGGAGCGCGAGAATCCGGAAGCCGACGGCATCATTCTGCGGATGGAAGAAGAAGACGAAGAAATGGTGCTCTACAATATTGAAGACGAAGCAGAATGGAAGGCCGTGGAAGAGGCCTACAACCAGCTGCTTGCTTCTTCCCAGGAATAAGAGAGGGCTTCGGGCATGGGGGACAAGCTTCGGCTTCTCCTGACCCATTTCCCTTCCGTGTTCCATATAGCCCGGTATCTCTGGAAGGAGGTGCCGGGTTTTTTGAGCTGCGTTGGGAGGAAGCGGATACCCTCTCGCCACGGACTCGGAGCAGCAAGCGTATGGCAAGCGCCAAAAAAAAGCGCCTCCCGCAGGAGACGCTTGGGTGTATGGGGAGACCATGCGGCCGGGCCGCTTAGCTGAAGGCGCAGCGCCTTCGGTTCAGAAGATGGGTTCGGCTTCAACGATGACCTTGACGTTCGTAATGCTGCGGTCTTCCGGACCTTTGACCGGCAAGCCGATCTCGACATGGTCCAGAATATAGTCGATGTTGTCCTGAGTAATGACTTCCCCCGGCAGCAGAATCGGAATGCCCGGCGGGTATACATAGATAAACTCGGCAATAATCCGGTCGGCGGATTCCTTAAACGGAACCAGTTCCGTATCGGCATAGAAGGCATCGCGCGGAATCAGCGCGAGCTGCGGAATTTCGGGTACCTGAACCTTCAATTCGTAGATATCGCCCTTGCCGTAATTGACGGCCGACATGACCCGGAGCGCGGAGAGCAGTTTGTCTACTGTGGTCTTGGTATCTCCCGGCGTAATCAGGCAAAGAATGTTATACATATCGCTCATTTCGACTTCGATATTGTGTTTGTCCCGCAGCCAGTTCTCCGCTTCCCAGCCGGTAATGCCGAGATGGCGGACGTGAATGCTCAACTTGGTCGGGTCCAGATCATAGGTGGCTTCGGTTCCGAGAATCTCGTTGCCGAAGCTGTACAGGCCGTCGATCTCATTGATCGCTTCCCGGGCGTAGCGGGCAAGCTGGATGCACTGCTCCGCCATATCGTGGCCGTTCAGGGCAAGGTTGCGTCTGGACGCGTCCAGCGAAGCCAGCAAGATGTAGGAAGTGGAGGTTGTGGTCAGCATGCTCAACATCGTCTGAACGCGCTGCGGATTCACAAGTCCCGTCTTGGCGTTAAGATTGAGTACCGAGCTCTGGGTCATGGAGCCGCCGAGCTTGTGGACGCTCGTCGCCGCCATATCGGCTCCGGCCTGCATGGCCGACATCGGCAGTTCCTCGTGGAAGTGAATCAGCACGCCGTGCGCTTCGTCCACGAGTACGGGGACGCCGTAGCTGTGCGCCAGCTCGACAATCGACCGCAGATCGGCACAGACGCCGAAGTAAGTCGGGTTGATTACGAGAACGCCTTTGGCATCGGGATGGCGCTGCAGCGCTCTTTTGAGGGAGCTGGTCGTAATGCCGTGGTCGATTCCGAGATTCTCGTCCTGGACGGGCGAGACGAAGATGGGCTTGGCGCCCGAGAAGATAATGGCAGACATAACGGATTTATGGACGTTGCGGGGCACGATGATCTTGTCTCCAGGCGAACATACGGATAAAATCATCGTCATAATGGCACCGCTCGTGCCTTGGACGCTGAAGTAGGTGTAATCGGCGCCGAAGGCTTCGGCCGCCAGATTCTGGGCCTGCGCGATGACGCCTTTGGGCTGATGCAGGTCGTCTAGGGGCGCAATGTTGATCAGATCTATGGAAAGGGCGTTGTCGCCGATGAATTCACGGAATTCCGGATCGGTCCCTTGGCCTTTTTTATGACCTGGAATGTGAAACTGCACCGGGTTTCCGGCGGCATGTTTTTTCAGAGCGGTGAAGAGAGGGGTAAGCGATTGGTCCATTAATACTCCCACAACCTTTCCTAAGTGAAGTCGCAAACAAAATTGAGTATAACAAAACCATCACCATATTACTAGGATGTGATCGAAACGTGTCGAAACCCGAGCAACGCATGCATATTCGCCTCTCGTCGCCGTTCATGCTGGAGATGTGGGTGATTATTTTTCTGGTCGAATTCGTCAAAGGTTCCCTGCTGGTTGCCCTCCTGCCGGTTTATATGGAGCATACGCTGAACCTGTCGGTAACGGTGGTCGGCTTTGCCTTCGCCCTCCAATATCTCGGCGACAATCTGTTCCGCGGGCCGTCCGGCTGGCTGCTGGAACGCGTGGGCTACCGCTGGACGATGGCGGGTGCGCTTATATTAATTGTAGCAGCGGTCGCCATTATTATTTACGCGGATAATGCGCCCATGCTGAGTCTGGCCTGCCTAATTCTGGGGATCGGCACTTCGCCGCTGTGGCCCTGCGTCATGACCGGCATTACCGAGCTGGCGGGCTCCACGACAAGCGGCAGCAGCGGCGCCGCCATGGGCTCCGTGGAAATGGCTTCGCTGGCGGGAACGGGCATCGGGCCGATTACGGTCAATTTCCTGATGGACCACGGCCATCAGGGGTACCGCGGCGCGTTCTATCTTCTTCTGGCCGTAGCAGCAGCCGTCGTACTCGTCTCGATGCTGCTTCCCGCGAGAATCGGACGAGGCGTCCACTCCGTTACCCGCGGCGGAGAGCCCAAACGCGAGGCGGCTCCGGCGGCGGAGCCCGGCGTCCGCCGCTCCTTCCTGGCGGGCCTTGGCCATACGCTGCGTCAGGTTCGGGTCAGCCGGCTGCTGTATCCGGCGCTGTTCCTGCAGGCTTTTGCCATCGGTCTGATGACGCCGGTCGTCACGCTGTTCGCCCGGTCCGAACTGCATCTGTCGCCGACCATGTTCAATGTGCTGCTGATCGCCGGAGGAGGCGTGACGGTTATCGCGCTGATCCCCGCCGGCCGTCTCGTGGACCGCATCGGCACCTCGGCGTTCCTGAACATCGGCTTCCTGCTGGCCGCTTTCTCGCTGACGTTCTTCTCGCAGGTGCGCTTCCTGCCCCTGGTATTCGTGGCGGTGGCCCTTGTCGGCGTCAGCTATGCGTTCATTCTGCCGGCCTGGAACGCGTTCGTAGCCAAGCAGGTGCCCGAGAGCGAGCGCGGTACGGTCTGGGGGCTCTTCCTGACGCTTCAGGGCTCCGGCATGGTCTTCGGCCCGATCGTGTCCGGACGCCTGTGGGACCGGGTTGGACACTGGGTGCCGTTCTTTGCGAGTGCGCTCGTCATGCTCTGTCTCTTCGCGCTGCATCTGGTGATTGTCCGGCGGACGGCGCAGAAGCGCCTGGCCGCAGAAGCGGGCTAGAAGAGGTCTGGAAGCGGGTGGAAGAGGGCCGGCGCGGCTGCCGGTTCCCGACGCAAGGCGAAGAGCCGTTCAGGAGAAATCCTGGAACGGCTCTTTTTGATGTGTCCGGGGCTTAGGTCCCGCCTCCCGCTAGAAGGCCATCTTGTACAGCGGAAGGAGCGTGCGGAAGGTGTCCTGAATAACGCCGGTCAGCTTCTGCCCGTCTGCCAGCACCGGGTCGCCCGCCTCGATTCGCAGTCCGCAAGTAACCTCGGCTTTCTTGACCTCTTTGAGCCGGCGCGCCAGCCCGGCCAGCCGCTCCGCGTCCATCTCGGCGTGGGGCGTGCCCGAAGGGTCCAGATGGTCGGTGGACCAGAAGTAGCTCCCCGGAAGCTCCCGCAGCACGCTGCCCGATTCCCGAAGCAGGGCGTCCGCCAGAATGTCCTTGTTGCCGCTCTCGTAGATCACGGCGAAGACGATGAAGAGATGGCTGCGGAACATGCCGGTCTGGAAATGGGGAAGCGCCTTGTAGCCCCGCTTGGAAGGTCCCCAAGCCACCCAGGTGTCGGCCGGAGGGTGAATGGTGCGGCGGGCGTGCTTGGCGACATGGGGGAACATCTCTTCCCCCGTAAGCTCGGTCAAATAAGGGGCAAGCTCGTCTCCGAGCGCCGTCAGTTTGGGACGGACCCTCTCAATTAAAGCCTCCATGCGCGGCTCAAGGCCGCCGATATCGAACACTTCAAAGTCTGCCGGTTGGAATCCGCTAAAAGTCATGGTTATGGTCTCCTCGTATAGGTTGGTCCCCCGGGCCCAGAGCCCCAAAGAGTTCCAAATCCGGAATGAAGCGTTTGGGAGACCCGGGGGGAGGGTAAAAATAGTCAATAAACCAAGTTACCGCTACATAAACTGAAGTATAAAATAGAACCAGGATATCCGGCAAATGGCCTGAGGAGGGAGCGCCGTGAACAAGAACGACGAAGTGGAATACTGCAACCTGGAGCTCCGTTTTGAGCGGGATCATCTCCAGAACCTGATCCGAGATCTGATTCGGGACGGCTATTCCTTATATTGGAGCGAGAACGAACAATTATTCGTCATTTCGGTGCGGACGGGACGCAAGCTGATCAAGCTGCGCTTCCAGCGGATCGACGACGGCTACAAGCTGGTGGGCGATTATATGATCCGCGACGCGAAGCTGTCGGAACGGATGGAGAAGCTGATCGGCGATATGCGCGGGCATGCCGTCGTGAAACGTTTTCGCGACCGCCAGATCATCATCGAGAACATTCTCTTCGGCGAGGTAATCCGGCTCGTGGAGATTTCGGGCTACCAGCAGCGGGTTATCTATCAGAAGGGACCGCTTCTGTCGGATCACGAAATTACGAAGCTGTTCTATTCGGGTCTCGGCGAAGAGCGGATCGCGGAATGCCGCCGTGAAGTGGACGATGAACTGGACCGTCTGAACGCGGCTCTGCAGCGCGAGGACAGAGAGGAAGCGGAGACCTGCAAGCAGCGGCTCCAGGAGCTGACGCAGCGGCTCAGCGTACTGGAATGGTAGCGGAAGGCAAGCGTTCCGGGCACCTCTTGAGACAAGAGGTGCCTTCATTTTGCGGGCGAAGGACCCGGGGGGTTCACTTTCCCGCGCAAAAACGTTAGAATAGAACCGTTGCGATTCAATTTCGGCGGTCGGCATTTTGTCAATGAAATTGATCTCTGTGCATGGCTTAACCAAATATACAGGGCAAAGGGTGGAGAACCAGATGTCAAAACAACAAATCGGCGTTATCGGCCTTGCGGTAATGGGCAAGAACTTGGCGCTGAACATCGAGAGCAGAGGTTTTAGCGTATCCGTATTCAACCGTTCCCCGGAGAAGACGCATGATCTTCTCGGCGAGGCCGCCGGCAAGAACCTGCACGGCACGTTCTCGATTGAGGAATTCGTGCAATCCCTGGAAACGCCGCGCCGCATTCTGATTATGGTCCAGGCCGGCAAAGCGACCGACGCCACAATCGAGCAGCTCGTTCCGCATCTGGATCAGGGCGACATCATCATCGACGGCGGCAACGCCTACTTCCCTGACACAATTCGCCGCAACAAGGAACTTGAAGCCCAGGGCTTCCGCTTCATCGGTGCCGGCGTATCCGGCGGCGAGGAAGGCGCGCTCAAAGGACCGTCGATCATGCCGGGCGGACAGGAAAGCGCCTATGAACTGGTTGAACCGATCCTGACGGCCATTTCGGCCAAAGTGGACGGCGAACCTTGCTGTACATATATCGGGCCCGACGGCGCCGGACACTATGTGAAGATGGTGCACAACGGCATCGAGTACGGCGACATGCAGCTGATCTGCGAAGCGTACCAGCTGCTGAAGGACGTTGTCGGCCTGGATGAGAAAGAACTGCACGCCACGTTCGCGGAATGGAACGAAGGCGAACTCGACAGCTACCTGATCGAGATTACGAAGGATATCTTCGCCCAGTACGACAAGGAGACCGGCAAGCCGATGGTGGATGTCATTCTCGACGCCGCCGGCCAGAAGGGCACCGGCAAGTGGACAAGCCAGAGCTCGCTTGATCTCGGCGTGCCGCTGTCCATGATTACGGAATCCGTCTTTTCCCGTTTCCTGTCCGCCATGAAGGAAGAGCGTGTGGCTGCGAGCAAGGTGCTCTCCGGTCCTGCAGCTGAACCGTTCGCCGGCGACAAGAAGGCGTTCATCGAGAACGTCCGCAGAGCGCTGTTCGCCAGCAAAATCGTATCCTACGCCCAGGGCTTCGCCCAGCTCCGCGTCGCTTCCGACGAGTACGGCTGGAACCTGAAATACGGCAGCCTGGCGAAGATCTGGCGCGGCGGCTGCATCATCCGCTCGCAGTTCCTGCACAACATCACGGAAGCTTATGAGAAGAATCCGGAACTCAAGAACCTGATGCTTGATCCGTACTTCAAGAATATTATGACGAACTACCAGGACGCATGGCGTACGGTAGTAGCCGAAGCCGTCAAGCGCGGCATTCCGGTGCCGGGCTTCTCGAGCGCGCTGGCGTACTACGACAGCTACCGCACCGAGCGTCTGCCGGCGAACCTCTTGCAGGCCCAGCGCGATTACTTCGGCGCGCACACCTTCAAGCGCGTGGACAAGGAAGGCGTCTTCCATCACGACTGGATCGCCGAAGCTTCGGCCGAGTAATCCATTATATTCAAGTGGCGGACGAACGGCCGCTTGAAGACAGGAACGGGCCCGGGAATGCCGAATGCGGCGTTTCCGGGCTTTTGGCCTGTCCGGGAGAAGGAAGATGCGGCTCCCTGCAAGAGAACGGCGGAACTCGTTGTGCCTGGTGCAAGAGCATGTTAGAATAGGTGAAAAGTTAGGCCAAGACGGGCAGCAGGGGTTGAGAGAACGAAGATGGCAGAGAGCAGCAGCGGTCCCAACCTGATCCTGATCGGGATGATGGGGACCGGCAAATCAACCGTCGGGCAGTTGTTGGCCCGGGAGTTAAACTTCCGGTTACTCGATCTGGATGAACGGGTTGAGGAGCAGGAAGGGCGAAGCATTCCGGAGATTTTTGCACGGGGAGGCGAGGAAGAATTCCGGCGGATCGAATCGCGCGAGCTTCTTCTGGCGCTTCGGGAGAAGGAATTGGTCCTATCGACAGGCGGAGGGGCTGTTCTTGCGCCCGGAAATGCGGAAGCGATGGGCAAGGGCGGATACGTGGCGGCGCTCACGGCAACGGCGGAGGAGCTGGTGAGCCGGGTCGGACAGGACCCGAATCGACCGCTGCTGGCGGGTGACGCCAGCGAGCGGATCCATCGGCTGCTGCGGGAGCGGGCCGGGGCGTACGGGTTCGCAGACTGCACGATTGATACAACGGGACGGAGCGCCGCGGAAGTGCGCGATTTAATTTTAATGCACTACCGCGGTTCAGTATTTAAGCGGAATTCCTGACGCGGATCAGATCGAGTCGTACCATCCGATCATACCGCCGCTGAGATTGGCGACGGAGCGGTATCCGTGATGGCTCAGGTATTCGCATACCCGCTGGCTGCGGGCGCCGGAGCGGCAGATGAAGACGATGGGCTCTTCCTGTCCAAGCTCCTGCGCGCGATCCGGAATATCGTTCATCGGAATATGTTCTGCGCCTTCAATCATGCCAAAGACGACTTCGTCGTCTTCGCGCACATCAATCAGGCGAAGCTTATCGCCGGCTTCCATTCTCCGGCGCAGTTCGTCCGGGGTGATTTGGGGTATGGCGTTCATGTCGGACACCTCCATTATTATTTAAAGTTCAAGCATTCCTGATTTTAATCGATAGCACAGAAGGGAGTCAAAATCATGGACGCTATTGTCAGACCGACCCCGGTCCTAAGCGGGGAAATCGGAGCGCTGTCATCCAAAAACTATACGACCCGCTATCTGCTGGTCGCGGCCTTGTCGGAAGGCACGAGCACCGTCTATTATCCGGCGCACAGCGAGGACAGCGACGCTGTCCGCCGCTGCATCGCAGATCTCGGAGCCGAGCTGCAGGAAGACGGCGAGAAGATCGTGATCAAGGGTTTCGGCCGCCATCCCAAGCCTGTCAAGGAACTGAACGTGGGCAACGCGGGCGCCGTCCTGCGCTTTCTGATGGCCGTAGCGGCCCTGTGTCCGGATGTTACCTTCGTCAATACATATCCCGATTCGCTCGGCAAGCGGCCGCATGACGATCTGATCGAGGCGCTGGGCCAGATGAACGTGGAGATTGAGCACAACGCAGGACGGCTGCCGATCCGCATCCGCGGCGGGCAGCCGCAGGGCGGACGCATCCGGGTCTCCGGCGAAGTCAGCTCGCAGTATCTTAGCGCACTGCTGTTCCTGACGCCGCTTCTGGAGGAAGACAGCGAGATTACCGTGACCGGCGATCTGAAATCCAAGGTCGTTGTCGGACAGACGCTGGAAGTGCTGGAACAGGCGGGCATCGTAATTCACGCGGCTGAGGATTACCTGTCCTTCCGGGTGCCGGGACGCCAATCCTATGCGGCCAAGACCTATACGGTTCAGGGGGATTATCCCGGGTCGGCCGCCGTGCTGGCGGCTGCGGCCGTAACGGAATCGGATGTGACCATTCATCGGCTGGCGGAGAACAGCCGCCAGGGAGAACGGGCTGTCGTCGATGTGCTGAGAATGATGGAGGTGCCGCTCACCCATGAGAACGGCACGGTTCATGTTCAGGGAACCGGCCGGCTGAAGGCGGTGGAATTTGACGGCGATGCCGCGACGGACGCGGTGCTGGCCATGGTTGCGGCAGCGGTCTTTGCGGAAGGCACATCCCGGTTCTATAATGTCGAGAACCTCCGCTACAAGGAGTGCGACCGCATTACGGACTACCTGGCCGAGCTGGCGAAGGCGGGAGCCCGGGTCGAGGAACGCCGGGACGAGATCATCGTTCACGGACGCCCCGAGGGCGTAGAAGGCGGAGTGACGATCAATGCGCATTACGATCACCGGGTCATTATGGCGCTGACCGTTGTAGGTCTGCGGTCCAAGGAGCCGCTTCTCATCAAGGACGCGCACCATGTCGCCAAGTCCTATCCGCAGTTCTTCGATCACCTGCGGACGCTTGGAGCACGGGTAGAGTGGGTAAATTAACAGCATATTCCACATAGAAGGAAGGAGATGGAATCATGCCTTTTGTCAACCCGGATCAGTATACCATCCGGGATATCCTGTCCGCTTCGCGAACCATTGCCGTCGTGGGCCTGTCCGACAAGACCGACCGGACGTCGTATATGGTAGCGGGAGCGATGCAGGCGGCCGGTTATCGGATCATTCCGGTCAACCCTGCGGCGGACGAAGGAAGCATCCTTGGAGAGAAGGTCTACGCGAAGCTTGAGGACATCCCGGAGCAGGTGGACATTGTCAATGTCTTCCGCAAGAGCGAGTACTGCCCGGAGATTGCCCGCCAGACGGTAGCCATGGGGGCGAAGGTCCTGTGGCTCCAGCAGGGGGTTCACAGTCTGGAGGCGGCCTTCATTGCGGAATCGAACGGACTGACTGTCATTATGGACCGCTGCATCAAGGTTGAAGAGGCGCTGACCCGGGCTCACCGGAACAGCTAGGCAACAACGGATTTATTAAGAGCAGCAAGGCCTCCCTGAGGCCGGACAGGACTCCTGTCCGGCCCTTTTTGACGTCCGGCAAAGCTCCTTTTGACAAAACCGGAGACAGCACGTACCATTCAGTATAGAAAGAAAGGAGCGATGGTCCTTGAATTGGCTCGGATCACTGCAGCAGCTGGGAAGAGCGATTATGCTTCCGACCATGGTGCTGCCCGCGGCGGCCATTCTGCTCAGTCTGGGCAGTCTGCCGTGGTCGAACTGGGGAATGTCCACGGTAGCCGAAGTCTCAACCTATGCGGGACAAGGCATCTTCTATTTCATGCCTTATCTGTTCGCGGTCGGGGTTGCCTGGGGCCTCTCCAACCAGGCCGGACCCGCCGGACTTGCCGCGCTGGCCGGTATGTTCACTTATGATCGGGTCGTGCTGCATCTGGGCGACGGAAGCGTGCAGCCGGCGACACTGATCGGCATCCTGCTCGGCATCGTAGCCGGCGTGGCCCATAACCGTTTCAAGCATATCAAGCTGCCGGAGGCGATTCAGTTCTTCGGCGGCTCTCGTTTTGTTCTGCTGTTCATGGGTCTGTTCTCCGCCCTGTTCGCCTGGGTCATGCTGGGAACGGCTCCGCTGCTGCAGGATGCGCTGGACGGATTGTTCCGGGTGGTGGACCGGTCCCAGGGAATCGGATTGTTTCTCTACGGAGTCCTGTACCGGGTGCTTACAGCGTTCGGCCTGCATCATATTCTGAACAATATCTTCTGGTTCCAGCTCGGCAATTACACGACGCCGGACGGCGCCGTGATTCAGGGCGATCTGCCGCGCTTCTTTGCTGGCGATCCGACGGCCGGAACGTTCATGGCCGGGCTGTTCCCCATCATGATGTTCGCCCTGCCGGCCATCGCATTTGCAATTATTCAGGAAGCCCGTGAAGACCTCAAGCCGAAGATCCGGAAGACCTTTGTCCGGGCGGCGCTGGTCTGCTTTCTGACCGGTGTATCGGAGCAGATCGAATTTGCCTTTCTGTTCGCTTCGCCCTATCTCTTTGCCGTCCATGCCGTGATGTCGGGTCTTGCAATGACCCTGACGGCCGCGCTGGGCATTCACCACGGCTTCTCCTACTCGGCGGGCGCGATTGACTTCTTCCTGAACCTGCATCTGTCCCGCCGGGCCTGGCTGCTGATTCCCATCGGCATCGGGTACGGAATCGTCTATTATCACTTGTTCCGCTGGGCCATCCGGCGGTTCCAGATCCCGACGCCGGGACGCGAGGAAGGCTCGGAGCTCGGCGACTGGGCCGGCAATATTCCCTACCAGGCGCCGCTTATTCTGCAGGCGCTCGGCGGCAAGGAGAATATCGTACAGGTTCAGGCCTGCATTACGCGGCTGCGGCTGACTGTCCGCAATGACCGGGAGATTGACACGGCCCAGCTCAAGAATCTGGGCTCGGCCGGCATCATCAAGCTGGGCGGAGGCAACGTTCAGGTCGTCTTCGGCACGTACTCCGAGCTGATTCGCGAAGAGATCGACAAGCTGCTGCTGCGGGATCTGCCGCAGGTTCTGTTCAGCGCTCCGGTTCAGGGCCGGATGCTGCCGATCGAGGACGTGCCGGACCATATTTTTGCGGCCAAGCTGGTCGGCGACGGCGTTGCTTTTATCCCGGAGAAGGGAGAGCTCGTCTCCCCGGTCTTCGGCAAGGTGATGCATATTTATCCCACCATGCACGCCATCGGAATTGCTACCCCGGAGGGAATTGAAGTGCTGATACATATCGGCATTGACACTTCCCAGCTCAAAGGTATGTTCGCCGCAGCCGTGGAGGCGGGGGACAATGTGGAGCCGGGCCAGCTTCTGATCACCTTCGATCTGGACGATCTGCGGGAGCATGCGGCTTCCCTGGCAACTCCAATGGTCATTACGAACCCGGAACGGGTCAAATCCTGGAGCTATGCTCCGTTCAAGAATGTCAGAAGAGGACAGTCCTCGGTCATGTCCGTAGTGCTGCACGAGAGCAATGGAGGGGTAGAATCATGATACAAGGGATAGGCGCCGCAACAGGGGTAGCCATCGGAAAGGCATTCGTCCTTCCCAACTGGGAATGGAGCATGCCGGAGACCCAGATCAATCCGGTGGATCTGGCTAAAGAATTTGAGCGTTTATACGAAGGGATTCGGACCTCGAAGGATGAGATCGAGTATATTAAGCGGGAATTCCGTGAAGTAGTCGGGCCTGAAGAATCCAGCATTTTTGACGCTCATCTCGCCATTCTGGATGATCCCGTGTTCATGAGCGAGATTCGGGGCATCATCGAGCGGCAGTACAAAGCTGCCGAGGTAGCGGTCAAGGAAGCGATCGACCATTTTGTAGCCATGTTCGATCTGCTGGACGACGAATATATGAAGGAGCGGGCAGTGGACATCAAGGATGTCGGCAACCGTCTGCTGAAGCATCTGCTGGGTGCGCCGGAAGTAACGCTGCCGTCCGATACCCGGCCCTATATCCTGGTTGCCAAAGAGCTGTCTCCTTCTCAGCTGGCCCACCTGAATCCGTCTTATGTGCTCGGGATCGTGACGATGATGGGCGGCAAGACCTCCCACTCCTCCATTATGGCCAGGGCGCTCGGCATTCCGCTGGTGGCCGGCCTGGAAGCCCAGGGAGATACGCCGATTCAGACGGGTGACCTCTTGGTCATCGACGGAGACTCGGGCATCGTCCAGCTTCAACCGGACGAGCAGACGCTGGAGCGCTACAAGGCAATCCGCGACAAGCAGCTTCGGAAGCGTCAGCAGCTGGAACTGCTCTCCACCGTTCAGGCGGTGACGAGAGACGGAGTGGCGCTGCGTCTCTCCGCCAATATCAGTTCGGTGAAGGAGCTGGATCTGGCTCTCAAATACGGGGCGGAGGGCGTCGGGTTGTTCCGCACCGAGTTCCTGTACATGGATCGCCAATCGTTCCCGACCGAGGATGAACAATATGAGGTATACAAGCAGGTGGCAGAGAAGGCCGGAGGCGGAAATGTGGTAATCCGGACGCTCGACATCGGCGGCGACAAGCATCTGGACTATTTCCCGCTGCCGGAGGAGATGAACCCGTTCCTCGGTTACCGCGCCATCCGCATTAGCCTGGACCGCAAGGATCTTTTCCGCACCCAGCTGGCTGCCATTCTGCGGGCCAGCGTTCACGGGCGGATCAAAGTGATGCTTCCCATGATCTCCTCGGTGGAAGAGGTGCTGGAAGCAAAGGCCATTCTGGCCGAGGTCAAGGAGGACCTGGACCGGCGCGGCATCCCCTACGATGCGGAGCTGCCTGTGGGCATAATGATTGAGGTTCCCGCCGCCGTCATGATCGCCGATCTGCTGGCGGCCGAGGTGGATTTCTTCAGTATCGGAACCAACGATCTGGTGCAGTACGTGCTGGCGGTGGACCGGATGAATGAACAGATTGCCCACATGTACCATCCGTATCATCCTGCGGTGCTCCGCATGATCCGGATGACCGTCGAAGCGGCAAAGTCTGCCGGCATCGGCATCAGCGTCTGCGGCGAGCTGGCCGGGGACGAACGGTCGCTGCCGATCTGGCTGGAGCTTGGCGTGTCCGATCTCAGCATGTCGCCGCAGTCGCTGCTGAAGGTGAAGCACCGGACGCTCAACACAGCCGCAGCCGAAGCCCGCGAGGTAGCAAGACGGTGCTTCTCGGGCAGACGGCGGGGCGAGAACGAAGCGCTCCTGACCGAGTTTCTGGACCGGTCCCGGCTGGATCGGGCGGTCAAGGAAGAGTAGATTCCTCCGACGCGCGGACGTAGAACGAAGCGCCGGTCCTGCGGACCGGCGACTGGAGAATGACGAGGCCGTCCCTAGCCATAGTATGGCTTTTGGGACGGCCTCGTTCTTTTACAACCGGAACGACTGGGTTCAGGCTGCCAGCTCGCGTCCGGCCATAAAGCCGCGGATGACCCGCAGCGAACCGGCAATCCGTCTGAAATGGAGAGCCACGTACACCAACAGAATCACGGCGTACAGGAGGAAGGAATAGGAGGAATTCTGGAACCAGGCGGTCCAGACAAAACCGGCAACGACGAGGGTTTCCGCAAGAAAAGCAGTCGCGGCAGGCAGCTTCAACAGTCTCAGTACCGAATACTCGGACAGCGTACACTTCAGCGCTGAGGCAAGCAGGATGGACAATACGGCCAGGTTGATGCTCTTCAGCAGAAACAGCGACACGAACGCCAGGATCGTGCTGAGTCCTAGTGACAGCATGTTCAAGCGAAGCATCCAGCCCTCGCGGCGGAGCGTCTTAAGAAAGGTGCTGACCAGAAGGGCCATTCGCCCTTCGTACAGGCACAGAGGGAACAGAATGGCGAGATAATCGAAAGTGTCTCCGTATTGAGGGAGCCAGTCCCGAAGAAGCAGCTTTACCGGCCAGTAGAGTGTCATGATGGCAAGCATGGTTCCCACAAATAGATGACGCACAGCAGAGTACAACTGGGGATAGCGCTGCTCGCTGCTTCTGCGCAGCAGCGGAAACAGTACAAGACTGACGGCGTTGACAAACAGCATGAGCAGGTTGGAGATGCTGAGGGTCAGCGAAACTTTGCCGAAGGTCGTAACATCCCATGTCCGCTCCATTCCAATGCGGATGATGCCGATATTGAGCATGCCCGCTAGATCGGCTGTCATGAGCTTGATGCCAGCCCTAATATTCTCGCCGATTTCCCTGAGATGAAACCGCAGCAGCCGTACATCCGTGCCGACGATGTCGCGGCAGCAGTAAGCGGCGTACAGCAGCGATACGAGCTTTCCGGCCAGATCGGCTGCAATCAGCGCCTTGTGGCTGCCCAACTGGGCAATCAGACTGCCAGCGATCAGCAGGCAGTACAGCAGCCGGTCCAGGATATTGGATTTGGCGTGCTCCTCCATCCGGTTGGTAGCCAGCATCGTATAGTGCAAAAAAGCTCTAGTATTGGTAAGGAACATGCAGACCAGAACAGCATGAAGAATAAAGGGATCGTCAGTGCGGTTAAATAAGGCATATAAGACAGCAGATCCGCCCAAGACGGCCTGAAACAAAATCATGGTGTAGAATTGGGAAGCAAATCGCGGTTTGTCGAGATCCCGGTACTCCCGGCCGCCGTAGCGAAGATAAATACCGTCGTTCCAGCCGAAGTTTGCAAGAAACACATAGGAGGAATAGAAGAAATACAGCTGAAAGTAACTGTATTCGGTCACACCGATAAATTTCGGGATAATCAGGATGACCAGAGTGGAGATGAACAGCGAAATGGCGTTGGAAGCCATAGTGTAATATATATTCTTCATCGTCCTGAGCGCTTTTAGGTTCAATGGCTTCACATCGTTTCTACGCGTATTGGAGCAGCTTTTTCAGCTTGTTTCTGGCACGGTTGAAGTGGTAGATATAGAGATCGACAAGCCGCAGCCGCTTCTTATTGTATTTTTTGAAGTCCTCGCTTGTAATGGCCGAAGCGTTCTTCAAGGCGAAGCCGGTAGGAGTGATATAGAAGGAGCATGGGCCGTTCGGCGGCTCGATTCCGCGCATCTTCCTCTTCTGGAAATGGATATAGGCAAAAGAATCCCTCCGCGCCATCCGGTATCGGTCATCCAGATATTCGCGGAACACTTCACCGTCCTCCCAGTAGAAAACCTGGTGCTTATAATTGTAGGATTCGACCAGGGTCAGCTGTTTGTGCTTATCAGAAATATCGGCAAAAATCCGGTTGCCGTACTGACGGATGCCCGCCGACCGTACAATCGGGTCCATTCCGCCGTGTTCATCGAAGAAACGGCATTCCGGGTCGGCCAGGATCTCCTTGTAGTCGATCTGCCCGCCGGGATGCATGAACAGCCGGTTGATAGCCGGAGTGTTTCTGTAGATCGTCAAATGTCCATAAAACAAAATTTTGTCACACTCTGACAGAATAATGTCGGTTATGAATTTGCGGATGTTGCCGAAGATCAGGTCGATGTCGCAGTATCCCCAGTATCCATAAGACTCCAGCATTTCCTCAAACACAAATCCGTAAGTCGGTTTAAAATCGCATAATTTATAAGGCTTGTCAATAGTAAGGGGAGTCGGAATTTTGGCAGCAAGAATTGCGCAAAATTCATGAAACCCGATTTCAATGATTCGGACATTAGGCGGCAGGGACAGGGCTGGCGGGTGGTCGACGAACAGCAACCAGTCAATCGCCGGATTGTGCTCGCAGGATTTCAGCCATAAAGAGAAATGCTCCGGTAATTTTCCAAAGTAAGGTACGAACAGCAAAATGCGATTTCCCTTATCTTTGGCGCGATGTTTTTCCCCCATAGTCATCCCGACCTCTCCCGCTTCCATTTTTATTAATTTTTATAATACAATAATCGTCCTCCTTTAATCTTTCAAGTCAAAAATGCGAAGAAAGCCCCAAATGTGCAAAAAATACTCAAGCCGGGGCCTTCCATCCCGCAGCTTGAGTATGACCATGTAACCAATCGGCTTCCTACAGCGCTCCACCGATCACCTTCCGCCCATACGTATACGACAGCAGGCCGAAGACCGAATACAGGGCCGTGTAGAGCAGCATGACGATCACCATCGGCGTCCACAGCTCCGATCCGAAGAAGAACCAGCCGGAGCGGACGGCGAAGTAGCTGTGGCAGAGGCCAACGGCCAAGGGGATGCCGAAGGTAATCAGCTGTTTCACGGCAAGCCCGCCGCCCAGATCGGAGCGGGTGAAGCCGAGCTTCCGCAGAATCGTATAGATCGGCCGTTCGTTCTCGCTCTCCTCCATCTGTTTGAAATAGAGGATGCAGCCGGACGTGAGCAGAAAGGCAAGTCCGAGGAAGCCGACGATGAACATGATGAGTCCCATGTTGCGTCTTTGCTCCAGGGTCGTCTCATATTGGGATTCTTCACCCGGAGCCGAGCCGAAGCCCAGCGCGCGGAAGAGCGCATTGGTCTCCTTGATATCCCGGCTCTTGTCCGTCAGGTTGAAGCCGTAGTACCAGGGAAGCTTCTGAATCCGGGGATCCGGATTCTTGGCAATCGCCGCAAAATCAGCCGCATCCAATATGGCAACCGGCATGCCGAACGTATAGGAATATTGCAGAACGGCCGCTTCCCGGAGAGCGGTGACTTTAAAAGAACGGCTCGACAAGACAATGGAGCCTTTATGCAGCTTCAGCAGACTGGAGGTATCGCTTCGGTAACCGGCCAGCACTGCCGTCCCGGGCTTGACATCCGTCTTCTTCACTGTATCCTCGCTGACGGCAACCAGGGTGGTGTGAGCGGGACTGTGGTTGTTGTACCATTCAAAATCGGCCCCCACGATGCCCGAAATGTCGGCCTGGGTATTCACCGCTTCGCGTTTGACCAGGGAATAGCGGATTCCGTGCTCTTGGAGAGCCTGCTCGAACTGGGCGGCCGTCTCGGCGGATGTCAGGGAGAAGTCGTCGGGGACGTTGCCCTGCGCTGTCTTCTCGGTAGAGTAGTACGTAATATAACTCAGCGATAAGAGTCCCAAAGCCAGCGCCGACACGGTAGTGATGACCGTCAGCAGAAGAGCGGAGGACTTGATCCGGAACATGATGCTCGACAGCGAGAGTACATGGTTGACGCCGAGATAGCCCCTTTTTGCCCTGCGAATCAGGTTGAACAGAAAGGAGACCGAACCTTTGTAGAAGAAATAGGTGCCCAGAATGACGGAACCGAGGATCGCAACCATCACGATATACAGGGAACCCACGTCGTTGAAATCTCCGCTGAAGAGCTGGGTCGACAAATAGTAGCCGGTCAGAATCAGTCCGATTCCCAGAATGCCGAGCAGAATCTGGAACCAGGACAGCTTGCGTCCGGTTTCTTCCGATACCGTCCCGCCTTTGAAGAGCGACAGCAGATTCTGGCGTTTGATAAAGACGGCGTTCATCAGCATGATCAGCACATAGATAGCGGAGAAGACCAGCAGCGTTCGCTCCAGCGCTGCCGACGAGAAGGACAGCGTGGCATGATTGTCAACGCCGGTAAGCTTGAAGAGAATCAGCTTCAGCAGCCGGGAGCCGGCGAAGCCTGCGGCGATTCCAACGATCAGAGAGCCGGCGTAGATGGCCAGATTCTCGGCGGTCAAGAGCCGGAAGATGCGCGGCCGGGTCATGCCGCTGAGCTGGAATAATCCGATCTCCTTGCTGCGGCGCTTGATGAACAGATTGTTCGCGTACAGCAGGAAGACGGCGACAATGACAATCAGCAGCACAGTGGCTGCTTTGATCGCTGCCTCCCCCTTGATAGAGCCCGCGGTCTTATCCATGGCCGGATCGAACTGCAGCGTCACGAACGAGAAATAGAGGGCAACGCTGAAGACCAGCGCGAATACATAGAGATAGTAGTTGCGGATATTCTTCTTCAGATTCCGGTAGATCAGCGTGCTAAGCTTCAACCTGCACACCCCCGAGAACGCCCTGCGTCTTGATGATATCGTTGAAGAACGCTTGGCGCGAATCGCCGCCACGGTTGAGCTGGGTAAAGACCTGTCCGTCCTTGATGAAGACGACCCGGCTGCAATAGCTGGCGGCGAACGGATCGTGCGTGACCATAATGATGGTCGCTTCCCGGCTGCTGTTCATCCCGCTCAGCTTGTTCAGCAGATCGGCGGCGGATTTGGAATCCAGCGCTCCGGTCGGCTCATCGGCAAAAATAATGCTGGGCTCATGAATAAAAGCGCGCGCCGCCGAGGTCCGCTGCTTCTGTCCGCCGGAGATTTCACTCGGATACTTGTGGGCCAAATCCGAGATGCCGAGCTCGGAAGTGACGGCGGCGAAGCGCTTCTCCGCCTCCTGGCGCGGCAGCTTCTGGATGGTCAGCGGAAGGAGGATGTTCTCCTTGACCGTCAGAGTGTCAAGCAGGTTGTAATCCTGAAAGATAAAGCCGAGGTGCCGTTTGCGGAACTCGGCGAGCTGCTTTTCCTTCATGGCGGTGAAGGTGTGTCCTTCGATCTGAATGCTTCCGAGATTCACCTTGTCGATGGAGGAGAGGACGTTCAGCAGGGTCGTCTTGCCCGAGCCCGAAGGGCCCATGATGCTGACGAACTCGCCTTTCTCCACCCGAAGGTCGATGCCCTTCAGCACCTCCTGGGAATTGAATTTGCTGCCGTAGCTTTTGTGAATCCGACTTGCTTCAAGTATAGCCATTCTCGCTCACTCCTTTGATTGATACCTTCATCTTACAGGAGCGGCATCTGATTCTCCTTCGTTTGGCCGAACAATCGCGGAGTCCCGTGTGACAATGCTGTCACCTGTTCGTGAGGCGAAGCAGATCGTTCTTCTGCGGAAAATGGAGCGTGAACGCCGAGCCGGCCCCCGGCTCTGATTCCGCCTCAATCGTGATTAGCAGGCGCTCGGCTGCCTGTGCGGCCAGATACAGCCCCATGCCGCTCGAGGCCTGGTCGCGGTGCCGGCTGCCTGCGGTAGAAGTGAAGCCCTGCTCGAAGATCCGGGGAAGGTCCTTGGCGGAAATCCCCCTGCCCTGGTCCTGCACGCGCAGTGCGACATGTCCGTCGCTGCGCCGGAAGCTCTCCACCGTGATATCCGAGTCGGAGCTGTACTTGACCGCGTTGCTCAGAATCTGGCGCAGAATGAAGCCCAGCCACTTGGCGTCGCTCAGCACTTCGGGCTCGTCCAGGGAGATGTCGAAGCCGATATGCTTCTGCATGCACCAGGAGCGGAGCGACTGGATCTCGGCGTTCAGCAGCGGCTCCAGAGGGACGGCAGCGACGGCAAGATCGTTGTGCATAAAGGGGAGACGCTTGCGGTGAAGCTGCTGGTCCACCAGCAGATGGACGCGCAGCCATTCGGCCATCAGGCGCGGCCGGGCCGACTCGTCGTCCAGCCGGTCGATCATCAGCTGCAGTGTGGTGAGCGGCGTCTTGATCTCATGGACCCAGGACAGCAGCTCGTCTTTCTCGCGCGTCAGCTCCATTCGCCGGGCCGAGGCTTCTGTCCGGTAGCGGTCGTCCTGGAGAGCGACCGCGTCCCAGACAATCCGCTCGAACGGACTCGAAGGCTCGCGTCCGGGAGCCAGGTCGCCGGCCGGGTCGTACTCCCGCAGACTCCGGTAGAAGGCGGTCTCCCGGGAAGCCCGCCAGAGCAGGAAGGCAAGGAAGGCCAGCGAAGAGAGCAGCACGATATAGAGCAGCGAACCGAGCGGGACGGAACGGTCCAGCCAGGCAACGAGCAGGATCAGCAGCTGGGAAGCGGCGAAGAACACCAGCCAGCTCAGGCGCTCCCGAAGAAAGGCCCGGATCATGCTTCCGCCTCTTCCGTGGCCATATACCCTTGACCGACCTTGGTTTCAATATATTGGCCGAGGCCGATGTCATCCAGCTTCTTGCGCAGCCGGTTGACATTGACAGTCAGGGTGTTGTCGCTGACGAACTGCTCGCTGTTCCAGAGCGCGGCGATCAGCTCCTCACGGCCGACGATGGCGTTGCGCCGTTCGAGCAGGAAGTCGAGAATGAACATCTCATTGCGGGTGAGAAGGACCGTGCCTTCTTCGGCCGATACTTTATTCTTGGCGGATTCCACCGATGCGCCTCTCCAGGTGCGAAAAGCGCTCTGTTCGTTCCCGTAGTTGTAAGCCCGGCGAAGGACCGCCTGGATTTTGGCGATCAGCACATCGAAGTGGAACGGCTTCTGTATGAAGTCGTCGGCGCCAAGCTGCATGGACATGACCATATCGGTCGGATGATCCCGCGAAGAGAGGAACAGGATCGGGACTTTCGAATGGGCGCGAATCATCCGGCACCAGTGAAAGCCGTCGTATTTGGGCAGCTGAATATCAATAATGACCAAGTGCGGCCGGCAGGCCGCAAATTCCTGAAGCACCTGGCCGAAATCAGAGACGCCGCATACTTCATAGGACCACTGCGAGAGGCGTTCCCGCACCTCTTCGAACAGGATATGGTCGTCTTCGATCATCATGATTTTGAACATGGCAGATACACTCCCGTATAATAGCGTTCCAGCCTTAGTGTAGCGGAATTTGCAGAAAAACAAAACCGTTTGAGGCTCCCGGACGTCTATATGGAAGAAGGGGCGAAAGGAGAACGATATGGAGAGCCTGATTCAGATACAGGCCCCGTCCCTGTCCGAAGAAGAGGAATTCTTCCGGCAGGTGGGGGAGCACCGGCGGACCTTGTACGGCATCGCGTACAGCTATCTGCGCAGCGAGTCCGATGCGCTGGAAATGCTGCAGGAGGCGACCTGCCGGGCGTGGATCAAGCGGGGAAGCCTCAGGGAGGCGGAACGGATGGGCCCCTGGCTGATCCGGATTGTCATCAACTGCTGCAACGACGAATTGAAGCGGCGCAAGCGCAGCCGGTCGGCCGGCTACCGGAGTCCGGCGGAGAACGGAGTCGCCGAGATGAGCAGCGACGCCAGGCTCGACATGGAGCGGGCACTTGAGGGCATCTCCCCGAAATACCGGCAGGTGCTCGTGCTGAAATATTACCGCGACATGACGGTAGCCGAGATAGCGGCCGTGCTGGAGAAGCCGGAAGGCACCGTCAAGACCTGGCTGAACAAGGGGCTGGCCGGAATGAGACGCCGATTGGGGAACAGGAGGGATCAAGACGATGTATGAAGCTGAGGAAAAAGCGCTCCGCGACTATTTCGGCGTTCTGCCCGCCGAAAGCGGGGCCGTTCCGGACGAGGCGCTGGAACGCGCCGTCCGGTCGGGAATAGGCCGTGGGCGGGCGCGCCGAACCGCGGCCAGACGGCTGCGCGCGGCAGCCGGCGCAGCTGCGGCGGTTCTGCTGCTCCTGTTCGCCCTCCCCTGGCTGTCCGGGAGGACCGGGGAGCTGCGCAGCAGCCGGGAAGCGCCGCTGAGCTGGGGCAGTCTGGAGAAATATCGCGCAGTTGCCGAAGGCGATATTACGGTCAGCTCTGCGCTCGATTCCGGCCAGTACACCCGGATCGGATCGTCCAGCGGAGAGAAGAACGGCTATTCCTTTACCGTGGATGCGGTCATTGCCGACCGCCGGGGCATGATCGTGCTGTATACGACCGAGAACCGGACGGAGGAGAAGGTTCAAATCGGAGGCTTCCAACTGAAGGGGAAGAGCCCAAAAGCGATTTCCCTCATCTCCTATTCCGGCTGGTCGGAGGAGGAAGGGCGAATCGGCGCCGTTCCGCACCTGATCCGCATCAACTGGGCGGACGGCTACCAGCCGAAGGGAGACTGGACGGCAAGCCTGACCATGACGCCGGATAATGCGGCGGCGCTGAGTGCGAGCAGCAGCAGATACCGGACGGTTCTGCAGGCTCCGATCAAGCTTGACCCGGCGGCGGATATCGCTTCGGGTAAAGTGCGCAGGCTGGACAAGGAACTTGTCATCGGCGGCCAGAGCCTGACGCTGGAGCAGGCGTATTACGGAACAACCGGCATTTACCTCGACTATATGTACGGCAAAGATAATTCCAAGCAGCTGTTCAGCGCGATCAAGCCGACGATCACGGAAGAGAGCGGGGGGAAGCAGCCGACGACGGAGTTGACCTCCTCCACAGAGATGTACCGGACGGACGGCGGACGGACCCTGATTTTTGAGAATGACAACCGGAATGCGAACGGAGCCATGGAGCTTCATATCCTGGGCCTTCAAGCGCTGGATAAGACGAAGCTGGACCTGGTCGTGGACACGAAGCGGCAGCGGGTGCTGCAGGGGCCGGATGACAAGCTCTCCTTCTCGGAGCAGCCTGCGGCCAAGGGTCAGCTGATTCTGTCCTATCAGCTGGGGCAGCTTATCGGCAAGGAAGGCAGCAAGGAATACCTGCGCTACGGAATCAATCTGGAGGAAGATTATACAGATGGGGAAGGGAAGCGGCACCGCATGGACGCGAACCGGTCTTCTTCGACCTACAGCGGTTCCTCCGGGGAGGAACGGCAGGATTTTATTTATGACCTGGGCACCGCCGCAGAACTGCCGCAACCGCTGACCTTTCGAATCTCCTCTTATCCGAGTCCCGTGCTCGAAGCCAAGACGATACGGATCCGCTAGCCGCATCATCTCCCGGAAGCCGGCCTTGGCCGGTCCCGGAACGACGCAAAAGCGGCCTCTGAAACCCGAAAGTTCAGAGGCCGCTTCCTTCTATCTGTTACTGGATTCGCTTCACGATTCGCCGGAACCGGCCAGCGCATCGCAAAAGGCCTTGCCGTAAGGCGGGAGATCCGGGGGACGACGCGCCGATATAATATGACCGTCGGCCACGACCGGCTCGTCCTTCCATACGGCTCCCGCGTTCTCCATGTCGTCCCGGATGCCGGGAGTAGAGGTAACCGTCACGCCCTTCAGGATCTTGGCGGAGATCAGCACCCAGCCGGCATGGCAGATTTGTCCGATCGGCTTGCGGGCTTCGTGGAAATCCCGAATCAGCTTCAGCACAGCGGGGTAGCGGCGGATTTTGTCCGGCGCCCAGCCGCCGGGAACGAGGATGCCGTCATAATCGGCCGCATCCAGCTCGTCCCAGGAGCGGTCGGCCACGGCCGGAACGCCATATTTGCCGGTGTAGGTTGCCCCGGCTGTCGAGCCGGCCAGCACTACCTCGGCGCCTTCCTCCCGTACCCGGTAGACCGGATACCAGAGTTCCAGATCTTCGAATTCGTCGTCTACAAGCGCAATGACTCGTTTGCCAGTAAGTCGCATGGCGCAGCTTCACCCCTTCATCCAATGTCAATCCAATTGTAGCAAATCGGGTCCGTGAAGTCACTCTGCGGGAGTAAGCCCTGGCTTCTGGCCGATCTGGTAAATAAAACATGATATGCAATCGGAAGGAATTGAGCGCTCTGGCGCCGAATAAATCAAGTAGTCCGAAAATCGCCGATTTTCGGCATCACTGATCAGGTCCGAGGTGTCTGTTATGAGCGATTGGAGCAGGATTCAGAAGCGCTGCGGCTGCGGAGCCGCAATGACGATACATATGCATACCCTGATATATAAGCGAAGAGTTCAGATCGCGGAGGTACCGGTCTACAGCTGCGCCCGCTGCGGCATCTATGAGCCGGTGCCGATGATTCGCCAGGAATTGATGACCCTTCTGGCGGAATTGAATGAGCAGACGCCCTCCGGCAGTCTGTCCTTTGCGGAACGCTCCGAATGGGCCGCTATCGTGCGGGACACGCTAACGTCAGAAGGTGCGGGAGCAGCAGAGGAAGACGGATTGGAGCCGGCCATTCAGCAAGCCGTTGAGGGCCGGATTGATCTGCTGCTGGATTTATACCGGTTCGCTTCCGCCGCCGGAGAGGCGACCTGGATGGCGGAGATCGAGCGAAGATTGTCGAGCCTCACCGGTGTGGCCTTAAATGGAATGAAAATGGAATCGAATTGAAATATATCTGAAAAACTATTGAAAATTTTTCAGGAATGATGGATTTTTGCGTCGAATTTTGATAGGATTAAAGTAATGAAGCAACACCGTGTAAAGTAACGTCTTTGAAAGAAATTCTGAAAGGAAATTGAAGCGTTATCATTGCACAAAAGCACGAAGTGTCGTATCATGTTTTTAATTGAATGATCGATAAAATTTATCGCAATGGAGAGAGTATATTGACGGTAACCATTTACGATGTGGCGCGAGAAGCAGGCGTATCCATGGCTACGGTATCCCGGGTTGTGAACAACAACCCGAACGTGAAGCCTCAGACCCGCAAGAAAGTATATGAAGCGATCGAGCGCTTGGGCTACCGCCCGAATGCAGTGGCGAGAGGCCTTGCCAGCAAGAAGACGACAACAGTCGGAGTGGTTATTCCCGACATTTCGAACTCGATTTTTGCCGAAATCGCCCGCGGTATCGAGGATATCGCCAACATGTACCATTACAACATTATTCTGTGCAATGCCGACAAGCGCAAAGAGAAGGAAATCCGCGTCATCAACACGTTGCTCGAGAAGCAGGTGGACGGGCTTCTGTTCATGGGCGGCACGGTAACGGAAGAACATATTCTGGCCTTCCAGACCGCTGCGGTTCCGATTGTACTGTGTGCGACAAGCGATGAGAAGGGGCTGTATCCTTCCGTGGATATCGACCATGAGACGGCGGCCTTTGATGCAGTCAACACGCTGATCCGGCACGGACACCGCGACATCGCCATGATCAGCGGCACGCTGCAGGACCCGGCCAACGGCTACGCCCGGTTCCAGGGCTACAAGCGGGCGCTGGAAGCGGCTGGAATTGAATATCAGGAGGATCTTGTCCGCATCGGCAACTACCGGTACGAATCCGGGGTAGAAGCCATGAAGTACTTCCTGGGTCTAAAGAAGAAGCCGACGGCAATTTTTGCGGCAACGGACGAGATGGCTATCGGCGCCATTCACAGCATTCAGGATGAAGGCCTCAAGGTTCCCGGTGATTTCTCGGTGATCAGCGTGGACAACATTCGCATGGCTTCGATGGTTCGTCCGCTGCTGACGACCGTAGCCCAGCCGATGTATGACCTGGGCGCCGTGGCCATGCGTCTGCTGACGAAGCTGATGAAGAAGGAGACGGTCGATAATCCGCGGGTGATTCTGCCGCATGAGACCATTCTCCGTCTGTCTGTCAGCCATGTGAACGAATAGGCCAAGTCGTACAAGCTTACAGGAAGCCCCGTTCGGGGCTTCTTTTTTTGAAGAAACGAAGGGGGAGACTGCCATGCGTCCGAAGAGACTCGGACTGATCGGAGCAATGGAGGAAGAAGTCCGGCTGCTGCTGGAGGAAATGAAGGAGAAGACGGAGAGCGTCCGGGCCGGTATCCGCTTCTATGAAGGAATGGTGCAAGGGCACAAAGCCGTCGTCTGTACGACGGGGGTCGGCAAGGTCAATGCTGCCGTGACCACGCAGATTCTGATCGACCGGTTCGGCGTGGATGCGGTACTGTTCACCGGTGTAGCAGGTGCGCTGCATCCTGAACTTGAAATCGGCGACCTGGTCATTTCGTCGGACTGCATTCAGCACGATATGGATGCCTCGCCTCTCGGTTATTCGCCGGGGATGATTCCTTACCAGGACAACTCCGTGTTCGCTGCCGACCGGGCGCTGATTGCGCTTGCGGAAGCGGCTTGCCGGGACAGCGGCGTGCATGCCGTTACCGGACGGGTGCTGTCCGGAGACCGGTTCATCGCCGACCGAAAGGAGGCGGCCGCTCTCCGGGAACAATTCGCGGGATGCTGCGCCGAGATGGAAGGGGCTTCCGTAGCCCAGGTCTGTTCGATGAACGAGGTGCCGTTCCTTATTCTGCGGTCGATGTCCGACCAAGCCGACGGTTCGGCAGAAATGAGCTACCGTGAATTTACCGAGCTGGCTTCGCGTCGAAGCCACGAAATTCTGATGTATATCCTGAAGCGCCTCCCGGACTTGTCCGGAACCGACACTTTCTGACGAACAAGAAGGGCCGTACCGTTCAGCGTCTGCTGTAAGGTACGGCCCTTCTGCTTAATCGGTGTCGACTTCGGTTCCCTCGCCGCCCGGTTGAACAATAATCATGCCGGGATCGACGGCTCCCGTCCCGGGGTCCGCGACGGTCCCGGGGTCCACGCCGGCGTCTGCGCCAGGGAGCAGGCCGCCGGGCTGTTCGCCGCTGCCCGGAGTCGGTTCTCCTTCCGGCAGCCCGAGACCCGGAGGCAGCGTGTTATCCGGGCTTGGCGAAGGTTCGGGCGTCGGGGCCCCAACCCGTTCCGACGAAGATTCATGCCCGGCGACATCAACAGCCACGACATAGAAGATTGCGCCCGAGGAAGCCGGGGTCCCGGAGTAGAACGTAGATCCGTCTCCCGCACTCAGCACGGCTTGCTTCTGGTACGAGACACCGTCGAGCGAGCGGTACAGCCGGTAGCCGACGACATCTGCCGAATGGCTCGGCGTGAAGGTTACCACGGCTTTGCCGGTCGCATACGACACGGATACGCGGGCCGGAGCCTGCGGCGCGGCGCCGTCATCGACCCGTGGATCGACTTCGGTCGGCATGTCGGTTCTGGCATCCTCCGGCATATAATACTCCAGCGGCTCGTGCTCCTTCATTCCCTTGAAGGCGTCCAGAAGCTCTTTAACCAGCTCCTGAATCGGTTTGTCCCGCTTAACGACCACCTTATCTTTCAGGAAGTCTTCCGGGGTTCCCTCCTGCGGAATATAGTTCACGCCCTTATAGGTAATATAGGTGGCTTGCGCGATTCCGTCATCGCTGTCGGTCGGCACATACTTCTCATTGAAGAGGTCGGTAGTGAATTTGTCGGTAAGATCGGTCGGCAGCTTGCCGCTGTAAGCAGAGACGGTTCTTTTGACGATGCCTTCGGGCTTGCTGAACGTCTTTGTCTCAAAGAGCTCCGGTCTCCGGTCGATCACGGCGTTCATGACTTTGCTCCACAACGCCTGCGCCTGCTTGCGCTGGGTTTTGCCCTCAAGCGTGTTGATCTGTTCCTTGTATCCGACCCACATTCCGAGTGTGACATCGGGTGTGTAGCCCATGAACCACACATCGCCGTAGTTCTGGGTCGATCCGGTCTTGCCGACAATCGGAATATCCTGAAAATGCTTGTAGCTGCTCTTGACCGTACTGCCGGTTCCGTCCGTTATGACGGTACGGAGCATGTCGGTCATGAGGTAGGCGGTCTGCGGCGAGAATACCGTAGCCGGTTCCGCCTTGTGCTGGTAGACAATATGCCCGGCGGCATCGACGATCTTGTCGATCATATAGGCATCGTTGAATACCCCACCGTTGCCGATGGCGGAATACGCATTGGTCAGCTCTTCGACCGAGACCCCGTGGGTCAAGCCTCCGAGTACGCCGGTCTGCGCGTAGTCATCTTTGTCCTCAAGCGTTGTAATTCCCAGCTTTCGGGCGAAGGCCCAGGCGTTCTTGATGCCGACCTTCTCGTTGAACAGCTTGAGAGCCGGCAGATTGAGCGAGTTGTTCAGCGCGTAACGCGCGGTAACCAGCCCCTGATAGCGGTTATTGGCATTCTTCGGGATATGGAAGCCTTTCTCTCCGTCCTTCATGACCATCGGAGCATCGTCAAGGATGCCGGCCGGTTGAATCAACCCGGCTTCGAGAGCAGGGAGATAGGCGGCAATCGGCTTCATCGTCGAGCCCGGCTGGCGAATCATCTGCGTGGCATAGTTCATCTGCTCAATGTTGAAGTCCCGACCTTCAATCATGCCCAGAATAGCGCCGGACTTGTTATCGATCATCATGCCGGCGGTCTGCTCCTTGCCCTTGGTTTTGCTGTCGGGCGTGAAGTTGGAGCTGTCCTCCGACACACTGTGCATCGCGGAATACACCTTCTTGTCAATCGTGGTGTACACCCGGTAGCCTCCGGTCATCAATTTCCGGCGCGCGTCTTCAAACGCCTGGGAAGAGTTGTTCGCACTCGCCGCAGACGGCGCATTCTCGGCCGCCCCGGCATCCGTATCGGACTTTGCATTCTCCATCGAGAGCAGAATGGCGGTAGCCTGACGTTCCGTTTCCAGCATCAGATAGGGGTAAGTCACATAGGCTTTTTGGGTCCGGGGAGCCAGCGATCCTTTGATATCAAAAGCCAGCGCTTCCCGATACTCTTCGGAAGTGATTTTGTTCTCCTCGAGCATCCGGCGCAGAACCAGCTGCTGGCGTTCCACCGCCCGCTTGAAGGCGGCCTCGTTGAATTCGCCCGTTCCCTTGAAGGCGGAGTAGGAGGAGGGAAGCTGAGGGAGGCCTGCCAGATAGGCGGCCTGCGCAATGTTGATCTTGTCCAGCTGATCGATGCCGAAGATACCTTTGGCGGCCGCTTTGATTCCGAACAGATTGTATCCGCTTGCCCCGTTGCCGAAGGGCACCTTGTTCAGGTAGGCGGTAATAATTTCTTCTTTGGTCAAAAAGCGCTCCAGGCGCAGAGCCAGCAAAATCTCCTTGACCTTCCGGTCTTCCGTCCGGTCCAAATTCAGAAAGACGCGGCGGGCGAGCTGCTGCGTCAGCGTACTGCCTCCGGTCTGCACCGGTTCATTCAGCAGCTTTTGCTTCACGGCGCGCAGCGTACCGCGGAAATCGACGCCGGGGTGAGTGTAGAAGTCGTTATCCTCAATCGAGACCACAGCGTCGAGAATGACCTGCGGAATATCCTTGTACTGAACGAGCCTGCGGTCCTCTTCGGTCCGCAGCTGGCCGATTGGCGAACCGTCGCGGAAATAAGCGAAGCCGGTAACGTCGTTCTTCTCGATCTCTTCGTGAATCAGCTTGCCGGAGCGCACCGGATCGTCTTTCACAATGGAAGCGATATATCCGCCCACGGCGCCGCCGGCGAACAGGACTCCCATCAGGCCGAGTATGAACATCCATTTGAAGACGGAGCCCAGCCGGCGCAGCCAGGATCTTCGCCCGGGTTTCGGGGTGGGGTTAGGTTTGGCTTTCTTTTGCTTGTTGTCCTCAACCATCAACGACAATCCTCCTTTATAACGGACTTATTATAGCATAATTCGGAGAATTTGAATGCGCTTCGCAGGCGATGAGGCAGGAGGACAGGAGAAAAGGCCAGACAGCGAAAAGAAGCCCCCGGCATAGCCGGAGGCTTCGGACCCGCATCCTCTCGGATGCCGGGCGGATTAACGGTTGTAGAATTCGACGATCTGCTTCTCGTCGATGTCCTGGGACAGCTCGGAACGCTCCGGCAGGCGGATGTACTTGCCTTCCATAGCGGTGTCGGCGTATTCCAGGTATGCCGGCAAGTGATTGCGGTTCGCCAGGGCTTCCTTGATGGAAGACAGGGAACGGCTTCTCTCGCGAAGACCGATGACGTCGCCGAGGCTAACGCGGTAGGAAGCGATGTCGACCTTCTTGCCGTTAACCGTTACGTGGCCGTGGGAGACCAGCTGACGGGCGCCGGCACGGGAGTTCGCAAATCCGAGACGGTATACGAGGTTGTCCAGACGGCTCTCAAGCAGGAACATGAAGTTCTCGCCCGCGATACCCTGCATCTTCTGCGCATGCTCGAACAGCGTGCGGAACTGCTTCTCGCCAAGACCGTACATGTGGCGCAGCTTCTGCTTCTCTTGCAGCTGCATGCCGTAGTTGCTGATCTTTCTGCGCTGGTTGGCGCCATGCTGTCCCGGAGGGAATGGGCGCTTCAGGTCTTTGCCTGTGCCGCTCAGGGAGATTCCCAGCCGGCGGCTGAGTTTGAATTTAGGACCGGTGTAACGTGCCATGTTATAGTAGACTCCTTTTTAAATGAAATTCTTCAGGGCTCTATTTGCGCCGCTTTTCGTATAAGGCGGCACTGTCCGAACGGACGGCCGCACTGAGGGAGAAGTTCAGCCGCTGCTCCTTCAGTAACAAAATGCGTGAGGGTGACACAACGTTACGCCCAATGCAGACTGATACAGTCTTGCTCAACAATAAATATTATATGAAATACCATGATGAAGTCAAGCAAATCCAAGCCAAATCAAAATTAATATTGACGATAGTTCTAAGGGCCTAAAAAAAAATCCCGATTCTACCGAAAATATAATGCAAGGGAATATGAGAAAGAGTAAAATATGGTTAATTGCTAGTGTACGGTTTGCATGAACTCGCAGGGTTTGAAATTGAAGGTAAAGGGGAACCTCTTTATGTCAGAGCATGAAGCTTACGGCC
Source organism: Paenibacillus glufosinatiresistens (assembly GCF_031470375.1). Taxonomy (NCBI): domain Bacteria; kingdom Bacillati; phylum Bacillota; class Bacilli; order Caryophanales; family Paenibacillaceae; genus Paenibacillus; species Paenibacillus glufosinatiresistens. The sequence goes on from NZ_JAVFHT010000001.1 coordinate 476,777, forward strand.
ATAAAGATCATCATGCCCTGATCAAGGGCTCCACAGCGGACTGGAGCGGGGAGGACCCCGTTGCCTGGCTTGCCGAAGCGGACATGCTTGAGGCTGATTTTCCCCATGCCGCCGGGATGATTATGGAGACTTTCCGGGAATGGATCGAGAATGGAACCCGGCTTTCCTTTGCTGAGAACTGGGAATGGAGCTTATTCGATTACAAGGGCAGATGGCTGGCGGATTCGCTGGAGCGGGAAGCGTCGGACAATCCGCTGTGGGAGCAGGTCGCATCGGTCAGCCTTCTCTCGCGGCGGGAATGCAGCCTGCAGATTGTAGAAGACGGAGCGGAGAAATCCTATATGGCACTCCCGGTCGGCAGCCGTTCCCGGGGAGAGATCTTCGCCCTGCTCGGCTGCTCCATGCCCGCTGTTCAGTTCTCGGCGGGAGGGAAGAATGCGGCGGAAGCTATGGCTCCGCATTTCCGGACGATCTTCTACCGCCGCTTCGAGTATTCGTTCATCTCCGATCTCGCCAGCGTTCATGGCGACGGCGAGAGCGCCAGCAGCCATCATTCGCTGCTGTTCCAGATGGTTCAGCGCATGCATGACTCGATTGACGTCCGCGCTGTGCTGACGGAAGTATTCGACAGTCTGGAAGCGATGTTCCCCGATGCCGAACTGACCCTGTACATCTCGCAGGACCAGGTGAGCGGCTTCTCGCGCGTCAAGCCGCTGCCGACCGGCTGGGAGGGCGACGATGTGCGGGAGAGAGCGTTCAAGGACGGGACGGTATCCGTACGCCTCGGAACCGGCGATAACGAGCAGATGGAGATTGCCCTGCCGCTGGGCGGCAAGCAGGGGGTGTACGGTGTGCTCCATTTGACCCAGCGGGGTTCTTGCGACGTGAACCGGGAGCTGCTCGGAATGATTGCGAGCACGGCTGGGACCGCTTTCGAGAATGCGAAGCTGTACGAGCGTTCCAACCAGCTCGTCCGCGAGCTGCGGATGAGCAACGATTTGACGCAGCGGCTGAACCAGAGTCTGCGTCTGGAAGATACGTTCGAGGCCGCTTTTGAAGAACTGATGGATATGTTCGAAGCGGATTACTGCTGCATCCTGCATTTCAACGAAGACAAGGGCGGATTGGAGGCCGTAGCGTGCAACCACCCGGCTCTGGCGAATGAGATTATTGAGATCGGCAGAGGATTGGGCGGGAAAGTATACGAGACCGGGGAGTCTATGATTTTGTCGGATTACCTGGACTTCAACGAGACGCGTTCCAAGCTGATGGATCTGACCGACTCGCATTCGCTGATTGCCACGCCCCTCAGTGTCGGCGGCCAGGTCAGAGGCGTCATTATGCTGAGCCATCAGCAGCCCCACTTCTTCTCTTATGACAATTACAAGTTTCTGCAGGCGGTAGCGGGACATATCGGACTGGCTGTGGGCAACGCCCTGCTGCACGCCGAAGTGAGAAGGCTGGCCAACCGGGATACGCTGACCGGACTGTTCGCCCGCCACTATCTCGATGATGAGATCAAATTCCGCCAGGGCAATGATTTTTGCGGGTCGCTGATCGTTGTCGATATCGACGAGTTCAAGATTGTGAACGATACATACGGGCATCAGCAGGGAGACAAGATTCTCAAGCAGGTCAGCGAGGTGATCCGGACCTCGATCCGTGGCGGGGATGTAGCCGCCCGCTGGGGCGGGGAAGAGCTGGCTATCTACTTGCCCCAACTGGGCCTGGATCAGGCGCTTGTGGTTGCCGAACGTGTCCGGGTCCGCGTTCAGCAGGAGACGGAGCCTCAGGTTACCGTGTCCTGCGGCATTGCCGACTGGAGCTGGACCGAAGAACGGATCAGCGTCGAATCGCTGTTCTACAGGGCGGACATGGCGCTGTATGAAGCGAAGAATACGGGACGCAACCGGGTCGTTGCCGACCGGAAGAAGGCGGAAGCCGGCTGGATCAACCCCTGAGGAATTTTCTCAGGGGTTTTTATTCGCGTAAGGTCTACCGGATCGGGGCAGTCTAGACGTATTGCAAGCCAGCCAGAAGGAGGGTGTCACGGTGCGAGCGATACGCAGCAAGAGGAACAAGCTGAATAGGCAGCCCATGCCCTGCGAAACGAACGGGAAACGCCGTCCGGAGCGGATTCGGCCGGTTCAAGCCGCCGCCGGATGGCTGCTGCTTGCCGCCCTTGCCTGGGCGCTTCCGGGATGCGGCGCAGGCGGAGACAACCGGACGGCAAGGGAGAGCCTGGGGCTGGCCGTGTCCGGGCTCCTTGGCAGCGACTCGGTTCGCTGCCAAGGAACAACGGCGCTCACCGTAGGAGGAGAGCAGCGGAGCTTCCGGCGTTATGAAGGCCGGCTGCAGGATCATCAGACGCTGCTGTTGTATCCGCAGTTGTCTTCCCCCTCTCCGTCCAAGGGGGAAGGGAAGACGGCCGGCAGCGGGACCCGGAAGAGTTCCCTGCCGCGGGAAGAGCCGTTCGGGGCGGTAAGCCTGACGAAGAAGAACGGCTCCTGGACAGCGATGAAGAGTGCTGACCTTTCGGGCGCGGGGGCAGCGCCGTTCAATCCGGTCGCAGCGCTGGAAGAGATGGAGAGTCTGGAAGGAGACCTCTCCTATGAACAAGGAGCCGGGCCGGGCCGGGTGCGGCTTAAGCTGAAGCTGGCTCCGGAAGCGGCAAGGACAGAGCTGCAGCGGGAGCTTGAGCGAGAAATGTCGGACCTTAAGAAATCGCTGCCCTCGGGGCGTGAAGCGGCTCTGCGGCTGTGGGCAGAAGAGAACAGCAGATTGCAGGCCCGTCTGGCGAGTGCCGAAGTCGAGACGGTCTACCGGCTGGATATTGACAGCCGCCGTTATCTGCCGAAGCGCTTGTCCCGAACGCGTACGGTCCGGGAAGAATCGGCTGGAGCGAACGTCAAGGAGACGGAGACCAGCGCGGCCGATTTTGACCGGTACCGGTAAGGGGGAACAGAGCTCCCGGAGGGATCGACCGCCGGCTCGGGGACATGCTACAATAGATAGGGTTGTCTATTTAAGGATTGTGAAGGAAGGAAGCGAGAACGATGAGAGACCCCAGAATTGAGAAACTGGCGAAGACGCTGGTGAACTACTCGGTTAACGTACAACCAGGGGAGAATGTGCTGGTCGAGATGATCGGCACGGAGCGCGACCTGCTGAAAGCCGTAGTCGAGGAGATCGGCAGAGCCGGCGGCCATGCCTTTGTAGAACTGACCGACCGCTCGGTGCAGCGGTCGATGCTGATGAACGCGACCAAGGAAAGTCTTCAGACCTGGGCGGATTACGACCTGTACCGGATGAAGCAGATGCAGGGCTACATCGGAATCCGCGCGGGAGAGAACGTGAATGATCTGTCCGATGTGCCGGAAGAGCAGATGCGGCTGTACAACTCGCTCTATTCCCATCCCGTGCACAGCGAACAGCGGGTCAAGCATACGAAGTGGGTCGTACTCCGCTATCCGAACGCCAGCATGGCCCAGCTCGCCAATACGAGCACAGAGGCGTTCGAGGACTTTTACTTCGACGTATGCACGCTGGATTACGCCAAGATGGACAAAGCCGAGGACGCGCTTGCCGAACTCATGCGGAATACGGACCAGGTGCGGGTGGTAAGCCCCGGTACGGACCTGACCTTCTCGATCAAGGGAATCGGAGCCGAGAAGTGCTCGGGCCAGTGCAATATTCCCGACGGCGAAGTGTATTCCGCACCGGTGCGGAATTCCGTCAACGGAACGATCGCCTACAATGCGGCTTCCCTCTACAACGGGGTTACCTTCGAGAATGTCACCTTCACCTTCAAGGACGGCAAGATTGTGGAAGCCGCCAGCAATGACACGAAGCGCCTGAATGAAATTCTGGATTCCGACGAAGGCGCGCGCTATATCGGCGAATTCGCCATCGGGTTCAATCCGTATATTCTGCACCCGATGAAGGACATTCTGTTCGACGAAAAAATCGCCGGCAGTCTGCATTTTACACCGGGTCAAGCATATGATGTAACAGACAACGGCAATCGCTCTTCCATTCACTGGGATTTGGTTCTGATTCAGCGTCCGGAATACGGCGGCGGCGAGATCTATTTCGATGGCCGGCTGATCCGCAAGGACGGCATCTTTGTCCTGCCTGAACTGGAAGGCCTCAACCCGGAGAATCTGAAATAAACGCTTAACCAGAATATCCCTTGCATGAGTAAGCGGATTCAATTATCATGAGAAGGAAAGAGACTCCATCAGTTTTCCATATCCAGTTGCGGAGGGATTCCTATGTCCAATAACAACGCGGCAATCGTGGAAATTGCCCAGACGGCCAGCCGTTTCAGCTCTTCCATCGTACTCCAAGCCGAGAACAAGTACATCGACGTCAAGAGCATCCTGGGACTGTTTACCACATTGGTATCTAACCAGAGCTATGAATTGCATGTTCACGGCAGCGATGCCGAAGAAGCCAAGAAAGCGCTGAGCGAAGTATTCCAGAAGCATGGCCTGCACTTCACAGTTGTAGAAGAGTAGAACTCGGCGGCAGCGAAGCGTCCTCCCGGATGGGAAGGCGCTTTTTTCTTTGCCCTGCAAGAATTGAACTGGGCCCCGGCGCAGAGGGGCGCCTTGTATTAAGCCCCAATTTCGACTAATATTAAAGAAATAGGGGTGTACCCGTTATTTTGGGCCAGAGGGGGAAGAAGGATGACTTCATCGGAATTGCAGGAACAACTGAATCAAAAAGCAGTTACTCTTCTTCAGGAAGATGCCGATAAAATCCAGAAATTGATCGAAGTGCAGATGGAGAATCTGGCTACGCGCTATTGCCCTCTCTACGAGGAAGTACTGGATACGCAAATGTACGGATTCTCAAGAGAAGTAGATTTTGCCGTCCGTGCGGGTCTGCTGGCCGAATCTCTGGGCAAACAGATTCTGAGCAGACTGGAACGCGAACTGGCGGTCTTGTACGAGGCGCTGAACGAGAAAGCGAAGAGCGCGGCAGAGTAGCGCAAGCCCGTACAGCGCAAGCGGTGCAGGCAAGGCGGAGAACGGACCCAACCACAAAGAGCTTCCCGAGGCGCCGGTAACGGCAGCGGGAAGCTCTTTGGCGTACGGCGATAACCGAATCTAAGGGTTAGACCAGGTAGAACGATACGCCGAGGATCAGATAGACGGCAAGGAGCAGCAGCCCTTCGTACCAGTTGGTCGCGCCGTCCTGGGTAATGGATTTGGCGATAAAGACGGCGACGGCAATGGCCACAAGCTCGATGGTGGTGAAGACAATATCCATGGTGCCATGCGCCGTGAACGCACTGACGAAGATCAGGACCGGCGCGACGAACAGGGCAATCTGAAGGCTGCTGCCGATGGCGATTTCGACAGCGGCGCCGATCTTGTTCTTCATAGCCAGCATGACGGCGGCGCTGTGCTCGGCGGCATTCCCGATAATGGCTACGAGGAACGCGCCGACGAACAATTCGCTGAGACCGAACTGCTCGGTAAGGCTCTCCAGCGTGCCGACCAGCCATTCGCTGACGAACGCAACCATAACGGTAGCCAGCACCAGATAAAAGATGGAACGCCCCTTGGACCAGGCCGGCGCATGTTCGTTGGGCAGCTCTTCCTCGTTGTCTTCTGTCACGTCGTCCAGATAGCTCTTATGCGTTATCATGGAGAAGATCAGCCAGGCGATATAGGACACGATAAGAATGCCTGCAACGACAAGACTCAGCACGTCCGTATCCTTGTCCGTGATCGAATGCGTATTCAGGAACATAGCCGGGACGAACAGCGCGATTACGGCCACAATCATCAGCGAGCCGTTCAGTCCGGCCAGGGTGATGTTGAATTTCTGGACTTTATGCTTGAGACCGCCTGCCAGGATGCTGAGGCCCAGGACCAGCAGCAGATTGCCGATGATGGAGCCGGTCAGACTTGCCTTGACCATATCGAACAGGCCTTCCTTGACGAGGAAGATAGCGATAATCAGCTCGGCTGCGTTACCGAAGGTCGCATTGAGAAACCCGCCGAGCCGCTGGCCCGCATAGTGGGCGACACTCTCGGTCGCTCTTCCCAGAAAGCCGGCGACAAATACGACGGCAATAGCCGACAGCACGAACTGCAGCGTATGGTTCCAGTCCATGTAGTGGCCGATCGCACTGAGAACGAAGAAGACGGCGAGCAGAGACGGAGATAACCATTTTTTCAAAATCGGACACACCTCGATTCTTTCTGTATGTATTTGTGGATTCCTAACTCAATATACCCAAATAATCCCGAAGTGTAAACGAGTCTGAGAGAAAGCGATTTGCATTTAAGGGGGGCAGGAATTACAATAATTGATAATGAGCGCGAGGGGGACTATAGGCATGGCTGAACAACTGCAACTGGAAATGGGAAACATTCGAATCTCGAACGACGTCGTTTCAAAAATAGCCGGGTTGGCGGCTCTGGAAACCCCGGGGATCGCAGCCATGTCGGGCGGATTGTCCGAAGGCTGGGCCAAGCGCCTGAGCGGAAAGAACGTACAGAAAGGCGTTACCGTCGAGGTTGGCCAACTGGAAGCGGCCATTGATCTGCGGATTCTGGTTCTGTACGAGACTCCGATCCACGAAGTATGCCGGATGCTTCAGCAGAACGTCCGCGAAGCGGTAGAGAGCATGACCGGGCTGCGTGTGGTTGAAGTCAATGTGAAGGTGGAAGGCGTCGCCTTCAAGAACGACGAAATTTCCTGAGGCGAAATTTCCTGAATGGAAGACAGACGAACGAAGGGAGCCGTTTCTCCTGCCGGAAGGCAGAAGGAATGGCTCCCTTTTAATATTTCGGTTCCATGCAGGGGCGATTCTTAACGAACGACCGATCTTGGACCGGGCTTGACGGGCTGGGTAACCCGGACCGAAGTAGTGACTTCTTCCTTCATCGGCCGGGAGGATTCGCGCGATATGCTGAGCACGATGCCTACCGAGACCATCGTAATAAGCAGCGAGGTGCCTCCGTAGCTGATGAACGGCAGCGTAACCCCGGTCAGCGGAATGGTCTTGGTGACTCCGCCAATGTTGACGAAGGCCTGAATGGCAATAAGGCCCATAACGCCGATCCCGACCAGCGTTCCGAACGGGTCCTTGCAGCGAAGGGAGACCAGCACGCCCCTCCAGATGAAATACAGGTACAGCATCAGGAACAAGGCCGTCCCGATAAAGCCGGTCTCTTCGCCGATGACGGCAAAAATAAAGTCCGTGTACGGATATTTGAGGTAATGCAGCTTCTGGACGCTGTTGCCGATGCCCGAGCCGGTGACGCCGCCCTGGCCAAGCGCGGTGAGCGCCTGGATAATATTGTAGCCGCTGCCCTGCGGGTCGGCGAACGGGTCGAGATAAGCCTCGATCCGTCCTTTGCGGTAATCGTTCTCGCTCTGCACGGCTGCCGGAGAGGGGCCGGAGACCGAGTCGATCAGCGTCTTGGCGCCCATGACGATCCCGATGCCGAGCACAAGCAGGGCAACCGATCCAAGAATATGCTTCAGACTGGCCCCGCCTGCAAAAATGACCAGGCCGCTGGTTGCGACCAGGACGAGGCAGGAGCCCAGATCGGGTTGGAGCATAATCAGCCCGGCGACAATCCCGACGATCACCATAACCGGGATATAGCCGCTTCGCAGGTCCCGGAATTTCTCGCCCTTCTTGCTGATCAGCGCGGCAAGATACAGAATAATCGACAGCTTGGCGATTTCGGTCGGCTGAATGCCGAGCCCGCCGAGCTGCAGCCAGCTTCTTGCGCCGTTGATCGGCGAGGTGAAGAGGACGGCAAGAAGCAGAATCAGCGTCAGCAGAAAGAGCGGAGCGTACCACTTCTTGAATTTAGCGTACGGAATATTCATGACAAACAGCATCGCGAAGGAACCGAGAACCGCCCAGACGATTTGTTTGCGCAGAAAGTAAAAGGCATCGTAATTGTATTTCTTGGTTGCCAGCGCTTCACCCGAGCTGGAACTGAATACCATGACCAGGCCGAAGCCGACGAGCAGCAGCACCAGAATCAAGAGCTGAAAATCGGGCGCGCCCTTCCTTGGGCGGCTGCTTGGTTCCTGTTCTTTCATTATTGTCATCCCATTCATGCGCGATCGGCCGCATATTTAGTACTAGCAATCACCGTATTTCTCTAATCATGATAGTATGTTTCCAGGTCCAGTGCAAGAAAGAGCAGAGCAAGGCGGGATAGTCGGTTCAGGGGGTCATCTGCTACAATAGGAAGCAACAAGGGGAAGGGAATGGAAGCGGATGGAACGGATCACATGGGAAAGTCTGGAGCCGGACATGGTGTCCTGGCGGCGTTATCTGCATCGCCGCCCGGAACTGTCCGGCCAGGAGCAGGCTACATCGGCGTTTGTAGCGGACAAGCTGCTTGAATTCGGCCTGGAGGCGCGCCGCTGCGGCGGCGGATACGGCGTGCTCGGCGTACTTCGCGGCGGCAAGCCCGGCGCGACGGTCGTACTTAGAGCCGATATGGATGCGCTGCCGATTCAGGATGAGAAGCAATGCGACTATGCCTCCGGCGTTCCGGGAGTCATGCACGCCTGCGGACATGACGGACACACGGCGATTCTGCTGGCCGTGGCCCGCTATTACAGCAGCATGCGGGAGGAAGTGGCCGGAGAGCTGCGCTTCCTGTTCCAGCCTGCGGAGGAAGTCTGTCCGGGCGGCGCGCTCGGCATGATTGCGGACGGCGCTCTGGAAGGAGCGGACGCGGTCTACGGACTGCATCTGTGGACGCCGCTGCCGGTGGGCACAGCCGCGAGCGCGGCAGGACCGCTGATGGCCTCGACGGATGAGTTCTTCATCGAGATTAACGGCCGGGGGGGCCATGCAGGGGCGCCCCACCGGGCGACCGACAGCATTGTGGCGGCATCGGCTCTGGTGCTGCAGCTCCAGAGCATTGTCAGCCGCAATGTAGACCCCCTGCGTCCGGCTGTGGTCAGCATCGGCACGATTCAAGGAGGCTCGGCCCAGAATGTGGTGGCCGAGCAATGCCGGATCTCCGGAACGGTGCGCACCTTCGACGAGGAATCGCGTGAACTGATCCGCAGCCGCATCCGTTCGATGACGGAGTCGGTAGCTGCCGCCTACGGGGCGGAGGCGCGGATTGAGATGATGATCGGCTACCCGACGCTGGTGAACCATGAGCAAGAGACCCGGCGGTTCTTTGCCGTAGCTCCGGCGGCGCTGGGTCCCCAGGTGAAGGTTGCCAGCATGGAGCCCATTATGCCTGCGGAGGATTTTGCCTATTATGTCCGGGAAATTCCCGGCTGCTTCATGTTCGTGGGAGCGGGCAATCCGGCGAAGAATGCGGTCTATCCGCACCATCATCCCCGATTTGACTTCGACGAGGATGCGCTGCTGCACGGAGCGAAGCTGCTGGCTGCCATGGCCGACTCCCGGCTGCGGGAGCCTGCCGCTCCGAAGAAGGAAGCGCAAGCTTAGGGCGGCTGCGCATAACCGGGCAGACGCAGGGACAGCCTATATTCGCACAGCCGGTCAGTCTGCCCAGAGAGGGGCGGCACTCCGGCGAATCGAATGCAGGAGGCGTGAACAAGCATGAAGAGAACCGTACAGGAAATTATGTCTGCCCGTCCCGTTACTGTCACGCTGCAGGACAATATTTACGAAGCTGCCGTCAAGATGAAGGATCACGATACCGGCTTCATTCCGGTTGTCGAGTTCGCTGACGGCGAGACGCTGATCGGCGTTGTGACCGACCGCGACCTGGTTACCCGCGGCTATGCGGAGAAGCATTCCGGCTCGACTTCGATCGAGACGGTGATGACGACCGGCATCCGCACGGCTTCGCGCTATACCACTGTCGACGAGGCCGCCGAGCTGATGGCGGAACAGCAGATTCGCCGTCTGCCGGTCACCGACGACGGCAAGCTGGTCGGCATTGTATCCATCGGCGATCTGGCGGTCCGCGGCATTTTTGCCGACAATGCCGGGGACGCGCTGAGCGATATCTCGGAACATCACTTGCATTAGAGACTGAAGCGGCTCCAATGTTAAGCCGCCCAATCAGCGCCGACAGAGGCGCCGGATACTCCGTTCCAGACGGAGACCGGCGCCTTTTGTGTCTGCGCAGGAGGAAGAAACGGGAGCCCGGCTTGCAGGCTTGCGCATATTTTTCCAGCAGAGCAGCCAAGCTATTCGGGATAAGGAACGACAGGTCAAGGAGGTGCTGTCATGAACGGCAACGGACCGCTGATTGTCCGGAAGGACCGGACGCTGCTGCTGGATTGCAGCCATTCCCGCTCGGCGGAGGCGGGGGAGAAGCTGGCCCAGTTCGCCGAACTGGTGAAGAGTCCGCCGCCGTATCATACCTACCGGATGAGCTCTGTCTCTCTATGGAATGCGGCCGCCCGGGGGCTGTCGGCGGAACAGACGGTGGAATGGCTGAGAGAGTATGCCCGCTGGGATCCGCCGGAGGGCGTCGCGGAAGAAGTGACGGAGATCATATCTCGCTACGGGAAGTTGCGCCTTCTTCCTTCACCGGCTTCCGCCGACCGGCTGGTGCTGACCGGGGAGATCCATCTGCTGGACGAGCTGGAGCGGAAAGGCGCTTCGCAGGAAGCCGGGCTTCGGCGAACCGGTCCCTGCGAGCTGACCGCGGAACTGGGCAACCGGGGCCGGGTGAAGCAGGCATTGGCCCGGGCCGGGTATCCGGTGCTCGACGAAGCCGGCTACCGGGCGGGAGAAGCGCTGGCGATAAGCTGGAAGCCGGGAAGGGCGTCGGAGCTTCGCGATTATCAGAAAGAAGCGGCGGAACGGTATCGCAGCGCCGGAGGAAGCGGCGTCCTGGTGCTGCCCTGCGGGGCCGGCAAAACGCTGCTGGGCATCGCCGTTCTGCAAGCCCTCTCCTGTGAAGCGCTGATTCTGACCAGCAGCACGACTTCGGTCCGCCAGTGGATCGCCGAGCTGCTCCGCTGGACTGAACTTGAGCCTGCCGACGTCGGCGAGTATTCCGGCAGCCGCAGGCAGATTCGGCCGGTTACGGTGGCGACCTACCAGATGCTGGCCCGCAAGGGAGAAAGAGAGGGCCGGAATCACCTGGGCCTGTTGGGTGAACGGAGCTGGGGCCTTATTGTCTATGATGAGGTCCATCTGCTGCCCGCTCCCGTCTTCCGGGTAACGGCGGATCTTCAGGCTACCCGCAGACTGGGGCTTACGGCAACGCTCGTCCGGGAAGACGGAAGAGAAAGCGACGTCTTCTCTCTGATCGGACCCAAGCTGTATGACTGCCCGTGGAAGAAGCTGGAGGGACAGGGCTGGCTGGCGGAAGCGGCCTGCACGGAGGTTCGGGTGCCGATGGCTCCGGAGCTTAGAATGCAGTATCTCCGGGCGCCGGTTCGCGACAAGTTCAGGCTGGCTTCGGTCAATCCGGCCAAGACGGAGGCCGCCCTGCGGCTGCTAAAGCGCCATGCCGGAGAGCCGGTTCTGATTATCGGCCAGTACCTGGACCAGCTGGAGGAGATCGCCGCTGCCGCCGGAATTCCGCTTCTGACCGGAAGGACGCCGCAAGGACGGCGGATGGAGCTGTACCGGAGCTTCAATGCAGGAGAGATTCCGGGGTTGGCGGTGTCCAAGGTAGCCAATTTTGCCGTGGACTTGCCTGCGGCGGCCGTAGCCATCGAGGTATCGGGGGCTTACGGCTCCCGCCAGGAGGAAGCGCAGCGGCTGGGACGGATCCTTCGGCCCAAGCCGGGCCGGAACCGGGCCATCTTCTATGTTCTGGTCACGGAGGACACAAGGGAGGAAGACTTTGCGGTCCGCCGACGCCTGTTCCTGACGGAGCAGGGCTACGAATACCGGCGTATCGGACTTGAACTCTTCGGGAACGGACCGGAAGGAGGATACCGATGCTGAGCGACAAGGCTGCGGAGCTGCTCCGGCTGGTCTGCGCCGCGCATGCGGCGCTGCCTTGGACGGAGGAAGCGGCGGAGAAGCTCCGGCCGCCCGGCATGAGCCGGTCGGAGCTGATCATCGCCCGGGAAGAACTGCTGGCCCAGGGGCTGCTCGCCGGCGTACGGCGCGTTGGCGGAGAGCTTCTCTACGGCATTCCAGAAGGGCGGCTTGCGGAAGTGCAGGGCCGCTTCTTCCGCTATGTCCCCGAGACCGGTCCTGAGCCGGCAGTCCGGATCATCATGCCGGCAGCAGCGGGGCTTCCGGCGGACCTGTTCCGTCTGCTGCACCGGATTGCCGGAAGCGGGCTTCCGCTTACGGCGAAAGGACTGCTGCATCTGGGCCATCTGAAGAAGCTGGCGGCGGGGGTATCTCTCCAGGAAGGGCATCTGGAAGGGCTCGGACTTCGCTCGTCCTATCCGGCGGAGTGTCCGCTGCCGGCGCTGGTGCTAATCGATCTGCTGCTGACGCTGGGACTGATCCGCCGGCGGGACGGGCTTCTGATCCCGGACCGGGAACGAACCGAAGCATGGCTCGGCCTGGCGGAGCAAGCGATGTACGCCCGGGCGCTTGAAGCCGTATGCTTCCGGTACGGCGCTCTCGGCCCGGGGGCGCAGCTTTTGCGGGGCGCGGTTGCGGGAGCCGGCTGGCTGGCGGGCCGCTGGTACCGCCTCGACCGCCTGCTGGCTGCGCTTGAAGCAGCGGGTCTGGGACAGGGCCGAAGAGCGCCGGAGCAGCAGGAGCCGGAAGCGGCCGCCTGGCTGTCCTGGCTGGCGGGGGCGGGGCTGCTCTCGCTGGGACGCGCGGACGCGGACGGCGGGCTCTGCTTCCGCTGGCGGATGCCCTACCCCTGCTCTGCAAGCTGCCTGCGGCAGGAAACTGCGCCGAATGAGGACAGGGAGAAGGATGCGGCGGAAATCTCCGAAGCTGTCGAGGCTGCCGAAGCGCGAACCGGACAGTTGATCGTTCAGCCCGATCTGGAGGTGCTGATTCCGCCGGAGACGCCGTACCGGGTGCGCTGGGGACTGGCCTGCTTCGCCGAGCCCGAGAAGCTGGAGAGCGGGCTCTGGAGCTTCCGGCTGACCCGGGAACGCCTGGAGGCCGCTTCGGCGGCCGGACTCCCGCCGGAGGAGGCCGCAGCCTGGCTCGGCCGTCATGCCGCGGGCGGCCTCCCTCCCGGCGCAGCGGAGATTATCGGTCAGTGGGCGGCCGGGCTTGGGCGGACGCGTCTGTCCGAGATGCAGGTGCTCGCCTGCCGCGATCTCGCCGACGCGGAGGCCGTAGCCGGCCACCCGCGCCTGGGCGACTGTCTGGTCCGGCTGGGCCCTCTGCACTTCGGGGTGCTGCCGGACCGCCTGCCGCCGCTGCTGCGCGAGCTGGCGGCTGCGGGTCTTGCGCCGCCCTCCGGCCGCGGCGCGGCCCCTGTGCCGGAACCGGAGCTGTTCCGGCTCGACCCGCCGCCCGCTGCGCCGGGCGGCGGGGAGGGCGCGGCCGCCCGGGAGGGCCGCGCCGCAGGCAGCGCGCCGAAAGCGGCGGCGCGCGAAGGAAGCCCCGGTGCGGCGCCGGGGCTGTTCCCGCCGAGCCGGGGGCTCGGCGAAGGGGCCGCCGTGCGGGAGCCGGCGGCGGAGCTCTGGCCGGACCGGGACCGGGTTCCGGCCATGTGGCTGCGGGAGCGGCGGCGGTACCATGCCGCGACCTCCCGCAGCGTGATGGAGCAGGCGCTACGCTGGGGCGTTGCAGCCGCCGTGACCGTGGACGGAGAAGAGCGGCGGTTCGTGCCCGAGCGAATCCTGCCGGGCCGCTGGCGGGTCTTCGGCTATTTTGCCGATGAAGACGGGGCGGAACCCGCGGCCGCCGAGCTGGAGGCCGAAGATTGGGGCGAGATCGGAATCATGCTGCCGAAATCGCGCATTGCCTCTTCTGCGGGGCAGGGCGATATGGTATGATAAGGAGAGTCCACCGCAAGGTGGGTATTTCATATAGAAGGCAGATGAGGCTCATGAGCGTAGCGGAAGCGCATTCGGTAGACATGGCCGAAGTTCTTATATACGCCTATGAATTGGGCGATATGATTAACCAATCCGCCGAGGTGTCGGATTATTTATACTGGAAGGAACGGGTCGCCGCAAATGCCGGCATCCAGGAGCTGGTCCGCAAGCTGGAGCGGAAGAAAGAGCTGTTTGAGGAGACACAGCGGTTCGGCCACTTCCATCCGAATTATCATGAGGCGCTGGGCGAAGTCGCCAAGGTCGAGGCGGAGCTCGAACAATTCGAGGAGGTTGTCCGTTTCAAGGCCGCGGAGAAGACGCTGGACGATCTGCTGCATTCCATGTCGGAGACGATCGCGTATTCGGTATCGGACAGCATCAAGGTTCCGGGCAATGATCCCTTGCCTTCCGGCGGGGGCTGCGGCAGCGGCGGCAAGTGCTCCTGCGGCTAAAGACGCTGGAATCCTATATCTACGGCAGAGAGGCGGAAAGAAGCATGTTTGCGGAACGAACCGGTTACATCGTCTGGGTCAGCGACGTCAAGGCGGCGCGCAACTTGGAGAAATACGGCAGCCTGCATTACATTTCCCGGAAGATGCACTATGCGGTCATCTATGTGAATGCGGACCGGGCGGAAGAGACGATGAAGAACATCAAGCGGCTCTCCTATGTCCGCAAGATCGAGCGTTCCTACCGCAATGAGCTGAAGACGGAATATGCCAGCAAGAACCCGGACAAGACCCGCTCCTACAGCCTGTAGGCCGCGGTTGTCCGGTGCAGGATGAACAAGGAAGCGCCCGGAACCTCGCGTTCCGGGCGCTTTTTATTTGCAGGGGGCAGCGGACGAAGCACCGCCCGGGAATGAACGCTGCGTCTTCCGGCCCGAACGCGTTCGTCAAGGGTACATGGATATCCGCCGTTCATCATGGTAGAATAGGACCATTAGAAGCGCCAGTACCTGAACGCCGGGAGTGTGAGACTTGTATGCGCGATATTGAAGCGGAAGGCCCCGGCATGAACGATCCGTTCTTTATCATGCTGGAGGGCCGGCGGATTGCGGATGCCGCAATCGCGCCCCACGCGGCGCGGCGGCTGGAGGAATGGAACCAGAGAGAAGGAAGCCCGGGCCGTTGGAGCGCTTTTTGGCTGTGGCAGTGCCTGAAGCAGAAGCGGATTCGCGTCCACTCTCCGGAAGAGCCGGAGATCTACTGCATCGATAACGATCTGGTGATCGCCGTTCGGCTGACGGAGATTGCGGGAGAGACGGACAAGCTCGGCAACGTGTTGTACAAGCTGACGGTCGTCTCTTTTCTCGGCAAAATGTCGGAGGATATCCACCTGCGGGATCTGAGCGCACTGACGGCCCGCCCGCGGAACGCGAAGCGCGGCAGTCTGGTGCATACCGGCCGGAAACGGCGGTAGCGCCTTGGACCCAGAGGCTCGCGGCCACCCGGCCGCGGGCTTCTTGCTTATTTGAACAGTCCGTTCAGAGCGGCGGGCCGGGAAGTGCGCCTTCAGGTTCGGGACGCGCCGGATTTAGAGCCGCAAGGAGAAGGGGGATGGGCATGAATATACATCAGCTTCGCATCTTTTATACCGTATCTGAACGGGGGAGTTTCTCTGCGGCAGCTCAGGCGCTGCATATGACTCAACCGGCAGTGACCATGCAGATTCAAGGGCTGGAGGATTATTTTGGGGTCAAGCTGTTCGACCGTTCCGGCAAGAAGATCATGCTGACCGACGCCGGAGAGGCGCTGCTTCCGTTCGCGCTCCGCACCCTGGAGCTGATGCGGGAGACGGACCGGGCCATGGCGGAGTACACACAGCAACTCTCGGGCCGGTTGCAGCTTGGAGCCAGCCTGACGATCGGCGAATATGTGCTGCCCGGGATTCTGGTTCCGTTCGGCCAGGCGTATCCCGAAATTTCGGTAACCCTGGAGGTCAGCAATACGACACAGATTATCGAGGAGATTGCCCGCAATCGGCTGAGCTTCGGGTTAATTGAAGCCGAGGTGTCCCACCCCGATATGGATATTGAGCCGGTAATGGAAGACGAGCTGCTGCTGGTGGTGCCGGCAGGCCATGAACTGGCCGGGAGAGAGAATGTCACGCTGGAAGAGGCGCTTCGATATCCTTTTGTGCTGCGTGAACAGGGATCCGGGACCCGAAGAGTTATGGAGGAACAGCTGATGGCCAAGGGCTATGACCCGAAGGAGATCAACACCGTCATGGAGCTGGGGAGCACCGGAGCGGTCAAGTCCACCGTTGAGGCGGGGCTGGGCATCGCGATGCTCTCGCCGTCGACCCTTCGTCACGAAATCGCGCTGGGCCTGCTCTCGACCGCACGTATCCGGGACGCCTCTTTCCGGCGCCGGTTCTATGCCATCCGGTTAAAATCTACGCTGCTGCCGCTCCCCGCCGTAACCTTCCTGGCGTTCCTGCGCCAGCATGGCGGGCGGGAACAGGAGGAGGCGCAGCGGGCATACCAAGGAGGAGACGTTCATGAATAATACAGGAACCGACCGGCTTCTGGCGGCCGGACGCTGCGATCTTCATACCCACACCCAAGCTTCCGACGGGATGCAGCCGCCCGCCGAGAATGTGCGTCTGGCGTCCGAACGGGGACTGGCCGCCGTCGCCATTACCGATCATGACACGGTAGCCGGCGTGGCTGAAGCGCTGGAGACCGGGAAGCGGCTCGGCCTTGCCGTCGTGCCCGGAGTCGAGATCAGCACCCGGGCCGGAGGCAAGGATATCCACATCCTCGGCTACTTTATTGATTATGAAGACCCGGTCTTCCTGGAACGGCTGAGAGGGCTGCGGGACACCCGGGCTTCCCGCAACGAGGCCATTCTGGTCCGGCTGCGCGAGCTGGGCATTCCCGTTACGATGGAAGCGGTACTGCGCGGCATCGGCCGGGAGCTGAAGCCCGACGAGAGTGTCGGACGGCCGCATATCGCCGATGAACTGGTGCGTCTCGGCGCTGCCCGGGACATGCGGGATGCCTTCGACAAATTCCTCGCCGAAGGTGCGGCGGCCTACGTATCGCCGCCCCGGATCACACCGGCGGAGGCCTGCCGCTGGATCGCCGAAGCGAAGGGGCGGGCGGTACTGGCGCATCCCGGTCTCTACGGGGACGACGGGTTGGTGCGGGATATTCTGGACCAGGGCGGATTCGCCGGAATCGAGGCGTATCATTCCGACCACGGGCCTGCCGAGGAGCAGCGCTATCTGGCGCTTGCGGAGGAGTACGGTCTGCTCGTAACCGGCGGCTCCGATTATCACGGTGCCCGGGGCGGCGTAGTCTTCCACGGCGAGCTCGGCAGCGTGACGGTAGATGCGGGCGTGCTGGAGAAGCTGGCGGGGGACCGGAGCGAAGACAGCCGGATGGCCTGAAGCTGCAGTGGGCCGGAGCGAAGACAGTCGGGTGGCCTGAAGCTGCGGCGGGCCGGCGGCTCCCGAGACGACAGTCACCGGGGCTTCGCGGCATCCGGCGCTGCACTGCGCGTGATAAATGTAGGTCAGGGCCGCTTCAGCGAGATGCGGACCGAAGGGACGGGGTCCCAACTCAAAGAGCAGCCGCCTGTTAGACAGGGCGGCTGCTCTTTGGGTTTTTTTGCCGGAAGGAGGCAGCGGGACGATGAACGCCCGGGAAGTCAGCTTCGCAGCGCGCTTGGCAGCGCTCTGATCCGGTCTTCATCGGGGGTGACAACCAGCGTCTTCTGGCGGTCATAGATGACAAAGCCGGGCTTGGAGCCGTTCGGCTTGCGGACATACCGGATCAGCGTGCTGTCCACCGGAACGCTGCTCGACTGCTTGGCCTGGCTGAAGTAGGCGGCGAGCTGGGCGGCTTCCTCCAGCGTAGCATCGCCGAAGCTCTCGCTGCGGATGACCACATGGGAGCCGGGAATGTCCTTCGTATGCAGCCACGTATCGTTCGGACCGGCGAGCCGGTTCGTCAAATACTCGTTCTGGAGATTGTTCTTGCCGACATAGATCTCGATTCCTTCCGACGAAGTGAAGACCTGAAACGTTGGCCGGGACGGTTTTTTCTTCTTCTTGCCTTTCTTGCTTCGGTCCCGCAGATAGCCGCCGGAGACAAGCTCGTCGCGGATCTCTTCGATGTCGTTCAGGGACGCATGATCCAGCTGCTGAAGCAGGCTCTCCATATAAGTGATCTCCTCGCGGGTCAGAGCGGTCTGCTCGTCAATGACGGCGAGGCTGTTCTTGTACTTGTTGTACTTCTTGAAGTAGCGCTGCGCATTGTCCGAGGGCGTCAGCAGCGGATCGAGCGGAATGTCGATCTCCGCCTGGTTCTCGTCGTAATAATTGACCAGCCTGGCTTCGCGGTCGCCCTTCTTGAGCGCGTGCAGCGAAGCGAAGATCAGTTCGCCGTAAATCCGGTAACGGTCGGCGTCCTGCGCCTCTTCCTGATCCTGGCGAAGCTTATCGAGCTTCTTCAGGTTCTTGCTCCGTTCATTGGACAGGAAGCGGATCAGATCGCTGACGCGCTGCTTCACGGTGTCGCGCTCGGCTTTGTCGCCGTAGTAGTCCTCCATGCAGGCGCTGATCGTCGGATAGCGTTTGATCTCTCCTTCGAACAGACTCAAGGGAACCGCCGAGAAGATCGGCTTGCCCTTCGCATTGAAGCCCGTCATCGGGGTGAAGGCGGAGGCGCGCACAAGAGAGAAGGTGGCTTCAAAAGCGTCCGCCAGCGCCTCCGCGGTCCGGGACTCCGACCGGCGAACCATGTCCTGCGCGATCAGGGGACTGATCCCGCTGAACGACGCGACGATCCAGCCGGCCGGATCGTCCAGAGGGGAAGGCGCCGCGGTCGCAGCTTCAGCCGGGCTTCCGGCCGGCTCGCGTCCGGCTGACTCCGCCTCTTGCCCGCTTGCGGATTCGTCCCCGCCGACTTGAGCGGCGGCCGCTTGCGCCGCCTCTTCCGCCGCCTGACGGAAGAGCCCGGCGAACTCCTCCCGGCTCATCTCCAGCGGGTTCCGCTTATGCTGGCGCGGCGGCTCTGTGTAGGCAAAGCCGGGCATTACGATCCGGTAGCTGCTGATCGCGGGGGTGACATGATGTATTCCGTCGATAATCGTTCCGGTTGCAGCGTCGGTCAGAATCAGGTTGCTGTGCCGGCCCATCAGCTCGATAATGAGGATCTTTGCAGATACATCTCCCAGCTCGTCGCGCTGGCGGATGCGCATATGAATGATCCGCTCGAGCCCGATCTGCTCCACGCTCTCAATGACGCCGCCTTCGCAGTGCTTGCGCATCAGCATGCAGAACATCGGCGCTTCCGAAGGATTGATGCCCTGGCGCTCCGTGAAATGAACGCGGGGATAGGTCGGGTTGGCGGACAAGAGCAGTCTGCCTCCTACGGCTCCCCGCAGGGTGAAGACCAGATCATGGTCGCTGGGTTGATATATTTTGCTGATCCGCTGCCCCGTGCAGGCTTGAAGCTCGCTGACGATGGCGCGGGTTACGATGCCGTCAAGTGCCATGATTGCTTAATCTCCCGTCCTTGAAGTTAAAATTGCTTCCTCTATGATGCCATACTTCCCGGTTCGGACGCAAAGAGGGAGGCGAAGCGCTGCCGCCCCTGGTTTCCGGGACAGGGTGATAATTGCGGACGACCCCGAATACATTAGGTCATGAACGGGTGGAAAAGCTGTCGGTCCGCTTCCCTGGCGAAGCGGATACAGAAATGACCGGGAGGGGAACGATTGTCCATGGAACACACAAGTTGGCACCGGCTGGGAAGAGAGGAGCTGCTGGCGCATTTTAACGTAACGCCCCAGGGCGGACTGAGTGAAGAGGAAGCCGGGAGAAGGCGCGAGGACAGCGGGTACAATGAGCTCTCGGAAGGAGAACGGCTGTCGCCGTTCACCCTGCTGCTCAACCAATTCAAGGATTTCATGGTGCTGGTGCTGATGGGAGCCACCCTGGTGTCCGGCCTGCTCGGCGAATATCTGGATGCCGTTACCATCATCGCCATCATCATTCTGAACGGTATTCTCGGATTTGTTCAGGAATTCCGGGCGGAACGCTCGCTGCGGGCGCTGAAGCAGCTGTCGGCTCCGACGGCCAAAGTGGTGCGCGGCGGCGAGAGCCGGCATGAAGCGGCGAGGATGCTGGTGCCGGGCGATATTGTCCTCCTGGAGAGCGGCGACCGGGTGCCCGCCGATGTGCGCTGGCTGGAATGCAGCAGCCTGTACACGGAGGAGTCCGCACTGACGGGCGAGTCGCTTCCCGTATCCAAGCATTCGGAGCCGATCGCTGCGGAGGAAGTGCCGCTCGGCGACCAGAAGAATATCGGCTTCATGGGGACGATGGTTACCCGCGGAACGGGCCGGGCCATCGTCGTGCGAACCGGGATGGATACGGAGATGGGGAAGATCGCGGACCTCATCCAGAGCACGGAATCCCAGGAGACGCCGCTGCAGCGGCGTCTGGAGCAGCTCGGCAAAATCCTGATCTACGTCTCGCTTATTCTCACCGTCGTCGTTGTGCTGGCAGGAATCTTGCATGGCCAGCCCGCAACCGGAATGTTCCTGGCCGGGGTCAGTCTGGCGGTCGCCGCCATTCCCGAAGGGCTGCCGGCCATCGTCACGATTGCCCTGGCGCTCGGCGTGCAGCGCATGATCAAGCGCGGCGCTATCGTCCGCAAGCTCCCTTCAGTGGAGACGCTGGGCTGCGCTTCCGTCATCTGCTCCGACAAGACCGGAACGCTGACGCAGAACAAGATGACGGTAACGCGGGTATGGACGGGCGGCCGGGTGATGGAGGTCACAGGAGAAGGCTATGCGCCGGTCGGTGCGGTTACCGACAAGGGCAGACCGGTAGAACTCAAGCATGACCAGAGCCTGCGCCGGGTGCTCCAGATCGCCGCGCTCTGCAACAATGCCGAGATTGTGGAGACCGAAGCTGAGAACAAGGCCAAGTCCAAGGCCAAGCGCAAGAGCAAAAAGAGCGGGAACAGCGAAGGAGAGGAGGGCGCCGAGGCGGTCTATTCCGGAGAGAAGGTGTGGACGCTCAAGGGGGACCCCACCGAAGGCGCGCTCATCGCGCTGTCGGCCAAGATGGGGCTGACGGCCGGCCATCTGGCCCAGACCTTTACCCGCGAGAAGGAGTTCCCGTTCGATTCCGAACGGAAGCTGATGTCGGTCATTGTCCGGCATCCGGGAGGCCGGATGGTCTGCGCCAAAGGCGCGCCCGATGTGCTGCTCGGCCGCTGCGCCTATATGCTGTGGGAAGGCCAGGTAGTGCCCTGCACGCCAACGCTCCGCCAGAAAGTGCTGGAAGCGAACGAGAGCATGGCTTCGGGCGCGCTCCGGGTGCTCGGGCTGGCTTTTCGGGAACTTCGCTCCGGCGAGAAGAGCGAGACCGACAAGGAGACGGAATCCCAGCTCGTCTTCGCGGGTCTGACCGGCATGATCGATCCGCCCCGGCGCGAAGTGCGGGACGCCATAGCCGTCACGCGCCGGGCAGGGATCAAGACGGTGATGATTACCGGCGACCATGGAACGACCGCCGAAGCCATTGCCCATCAGCTGGGCATCATTCAGCGGGGGGGTTCCGTTCTGACCGGAGCCCAGTTGTCGCGCATGGACGATGATGAGCTGGATAAAATGAGCGACCATGTCTATGTGTACGCCCGGGTCTCCCCTGAGCACAAGCTGCGGATTGTGAAATCCTTGCAGCGCGGCGGACATGTGGTGGCCATGACCGGAGACGGGGTCAACGATGCGCCGGCGATCAAGGCGGCCGACATCGGCATTGCGATGGGCATTACAGGTACGGACGTAACCAAGGAAGCGTCTGCGCTTGTCCTGGGAGACGACAACTTCTCGACGATTGTCGCGGCGATTGAGGAAGGCCGAAGCATCTACGAGAATATCCGGAAGTTCATCCGCTATCTGCTGGCCTCCAATGTCGGCGAAATCCTGACGATGTTCTTCGCCATGATGCTCGGTCTGCCGCTGCCGCTGGTCCCCATCCAGATTCTGTGGGTCAATCTCGTCACGGACGGACTCCCGGCGATGGCGCTCGGCGTGGATCAGCCCGAGAAAGACCTGATGGAACACAAGCCGCGCGGTTCCAGAGAGAACATCTTCGCCCGGCGGCTGGGCTGGAAGATTATCAGCCGCGGCTTTCTGATCGGCCTGTGCACCTTGGGCGCCTTCTGGCTGACCTTGCGCTCCGATCCCGGCGATCCCGCCCGGCTGATGCAGGCGCAGAGCGTAGCCTTCGCCACCCTGGTGCTGGCCCAGCTCATCCATGTGTTCGACTGCCGCAGCTCCCGCTCGGTGTTCCACCGCAATCCCTTCCAGAATAAATACTTGGTGCTCGCCGTGCTGTCCTCGGTGCTGCTCATGCTGGCCGTCATGTATATCCCGGCCATGCAGCCGATCTTCAAGACGGTGCCGCTCGGATTCCGCGACCTCGCACTGAGCTTCGTCGCCGCCGGGATTCCGACCTTCCTCATGGGAGCGGGCAGCGTATGGAGCGGCAACCGGTTGAAGCGCCGCCATGCCGGAAGCGGACGCAGCGGAGGCAGCGGAACCAGACCGCAGGCGAAAAGTACAAAAATTTCGGCATAAAATCAATAGCATTGTCCCGCTCCTTGCGGTATGCTGTTTGCAGTTTACTGAAGGAGTGGTCGATTCATGGAATTCACCAAAATGCACGGACTCGGCAATGATTTTATCGTCGTCTTCGGGGAACGCGAGCTTCCGGACGATGCGCCGGAACTGGCCGTCAAGCTCTGCAACCGGAATTTCGGCATCGGGGCCGACGGGCTGGTCTATATTCTTCCTTCCGGGATCGGCGACTTCAAGATGCGGATCATCAACTCCGACGGTTCGGAAGCGGAGCAGTGCGGCAACGCCATCCGCTGCGTCGCGAAATATGTATATGACCACGGGCATGTAACCTCCGAGCGCATCGTAATCGAGACGATCGGGGCGGGCGCCCAGAAGGTCAGCCTAACCGTCAAGGACGGGCGCGTGGAGACGGTAACGGTGGATATGGGAGAGCCGGTACTGTCCGGTCCGCAGATTCCGGTCGCCGTTGACGCCGAGCCCGTTCTGGGGCAGCCGATTGAGGCGAACGGACGCGAGTTCCGGTTCACGGCTGTATCTATGGGCAATCCGCACTGCGTGATCTATGTCGAGGATGCGGTCAGCTTCGACCTTGAAGCCTTCGGTCCTCCGCTGGAGACGCATTCGCTCTTTCCCCGCAAGGTCAATGTGGAGTTCGCAACCGTCCGGGACCGGGAGAGCATCGATATGCGGGTCTGGGAACGCGGCGCCGGACCGACGCTGGCCTGCGGAACGGGAGCCTGCGCAACCCTCGTCTCTTCGGTTCTGAACGGACTTGCTAAACGCAGCGCCCGGGTCAGCCTGAAGGGCGGCGACCTGCATATCCGCTGGAGCGAGGAAGACAACCACGTCTACATGACCGGTCCGGCAGAAGCGGTCTTCACCGGTACGGTGGAGATCTGAACCCCCTGCCGGAGAGACCGTCGCCGGAGGGAGCGGCGAAGAGCAAGCGGGCTTCGGGGAACCGAAGTCCGCTTTTTTGGCGCGTAAAAGCCAAAGAATCGCCAATTTGGCTCCTGAATGGCAGGAAGATGAAGACAATCGTGCATTTTCCGCCAATCTCTTATCGAAGCTGCCGATTTGTGTTACATTTATAAAAATCCAAAGTCAGGGGAGGCGTCGACGTGAAGCCGGATTTGCGCAAAGCCTGGGAGAGCGGCATACTGGTCGGAGACGGTGCGATGGGCACCTTTTTGTACAATATGGGGTTCCCGGTGGGAATCTCTTATGAAGAACTCAATCTGACGCGCCCCGAGGTGATTCGGGATGTGCACAGAAGCTATATGGAAGCCGGCGCTCAGGTGCTGGAGAGCAATACGTATTCCGCGAATGAGGACAAGCTGTCGAAGTTCGGGCTGGAATCGGGCGTAGAGGCGATCAACCGGGCGGGCGTCCGCATTGCGCGGGAAGCGGCCGGCGAGACGGGCTATGTAGTCGGAGCCGTCGGTTCCATCCGCGCCGGCAAGCGGGCGAATCTCTCGGCTGCCGAGCTTAAGCGCCTGTTCGGGCGGCAGATCGGAGCGCTGCTGGAGGAGGAACCCGACGGCATTCTGCTGGAGACGTTCTATGACGTGGAGGAGCTTCACCTGGCGCTGAGAACGGTGCGGAAGCTGAGCGCTCTTCCGGTGATCTGCCAGCTGGCCGTGGACGAGACGGCGATGACGCTGGACGGGCTGACGCTGCCCGAAGCTTTCCGGATTCTGCAGGAGGACGGGGCCGACATGATCGGCTTCAACTGCCGGACGGGACCGATCGGCATCAAGCGTTCGCTCGGCACGCTTCAGGGCCAGCTGGAAGTGCCGGTCTCCGTCTATCCGAATGCCGGCGTCGCCGATTATGTGGACGGCCAGTACCGGTACGGAGCCTCCCCGGAATATTTCGGAAGCATGGCGACTGCCTTCGCCGATCTGGGCGCCCGTCTGATCGGCGGCTGCTGCGGAACGACGCCCGCGCATATTGCGGAGATCGCGGCGGCGCTGACGGACTACGAGCCGCGGCCCCTTCCGGAACCCGCTGCGTCGCCCGAGCGGGACCGGATTCGGATTCAGGAGCCGGCTGAGGAAGAAGGCGGAGACGGCGGAGAACCGACGCTGGTTGATCTGGTCCGGGAGCGGCATACGGTCATTGTGGAGCTGGACCCGCCCCGCGATCTCGACATCTCCCGGTTCCTGGACGGGGCCGAGGCGCTCCGCCGGGCCGGAGCGGACGCGCTGACGCTGGCCGACAACTCGCTGGCCGTCACGCGTATGAGCAATATGGCGCTCGGCGCGATTGCGCTTCAGAAGACCGGTCTGCGGCCCCTGATTCATATCGCCTGCCGGGACCGCAATCTGATCGGCACCCAGTCCCATCTCATGGGCTTTGACGCCCTGGGCATCGACCATGTGCTGGCCGTTACGGGAGATCCGGCCCGGTTCGGCGATCTGCCGGGCTCCAGCTCGGTCTATGATCTGACGTCTTTTGAGATTATCCGGATGATCAAACAGCTGAACGACGGAATTTCCTTCTCGGGCAAACCGCTGAAGCAGCGCGCCAATTTCGTGATTGGCGCAGCGTTCAACCCCAACGTGAAGCATCTGAACAAGGCCGTGGAACGGCTGGAGAAGAAGATTGCCTCCGGCGCCGACTATATTATGACCCAACCGGTCTACGATCCCGAGCTCATCGGCCGTATCGCCGATGCGACCGCCCATCTGAATGTGCCGATCTTTCTGGGCATCATGCCGCTCGCCAGCGGCCGCAATGCCGAGTATCTGCACAATGAGGTCCCGGGCATCCAGCTCTCGGACGAGGTTCGCCGGAGAATGGCGGGGCTTGAGGGCGAAGCCGGACGGGCGGAGGGCGTCGCCATTGCCAAGGAGCTTCTGGACGAAGCCATGAAGCGGTTCAACGGCATTTACCTGATGACGCCGTTCATGTTCTATGAGATGAGCGCGGAGCTGCTGCAGCATGTATGGACCAAGACGGGGCGCCGATTGTCCCCCTTGTTTCGCTAGAAGGAATCCATTACAATAGTGTAACGGATGTGATGCCGATGTCATTTAGCATGACCGGATTCGGTCAATCCATAAGGAAATTCGGCGGTTTTACCCTGCGTTTCGAATTGAAATGCGTCAACCACCGCTACTGCGAAGTGCTGTTCCGCATGCCAAGAGAGTGGGCAAGGCATGAGGACGGACTGCGCAAGCTGGTTCAGCGTGAGATAGCCCGGGGACGGGTGGACGTCAGCATTGCCGCCGATGCGGACGAGCAGAGCGCCGG
Source organism: Paenibacillus glufosinatiresistens (assembly GCF_031470375.1). Taxonomy (NCBI): domain Bacteria; kingdom Bacillati; phylum Bacillota; class Bacilli; order Caryophanales; family Paenibacillaceae; genus Paenibacillus; species Paenibacillus glufosinatiresistens. The sequence goes on from NZ_JAVFHT010000001.1 coordinate 502,561, forward strand.
ACCGGTATTGAACGAGCCGCTTGTCCGCGCCTATCTGGCCGCTGCCGAACGGCTCCGTTCCGGCTTCGGCCTTCCCGGCGACCTTACGCCGGGAGAACTGCTTCGCCTTCCCGGGGTAATGGAAGGACAAGACCGTTCCTCGGTCCTTCAGGGAGAGGCGTTTGAGACCGTGCTTCGCGACGGGCTGGAAGAGAGCCTTCGGGAGCTGGTCGCGATGCGGGCAAGAGAAGGGCGTTTTTTGTCGGAAGAGATGCTCCGCAGACTGGAAGTTCTGGAGCGGCATCTGGACGAATTGGCGGCGCTGGCGCCGTCCGTTCCGGAGGAATACCGTGACAGGCTGAGGAACCGGCTGCAGGAGCTGAGTGAAGGCGTGTTCCCCTTTGACGAGCAACGGTTTAACATGGAGGTCGCTCTATTCGCGGACCGCAGCAGCATTGATGAGGAGCTCGTACGGCTGCGAAGCCATGCCGGACAATTCCGGGATCTGCTTGAGGGCGGCGGTCCCTCGGGCCGCAAGCTGGATTTTCTCGTTCAGGAGATGAACCGGGAAGCCAATACGATCGGCTCGAAGAGCAGCCGTCTGGAGATTACGAACCGGGTTCTCGATATCAAGAACGAGCTGGAGAAGATCCGCGAGCAGGCTGCCAATCTGGAGTAGCGGCTTTTTGCCGGCGCACGAATGAATCAAGAGTCAACCATATGGGGGGAACAACCGGAACATGGCCATTAAACTTATCAATATCGGCTTTGGAAATATCGTCTCGGCCAATCGCATCATTTCCATAGTCAGCCCTGAATCCGCTCCGATCAAGCGAATCATTCAGGAAGCCCGGGATCGGCATATGCTGATCGACGCGACCTATGGACGCCGGACCCGAGCCGTCATCATCACGGACAGCGACCATGTCATTCTCTCGGCCGTTCAGCCGGAGACGGTGGCCCACCGCCTGTCCAGCAAAGATGACGATAACGACGAATAAACGAGTGATGGAGTGTACTATGCGAAAAGGATTGCTGATTGTGTTGTCCGGACCTTCCGGAGTGGGTAAAGGAACCGTGTGTACCGCCCTGCGGCCGAGAATACCGGATCTTGTGTATTCCGTCTCGGCTACGACGCGCAGCCCCCGTGCCGGGGAGCAGGATGGCGTGAATTATTTTTTCAAGACCCGCGAGCAGTTCGCCGCCATGATCGAGAACGACCAGCTGCTGGAACATGCCGAGTACGTGGGCAACTATTACGGAACCCCGCGCGACTTCGTGGAGAAGACGCTGGAGAGCGGGCGGGACATCATTCTGGAGATTGAAGTCCAGGGCGCGCTTAAGGTCAAAGAGAAATTCCCCGAAGGCATCTTTGTGTTCCTGCTGCCTCCTTCGATGGACGAGTTGAAAGACCGGATTCGCGGACGCGGAACGGAACATGACGAAGTCATCAACCACCGCATGTCGGTGGCCGAGGATGAGATCAGCCTTATGCGTCACTATGATTATGCGGTGGTTAACGACGAGATTGATCTGGCCTGCAAGCGAATAGAAAGCATTATTATCGCCGAACATTGTAAAATCAAGTAATTCATCCGAAGTGAAGAGGTGTGCTTGTGCTATATCCGTCTATTGATGAAATGATGAACAAGGTGGACAGCAAATATTCGCTCGTGGTGGCAGCCGCCCGCCGGGCGAGACAGCTCCGCGAAGGCGCGAAGAGCGATCTGCAATCTCCGAAATCCCACAAGAACGTCGGAGTTGCTCTGGAAGAAGTGTACAAGGATCAAGTCGTCGTCGGTCACGAGGAAGAAGAATAGACCCTTCGCCGGACACGACAGGCCCGAGAGGGAGTGCGGCCGCTTCGGCGGCCCGCCCTGCCGGCCCATAGGTAGATAAGCCCGGAAGCGGGCAGATCCTGACAACCGCAAGGTTGTTATTTTTTTAGTTTGGGAGGGAAGAGGATGTTGCACGGCAAAACGATACTGCTCGGCGTCACGGGCGGCATTGCGGCCTACAAAGCGGCGGCGCTGGTCAGCAAGCTTACCCGGAAGGGCGCCAAGGTGCATGTCATCATGACGGCTTCCGCCAAAGAGTTCATCACGGAGCTTACGCTGCAGTCGCTGTCGAAACAGCGGGTCTTCAGCGATACCTTTCAGGAACGCGACCCGTCCTCCGTCTCGCATATCGACCTCGCGGATGCCGCAGATCTGGTGCTCGTTGCTCCGGCCACGGCGAATATTATCGGCAAGATGGCGAACGGAATTGCCGATGACATGCTGTCCACCACGCTGCTTGCGGTGACGGCTCCCGTTATGCTGGCTCCGGCGATGAACGTCCATATGTATACGCATCCGGCTGTGAGGAACAATCTGCGCACGCTCGCTGAACGCGGCGTCCGGATGATTGAACCGGGCGAAGGGCTGCTGGCCTGCGGCTATGTCGGCAAGGGGCGGATGGAGGAGCCGGAGACCATCGTGGCTTGTGTGGAAGCCTTCTTCGCGCAGCAGGAGAAGGAGAAGACGCTGGCCGGACGCAAGGTTGTCATTACGGCGGGCGGTACGGTGGAACGGATTGACCCGGTTCGCTATATTACAAATGATTCTTCCGGCAAAATGGGCTTCGCCCTTGCCCGGGCCGCCAGCCGGCTCGGCGCGGAGGTTACGCTCATCGCTGCGAAGACCGACGTTCCGCCGCCGCCGGACCTGAAGGTGGTCCGCGTGCAGTCGGCCGCCGATATGTATGAAGCCGTCCTTGGAGAATGGGCGGACTGCGATATTCTGATTAAGGCGGCAGCCGTCGCCGATTACCGGCCGGCGGAGCGGGCGGAGACGAAGATCAAGAAAGCGGGCGAGCGGATGACGCTCGAACTGGTCAAGACGATTGATATTCTGGAGACGCTGGGCCGTTCCAAGACGACGCAGTTTCTGATCGGCTTTGCCGCAGAGACGGGCAATGCCGAGGAATACGCGAAGGACAAGCTTGCACGCAAGAACTGCGATCTCATCGTTGCCAACGACGTGGCCGAACCGGGCGCGGGTTTCAGCGTCGATACGAACCGGGTCTCCGTCTACGACCGGAACGGACTGGTCGAGAGTCTGCCGCTGATGTCCAAGGACGACGCGGCTGAGCGCATCCTGGATATCGCCGCCCGGCGCACGGCGGGAGCTCTGCTGTAATGGACATTGCCAAAGTCATCGTAGACGTCCCGGTGCGCAGCACGGACCGGCCCTTTGACTATTCCGTTCCCGACGCGATGAAGGTATGGATCGAGGTCGGAAGCCGCGTGGCCGTTCCGTTCGGGCACCGGACGGTGCAGGGTTTTGTTGTGGCGCTGGAATACGGCGACGTTCGGACTGTACCCGGCCTCAAGCCGGTTCAGGAGGTATTGGATTTGATGCCGCCTCTGTCGCCGGAGCTTGTGGAGCTGGCGGATTGGATCAGCGAACGCTATGCCTGCCGCAAAATCTCCGCGCTCCAGGCCATGCTGCCAACGGCGCTCAAGGGAAAGGCTGAACGGCTCATTTCGCTGGGCGACGAGGAAGCGGAGCCCGATGCGGCCATCTTTCCGGATGAGGAATGGCTGCCGATGTTCCCGGGACCGGGAAAGGAAGAGCGCGACATTGCAGAATTTGTCCGCCGGAGCGGCGAAGTGTCGATGAAGCAGCTAGCCCGGGCGTTCCCGAGCGGCGCGGAGACCGTCAAGTTCATGCTGCGACGCGGCGTGCTGAAGGAGAGCCAGTCGATCAAGGATAAGCTTGGCAAAAAGAAGTTGAAGGCTGTAGATCTGGCCGTAGACCCGGAGGCGGCGCGCGATGCGCTGGCTTCCTTCCCGGCCCGTTCCGCCCGGCAGAAGGAAGTGCTGTCTTATCTGATCGACCTGGAGGCGGTGCTGCCGATGCCGCTGAAGGACGTGTTGGCCGCGCTGCAGGTCACGGCGGGAACCGTCAAGGGCTTGGAGGACAAGGGTCTTGTCGAAATCACCGAGATTGAAGTGTACCGGGACCCCTACCGGGGCCGGGACTTCAAGCCGAGCACGCCGCTTGCGCTGACCGAAGAACAGCAGGCCGCCTACGATCCGATCGCGGCCGCCGTCGAAGAGCGCAGACATGAAGTCTTCCTGCTGCACGGTGTAACCGGGAGCGGGAAGACGGAGATTTATCTGCAGACGATCCAGCGCTGCGTGGACCAGGGAAGACAGGCGGTCGTGCTGGTCCCGGAAATATCGCTGACTCCGCAGATGGTCGAACGCTTCAAGAGCCGGTTCGGCAGCGGCGTGGCCGTGATGCACAGCCGGCTGTCTTCAGGCGAACGCTATGACGAATGGCGCAAGATCCGGGAAGGCAAGGCATTCGTCGCGGTCGGAGCGCGTTCGGCCGTATTCGCGCCTTTCTCCAATCTGGGTCTGGTAATTATTGATGAAGAGCATGAGACCTCCTATAAGCAGGAGGAGCACCCGCGCTACCATGCCCGGGATGTAGCCGTCCGGCGGGCCGAGCAGGGGGACGCGGTCGTCGTGCTGGGCTCGGCCACGCCTTCGCTGGAGAGCTATTACGCCGCCCGGTCCCAGAGCGATATCCACTTCGCTCCCCGGCTGCTGACGATGTCCACACGGGCGCTCGGCAACGCGCTGCCCCGCGTGGAGATCGTGGATATGCGCGAGGAGCTGAAGGAAGGGAACCGCTCGATGTTCAGCCGCGGGCTGCACAGCGCGCTCGCCGCACGGCTCGAGCGGGGCGAGCAGACGGTGCTGCTCCTGAACCGGCGCGGCTTCTCGACCTTCGTCATGTGCCGCTCCTGCGGCTACGTGGCCGGATGTCCGAACTGCGATATCTCGCTGACTTATCACAGCCGCAGCGACAATCTGCGCTGTCATTACTGCGGTCATGCCGAGCCCTCGCCGCAGGTCTGCCCGGAATGCGGGAGCGAGCACATCCGCTTCTTCGGGACGGGGACCCAGCGGGTCGAAGAGGAACTCGGCAAGCTGTTCCCGGGCATCCGGGTCATTCGGATGGATGTCGATACGACGACGGAGAAAGGCTCGCACGAGAAACTGCTTGCCGGCTTCCGGGACAAGAAGGCTGATGTTCTGCTCGGGACCCAGATGGTCGCGAAGGGACTTGATTTTCCGGATGTCACCCTGGTAGGAGTCATTACGGCCGATTCCGCCCTGAACCTGCCGGATTTCCGGGCCGCGGAGAAGACGTTTCAGCTCCTCACCCAGGTAGCCGGACGGGCGGGCCGCCATGTGCTGCCCGGCGAAGTGCTGATCCAGTCGTATACGCCGGATCACTATTCGATCATTCATGCCTCCGGGCATGATTATGACTCTTTTGTCCGCGACGAGCTGAGGCACCGGAAGGAAATGCATTACCCGCCTTACTGCCGGCTTATTCTCGTTACGCTGTCGCATGAAGAAATGTCGGTGGCGCTTCGGATGGCGGAGAATCTGGCTTTGAATTTGCAGGGCCGGGCCCGCCAGCGCCGCTGGTTCGGCAGTCTCGACAAGCTGTCTTCGGACGCCCTGGATCTCCTGGGGCCGGTGGCCTCGCCGATTCCGCGCCTGAAGGGCCGCTACCGCTTCCAGTGCATCGTCAAATGGAGAGGCTCGATCGACGCGATCGGCCTTACGCGGGAAGTGGCGGACGAGCTGGAGGATTCAGCCCGGGACAGCGGGCTTCAGATTGGCATTGATGTGGATCCGCAAATGATGATGTAATGGAAATAAAAGGAATTTGGAACGACAGGAAAGGTGGACCAGAGACTTATGGCAATCCGTTTGATCGTAATTGAACCCGACGACGTCCTGCATAAGACGGCTAAGGAGGTTACCAAAATCACGCCCAATGTCCAGAAGCTGCTGGACGACATGGCGGACACGATGTACGATGCCGAGGGCGTGGGCCTGGCTGCGCCGCAGGTCGGCATTCTCAAGAGGCTGATTGTTGTCGACGCCGGTGATGAACATGGACTGATCCAGATGATCAATCCCGAGATTCTATCCAAGGAAGGCGAACAGTTCGGACCGGAAGGCTGTCTCAGCATCCCCGGCCTGAACGGAGATGTCCGCCGCGCCGAGACGGTGACCGTCCGCGGCCTGGACCGGGAAGGCAAGGAGCTCACCGTTACCGGCAGCGGTCTGCTGGCCCGGGCTTTCCAGCATGAGATCGACCACCTGAACGGCGTGCTGTTCACGGATATTGCCGAGAAGGTGTACGAAATGAAGCCGGATACCAACGGCTCCGGGGAGTGAGCAGCGTGAGAATCGTATTCATGGGCACGCCGGCTTTTGCCGTGCCGAGCCTGAAGATGCTGGTGGAAGAGGGATACGACGTCGTTGCCGTCGTGACCCAGCCGGACCGGCCGCAGGGCCGCAAAAAAACGCTGACGCCTTCTCCCGTGAAGACGGCTGCGCTGGAGCTCGGTCTTCCGGTGCTGCAGCCGGAGCGGCTGCGCCGCCTGGAAGGCGTTGCGGAGCTCGCCGCCTGCAAGCCGGACCTGATTGTTACGGCCGCGTACGGCCAGATTCTGCCGAAGTCCGTGCTGGACATGCCGCGCCTCGGCTGCGTCAATGTCCACGGCTCGCTGCTGCCCAAATACCGCGGAGGCGCCCCGATTCAGCGCGCAATTATCAACGGCGAATCCGTGACCGGCGTCACGCTGATGTATATGGCCGAGGGCCTGGATACGGGCGATATGATCGCCAAAATCGAGGTGCCGATCCTGGATGAGGATACTTCCGGCACGCTCTTTGAGAAACTGAGCGAAGCCGGCTGCGCGCTCCTGCGGGAGCAGATGCCCCGGCTGCTGGCCGGCCCGGTCGAGGCACAGCCGCAGGATGAGCTGGCGGCGACGTATGCGCCGAATCTCAGCCGCGGCGATGAGCGCATCGACTGGACGGCTTCGTCGCGCTCCGTCTATAACCGCATTCGCGGACTGGTGCCTTTCTCCGGCGCCTTTACGCTCTGGAACGGAGAGACGTTCAAGGTCTGGGCCGCGGCGAATCCGGGAGAGATGCCGCTGTCGGGCGCGGTACTGACCGAAGACGGTTCGGGGAAGGCCGAATCGGTACCCGGCACGGTACTGAATGCCGGTCCTTCCGGGATTGAAGTCCGCACGGGCGACGGCAGCCTACTGCTGCTTACCGTTCAGCCTGCGGGCAAGAAGGCGATGTCTGCGGCCGATTTCGCCCGGGGCGGCATCATGAAGCCCGGAACGGTGCTGGAATGACGCCGTCCGAGCGCCGCAGCGGCGCTGCCGGGCGGAGCGGCAGAGAAGCGACGGCGCGCAGCGTGGCGCTGGACGTGCTGATCCGGGTCGAGACCAACGGAGCTTACAGCAATCTGCAGCTCAACAGCAGTCTGCAGAAGGCCGGCTTGTCCCGCGAAGATGCGGGCCTTACGACCGAGCTGGTGTACGGAACCATCTCCCGGCTGAACACGCTGGACTACATTCTGGCCGGCTTCGTGAAGAAGGGCCTGAGCAAGCTGGAACCCTGGGTGCGCTGTCTGCTGCGGATGAGTCTGTATCAGCTGGTCTATCTGGACCGCGTCCCGCCGCATGCGGCGGTGAATGAAGCGGTCCGGCTGGCGAAGCAGCGCGGGCACCAGGGCATTTCGGGAATGGTGAACGGCGTGCTGCGCAGCGCGCAGCGGGCCGGCCGTCTTCCGGTGCTCCCTGATGACGCCGGAGAAGCGCTCCGGATTGCCCTGACCCACTCCCATCCCGAGTGGATGGTGCGGGAGTGGATGGAGCAGTACGGAGCGGAGAAGGCGGAGGCGATCTGCCGGGCCAACAATGAGCCGCCGGCCGTCAGCGTTCGGGTCAACACGACGATGACGACCCGGGAGCGGCTTCTGGATGAGATGAAGCGCGAGGGCCTTGACGCGTCGGCATCGGCGGTCAGTCCCTACGGCATCGTCGTCCGCGGCGGCGGCAATCTGGCGCTGACGAACTGGTACAAGGACGGCCTGCTCTCCATTCAGGATGAGAGTTCGATGCTGGTCGCCGAAGCGGTGGCTCCCGAGCCGGGCATGAATGTGCTGGACTGCTGCTCCGCGCCCGGCGGCAAAACCTCGCATCTGGCCGAGCTGATGCTCGACCGGGGCCGGGTGGTCGCCTGCGACCTGCACCCGCACAAGACGGAGCTGGTCCGGGACCAGGCTGCCCGCTTAGGGCTGGAGGCCGTCGAGACGCGGGCGGCCGATGCGCTGCGGCTCGGAGAGAGCTATGAGGAAGGAACCTTCGACCGCATTCTGCTGGATGCGCCGTGCTCGGGTCTTGGGGTCATCCGGCGGAAGCCGGACCTTAAATGGACCAAGTCGCCCGAGGACACCGCGGCCATTGCGGAGCTGCAGCGCGGTCTGCTGGATGCCGTCTGCCGCCTGCTGAAGCCGGGCGGCCTGCTTGTCTACAGCACCTGCACGATCGAATCGTCCGAGAATGAAGAGCAGGTCCGCCGCTTCCTGGACCGGCATCCCGACTTTGAAGCGGCGGACCGGGGAAGCCGCCTGGCCAGCCGCATGGAGGACAAGCTCCGCGGCGATGCTCCCGGCCTGCAGATTCTTCCGCAGGACTACGGCAGCGACGGCTTCTACATTGCTGTATTGAAGCGGAAAGCGGAGTAGGCGCGGAATTTCCGCCGAATTAGACGGATGTGAGGAGAGGCGCCGCGCCGCGCTTCTGCAAGCGCCGGGGGCGGTCACCGGATTACCGGGACCGCCTTCCGGTTTTTTTGTGCCGGCCCCGCAAGGCCGTGCGATTTTTTACCGAATCCGAGATTTATGGTAGAATAGGCAAGATGGAAGCCTCCATCCGAATAAACTGCAGAAAGAACAGGTGCGACATCCATGAAACCTTTAATATATGAGTATACGCTGGAGGAACTGCAGCAGTGGGCGAAAGATCAGGGGCAGCCGGCTTTTCGCGGCGGCCAGATTTTTGACTGGCTCTATGTGAAGCGGGTCCATTCCTTTGAAGAGATGACCAATCTGCCCAAAGTCCTCCGCGAGCAGCTTGCCGAGCAGTTCAGCATGGACGCGCTCAAGGAAATCACGAAGCTGGAATCGAAGGACGGTACGGTCAAATTCCTCTTTGGCCTGCACGACGACCACGCTATCGAGACGGTCATCATGAAGCATAATTACGGCAACAGCGTCTGTGTCACGACACAGGTCGGCTGCCGGATCGGCTGCACGTTCTGCGCCTCCACGCTGGGCGGACTGAAGCGGAATCTGACGGGCGGAGAAATTATCGCCCAGGTCGTGCGCTCGCAGCAGATTCTTGACGCCCGGGGCGAGAGAGTCAGCAGCATCGTCATCATGGGAACGGGCGAACCGTTCGAGAACTACGACGAGACGATGAAATTCCTGCGGATGATGATTCACGAGAAGGGACTCCATATCGGACAACGGCATATTACCGTCTCGACGAGCGGAATTGTGCCGAGCATTTATAAATTTGCGGACGAGGACACTCAGATCAATCTGGCCATCTCGATCCATGCCCCCAACGACGCGCTGCGCTCGAAGCTGATGCCGGTCAACCGGCGTTATCCTTTTGACGAAGTCATGGAATCGCTGCGCTATTACCAGGCAAAGACGGGCCGCCGGATCAGCTTCGAATACGCCTTGATCGGCGGCGTCAACGACCAGCCCGAGCACGCGGAAGAGCTGGCCGGAGTGCTGAAGACGATGCTGTGCCATGTGAATCTGATTCCGGTCAACCATGTGCCGGAACGGAAATACGTCCGGACCTCCCGCAACGATATTTTTCAGTTTCAGCGGATTCTGGCCGACAACGGCGTGAATGTCACCATTCGCCGGGAACAGGGCCACGATATCGCGGCGGCGTGCGGACAGCTCCGCGCCAAACATTTGGAGTTGAGGTGATGGGTAGTGATCAGAACGGTTCATGTCAGCGATATCGGCCGTGTGCGCTCCGTTAATGAAGATTCGGTATGGAGCGGAACGACCGGAGAAGGGTATACCCTCGGCATTATCGCCGACGGAATGGGCGGGCATCTGGCCGGAGATACGGCCAGCCGGCTCGCGCTGGAGACGGTCAGGGAACGGCTGACCGCTCTCCCCGCCGGCCTTTCCCAGGAAGATCTGGGCTCGGCCATGAACGAAGCGATCCTAACAGCGAATGCGGTTGTCCACGACAAAGCGGCGAGCGACGAGAAGTACCATAATATGGGTACGACCGTCGTTTCGGTGCTTTTGGCGAACGGTGCGGGCTATATCGGCCATATCGGGGACAGCCGGGCGTACATAGTAAGAGAGGGTCAGGCCGTTCAGCTCACCGAGGACCATACGCTCGTCAATGAGCTGTATAAGAACGGCCAGATCAGCGCGCAGGAGCTGAATACGCACCCGCGGCGCAATGTGCTGATCCGGGCGCTGGGCACGGATGCCGACATTATCGTGGATCTGATCCCGGTGACGCTCGCGCCGGGCGAGACGATCCTGCTCTGCAGCGACGGACTCAGCAACCATGTCAGCAAAGAGAATCTCGGCAAAGTGGCGGGAATCCGGGAGATTACCCTGGAGGAGCGGGCCGAGCGCCTGCTTCAGCTTGCGCTGCTCTCGGGAGGAAGCGACAACATCTCGGTTGCCATGCTTGAACATCATGAGGAGGCCGCGGTGCCCGAAACGAAGGAGTGGAAGTGATGATCGGTCACGAGTTAGGCGGTCGTTACCAAGTCATCGAGCGAATCGGCGGAGGAGGGATGGCGCTCGTCTACCGGGCGCACGATATTCTGCTCAACCGCAACGTCGCCATCAAAGTGCTGCGCAGCCAGTTTGTGCACGACGAGGAGTTTATCCGGCGCTTCCGAAGGGAGGCCCAATCGGCGGCTTCGCTCTCCCATCCCAACGTGGTCAGCATTTACGACGTGGGGCAAGAGGACGAAATTCATTATATTGTAATGGAATATGTGGAAGGCAAGAACCTGAACGAGATTATCAAGGAGAGGGCTCCGCTTCAGGTCGATGAGTCGATCCGGATCGCATCCCAGATCTGCGACGCGCTCGATCACGCCCACCAGAACCAGATTATTCACCGGGATATCAAGCCCCATAATATACTGATCGGACGGGGCGGACGGGTGAAGGTGACGGACTTCGGGATTGCCCGCGCGGTAACCTCCACGACCATTACCCAGACGGGTTCGGTCGTCGGGTCGGTCCACTATTTCTCGCCGGAGCATGCCAAAGGCGTCGCCACGGGCGAGAAGTCCGATCTCTATTCGCTCGGCATCGTGCTGTACCAGATGCTGACGGGCCATCTGCCTTTTCTCGGAGAGAGTCCCATCAGCGTTGCGCTGAAGCATCTTCAGGAGGAATTCGAGGAGCCGAGGAAGCTCAATCCCCACATTCCGCAGAGCGTGGAGAACATCATTCTGAAATCCATGCGCAAGAATCCGGAGGAACGCTATCAGTCCGCCAAGGAAATGCTTCAGGACTTGGAGACCTGCCTGCTTCCCGAACGCCGAAGCGAACCGAAGCTGGACTTCAGCGAAGGGGAGGACGAAGAGCGGACCCGGGTCATTCCGGCGATCAAGCCGACTCCCCGCGGCCTCGGCCAGCGGCCGAGACAGGAAGAGCGAATGGTGCGGGAAGAGACGTCTGAGAACGGCCCCAAGCGAGCCAAGTCCAAAGTAAAACCGATCATCTGGATTGCACTGGCCCTCGTGCTGCTGCTGGTAGCCATGTCCGGCGTAATCTGGTACGTCAACAACAAGCTGTCCGTTCCGGAGGTCAAGGTGCCGAAGTTAACGGAGATGAAGCTGGACGATGCCAAAGCCAAGCTGGAGGAGCTCGGTCTCGTCCTGACGATGCCGGTCTCGACCAACTACAACGCCAAGTATGATCAAGGCATCGTGCTGCTGCAGAGCCGGGAGCCCGATTCCGTAGTGAAGAAGGGAACGGAGATTGCACTGACGGTCAATACGGCCAAACCGCTGTCGAAGATTCCCGACCTGACCGGCAAGACGTTCGAGGAAGCGGCGGCGCTGCTGACGGAACAGGGCGTTGACCAGAGCCGGATTACCCGGGATGAAGAGTACAGCGCCGATTACTCGCCCGGCCAGGTTATCCGTCAGAATCCGGTCGGCAATTCGGAATATGACCCCGATGCCGCTACCGTCTCGCTGGTGGTCAGCAAAGGGCAGGAGAGCGTAACCATGCCGGAACTCAGCGGGCTGACCGAGCGGGAGGCGAAGCGCAAGCTGGAAGAGAACGGACTGGTACTGGGCGAAGTGAAGAACGAGTCCAGCTTCTCGGTCGAGGAAGGCAAGGTCGTGAAGCAGTGGCCGTATGACAAGGGAGTCTCGGCGCCTCCGGGCAGCGAAATTACGATCTATGTCAGCACCGGCTATCCGCCTGAAGCGTTGGAATACACCTTTAATCTGCCGGTATCCCCAGCGAAGGAAGGCAGCAGGACGAAGATCCGGATCGAGTATGCCGACGCGAGAGCGGGCGGCGAGAAGCAGGATTGGGGAACGCGCACGATCACGAAGACGCAGGTCCTGTCGGTGAATCTGGTTCTCGCTCCGAACATCGACGGGGTTGTGAATGTATACCGCGACGGTGATTTCTACGATTCCTACCCGGTAACCTATATGGATGCCAAAAATGGAACGGTTCCGATTCCGGAACCGTCGGCCGCCGAGCCGCCGCCGTCGCCGTCTGTGACGCCGACCGCAACCGCGCCGCCGTCGCCGGACCAGCCTGCCGACCCGGCGGCCGTGCCGGATGACGGGGAGCAGGACGGCGGAGAAGCGGATCAGACGGCCTACGTCCTTCCGAATGCCAATCCGAATGCCAATGCCAACAAGGCCTCGGACCATGCCAAGGTTAAGGGCAACGGCCAGGAGAAGACCAAGAACAAGGATAAGAAATCGACAGATTAAGTTCCGATATGCGGAAGGATGGCTGTAACTATGCCCGAAGGAGTCATTGTCAAAGCGCTGAGCGGGTACTACTATGTGAAGCCGCTGCGGGGCGAAGACATTGCCTGGGAAGCGGATAACATACAGTGCCGGGCGAGGGGAATCTTCAAGAAGAGGGGCGAGTCGCCGCTGGTCGGCGACCGGGTCCTCTATACGCTGACGGAGAACGGCGAGGGCGCGGTAGAGCAGATCCTTCCCCGCAGCACCGAGCTGATTCGCCCCCCCGTTGCCAATGCGTCGCTTGCCGTGCTGCTGTTCTCGGTCCGCGAGCCGGACCTCAACCTGCAGCTTCTGGACAAGTTCCTTGTCCATATCGAGCATGCCGGTCTGGAGACGCTGATTGTGCTGACGAAGCTGGATTTGGCCGGCCAAGACATGGACGCAGCGGAAGCAGCGCGCCGGCTCTACGAGAAGATCGGTTACGAGGTGCTGGTCACAAGCTCCGTAACGGGACTGGGTCGCAAGGAAGTGCAGAAACGCCTGGCCGGCCGGATCAGCGTATTCTCGGGTCAATCCGGAGTGGGGAAATCCTCCTTGCTGAATGCGCTGGTGCCCGAGCTGGACCTGGAGACCAGCGCCATCAGCCTTCGTCTCGGACGAGGACGCCATACGACCCGTCATGTCGAGCTGATCGACATCGGGGGCGGGTATGTGGCCGACACGCCGGGCTTCAGTCAGCTGGATTTCCTGGAGCTGGGCGTTGAGGAACTGGGATCGTGCTTCCGTGAATTCGCCGCCCTCTCCCAGGATTGCAAGTTCAGAGGCTGCACCCATCTTCACGAACCGGGCTGCCGCGTCATGGAAGCGGTCGAGGCCGGAGAGGTGGCTGCAAGCCGTTATGAGCACTACCGGACATTTTTCAATGAGATGAAAGACAAGAAGCGGAGGTACTGACTCTATGATAATCCTCGCACCATCCCTGTTGTCTGCCGATTTTGCCGCCCTCGGCTCGGAAGTGGCCGAGATCGAAGCGGCCGGAGCCGACTGGCTTCATGTGGATGTAATGGACGGCCGGTTCGTGCCCAACATAACGCTGGGACCGCCGATTGTTCAAGCGGTATCGCGCCATACGTCGCTTCCGCTGGACGTGCATCTGATGATCGAAGAGCCGGAACGCTACATCGCCGATTTTGCGAAGGCGGGAGCGTCGGTGATTACCGTTCATGCGGAGGCTTGCATCCATCTCCATCGAACGATTCACCAGATCAAGGAACTGGGGCTGAAGGCAGCCGTAGCCCTTAATCCCGGGACGCCCGCTGTGGCGGTCCGCGAAGTGCTGGGCGACCTCGATATGGTGCTGGTCATGACGGTTAACCCCGGCTTTGGCGGACAGGCCTTTATTCCCGGAATGGTTCGCAAAATCCGCGAGGTTCGCGCCATGGCGGAGGAGTTCAATCCTTCCCTGCGGATTGAGGTGGACGGAGGCATCGCCGAAGCGACCGCTCCTCTCGTCTGCGAGGCGGGAGCCGATGTGCTCGTCGCCGGCAACGCCGTCTTCGGGCGGCCGGACCGCGCAGGGGCGATTGCTTCCATTCGCGCCGCCGCCGAATCGGGGCGCGCCCAAAGAGGCGGGACAGCGGAATAGGCCAAGTCCGGGCCGCATAAATATGGTTACATGAGCGGAAATCTCATGTAGCCTTTTTGGCGTTGGCGCAGAGGCTGCATCACCGATCGGAGGGTGAAGGATGAAATTCTATACGTTCAAGCTGCCGAAGTTCCTGGGAGGATTCGTGAAGGCGATTCTGAACACGTTTCAGAAGAGCTGAGGACGGACAATTCAATAGGAGAACATGAAAAAAAGCACCTTACGTAAGTAAAGGGTGCTTTTTGCTTGAATGCCTTATGAAAGTTGAGGCTTACACGCGCTCGACTTTGCCGGATTTCAGGGCGCGGGTGCTGACGTATACACGCTTCGGCTTGCCATTCACCAGAATGCGCACCTTCTGAACGTTAACCCCCCAGGAACGGCGGTTGTGGTTGTTGGCGTGGGATACGTGGTTGCCGCTTCCAGGCTTCTTACCAGTAACAGAACATTTGCGGGACATGAATTACACCTCCTTGAATAACACTCCTGCTAAAAACAATACCTAACTATAATATCACAGCAAAAAATGCTTCGTCAACCGATTCAAAAACATTTATTTCTGTGAGCGCTTATAGTACAATATATAATAGTGTATTTTGTGATAAATTGAAAGAAGAATCAGATCAGGCAGCAAGTATGGAAGGGGAATTCTCATTGAGTAAGCGTTCTATAAATGGAACTGATTTTACCGCGATGGTGTTGACCGGAGCGGACCAGCTGCAGCAGCATGCGGAGCACGTCAATTCCCTGAATGTATTTCCCGTCCCCGACGGGGATACGGGAACGAACATGAATCTGACGATGACAGCAGGCGCGGGCGAGCTTCGCCGGAACAATACCGAGTCGATCGGTCAATGTGCGGGCGTGCTCTCCAAAGGGCTTCTGATGGGCGCGCGCGGGAACTCGGGCGTTATCTTGTCCCAGCTCTTCCGCGGGTTCAGCCGGTATGCGGCCCAATACGAAGAACTGAATGCGCAGCAATTCGCAGCGGCGCTCCAGACTGGAGTCGACACCGCCTACAAGGCCGTCGTCAAGCCGGTGGAAGGAACCATTCTGACGGTGGCCAAGGAAGCCGCGCGCCATGCGATCTATTATTCGCGGAGAACGGCGGATATCGCGGAGCTGATGCAGGAGGTTCTGATCAAAGCCAAAGAAGCGCTTGCCAATACGCCCGAACTGCTGCCTGTTCTGAAGCAGGTCGGAGTGGTCGATTCCGGAGGACAAGGCCTTGTCTACATCTATGAAGGATTCAACCAATATTTGAGCGGATCGGTCTCCGCTCCGGTCCGGACGCCCGAAGCGGCCCGCCCGGCTGTCCAGGCGACGCCTGCCGGGGTTCCGGCCGCTGCGCCGGTGCATGCCGCGCCGCACAGCTCCGCGCAGTCGAGACTGAACACCGAGGATATCGAATTCCTGTACGATATGGAATTCTTCATCAACCGCCGCTTGGGCGGAGGGGCGACGGTCGATTTTGACGAGGACAAGTTCCGCAAGGCGCTGTCGGTGAACGGGGATTCGATTATTGTCATCTCCGACGACGAGACCATTAAGGTGCATGTGCATTCCAAAGCGCCGGGCGAGGTGCTGAATCTGGCGCTGCTCTATGGAGAAATTACTCAGATCCATATTCTGAACATGCGCGAGCAGCACCGCGACCTGCTGGAAGCCGGAATGGACATTGCGCCTAGCCCCGAACTGTTCGCGGACATGCCCGAGGAGACCAGCAGCGTGCCTGCGCCGGCGGTTCCTCCGGCAGACGATCTGGCGCCGTACGGCTTCATCGCCGTGTCGTCAGGCAGCGGAATTACCGAGATCTTCAAGAGTCTGGGCATCGATTCCGTACTGGCCGGCGGCCAGACGATGAATCCGAGCACGGAAGACTTTGTGAATGCGGTGAATTCCATTTCGGCCAAGCACATCTTCATTCTGCCGAACAACTCCAATATTATTCTGGCCGCCCAGCAGGCGAAGGATCTGCTGGAAGGAGAGCGCGAAATCACGGTTCTCCCGAGCAAGAGCATTCCGCAAGGCATCGCGGCTGCGTTCGCATTCCATGAAGACCAGCCGGTCGAAGTGAATGCTGATGCCATGCTGGATGCCATCGCCCATGTGAAGTCCGGACAGGTCACCCATGCCGTCCGCGATACGGTCATCGATCAGATGGAGATCAAGGCAGGCCAGTACATCGGCATTTCCGGCTCCAAGATCGTCGCCGCCGATTCCGATCTGCTTCAAGCGAGCCAGGCTCTGCTGAGCGTGATGCTGGAGACCGGCGAGGAGATTGTTACGCTCTTGACCGGCGAGGATGCGCAGGATGCAACGACGGAAGCGCTGGCTGCCTGGCTGCAGACGGAATATCCGGATGTGGAGCTTGAGATTCACGAAGGCGGCCAACCGATCTATTACTACCTGTTCTCGGTTGAAGCTTAAGATACCGGGAGCTTGAAGGGAGGAAGTTTTGTGAGTCGAACGGTCATCGTTACAGACAGCACGTCCGACATTCCGCCGGACCTGGCGAAGGAATACGGAATCGAGGTAGTGCCCCTTGCCCTAATGTTCGGCGACGAAACTTACCGCGACGGGGTAGATATGACGCCCGAGGAGTTCTATGAGCGGCTGCCCCGGACGGCCCAGCTGCCGACAACGTCGCAGCCGTCCCCGGTCGAATATATGAAGGTCTACCAGGGGATTATGGCCCGGAATCCGGGATGTTCGATTCTCTCCTTCCACATCTCGTCCGGACTCAGCGGAACGTACCAATCCGCGCTTCTGGCCAAGTCGATGCTGGAGGAGGAAGGCGAGCGCATCAGCGTGGTGGACAGCCTGTCGGCTTCGTACGGCTTCGGTTTTATGGTGGTGCATGCTGCGCGGCTGGCTGCGCAAGGGCTTGAACCGGCCGCGATTCTGGAGTCGGCCGAGCAGCTCCGCCAATTCCGCAAGCTGTACTTCCTGGTCGATACTCTGGAATATCTGCAAAAAGGCGGCCGGATCGGCAAAGCCTCCGCCTTTCTCGGCACTCTGCTGAACATCAAACCGATTCTCTCCATCGATCAGGAGGGCATTATTTACGCGGTAGAGAAGGTCAGAGGCCGCAAGAAAGCGGTCGCCCGCATGATAGAGCTGTTCAAGAATGACTTGAAGGGCATGGATACGGTCAACGCGGCCGTCGGCCATACCGCGGAACCCGACTCCGCCAGAGAGTTCCTGGAGGAGCTCTCCCGGCATTTTACGGTGAAAGAGAAAGTGCTGACGAATGTCGGACCGGTCGTCGGCAGCCATGTCGGCAACGGGACGCTGGCCGTATTCATCTGGCCCGCCTGAGTAGGAGATGAATATGACGCTTACTTTGAATGATATCGAAGTCAGAGCCATCGCTGGCGTGAGCGCCTCCAAGCAGGAGGAGCTTCACGCCTTTGGCATCTTTACGGTGAAAGACCTGTTGGAGTACTATCCGTTTCGTTATGAGGATTACCGCCCCAAGACGCTCTCCGAGGTGAAGCACGGGGAGAAAGTGACGGTGGAGGCGAAGGTTATCGGTCTGCCGGTGCTTCAGCGGTACGGCGGGAAGTCGCGTCTGAGCTGCAAAATGGTTGCCGGCCCCTGGATGTTCACGGCCACCTGGTTCAACCGGCCGTTCGTCCGGGATCAGCTTGCCGCCGGCCGGGACGTGGTGGTCACCGGCAAGTGGGACCAGAAGCGTTCGCAGATTACGGTGACAGACCATGAGTTTCCCGACCGCGGAAGCGTGAAGACCGGCACGCTGCAGCCGGTCTATTCCGTCGGCGGGAAGATCACGCAGTCTTGGCTGCGCAAGACCATTCTCCAGGCGCTGGAGCAGTACGGCGCGATGATACCGGAAATTCTGCCGCAGTCGATTTTGCGCAAATACGATTTGATGCCCCGCAGCCGCGCCATCGCGACGATCCATATGCCGGAGGATACAAGCGACGGCTCGGCCGGACGGCGGCGGATGGTCTATGAAGAATTGTTCCTGTTCCAGCTCAAGGTTCAGGCCTTCCGCGTGCTGAACCGGGGACGCATGGACGGGGTGGTGCATACGGTGGACAACGCTACCGTCCGCCAGTTCGTCCGCAGTCTTCCCTTTGAGTTGACCGATGCCCAGAAGCGGGTGGAACTGGAGATTCTCCAGGATATGCGCTCTCCGTACTGCATGAACCGGCTGCTGCAGGGAGATGTCGGCTCCGGCAAAACCGTGCTTGCGGCGATCGCTCTCTTCGCCACGGTCCGTTCCGGATTCCAGGGGGCGCTGATGGTGCCCACCGAAATACTGGCCGAGCAGCACCTCCGGTCGCTGCAGCGCATGTTCGAGCCGTTCGGCATCACGGTGGGGCTGCTGACGGGCAGCGTGAACGGGCGCAAGCGCAAGGATCTTCTGGCTTCGCTGCAGATGGGACTGACCGATGTCGTGGTCGGGACGCATGCGCTGATTCAGGAGGATGTGTTCTTCCGCGATCTCGGACTCGTCGTGACCGATGAACAGCATCGCTTCGGGGTCAATCAGCGCAGCATTTTGCGGCGCAAGGGTTACAATCCCGATGTGCTGACGATGACGGCGACGCCGATCCCCCGGACGCTGGCTATTACTGTATTCGGCGATATGGATGTCTCGACGCTGTCGGAGCGTCCGAAAGGCAGAGTGCCAATCTCCACGTACTGGGCCAAGCCGGGGCAGATGGACCGGGTGATCGGGCTCGTTCGGCGGGAGACGGAGCAGGGGCGGCAGGCCTACATGATTACGCCGCTGATCGAGGAGTCGGACAAGCTGGATGTGCAGAATGCGATTGATCTGCACATCACGATGACCCAAGCGCTTCCCACAGTGCGTATCGGACTTCTGCACGGCAGAATGACGCCTTCGGAGAAGGATGAGGTCATGCGCCGTTTCTATTCGGGCGAGATTCAGGTGCTGGTCTCCACGACAGTGGTCGAGGTCGGCGTCGACGTCCCCAACGCTACGCTGATGGTGATTATCGACGCCGACCGGTTCGGACTGTCCCAACTTCATCAGCTTCGCGGACGGGTCGGACGCGGCGAGCACGCTTCGTTCTGCGTTCTGGTCGCCGATCCGAAATCGGAGATCGGCAAGGAGCGGATGATCGCCATGACGGAGACCGACGACGGCTTCGAGGTCTCGCGCCGCGATCTGGAGCTTCGCGGGCCGGGCGACTTCTTCGGCACGAAGCAGAGCGGCCTGCCGGAGTTCCGTCTGGCCGATATGACGGCCGACTTTGACGTGCTGGAGCAGGCCCGCGGCGATGCCGCGGAGCTGCTGAGAGACGGCCATTTCTGGACGTCTCCGGAATACGCGCCGCTGCGCGATTTTCTGCAGCGCGAGCAGATTTTTCAGGGAGATCTGATGGACTGATGGCACAGGTGCCCGCCTTCCCGCATAGAGTAAGAAAGACTGGATATGACGGGAGGTAGCTGCATGAATATGAGTTATCAGCAGTACGGCATCAGCACGCAACTGGTGGAGCGGATCAAGACGAAGATGAAGAATCCTCCGACCAAGGAACGGATCAAGGGTCTGGTGAACGGGCTGGGCAAGCAGGAGCTTCAGGATGCTGCGGTGGTGCGCAGACTGGTGCGCAACGCTTCTTCCATATTGGGCGAACGGCTGACGGCCACCCAAGAGGAAGGCATCGTCCGGTTCGTAATCGCCCAGAAGATCGATCCGAAGAATACGTTTCATTTGATTCGGCTGTGGGGGATGTTCCGCTAGTCTGACGAAGCGTAGAATGTGAACCGATCAAGCTGTTCCCTTCAGGATTTCGGTGCGAATGAACCGGTCCTGCCGGGGAATGGCTTTTTTGGCATCCACGATTTGGAAACTCTATCCTGTAGAGTGCGTATAGAAGGGTGCGAGAGAACGAAAGGAGAGGGTGAAATTGGTTATTAAATTGGTTTTTGTATTGATTATCCTGTTTCTGGTATTTTGGCTCGGAGCGCTGCTGTATAACCTTGTAAGGGGCCTCCGAAGATGGTCGTTCAACAATGCCAGTCCGCTTGAAGAGGTGTTCTGCACAGCGGTAACCAGACGAGCCCGGGTAACGGGAGGTGCGTATAACCGGCCGAATCATACGGATTACTTCATTACGTTCGAAATGGGAGACGGGCAGCGTCTGGAGCTGAGAGTGCCCGACGAAGAATACGGTGGAATTGTAGAAGGCGACAGAGGCGTTCTTACGCATAAAGGAACGCGCTTCAAAGGCTTCCGCCGCCATTCTGCCGGGTGAAGGCGAAAGCTATATAACCCGCTGCATATGCAGCACCACATTGCTCCAGTAGCCGCTGTCCAGCTTGCTGATCTGGACGCCGGGATCTCCCCAGGTATGGATGAACTGGCCGCCGCCGATGTAGATGCCGACATGTCCGGGCACGGCGTCGCTCTCGAATCGGCCGGGAACGGTGAAGAAGATCAGATCGCCGGGCTTAAGATCGCTGCGCTGCACCCGGGTTCCCCGGTTATCCTGATCGCGGGCAAGCCGGGGAAGACTGACTCCGAACTTCTTGAAGACATGCTGGGTGAACGAGGAACAATCAAATCTGTGGGATACATCATATGGCTCGGCCCCGAAATCATAAGGAACGCCAAGGAATTGTTTGGCATAGGCGACGAGTTCATTCGCCTCGGAAGAAGAAAGGCTCTGAATGCGTATGGTTCCGCTGTCCGATCCGGCAGATGTGCCTCCGGCGTTTCCGGATGGGCTTCCGCTTGGCAGCGGCGAGGAGCTGCCCTCGCCTTCGGTCGGCGTATCAATGGCGATCTCGCCGCTCTTCGGGTCCCAGCCGACTACCGTCCGGAACAGCCGGGACATGGACTCGGGCGTCATGTATACAATGCCTTCCAACCGCTCCGGCGGCTGGGGAAGGGTAAGAGGTTCACCCATGGACTGCGCCGACGTGTCACCGGGCTTCAGGCGGAACATGACGTCCGTGTATCCGATGAGCACCTCGCCGCTCTGACTCTCCTCCATCCGGTAGCCGAGCGACCGGACGGCGGGCTTAAGCGGCAGCAAGGTCTGGCCTGAGCCGTCCCTGATAGAGCTGCGCTCGGTGTAGGACTGGATGACAGGCCCGGTTCCAGGGGAAGTGGTGGGCACCGGTTCGGCTGAACGGGTATTGCCGCAGCCCGCGGCGGCCGAAAGAGATACCGCTGCGACCAGGCAGCCGGCGGCAAAGCCATACATAGGTTTCATGGGACACTCTCCATCTTGAGCGGATTTGTACGGAGAGTATGACCCAAAGCAAGTGAAATTATGAATTGACGGAACTTGCGGGCGCCGTTACTATTAGTTTATTAACCGCTGGTAAGCAGTCTTCGCGTCCTTTTCGCTTTAATGCGAAGAAGCGACAGCGCATCTTCGCGATTATTGGGTTAAGCGAAGAAGCGAATTGCGTACGGACGGTAACCACAGGAGAAGGGGAGTCGGATGATGAAGACAAAGAGAACGGTATGGAGTCTGGCGCTGGGCCTGCTGCTCATCGCCAGCAGCGGTTGCGGCAACAATGAGAACAGCGGCGCGGCATCAGGCAGCGCTGCACCGAAAGCGAAGACCTACAAAATCGCCATTGCACAGTATGTGGAGCATCCGTCGCTGGATGCCACCCGGGAGGGCATCCTTGCGGCGCTGAAGGATGCCGGAATTACGGAGGGAGAGAATCTGACCGTCGATTACGAGAATGCGCAGGCGGATTCTTCCAATAATCTCTCCATCGCACAGAAGCTGGCCGGCGACAAGAACGATCTGGTCATCGGGATTGCTACGCCGACTGCCCAGGCATTGGTCCAGAGCCTGGGCGACAGCACGCCGGTCTTGTTCGCCGCCGTAACCGATCCGGTCTCCTCGAAAATTGTGAAGGACATGGAGCATCCCGGCGGACAAGTCTCGGGAGCGTCCGATACGAACCCGCAGGCCATCGTCCGCCTGATGGATTTCATCGCCGCCAACTTCCCGAATGTGAAGAAGCTGGGCGTTGTGATCAATGAGGGGGAACCCAATGCCGTAGTGATGGCTGACCAGGCCAAGAAGGCGCTGGCCGGACATGGCATTGAGCTGATCAAGGCGCCGATCACGAACACCTCCGAGGTCAAGCAGGCCGCGGAATCCCTGGTAGGACGAGCCGATGCTATCTACATTACGCTGGATAATTCGGTAGTCAGCGGGGTGGACAGCATCATCCAGGTCGCGAACAAGAACAAGCTTCCCTTCTTCTCCAGCGACCGCGATACCGTGGAGAGAGGCGCTCTCGCTACAGTCGGGTTCAAGTATTTCGATCACGGCTACCAGGTTGGCGAAATGGCCGCAGACGTCCTGAAGAACGGCAAGAAGGTCGGGGATATGCCTGTGAAGATGCAGGAGAAGCTGGACCTGATTCTGAATTTGAAAGCCGCCGAGGCCCAGGGCGTCAAGGTGACGGATGCCATGAAGGCGGAAGTGGCCGATCAGACCAATAATCTTATTCAATAGCAGGCTGAAGGGAGCGGCGCGTCATGTTCGATTCAATACGGGGAGCGGTAGAGCTTGGCCTTCTGTACGCGTTTATGGCCCTCGGCGTATATATCACCTTCCGGATTCTGGATTTTCCCGATCTGACGGTAGACGGGAGCTTCGCCACCGGCGGAGCCATTGCCGCAGTACTCATTGCGCACGGCTATTCGCCCTGGCTGGCCACGGCAGCCGCCCTGGCCGGCGGCCTGCTGGCGGGCCTGTGCACCGGTCTGCTGCATACCAAGGGCAAGATCAACGGGCTTCTGTCTGGCATCCTGATGATGATCGCTCTTCATTCCATTAACCTGCGAATTCTCGGCCGTCCCAATGTGTCCATCATGGGCGAGCCCTCCGTGCTGGATACGCTCCATCCGCTGTATGCGATGCCCTTCGCGGTGCTTGCAGTCAAGCTGCTGATGGACGGCTTCTTCAAGACCGACCTCGGTCTTGCGCTGCGGGCGACCGGAGACAACGGCCGCATGATCCGCAGCCTTGGCGTCAACACCGACTTCACGAAGGTGATCGGAATCAGTCTGTCCAACGGACTCGTCGCTCTCTCGGGCGCGCTGATTGCCCAGTCTTCTTCCTTTGCCGATTCTTCGATGGGGATCGGGATGATCGTCATCGGCCTGGCTTCGGTCATTATCGGCGAAGCGATCTTCGGTTCTTCCACCGTGTTCCGGGCCACGCTTGCTGTGATTCTGGGCTCGGTGGTCTACCGTATTGTGGTCGCTCTGGCCCTTCGGGTGGAATGGCTGGAAGCTTCGGATCTGAAGCTGATTACGGCACTGATCGTGATTGCGGCGCTGGTATTCCCCACAATCCGGCGGCACTATAAGTTCAAGAGCAGCGCCCGCAGACGAACTGCGGAGCTGTCGGCCGGAATGGGAGGAGGTGCGGGCCATGCTGAGATTAACTAATGTGACCAAGCTGTTCAATCCCGGAACCCCCGATGAGAAGATTGCATTGCTTGGACTTCATCTGCATTTGGCTCCCGGCGATTTCGTAACGGTCATCGGCAGCAACGGGGCCGGCAAATCCACCCTGATGAATCTCATTTCGGGGGCGATGCAGCCGGACGGCGGGGAAGTGGAGATTGAGGGGAAGAATGTAAATTCCATTCCCGAGCACCGCCGGAGTCCCTGGATAGGCCGTGTCTTTCAGGACCCCATGGCCGGCACTTCGCCGCATATGACCATTGAAGAGAATCTGGCCATGGCGTTCATGCGCGGACGGCGGCGGGGATTGTCGCTGGGGATCGGACCGAAGCGACGGGCCGGCTTCAAGGCCGAACTGGAACGGCTTGGCATCGGTCTCGAGAACCGGCTTGGCGCGAAGGTCGGACTGCTCTCCGGCGGCGAACGGCAGGCGCTCAGTCTGCTGATGGCGACGTTCACAAGTCCCCGCATTCTGCTGCTGGATGAGCATACGGCTGCGCTTGACCCGGCCCGCGCTGAACTGGTTACGCAGCTGACGGATACCATTGTCGGCGATTTGAAGCTGACGACCCTGATGGTGACCCATAATATGGAGCAGGCCATTCGCCTGGGCAACCGCCTGATTATGATGGATAAAGGACGCATCATCCTTGACCTGGATTCGGCGCGGAAGAAGAACCTCAGCGTCGAGTCGCTGACGAGCGAATTTGAATCGATCAGCGGACACCGGCTGACCGATGACCGGATGATGCTCGGCTGAACCGCTCCTCTAGCGTCAGCTGTGCGATTCATCCTCCTGTCCGGACGTTTAAAAAGGTAGGGAAGCCTTGACTGCTCCGCCTGTAAGATCAGCGGCGGAGCCGGGCGTGAGACGACAAGGAGGATGCACCCATGACAGAACAGAGGCTCGCAGGCAAAGTGGCGGTTATCACCGGCGGAGGATCGGGGATCGGCAAGGCATCGGCGCTGGAGTTCGGAAGACACGGCGCCAAGGTTGCCCTGCTGGACCGGACGCCGGACAGCGCCGAGAAGGTGAAGAAGAGCATTGAAGAAGCGGGCGGAACCGCTATGGTGGTGGAATGCGACATCGAACGACCGGAGATGGTCCAACAAGCCATCGACCGCGTTGCCTCCGAATGGGGGCGGCTGGACATTGTATTCGCCAACGCAGGCATTAACGGAGCGATGGCGCCAATCGAGACCATGGATATGGACGATTGGAACCAGACCATCCATATTAATCTTCGCGGCACGTTCGCGACGGTTAAATATGCGATTCCGCATCTGAAGGCGGCGGGCGGAGGCAGTATATTGATCACGAGCTCGATTAACGGGAACCGCGTATTCTCCAACATCGGCTTCTCGGCGTACAGCACCACCAAAGCGGGCCAGGTGGCCTTCATGAAGATGGCGGCGCTGGAGCTGGCGCAGTTCGGCATTCGCGTCAACGCGATCTGCCCGGGTGCGATTACGACCAACATCGACCAGAATACCTTCCCCCAGGAGGATCTGGAAGAAGTGAAGATTCCCGTAGAGTTCCCGGAAGGCGATCAGCCTCTGGAGAATGGCCCGGGCAAGCCGAAGCAGGTGGCCAAGCTGGCCTTGTTCCTCGCTTCCGATGATTCCGATCATATTTCGGGAACCGAGGTCTACTGCGACGGGACGGAGTCGCTGCTTCACGGATAAACCCGGCAGGAAGCCTCCTTGGAGATCACGCCTGACAAGGCCTTGACCGATGGTCATGATTCGGCGACAATTTGCATAGGATAAAAGGCGCCGACATCCTCTCCTCGGATCGTCCCCGTCATTGAAGCGGCCGGTCGTCCTGCACAGCAGGCGCCCGGCCGGTTTTTGCATGGGCGGGCAAAACGCGTTAGGATTCCGATTCTATTCCAACGAAGGTGATACTGGAGGCTGTATCATGGAAGTGCACATTGACTCAACAATCAAACTGCTGGTTGCCATGCTGTTCGGGCTCTTTATCGGCATTGACCGTCAGCTCAAGCAAAAACCGCTCGGCATCCGGACCAGCATGGTCATCAGCATTGCAAGCTGCCTGGTTACCCTGGTCTCTATTCATGCATTCGACAAGTTCGCGGGACCGGAGCACCCGAATATGGACCCGATGCGTCTGGCCGCCCAGATCGTCAGCGGCATCGGCTTTCTCGGCGCGGGGGTTATTCTGCGGCGCGGAGGAGACGCCATCTCGGGCCTGACCTCGGCTGCGCTGATCTGGACGGCTTCCGGCATCGGCATCGCGGTAGGCGCCGGATTCTATGTGGAAGCGGCCGTGGCCGTCATTCTGCTGATGTTCGCCGTCAACGCCATTCCGAACCTGATCCGGGCGGTCGGACCGCAGAAGCTGAACAAGCATGATGTATCTTTGAAGATTGTCATGGAAGCGAACGAAGCGCTGAGCGACATTATCCGCAGAATCGAGAACCGGGAGAAGGTTCCGCGGTCCAAGGCCCGGGTCATCCGGCGGATGAAGATCAAGGATCTGGAGGATGGACGACAGATGCTGGACATGGTGGTCTCCGCGCCGGATCATCATTTTATCGCCCAGATCTATTACGAGGTCAAGAATATTGAATATGTGATCAGCGTGGAAGTCGAACAATTGTAAGGGATTGCTTGCAGCCCGGCAGAGCGCGGTGCAATCCGGCCGGGTTTATGTTAATCTAGTAGACGGTGAAAGCATTTTCAACTATAGAATTGAGAGGGTAGAGACTATGGAATTAAGAGCATACGAAGGCATGTATGGAGACGAAAAAGCCATCTGGCTCGAGGCCGGCGACTATGTGGCAGCCATGATTCCGCGCATCGGCGGCAATCTGATTGCCTTCCGGGATGTATCCAAGGATTACCGTTTTCTGCGCGAGCCCGGCGGCGATAACATGGAGGATTTCCGGGACAAGCCCGGCATCTACGGCATCCCGGTGCTGTTCCCTCCGAACCGCTATGAGGATGGCAGCTTCCCTTGGAACGGCGGCGCGTACAGCTTCCCGGTGAATGAGGAAGAGACGGGCAACCACCTTCACGGATTCCTGCATATTACGCCTTGGACCGTTGAGGAATTCGGGACAACGGCCAGCGAGAGCTATGTCATCGTTTCGGTCACCATCGACGAGAACCATGAATCCTACGCCTACCTGCCGCACCGCTACACGGTACGCCTGCGGTATTCGCTGAGCCGGGACGGGCTGTCCCAACATCTTCTGGTGCGCAACAACGGCGACGAGGCGATGCCGTGCCTGCTGGCCTTCCATACGGCGGTCAATGCGCCGTTCGCCCCCAAGAGCACGGCGAAGGATTACCGGGTTAAGGCGACGATCGGACAGCGCTGGGAGCTGGATGAGCGCATGCTGCCTACCGGTTCCTATCAGCCGCTGACCAGCGAGGAAGAGAAGCTTAAGGGAGAAGGCGTCAATCCGTTCTTTGCCCCGATGGACAACCATTACACCGCCGTTCCCCAGAACGGACGCAACCGGATGGAGCTGACCGATCTGAAGGAAGGCATCACACTGGTCTATGACGTGGGAACGTCTTACAAGCAGTGGATGATCTGGAACAACCAGGCTACGGAAGGCTTCTTCTGCCCGGAACCGCAGATTAATCTGGTCAATGCCCCCAAGTCCCAGCTGCCTGCCGAAGAGATCGGTCTGTTCGGTCTGGAGCCGGGAGAGTACTGGGAAGAGACTGCCCGATTCTATGTCAAAAACGCCAAGTAGGCGCGGGCAAACGCCGATAAGCGATTTGCCTGTACGACAGCCCGGCCGCGCAGCGGACCGGGCTTTTGGCTGAGGACCGATCTTTGATATAATCGGTCTATCTTTGGTTCGGGAGGCCTTTCCTTGCAGATTATCGCGATGCTTACCATGCTGATCGACCATATCGGCCTCATCTTTTATCCGGGCGAACCGGGCTGGAGGGAAGTGGGCCGGCTGGCTTTTCCCATCTACTGCTATGCGCTGGTTCAAGGTCATCTGCACACCTCGTCAAGGCCGCGCTATTGGCTCCGGCTGCTGCTGATCGCCCTGCTGGCCCAGATCCCCTATCAGCTCGCGCTGGTGCCCGGCGGACTGAACGTGGTGTTCACCCTGCTTGCTTCCGGCCTGGTGCTCGCTCTGCTGGATACGCTGCCGCCGAGCCCGTGGCTTCGGCTTGGAATAATCGCAGCCGCTTGCTGGCTGATGGATCTTCTCCCCATGGATTACAATGCCTACGGGCTGCTTCTGGTTCTGGTCTACCGTTATTTCCGCGGCTATCGGCTGATCGCAGCTCATCTGGGACTCAATCTGGTCTACTTCTTGCTGGGCTGGCATGGACAGATGCTCAGTCTGGTGCCAACCTTGGCGATGGTTCTGGCACCGAGCGCTTGGAGCAGGCTGGAAGGATGGCGCGTTCCGCGCGGGGTGTGGTGGTCTTTCTATCCGGTCCATCTGCTGCTGCTGGCAGGAGCGAAAGCAGCGTCCGGCAGGCCCCTCCCTGAGCTGGAATGGCCGCACGAGCTGCTATTCTGGTGATTTACAAAACCTTCCTCACTTGAGATAATGGATTATCTTTAAAATCGTTACAGGAAAGGGAGAGGATTATTGAAGAAGCTGAGGAGACAATGGAAAGGGCTGTCCGCCCTGCTGGCGCTGGTCATGATACTGGCGGGCTGCCAGAGCGCCGCCGGTCTGGATGTGACCAAAGCTCTGCTGGGCAACCTGGATGTGCGCTCTTCCGAGAGCAGTCTGACGCTCACCGTCAAGGCTGATCCGGCAGTGGGGATCGATGAAGACAGCCGGCGAGCGGTAGAGCTGATCAATTCGCTCTCGGTGCGGCTGGATACGGTGAAACGGCAGGAGAACGGCGAAGTGTCGGCAACAGGCAGCCTGGGGCTGAAGAATTACCGTGTTCCGTTCCGCATGTATTTGAATAACGAGGTCATGGCGATTCTTCCGGAGGGTGCGCGGCATCCGTATTACATAGCGCTGGCGGATGCGCAGGAGCAACTCGGGGGATGGAAGCCCGATGCGAAGAAGACGGAAGAAATCGGCCGGGCGCTGACTTCGCTCGTTGTCCGCAATCTTCCGAACCCGTCCGTATTCTCGGTTACGCCGGTGACGGAGAATGTGTACGGCCGCTCGCTCTCCTTGGCCAAAATTCATGGAGAGGTAACAGGCGACGAACTGCCCGCCCTGCTGAAAGGGTTCCTGAAATCGGTTTCTAAAGACCCGGAAGGCTTGAATCAAGTGGTCGGTGGCTTGTACGACTACCTGCTTCCGCTGCTCAAGCAGGAAGCTGTATCGAAGGAGCTGGACAGTATCGGTCTGAGCGGGATTCCGCTCGATAACAAAGAAGAAGTGGTAGCGGTTCTGCAGGATGCGCTGAAGCTGGGCCTGGACTCATTGATTCTCATGTACGACAAGGGGAAGGAAGAGTTGTTCAAGAACACGCCGGAGCTCAATACGGTGCTGTCGAAGGATACGAAGCTGTCCGCAGATCTGTATGTGGACTCCGGCCTGCATGTGCGCAAGGAAGCGTACCTTCTGCATATCGCCCTGCCGGGCAATTCGGAATTGCCGCTGCGATCCCTTGAAATCTCGGCCGAGAGCCAGGTGTGGAATTTGAACGGGTCCGACTCGGCGATTCAGGCGGATGCGATTGCAACCGATGGCGGATTGGAGCTGGGAGCGGAGGAGCCGACGCCGGGCACTCTGCTGCGCAATCTGGACAGCCAGTCGGATTTATACCGTCTCCTGAAGGGTGAGATGGGACTGACGGCGCGCACGCTCTATGTGGACCCCGTCTATGACGATTATTACGAGACCGTCAATGTGAAGGGAACCCTCATGATTCCGATCCGCTATCTGGCGGACGATCTGGATGCAACCGTTCAGTGGGACGCGGGGAGCAAGACCATTACGGTAACCGACGATGTATACGGGTCGACGCTGGTCTTCAAGCCCGGCGCCAAGACAGCCGTGATCGACGGCCGGACGGTATCGCTGCCTGTTCCGGTATTCTTCGATGAATACGGAACCGGATATGCTCCGCTGCGGACGCTGGCTGCCGGTCTGCACGCCGAGATTAAGACGGATGAAGAAGGCTGGATTGTGGTATCTCGTAAGTAGAACGCGGCCCGAATAATAGCTTACAGCAGTGACCGCGGTGGAAGCGGAACTCGAATCAGGCTCCCGGCTGAAGAGGCCGGGAGCCTGATTTGCATGCGGAAGATCGGACAGCCGATTACGCCATGTATAAATCCGGGTAAGCAAGCGACAATAAAAAAGAAAAACGGCTATTCCAGAAACAGGTTGCGTTGCAGGAAGAAATGTTTTAAGATATAAAAAAGTAAGTTGCTAAATATTAAGGAGGTAATTAACCATGAACGAGTACACGCTGAGCCAGGAATTGAAATCCGCCGATTATCTGAAAGCTGTTCAGGCAAGACGTTCCGTCTATGCGATCACCAAGGAATCCCCGGTATCCGATGACCGGATCCGGGAAGTCGTGGAACAGGCTGTTCTGCATTCTCCCTCGTCCTTTAACTCGCAGAGCGGAAGAGTTATTGTTCTGCTGGGCGGGGAGCACGACAGACTGTGGGATCTGACCACGGAGACTCTTCGCAATATCGTGCCTGCCGAACAGTTCGAAGGCACAGCGCAGAAGATGAACTCGTTCAAGTCCGGATACGGCACGGTGCTCTTCTTCGAAGATGAAGCCGTTATTCAGGGACTTCAAGAGCAGTTCGCCCTGTATGCCGACAATTTCCCGGTATGGGCCAACCAGTCCTCCGGTATGCTGCAGCTCGTGGTCTGGACGGCGCTGTCCGCCGAGGGACTTGGCGCTTCGCTTCAGCACTATAATCCGCTGATTGACGAAGAAGTCAAATCGACCTGGAGCCTTCCCCAGAGCTGGAGACTGATTGCCCAGATGCCGTTCGGCGGTGTAGGAGCCGCTCCGGGCGAGAAGCAGTTCCAGCCGGTTGAAGAACGCGTACGGATCGTGAAGTAATTACGTTCACGGATTGTGGTTCACCCCGCACAGGGACTGGCTAATTAGAGTATAACGCCGGAATTGCCTTAGCAACCCTGTGAGAGGAGGAAGCTTCATGCCATGGAACAAGGAGAATTACCCGGATTCCTTGAAGAATTTTACCGCACCGGTGCGCAATAAGGCGGTCGAGATTGCCAATGCGCTGCTGGAAGAAGGATATGAAGAGGGGCGCGCGATTGCCATCGCAACGTCCCAAGCCAAAGAATGGGGAGAGAATCACGACCAACCGGTTCGCCGGAAGGAGGATTAGCCTCCTGTTCGCTCGGCAGAAATCAAAAAGAGGAAGAGCCCTGGGCTCTTCCTCTTTTTGTACCGGAACGTTGTCCGGCTGCTGCGCTTACTTGGCGGCTGCTGCGCTTGCGCTCGGAGCAGCGGACGCGGCCGGGGAAGCCGACGCGGCCGGAGCGGCGGAAGCTTCCGCCTTGTCGGTCAGCGTATTCTTGATCTTGGACTTGCTCATGAGATCCTGAAGCCAGGTAGAGGACTTCTCCTGAACCTTGTCGGAGATCAGCGTCTCGCGGATTTCTTCTTTCTTCTCAGCCAGAGTCGCTTCATGGGCGTCCTTGTGGTCAGTGACCTTGATAATGTGATAGCCGTAGTCTGACTTCACCGGCTCGCTGATTTCGCCTACCTTCATTTTGAAGGCGGCATTGGCGAATTCGGCTACCATCGAGCCGTCGTTGGCGAAGAAACCGAGGTCGCCGCCTTTGGAGGCGGAACCGGTGTCGCCGGATTTGGTTTTGGCCAATTCGGCGAAATCGGCACCATCCTTAAGCTGCTTGTAGATGGCATCCGCTTCTTCCTTGGTCTGCACGAGGATATGGGAGGCCCGGACCTCTTCCTTGTTGCCGAGCGACTCTTTGTTCTCGTTGAAATAGTTCTGGATGTCTTCGTCGGTGACTTTGATCTGCGGAGTCAGAATCTTGCGGAGCTTCACCTGGGAAGGAATCTGCTCCTTCAGGTTGGCCAGCGTCATTCCGCTCTGACTCAGCGCATTGTTCAGCGCTTCTTCGCCGCCGAGACGGTCCGTGATCTTCTTAAGTTCTTCCTCAATGTCCGCGTCGGTCACGGTTACCTTGGCCTTCTCGGCTTCCTGATCGATCAGTCTCTCGGAAATCATGGACTGGACGATAGACTTCAAATTGTCTTCGCCGGCCGTCTTCTTCAGTTCATTATACAGGTCTTTCTCGGTAATCTTCTCTCCATTCACGCTGGCTACGGTTGTGTCATTGTCAGCTTTCTGGAAAGGGGGGTAGATCAGCACGATCACCAGGGCAACGGCCAGAATTGCCGATACAATCATCCAGCCCATGCCTTGACGGGAAGGTCTCGGACCCTTGGGAGGCGCAGAATTACCGCCGTCCACCTTGTTCATCACCGGTACAGGGTTCGCTTCGTGGCTGGAACCCGCTCCCTCGAAGACATCGGGGGAAGCGGCAGTGCTTGTCCCGGCATTCTGTTCGTCTTCCGGTGTAACTCCGTTCTCCTGATGATCGTTCTCGTTGAAATCCTTCTTGTCCATTATAATAATGACTCCCTTCAGAAATAGGTGTTGCCTGTCCTTTATACAACTTTACCAGAAAATGAGGCTTCAAACCTTAAGAAAGTATAAAAATACAGACCGGGGCGTTTAAGACATCCTTAAGCAAAACGGCAAAAGCCGGAAGGAACGGGAATCCCGTCCGCTTCCGGCTTCAATCCCGCAACCAGGCGAAGCTGTTCAAGCAAGGCGTCCATTCAGCAGATGAAGAATCTGCTCCTTCTTGCGTCTGGGAATCCGTACCCGTTTGGCATACCAGCCCTTCTCGCCGAAGTACACGCAATCGTCCTCAATGGTTGAAATTTTGTTGAGGTTGATGTAGCAGCCGGACTGGACATAGAAGTACGACGGATTAGACAGAAGGCGGCTCAATTGCTCGGCAGTCATTCTTTTTCTGATATTGTAGTTTCTGCCGTGAAAGATAACCTGGTCATGGTCTCCGACCTTAAAGAACAGAATGTCCGTTTCCACCTCGAAGTCCTCATATACATTTCTGGCCTCCAGCAGAATGCTGCTCATTCGTGTTCCCCCTTTTAAAAATAGTAAAAACTCACTGTCTTGTTAGCGCTTTCATTGTATCACAGCGTTTTGACCTTGAAAAGACTTATTTTTAAAATATTATGGATAAAGTTCCAAAGGGATTTGTCACAGCCCACGAAAAACGGTAAAGTAAAACAAGCAAACTTCATACAAGGAGGCATATGTCTTGAACGATACATCTCAACTGCTGCTGTTCATCGGTTCGTATGCGTCGGAGGAGGAAGAGGGGGTTCGCATCTTCCGTTTCAACGCCGCGGCCGGCGGCACGCTGGAGCCTTCAGCTTCGGCCGGGGGCATCTCCAACCCTACCTTTCTCGCAGCGGACCCCGAGCGCCGGCTGCTCTACGCCATCGGGGACCGGGCGAACGGCGAGGGCGGCAAAGAAGGACTGGTAGCGACGTATGCCTACAGTGCGGACGGAGGGGAACTGACCGAGCTTGGACGCGCCGGAACGATGCCTGCCCATGGCCGGGAACAGACCACGACCTGCCATATCTCCCGGGACCCGAGAGGCCCTCATCTGGCGGTAACCAGCTATCACGGAGCCCGGATCGGCCTTATGGCACTCGATGAGAACGGAGTGGCCGGACAGCTGCTGGATACTGCTGTACATACGGGACGGGGAACCCACCCGGAACGCCAGGACCGTCCGCATCCGCATTCCGCCATCTTCAGTCCGGACGGACGCTTTATGCTGGTCTCCGATCTTGGCCTCGACCTGATCCGGACTTACGAGATCGACGAGGCGGCGGGGAAGCTGATGCTTCGGTCCGAAGCGGCCGTTCATCCCGGAGCGGGACCGCGTCATTTGGCATTTCATCCCGGCGGACAAGCGGCTTATGTAATTAATGAAGTGGATTCGACCATTACTTCATTCCGTTATCACGCCCGGGAGGGACAGCTGGAGGAAGCGAGAACGGTAAGCACGCTTCCCGCTCTCTATACCGGGGACAACATATGCGCGGAGATTGCCGTATCGCCCGATGGCCGTTATCTGTACGGCTCGAACCGGGGACATGACAGTATCGCAGTATTTGAAATCGGCGGAGAGACGCTGACAGAGCTTGCGGCGGTCGGTCATGTGCCGACCCATGGCGGGCACCCCCGGCACTTTGCCCTGACTCCGGACGGAGGCTTCTTGATTGCTGCGAATCGGGACGCCAATCTTCTGGCCGTCTTCCGGATAGAGAAACCCAGCGGCATTCCGGTGTTCACCGGCCATACCGCAGCGGTATCCAGACCGGTCTGCGTCGTGCCGATTCAGCTCTAGTCCCGGACACAAAAAACACCGGACAACAAAGTCCGGTGTTTTTTGTTGAGGGGCCCGATCAGCGAAGCGATACGGGTCTCAGCGGAACGATGGTGGACACCGCCGATTTAAAGAGCACGCTCTGTTTGCCGTCGGCCTGGCCTTGCAGTGTGATCGTATAGGCATCGTAAGAAATCATGCGGCCCTGAATTTTGACGCCATTGGTAGTGAAGACGGTAACGGGCACTTTGGTGCTCACGAACTGGCTTAACATACGTTCCTGCAGCTTTCCACTTTCCACTCGGCAGCACTCCATCTTTGTAAGGGTATAAGATTCCGTCTTGAAAGGAATTCATCAGGATATGATTCCATTATACCACGGCCGCAGCCGGGCTGGAAATTAAAGAGGGGACCGGGCGGCCGGCGATTTGCCGGGACGCGTTAAACCCGCAGCCTCTTTGGGGTAATAATGTCAAGTAGCGGCAGGCCGGAGAGTCGGCAGCCTGGCGCGCACACGGGAGGGGAGTGAATATGACTTTCGGCGCACGCGTTCTCAAGACCGGTCTTGCGGTCACCTTAGCTTTATATCTGTCTACTTTATTAAAGTTCCCTTCGCCGGTCAGCGCCGGAATTGCGGCGATCTTCGCGATGCAGCCGTCCATTTACCGGTCCTGGCGGCATTTTCTGGAGCAGGTTCAGTCCAGTACCGTCGGCGCCATCATCGCGCTCGGCGCCGGCGTGCTGCTGTCGAACGAACCGCTCATTGTCGGGCTGGTCTGCATTCTTGTCATTATGCTGAGCATGAAGATGAACCGTTCCGATACCATCGGCCTGACGCTCGTAACCGTCATCTCGGTCATGGAAGCGTCCGGTCAATGGCAGTTCGCGCTGAACCGGTTCCTGATGCTGATGACCGGGATTGTGTCGGCGTTTGTCATTAACGTTGCCGTGTTTCCGCCCAAGCCGCGCAAGCAGTACATCAACCAGCTTCAGAATGTATTCAACAGTCTGTCGCTGCTGCTGCGGACTTCCATATCCCACGAAATGAAGGAGAGCGTGTTCCGCGATCAGAAGAACGGGCTGGAGAAATCGATCCGTTCGCTCACCGATAAATATGCCTTGTTCGAGGAGGAGCAGAAGAAGCTGAAGCGTCCGAAGCTCAGCCAGACCAAGCAAATGGTCGTGTACAAGAACCTGCTGAATTCGCTGCAGAGAGGCTACGAGGTGCTGGATGCCATCGACCGACATTATTTCCAGTCCGAACGGGGCGAAACCACCGACATGCTCTTCGACAGCCATCTGGAACAACTGATCCGGTATCACGAGCATATCTTGCTGAAGTTCGAGAACAAAATCAAGCCCGGCGTCTCGGAGACGGAGCCGCTGGAAGCGGCCAACGACGCTTTTCTGGAGCGGGCGATCCTCAACTATACGGGACCGGAACAGCTGCGCCTGTCCATTGTGGCGGGCGCCATCTACGATTATGGCTATCAGCTGGAGAGGCTTGATAAGGTGGCGGATCAGATCAACCGCGCGGAAGAGCGGGACTGAGACGGCGGCCTTCCAACAGCTCCTGTCCCTTGCCTAGTCCGGATGGGCAGGCATATAATTGGTAAATAATAATGGATTAAATAGTAGATTTTTGCACGCTGGTTAAGGTGTGTCAACCTCAAAGGGGATGTAACCATGTCCATCAGTGAGAAGGAATGGAAGAACGAACAGGAACGCGTTCGGCGCGTTACGGGGATTTTGGCGGGACATATCCGTCACCTGTCCGAAGAACTGGGATTGCACCGGACCGACGTCGTCGAGCTGCGCAAGGATTTCTGGGAAGAGGTTACGGTCAATTTCAGCAGCCCGGATGATCTGGGCGAGACCTCGACCAGCCTCCGGCAGCAGGCTCAAGTGCTCTCGGAAAGAGAACGCCATCATCTTCAATCCAGCAAGGCCCTGAAGAAATACCGCAAGCTTGTCGTTTCGCCTTATTTCGGGCGGGTGGATTTTGCGGAGCGGGAGGGGGAAGAAGCCGAACCGATTTATCTCGGTATCGGATCGCTGATGGAGGATGACGGCACGTTCCTGATCTATGACTGGCGGGCTCCGATCTCCAGTCTCTATTACGACAGCGCGCCCGGACCTGCGGTCTATACAACGCCGGTCGGAACCGTTGAAGGCGTCATGCGTCTGAAGCGGCAGTACGTGATTGGCGACGGGGTCATTCACGTTATGTTCGATACCGGGATGACCATCGGCGACGAGTTGCTCCAGCAAGTGTTGAGCCATACGGCCGATGACCGGATGAAATCAATCGTCGCTACGATTCAAAAGGAGCAGAATGCCATCATCCGCAATGACAGCAGCCGGATGCTGGTGGTTCAAGGTGCCGCCGGCAGCGGCAAAACCTCGGCGGCTCTCCAGCGGGTCGCCTACCTGCTCTATAAATACCGGGACAGCCTGCAGGCCGACCAGGTGCTGCTCTTCTCGCCGAACCCGCTCTTCAACAGCTATGTATCGACGGTTCTGCCCGAGCTTGGGGAAGACAATATGCAGCAGACGACCTTCCAGATGTATCTGGAGCATCGGCTGGGACGCGAATTCCAGCTGGAGGATATCTTCAGCCAGACGGAGAGCTTGCTGAATGAACCGGACGGAGAAGCGGCGGACACGCGCAGGCAGGAGATTGCCTATAAATCGTCCGTGCCATTTTTGCGGGCCATCCGGGCCTATGCTTCGCAGCTGGAGAGCGAGGGAATGCGCTTCAAACCGCTTGTCTTCCAGGGCAAGACGGTGGTAAGCCGGGAAGAAATGGTCCGGCGGTTCTACAGCTTTGATCCTTCGATCCGGCTGGCGAACCGGATTGATCTGATGATCGGATGGCTGCTCAAGCGGATTGCGGAATTCGGCCATGAAGAACGCGGGGCGGAATGGGTGGAGAATGCGATTGAACTGCTCGATTCGAGCGAGTACCACCGCGCCTATCAGACTCTTCGCCGCAAGCAGCACGGCAAGGACCAGTCCTTCAGCGATTTTGACGAGGAGAAGGATATTCTCTCCCGTTATATTGTCAGCCAGCGGCTCAAGCCGCTGCGGGGCTGGGTCAAGCGCAGCCGGTTCGTGGATGTCAAGGACCTGTACGCCTCCCTGTTCCGGGATCGGGAAATGATGGAACGCCTGAACGGCGAGGCACTGCCGGAGCGGTGGGAGGCCGTCTGCCGCCGGACGCTGTATGCGCTGGAACAAGGAGAACTCGCTTACGAAGATGCCACGCCCTTTCTGTATTTGAAGGAACTGAGCGAGGGCTTCCGGACCAACACGCAGATCCGCCATGTCTTTATAGACGAAGTCCAGGATTATTCGCCGTTCCAGCTGGAATTCATCCGTCGGATCTTTCCCAGGGCGAAGATGACCGTGCTCGGGGATCTCAATCAGGCTATCTATGCGCAGGGCGAGACCCTCGGCGATCTCGGCGGATTGGTCGGCATCTATGGCCCGGAGAATACCGAAGTGATTTCACTTACAAAAAGCTACCGTTCCACTTACGAGATTGTGGAGTTTACGCGCCGCATGATTTCCGGAGGCGAACGGATTATTCCGTTCAACCGCAGAGGCGACGAGCCGCAGGTGATAGAGCTTCACGGACGCGGGGAACTGCTAAGCGCCGTAGAAGCCGACATCCGGGACCTGCATGAACGGGGCTATGCCTATGTGGCGGTAATCTGCAAAACGGCGAAAGAAAGCGCGGAAGTGCATGAGGCGCTGAAAGACCGGCTTCCGGTGCGCCTGGTGACGAAGGAGACGCCGAATTTTCAGAAGGGAACCCTCATTCTGCCCGCTTATCTGGCCAAAGGAGTGGAGTTCGACGCCGTCTTGATCTGGGACGGATCGGCGGAAGCCTATTCGCGGGAGAGCGAAAGGAAGCTGTTCTATACGGCTTGCACCCGGGCCATGCACGTTCTGCATGTGTACTGCGACGGGCAACCGAGCCCGTTCCTGCCGTCCCCGGCGAAGGAAAAGGCGGGAACCCGGGGAGATCAAGTATAAAGCGACCGGAATCAACCAAACTAAAGGAGGTGCGACGAACTCAGACAAAGGTGGTCCGACCATGAAAAAACACAAGTGGGAGCTGCTTGCGCTTTCTTCCATACCGCTGATCATGACGCTGGGCAATTCCATGCTGCTGCCGGTCCTGCCCCAAATTGCCAAAGAGCTGTCCATCAGCTCCTTCCAGGTCAGCATGATGATTACGGTGTACGGGATCGTGGCCATTATCCTGATTCCGGTTGCCGGCTACTTGTCCGACCGGTTCGGCCGCAAAGCCGTCATCCTTCCGAGTCTGATCATCGCCGCGCTCGGCGGCGCCGTGTCGGCGGGAGCAGCCTGGTGGCTGGAGGGGAACGCCTCCTATGCGGTCATTCTGGGCGGCCGGTTCCTGCAGGGGATCGGGGCGGCAGGGGCTTTTCCCATCGTCATTCCGTTTGTCGGAGATTTGTTCAAGGAAGAGGAAGAGGTCAGCAAGAATCTCGGCATTATCGAAACCTCGAATACGTTCGGCAAGGTGCTGAGTCCGATTCTCGGGGCGCTGCTGGGCATCTGGATCTGGTTCGCGCCCTTTCTGGCTATCCCGGTGCTGTGTCTGCTTTCTTTTGCTCTGGTGCTGTTTCTGGTGCGCAATCCGAAGAAGAAAAAGAGCGGAGAGGACCTTCCTTCGTTCCGTGAGTTCGTCAAGGGAATTGCCGCCATTCTGAAAGAGAAGGGGCGATGGCTGTACTCGATCTTTGCCATCGGCTGCATCTGCATGTTCGCCACCTTCGGCGTTCTGTTCTACCTGTCGGAGACGCTGGAGAAGCGGTACGGGATGCACGGCGCCACGAAAGGGCTCGTCCTGGCCATTCCGCTTGCGCTGTTATGCCTGTCTTCTTACGGGGCCGGCAAATTGATCGGCGAGAACAAGCCGCGGATGAAATGGCTGGCTTTCGGAGGAATGGTTCTGCTGACGGGGGCCATGCTTCTGGCGGGAATCAGCAGCGGGGTCTGGTATGTGCTTGCCATGCTCAGCGTAGCCGGCATCGGGATCGGAACGGCGCTTCCCTGCATGGACGCCCTCATTACGGAAGGCATCGACAAGGAAATGCGCGGCACGATTACCTCGCTCTACAGCAGCATGCGCTTCATCGGCGTCTCTCTCGGTCCGCCCGTAGTGTCGCTTCTGATGAAGGGCGGACATTGGGCCCTCTTCGGAACGATGGCAGCGGTTGGCCTGATCGGCGGCCTTCTCGCTCTTCTGGCCATCCGGCCAAGCAAAGATAAAGGGAAAGGCAGGAGCGGCGGAAGCCAGGGCAGCAGGTTCCACCGGCGTCATCCGGCTCCGGGCCGGAGGGCGCGGGCAATGCGCTGAGGTCCCGGAGAACCGGGAGATGTATATCCGGCGGGATGGAGAACGGGTATGGACCCGGAAGTAGACCGGAGAAATCATACCGTTTAGTTAGACAAGCCGACAGCCGCGGTCCTCTAAGGGGGAACGCGGCTGTCGGCTTGATGGCCCGCAGGGGGAAGCAGGAGAGATGCAGGAGAGATGCAGGAGAGAATGGCCGCTGAAGCCGGGGAAATTCTCCCCGCGTTTGGGCTGCCGGTTCTTCAGCTCTGCTTGGCCGCCTGCGGAACGCTCTCCCAGTCCTTCAGGAAGCGGGCGATGCCGATGTCGGTAAGCGGATGCTTCCACAGCGACGGAAGAAGGGAGCCCGGAATGGTCGCAATATGGGCGCCGGCGAGAGCCGCCTGTTCAACGTGCGCAATGCTGCGGATACTGGCCGCGATAATCTCGGAAGCCAGACCGTAGTTGGCAAGAATGGTCTTCAGTTCGCGGATCAGCTTCATGCCGTCGACGCCGATGTCGTCGAGCCGTCCGACGAACGGGCTGATGTAGGTCGCTCCCGCCTTGGCCGCCATCAGTCCCTGGGTTGCGGAGAAGATCAGGGTCACATTCGTCTTAATGCCTCTCTTCGTCAGTTCATAGCAGGCTTCCAGCCCGTCTTCCGTCATGGGCAGCTTGATGACGACATTCGGCGCCCACTCGGCAATCTCATAAGCTTCTTCAAGCATCTGGGCCGCTTGCAGTCCGATGACTTCGGCGCTGACGGGTCCGGGAACGATTTCTACGATCTCTTTGATGACGTCCTTGAAGAGACGGCCTTCCTTCGCGATCAGGGACGGGTTGGTGGTCACGCCGTCGACCAGACCGAGCTTGACAATGCGCTTGATTTCTTCAATATTGCCGGTGTCCAGGAAAAATTTCATGATGAACGTATCCTCCCTTTGTGGCATGTATTGGTAAATCCTGCTGACAGATTCATTATGGGACAAGGGTTGCAGAGATTCAACTGTTATTTTGAGTATTTCAAAATAACTTTTATAGAATCGGCCGCCAATGGCCTGCCGGACGGCGGAATGCGATTGGCCCGGCCTGTCCCCGGGTATTACGTTGTAACGGAGAAGGAAGCACAAGCCCGTCTCCAACTCAGCGGAAGGCGGTGATCCGGATGCAGCGGGTCGCGATTATTTCAGATATACACGGCAATGTGCCGGCGCTGCGGACGGTTCTGAAGGATATCGGCAGCCGCGGCATCGGCCGGGTTCTCTGTCTGGGGGATATGGTCGGGAAGGGACCGCAGCCGGCGGAAGCGCTGGATCTGGTCCGCGAACATTGCGGGGCCGTGGTCGCGGGCAACTGGGAGGCGATTGTAGCCGACCCGGAGCAGCAGGAAGCGGACGAGCCGGCGCGCTGGCAGGCGGAGGCGCTGGGCCGGGAGCGTCTGGCCTGGATTGCCGGGCTCCCGTTCGCGCTGGACTACCTCGTAGGCGGGAAGAAACTCCGGCTGTTCCATGCTTCGCCGGACAGCGTCTATACCCGCGTCCAGCCGTGGGCGCCGGAGAAGGACCGGCTGAGGCAGTTCGCCGAATCCCGGGCGCTTGCCCAGGCCGGCTGCACGGGGCGCCCGGACCTGGTCGGCTATGGCGACGTGCATCACGCTTTTATGCAGACGCTGCAGCGCCGGCTGCTGTTCAATGCCGGAAGCGTCGGTACCCCGCGGGATATGCCGCTCGCCTGCTACTGCATTCTGGAAGGCGAGTGGGATTCGGATCAGGAGGCCCCGGCTTCGCTGCAATTCGTCCGGCTTCCTTATGACATTGCGGAGGCCGCCCGGATTGCCCGGTCCTCGGATATGCCGGGACGGGACATCTATCTGCGCCAGCTGACGACGATGCGGCCCGGAGGCTGAAGTTCGGCCTTTTGTGCACGTTATCGTTCTGGTATAGTATAGAACGTCAAGAACCGATTGTCCTGGGAAGGCGGGAGTCGAAGTGAGAGTGGAGATTAAGGGAACGGGCATTGAAGCGATCCGGGGCGACATCACGGCCTGGGGAGG
The DNA here is from genome assembly GCF_031470375.1 of Paenibacillus glufosinatiresistens. Lineage (NCBI taxonomy): Bacteria > Bacillati > Bacillota > Bacilli > Caryophanales > Paenibacillaceae > Paenibacillus > Paenibacillus glufosinatiresistens. The sequence goes on from NZ_JAVFHT010000001.1 coordinate 544,328, forward strand.
CGACGCCATTGTCAATGCCGCCAATTCGGGATTGTTCGGCGGAGGCGGCGTGGACGGCGCTATTCACCGCGCAGGGGGGCCGGCAATTGCTGAAGAGTGCGCCGAAATCCGGCGCAGGCAGGGCGGCTGTCTGCCGGGCGAAGCGGTCCGCACCGGACCCGGCCGTCTTGGCGTGCGCCATCTGATACATACGGTGGGACCGATCTGGAAGGGCGGCAGCGCAGGCGAGCGGGACATTCTGGCGCGCTGCTACCGCAGCAGTCTGAAGCTGGCGGCGGAACTCGGAGCCCGATCGGTTGCTTTTCCCAACATATCGACAGGCATTTACGGCTTTCCGAAGGACGAAGCCTGCGGCATTGCGCTTCGCACGGTCGCCGATTATCTGGCAGCGGCGGAGGAGGAGACACGCCCGGAGGAAATCGTCTTTATCTGCTTTGAGGCGGATAATCTGGCTCTCTACGAAGAGCAGATGAAGCCTTTCAAGCAATCAGCAGACCATAAGGGTAACAGGGGGAAATGAGATGAACACGAAGCAGATGGCGGCGGAACAAGCCGTTCAGTACGTGCAGGACGGGATGAAGGTTGGACTGGGTACAGGTTCAACCGCTTACTGGGCGATCGCCAAGCTCGGCGAACGCGTGGCGGAAGGGCTGCGGATCACGGCGGTCGCAACATCGGTAGCTTCCGAGGAGCAGGCGCGCGGACTGGGCATCCCGCTGCTTGGCTTCGGCGAGATCGGACGGCTGGACCTGACGATTGACGGAGCGGACGAGCTGAACGACCGTCTGGAGTTGATCAAGGGCGGCGGGGGCGCGCTGCTGCGCGAGAAGATCGTCGCGATGAACAGCGACCGTATGATTGTGGTCGCGGATGAGAGCAAAGCGGTGCCTAAGCTGGGCCGGTTCCCGCTGCCGGTCGAGATCGTGCCGTTTGCCTGGGAATGGACGCTGAACTCCATCCGGGCTCTGGGCTGCACGCCGGAGCTCCGCAAGAGCGGCGACCAGCTCTACCGGACCGACAACGGCAATTATATCGCCGACTGCCGGTTCGGCGAGATCGCTTCTGCCCCGCAGCTGGCGGACGCGCTTTCGCGCATTCCCGGCGTGGTCGAGCACGGGCTCTTCATCGGCATTGCCAGTCTGGCGGTTATCGGCCACAGCGACGGCCGGATCGAAGTGAAGGAGCCCGCCGTCTGAATGGCGGGCCCCCTTAAGGCTGCGGACCGGGACATTCGCTGCCGGGAATGGTATACTGTTTCTTCTGGAAAGAGAGAAGAAGGAGGCTTTTTACAATGTTGGTTGATTTGATACCGAGACTCGAAGAGCCGGTTATCCCGGAACTGCTCGGGTATGCGGTGGCGGGCGAGCCCGAGCTGCTGCGGCAGGCTGGGCTCGATTATGCGGGAAGCGATGACTTGCGGCTGGCGGGCTGGGAGGAAGACGGAGTCGTGGTCGGTCTGGTCGGCTACGAGGAGACGGAGGACGGATCGCTCGTGATCCGGCACATCGCCGTTCTGCCCGAGAACCGGGGCCGGGGCTACGCCCGGGGCATGCTGCTGGAGCTGATGCTGGAGCGCAACCCCAGGTTTGTTCTGGCGGAGACGGGCGACGAGCTGGCTGCCGACTTCTACCGCCGCCTTGGATTTATGGTCTATTCGCTGGGAGTCAATCCTGCGGGTGTGGAGCAGTTCCGCTGTGTCTATGAAGTGGAAGAAGCTCAGGACGAGGATTAACAAGGGAGCCAGGATGCCGGAAGAGCCGATGGAGAGATCGCGCGGAACCGTCCAAGTTAATGCCGTGCGGCGCTTTCGCGGCGACAAGAGCGCCGGCGGTGAAGATTCAGCCCTCAAGATGTAGCGTTTCGCCTGCAAAAAGTCCTGTCCGGCATGCCGGACAGGACTTTTTTGGGATTACTGCCGGACTCAGCGCAGACCGGCGAACCAGCTGCGGAGCGCCCAGCCCCGCTCCTGACGTTTCTTGTAGCGGGGCAGCGACCGGTAGACAGCTACCGACTCCCTGAACGACCGCTTGGCTTCTCCGGAATTGCCGAGTGTCCGGTACATCGAGCCCAGCAGGTAGTAGGACTGGCTGGAAGAGGAATGAACGGCTTGAAATTCATGAAGATAGCGCATCGATTTATCGCGGTCCGTATGGCGGAAGGCTTCGGCAAGGCGAAGATAAGGCTCGCCGTAACGGGATTTCGGGTTCAGCTCAAGACCTTGAAGGACCCGGCGTTCTCCCTCTTCCAGCCGGCCCAGCTTCAGATCGACCATACCGAGATCGACCCAGTAATCGGCGGACTGCTCATAACGGTCTTCAATGCCGGCGAGCAGCTCCCGGGCCTCGGCATACTTCTTGCGCTCGGCAAGCAGCCGGGCCAGCTCGTACCGGGAAGAAACGTCATTCGGATTCATCGAGAGCGTGCTGCGCAGCCGGGAGATTTGTCTTCCCCGCTTAAAAGGACGCACAATGCTGGGGAAGATGCCGACATAGCGGCGGTCCAGAATATAAAGAATGGCGATGAGAATCAGCAGCGCCAGAACCGGGTTGCCAACCAGATTCCATAGAAGCACAAAACCAATGAACTTACCCAATCCGACCCCTCCAGAATCAATATGCGCCCATAATACCACAAAAAAGGAAAAAGGCCGACCGGGAAAATTAAATCTAAAATTTTATAAATTTTTTCACTCAAAATTGTTTAGGACTGGAAACCTTGGGGTAAGTATGAGAAAACATTGCGTTTGACGCGCAGCCAATCGAAGGAGGAAGGTTGAAGTGAGCATGACTGTACATAACCTGATGGCATTCAATCAGCAATACTTTAGACCCGTACCCCCTCTCGCTCCCAAGCGTGAGAACGCAGACGAGAAATCGCAGAGTTTTCAAGCCATCCTGAATGAAAAAATGAACGCGAACGCCTCGCTTGCCCGTTAAGGGGCAGGTTCGGGCCTTATATCGCCAAACAAAGGGGCCGTCTCAAAAGACGGCCTCTTTGTTTGGGTTATTTCACTTCGAAGAACTCGCAGCTTCGCCGCGAATAATAAGTCAAGTCGCTGACGCGGTTCTGAATGATAATGTCGGAGTCGGTAAAACGGACGACGGTACCTCCGGAGAGAACGAGATGGTCGTTCTCGAAGACCCGGACGGGCAGCCGGCGGTCCATCGCTTCCTGGAAGTCGCTGTCGTTCAGCAGCGGACGGTTAATGGGCATGGAACGGTTGCTCCTTTTCTGATAAGAATAGTACCAGTATACACCGGAAATATTTCCACCCCAAATCGGAAGTTTGCCTCGTCGGCGGACTTCCGGTTTTGCTCTAGACTGGAGAAGGAGGACTGGCTCCGCCGAACCCGGCTGCTGCGCGTGAAGGCTCGCCTTCCAAGGGGCAGCCGCAGGACCGGGTGCCCGCCGCAGGAATCCGGCTTTCTTGCGGCGAATAGATTAACCGGGATAGAATAGAACGCTTACAATACCGGAAGGGAGACGGGGAATGAAGCTTCGCCGCAAAATTCTGTTCGCCATTATTCTGCTGGTCTTCATTCCCGTCATTCTTATGGGAACGGTGACGTATATCAGCTTCTCGAACGCCATGGAGAGCAAATCGAGCAATTTCTACTGGATCTCGCTGCAGGAAACGGACCGCAAGCTGGGGTTCGCTCTGGGCGAGATTTCGTATGTTACGAATTCCGCGATCCTGCAGACACCCATTCAGCAGGCGCTGAAGCAGCCGGGTTATGCACTTACATACGACCGAAAGCAGGATATCAACAATCTGCTGATCAATCATGCCATGGTCAGCTCGTTCAGCCTGTTCGGCAAGGACCGGACGATCTATCAATACAACAATGCTTCGTTGTCCTTTGCCGATCTGAAGAAGCAGCCCTGGTATGAGGCCATGATTCGGGCGGAGGGCCGCCCGGTCTGGTCGGGACCCGGGGAGAACGGTTCGGCGGCATCCGGGCAATCTGTTCTGATTCAGGCGCGGGTCGTCAAGGATTACTACTCGCTGGAGGATATCGGTTATCTGGTCGTCTATGTCAAGCCTGAGCTGCTGGATCAGATCATGTGGGAGGCTGCGACCCTCAAGAAAGGCGATATTCTGCTTGTGAACCGCCAGGGCAATATCGTCTTCAGCAAGTCGGGTGAACATTTGGGGGAGCAGACCGCTTTTCCGTTCCTGCAGAGTGGATATAAGCGGGAGAAGGATCATTATATCGACCGTTACCAGAACGAACGATCCCTGATTACTTATCTGCCGTCCGAGAATGCCGACTGGTACCTGACCGCCATTACTCCGATGAACCTGATTACGGCGGAGACGGCGCCGATCCGCAATATCGCCATTGCGCTCAGCCTGATCTCGCTGCTGTCGGCCTTTCTGTTCGACCACTATTTCGTGAGGAAGCTGATCGCGAGCATCAGCGGCGCAGTGGCGGGCATGAAGCGGGTGAAGCAGGGAATCTTTCTGCCGATAGCGAGACCGGAGCCCGCGAACGACGAGAGCGATCATCTGATCGACGGCTTCAACCGGATGAGCGACCAAATTCAGAGCCTGCTGCAGCAGGTGGAAGCCGAGCAGCTTCGGAAGAAAGAAGCGGAGATGCAGGCGCTGATGGCCCAGATTAATCCGCATTTCATCTATAACTCTCTGGAATCCATCAATTCAATGGCGGTTCTGCACGGCAATCGGGATATCAGCCGGATGGTCGTTTCGCTCGGCAAGCTGCTGCGCATCAGCATCAGCCAGAACCAGGAACTCATCCCGCTCGGCATGGAGATGGAGCATGTCCGGCATTACCTGGATATTCAGAAATTCCGGTTCGAGGACAAGTTCTCCTACTCCATCGCGGTAGAACCGGAACTGAAGACGTATATGACCCAGAAGCTGATCGTGCAGCCGATCGTCGAGAACGCGCTGTATCATGCCATTGAGCCGATGGAATCGCCCGGCACGATCGACATCTCCATTCGGCAGGCCCCGGGCGGGGATCTGCTTATCCTGATCGCCGACAACGGCCCGGGATTCGATCTCTCCGCACTGTCCGAGGTCTGGGAGAAAGACAAGAGCGGGCAGAAGAAGTACAATGACCGCGGCGTAGGCCTGAGAAATGTCCATGACCGGCTGAACCTGCGTTTTGGCCCGGTCTACGGCATTATGATCTGCTCGTCGCCGGGCTGCGGTTCGGTGATTCGGCTGCGAATTCCCTGCGTTCTTCCCTAAGCGGCCGAATATGAACAAGGAAGGAGGCTAGGGTATGAAATGGTTGTCAAAGTGGGGATGGCTCGCGGCCTATGCGGTGCTGATGACCGGAGCGGTCCTGGTGATTGTCCGGGGGGAGTCGGCGCCTGCCGAGCCCAATCCGCCGGACAAAATCACGCTGAGTTTCCGTCATTTCTGGGTGAAGGAACATGACCGGTCTCTGCTGGAAATCTTTGAGCAGACCGTCGAATCATTTCAAATGAGCCACCCCAATATCAAGATCAGTGTCGAAGGCATCGACCAGACCACACACCGGGAGCAGCGGCTCAAGGGAGAGATGGTCACGGGCACGCCTCCCGATATGTTCGTGCTCTTCGGGGGGGCCGAGATCGAACCTTATGTCCGCTCGAACCGGCTTGCGGATCTTACCGGCTTTCTGCGGGAGAACGGCCTGGAGCACCAGTTCAAGGACCTGCAGCTCTGGACGTTCGGCGGGCATGTCTACGGGCTGCCGATTGAAGGCAATGCCGAGCCGCTCTACTATAATCAGGCGCTGTTCAAGCTGCTCGGCATTGCGCCGCCGCAGACGCTGGCGCAGCTCGACGAGGCGATTGTGCGCCTCAAGGCGGCCGGATATATTCCGTTCGCCCTCGGCAACGAGGACAGATGGCCTGCCGGCATTTTTGCCCATTATCTGCTCGACCGTTACGCAGGACCCGAACCGATTCGGGGGATTGCCGCAGGCGTGCAGGGGGCTTCCTTCCGCAATGATGCCTATCAGTCGGCTTATGCGCATCTGGAGCGGTGGATTCGGGAAGGCGCCTTCAGCCCGGATGCGAATGCGCTCTCTACGGAAGGAGCCGTCCGCCAGTTCACGAGCGGGCAGGCGGCCATGTACCTGAACGGGAATTGGGACATCAATCTGTTCGGCGGAATGGGTGCGGCGGAGAACTTCGGGGAGCAGGTCGGAGTTCTGCCTTTTCCGGCTCTGCATGAGGGCGGAGAGCGATCCGTAGCCGGCGGCTATACGATCGGGATAGGATTGTCCTCGAACTTGTCGGGCGCCAAGCTTGAGGCGGCGCTGGATTTCATGAAGGCTTTCTACACAGAGGAAGTCCAGAACCGGATCGTCTACGAAGGACGGCGCATCCCCTCTATGGAGGTAGCGTTCGATCCCGATCAGACCGGACCGGTCTTCGCGCAGGTGGCGCGTATGCTGGCCGATAGCCCGGACAGCTTTGTGCCGTATGACAATATGCTGTCGCCCGAGGTGAAGAAAGCCTTCCTGAACGGCCTGGGGGGGATGCTGGACGGGACGGAGAATGCAAGACAGGCGCTGGAGGAGACCGAGCAGGCTTCGGTGCGGTACTGGCAGCTGATACGAAGCTCGGGAATGCCATAATGGAGGAGGGAACAGTGATGAGAACGCCCGTGGAACGCGGAACGGAACGGTATAAAGCGCTGCTCGTAGACGATGAGCCCATCATTCTGCGGAGCCTGAGGGCCGCCATTCCGTGGGAGGAGCTGCGAATCGGAATTGTCGGCGAGGCCAGGAATGGCGAGGCTGCACTGAAGCTGATTGAAGAGACGGCGCCCGATATTGTCATCAGCGACATCCGGATGCCCGGAATCGACGGGCTGTCGCTGATGCGCGAAGTATTGAGCGCGAACGACCGCCTGCTGTTTATCTTTATCAGCGGATACGGCGAATTTGAATATGCCCGCGAAGCGCTGCGGATGGGGGCGTTCGATTATCTGCTGAAGCCGATCGATCACGACGAGCTCGAAGTCATGCTGGAGAGAGCGGTGGAGAAGCTGGATACCCGGCGCGAGAACGATCAGCTGCTGCACTCCGCCCGGGCGCTCTCGGAGCTGGCGCGGGAGCGGCTGTTCGCCGGACTGATCGAAGGCCGTGACGGACCGCTGCAGCAATTGAAATGGCTGGAGCGCGGCGAACTGGAGGACAGCTATTTCCTGATCGCCGTTCAACTGGACGGCTATGCCGGCTTGGGCAGCGCATGGACGGACGAAGAAAAACGTCTGTGGCTGTTCGCCATCCGCAACATTCTGGAGGAATGGTCAACGGGCTGGCGGGGCTTGGCCCTGTTCCCCTACCACGGAGGAGAATGGGTGCTGCTGTTCCCCGGAGCCAATCCGGGTACCCGCGAAGAGGTGGCGGCGGACCTGATCGAGACCATCCGCCGGTATGCCAAGCTGAGCTGCTCGGCGGGCATCAGCCGGGAGCATGCCGGGCTCGGACAGCTGTCCACCGCTTACGCCGAAGCATCCAAGGCGCTGGTCCGCCGGTTCTACGACGGTCCCGGACGCGTCTATGCTCCGGTGGAAGAGCGCGGAGCAGCGGGATCGGCCGCTTACCCGATGGATGCGGAGCGGGAGCTTGCGGAGAGTGTCCGCCAGCTGGACGCCGCACGGCTCCGGAACGGGCTGAACCGGTTCCGGGAGGCGCTGTCGGCCGCTTCGGCAACCCGCGAACAGGCGGAACGCCATTTGACGGAGCTGCTGGTCGTGCTCTACCGGGGTCTGGAGGAATGGACCGGCTCTTCCCCGGGGTCTCCGGATGTGCTGCTGGACAGACTTCGCAGGCTGGGGACGCTGGATGAAATGATGGCCGAAGCGGCGGCGGAGCTGACGGCGGCGATTGCGTCGGCCGTCCATACTGTGCCGAAGGACGATCCCCGCAGTATCGCCGACAAGGTGCGGCGGTTCATCGAATCGAGCTACAGCAAGGAGATCGGCGTGGAAGAAGCCGCAGAGGTAGCGGGCTTGTCCGTCAGCCATTTCTGCACGCTGTTCAAGAATACGACCGGTTATACGTTCTTGGAGTATCTGACCCACTGCCGGATCGAGAAAGCCAAATATCTCCTTACGAGCAGCGAAGTAAAGGTATACCGGATTGCTCCGCTTGTCGGCTATCAGGACCCGCGCTATTTTGCCCAGGTGTTCAAGAAGGCTACTGGAAAGACGCCGACGGAATACCGCGAGGCCGGAACTTCCTGAATGAACTGAACGGCCTGAACGAGCTGAATGAACTGAACGAACCCCAAAATAAAAGAACAAAGCCCTGATGAGCGGGACTTTGTTCTTTTTGTTCATTCCTTAAGGACGAAATTAAGCCGCTTCAGCCTGGCCGCCATGACCGCTCCGCAGGGCCTCCATCAGCGGCCACCGCCGTACAGGCGGGCTAACTCGGCCGCGGCCCGCCGGGGATTCTCCGCCGCAGCGATGGCGGAGATGACGGCCAGTCCGTCCGCTCCGGCTGCAAGCGCGGGGGCGGCATTGCCCGCCGTCAGTCCGCCGATGGCGGCCATCGGAAGGTCCGGCTCATACCGCCGCAGCGCGGACAGAAGCCCGGGGCCGCAGGCGGGCTTCGCGTCGGGCTTCGATCCGGTGGGGTAGACCGGCCCGACGCCGATATAATCGGCCCCGTCGGCGGCAGCCCGGCGGGCCTCTTCCGGCGTGTGCGCAGACACGCCGAGGATGGCGGCGGGACCGAGCCGCTGCCGCAGCCCGGCGGCAGGAGCATCCTCTTGGCCGACGTGGACGCCGTCGGCACCGACGGCGAGCGCGAGTTCGACGTCGTCGTCGACCAGGAACGGCACGCCGCTCGCCCGGCAGATCGCCCGCAGCTCGCGGGCGAGCCGGAGAAGGGGCGGCCCGGTGAGGGCGCCCGCTCCTTTTTCCCGGAACTGGAACAGGGTGACGCCGCCGGTGATCGCTTCCCGCAGGACGTCTGCGGGCGGACGGCCCCGGGTATCGGCGCTGCCCATAATGAAGTAGACGCGAAGAAGCGGAGCGATCTTACCCCTGCTCCAGCGGCGGGCGAGTTCCCCGGAGGCCCCGAGTTCTGCCACCTCCGGGCTGTCCGGACTGGTGAAGAAGCGTTCGGAGAACTCAGACATGCTCTTCGCGCTCCCTTCGGGCCATTCGGCGCTTGTAGGCAAAATGATTGGTCGGCCCGTGTCCGCTCCCAAGGCCGAGCCCGTCTTCGATCGCCGCCTGCACGAACGCCTTGGCGGCCGCTGCGGCCTCCGGGACCGAAGCGCCTCGCGCCAGTTCGGCGGCGAGGGCGGCCGAGAAGGTGCAGCCGGTGCCGTGCGTATGCCGGGTGGCAATCCGTGGGCTCTCCAGCCGGAGGAACCCGCTGCCGTCATAGACGAGATCGACCGCCCGGTCTCCGTCTTCCTCGGCGTGTCCGCCTTTCAGAATGACGAACCGGCTCCCGAGGGAGTGAATGGCGGCCGCGGCCCGCTCCCGGTCGGCGAAGCTGCGAATCGGGAAGCCGGCGAGCAGCTCGGCCTCCGGGACATTCGGCGTCACGGCCAGCGCAAGCGGCAGAAGCTGCCGCCTCATCGCTTCCAGAGCCTCTTCGCGCAGCAGGCGTGCGCCGCCCTTGGCCGTGATGACCGGATCAACGACGAGCTTCTTCCATCCGTACCGGACAGCCCGTTCGGCGACCGTCTCGATAATCTCTCCGCTGAACAGCATTCCGGTCTTGACGGCATCCGGAGGGAGGTCGGCAGCGACCGAATCCATCTGCATGCCGACCTGTTCCGCCGCTACCGGAAGCACGCCCTGAACGCCGAGCGTATTCTGGGCGGTAATGGCGGTCAGCGCGGACGTTCCGTAGACGCCGAGCTCCTGGAACGTCTTGAGGTCGGCCTGGATGCCGGCTCCGCCGCCGCTGTCCGATCCGGCTATGGTGAGAGCGACCGGGACCGAGCAGGCATCGGCTATTGATCCGCCGGAGCCGAGGGCACCGCCTAGAGGCAGGCCGCTCTGCATCTCCCGGCATTCATGGTGACCATCCCGGTTCATGGCGTCACCCGGTCCACCTGCTCGCGCTCGCGGATGAGCGCCAGCTCCCCGATGCTGCCGGATTGCAGGGTGGACAGCCGGTTCAGAAATTCAATCTGGAAGCTGCCCGGCCCCAGATCGGCCGCCGCCTCGGCGGCGAGGGAAGCGGCGGAGCCGTAGAAGGCCGCGGCCTCTGCGGCCGCCTCCAGGACGCCGCCTCCGGCAACAGCCGCGAAGGCGCCGATGACGGCGCTCAGCAGGCAGCCCGTGCCGGTTACGCGGGTGAGCAGCGGATGACCGCTCCGGATAAGGAGCGTTCGCTTGCCGTCCGTTACGACATCCTCCCGTCCGGTCGCGATCACGACACAGCCGTAGAGGCGGGCAGCGCGTTCAGCGGCCGGAACGATGTCTCCCGCACTCTCTCCGGCATCCACTCCCTTGCTGGCCCAGGCTTCTCCGGCAAGATTCGCAATCTCTGCCGCATTGCCGCGGATGGCCGCAAGCTTAAGACTGCGGGCCAGCAGGGAAGCCGATTCGGTCCGGTAGGCCGTGGCGCCGGCACCTACAGGATCAAGCACGACCGGAACGCCGCTCCGGTTCGCGGACTGGCCGGCGCGCAGCATGGCTTCCAGCGAGAGCTCGTCCAGCGTGCCCATATTGAGCACGACGGCCCCCGCCATCGCGGCGGCTTCCTCGACTTCGGGCAGGCCGGCAGCCATGAAAGGGGAAGCGCCGATAGCGAGCAGACCGTTCGCGCTGAAATTGGCGACAACAATATTCGTGATGTTGTGGACAAGCGGGTTGACTTGTCGAACTTGATCCAGGTAAGACATGGGAAATCCTCCTTGTGAATAAGTTGAGAACCTGTTTGCGTTGCAAGAGCGTAATTCTGCCGCAGAGCGAGAAGCGAGAGGGTACAGAGAAGGGCAGGCTCACGGAGCAATCAGGCGATTGTCGGAACCGGCCTCCTTCGGGTCGATATTTCCGGGCAGCAGCTTCCGGTCTTTAAGCCAGCTCCCGATCGGGTCCCAGGATTCCGGGCCGAGGTAGCCGTAGGGCTCGTCTCCGAAATCCATCAGCGGCAGCAGCAGGGCAAGGCTGGCCCGCTCAATCTCCGGATCAAGCGGAGCGGCGGTCTCCTCATGCTTCAGCAGAATCGCCAGCGCTTCCTGCGGATGGCCTTTGACATAGGCCTGTCCTTCCGCAGCGGCGGCGAGAAACCGCCGGATCACTTCGCCGCGTTCGGCCAGGGTCTGCTCGCTGGCGGCGAAGACCAGCTCGGCATAATCGGGTACGCCGAAATCCGCCGGATTCAGCGAGAGAACGGGACAATGCTGCTTGTCCAGCAGCAGCTCTTCGTGGTTGACAAATCCGCCGATTACGGCATCGGTCCGTCCGGTGGCGAGAGCGGGAATCAGGTCATAGCCGACATCGACCAGGTTCAGCCGGGAAGAGTCGCCGCCGTCCGCTTCGACCATGGTACGGAGCATGGCGTCATAGAGCGGAATAGAGGAATACCCGATCGTCCGGCCAGGAAGCTCTCGGGGCCGTGTGATTCCTTCTTCATCTGCCCGGATCAGCAGCCGGTTCAGCGGATGGCGGACAACGGCGGATACCGCTTTGACGGGAACGGACGCCCCCCGCGCCATCAGAACCTGCGGCTGATAGGTCAGAGCGAGATCGACTTGGCCGGCGGCGGCCAGTCTCAAGGCATCGTTGGTTTCAGCGGGCATCCGCAGTTTGACTTTCAGATTCCTGTCGGCAAAATAACCGTTCTCCTCCGCCGCATAAAGAAACGAATGCACCGCGTTCGGATACCAGTCCAGCATGACGGTCAGCTGGTCGGGCCGGGACCTGCTCTCGTCCGCCGATCCCGGCCGGGCGGCATCCGCCGCGTTCTGGGCGCTTGCCGGATCGCCCTGAACCGCTGCGCCTTGAACCGCTGCACCCGTCATCCGGCCACAGCCTGCTGCGGCCAGCAGGAGGCCAAGCACCACGGCTAGGAGCAGCGGGCCGCCTCCCGAACTCCTCAATCTTGAATTCATCCTCTCATCTCCTTGTAATCTTCTATCCGCCCAAGGCTGCTTCTCCGGCAGATGACAGCTTCCGCCAGCCGGACAGTCAGCAGCAGCGAGAGGCCCAGAGCGGCAAGCAGCACGACGGCGGCGAACATATCGGCGCTTCGGAGGCCGGAAGCCATACGCCGGCAGTAGAAGCCGAGTCCCCGGCTTCCGCCCAGCCATTCCCCGATTGTAGCTCCGATTACGCTGTAGACGGCGGCCAGCCGAAGACCGCCGAAGAAAGCAGGAAGGGCGGCCGGAATCTCCGCCTTGATCAGAACCTGGCGCCGCCTCGCCCCCATCGCCAGCATCAGCCCGCGATATTCGCTTCCTGCCCGGCGGATTCCGTCATGCAGCCCTGCCATGATCGGATAGAACGCCGTCAGCAGCACCACAAAGGCTTTGCTCCACAGCGAATAGCCGAACCAGAGAATGAACAGAGGCGACAGAGCGACAAGCGGAATCGTCTGGCTGAAGACGAGCAGCGGATACAGCGCCTTCTCCAGCGCGGGACTAAGCGCCATTCCGAGTCCAAGCGCCATTCCGGCGACCAGAGCCAGGAGAAGGCCAACCGCCGCTTCGCCGAGCGTAGCGGGCAGATGGACCATGAACAGCGGCCCGGCTTCCTGGGCCAGTGCGCGAAGAACGGCGGTCGGAGGCGGCAGGATGTAGGCTGGGGTTCCCGCCGCCCGAACTCCGGCTTCCCAGACGGCAAGTCCCGCCGCAACCGCCAGAAGCGGGGGGATGAACGTCTTGCTTAGCGGCGGCCTCTCGCGTTGTCCGGGAGGCGGGGTTCTGAGCTCCGGATCCGGATTCATCGAATTTCCTCCTTTCAGACCCAACAAAAAACCCGTCCGCTTCACAGGGAAGTGGACGGGTTCATGAAGAGAACGGCGAAGAAACGCGCGCTTTCAATTTCATCGAATCCTCGTATCACTTCCCTACGCTGGTATGATCCAGATCAGGTTCCAAGGGTCCGGCTCTCGCCGTCTCAGTCCACGCGGACTCCCCTAGTGAAGAACGGGTCTATTTGATTTTGGGATAAAATGCCTCTCGACTATATCACGCCGGAAGCCGAAGAGGCAAGATAGAAAGATTCAGGAGTTGTCGGCTGCGGCGGGAGCGGGATGCTGGCGGAGATAGTCCAGGGCATCATAGAGCATAACCGCCGCTTCGCCGCGGCTGATCTCCCGCTTCGGGTCGAACCGGCCGCTGCTGTCGAGCTGCGTAATGCCGTATTTCAGCGAACGGACTACGGCGCCCTGATACTCGGGCGTCAGGCTGCTCTCATCGGCAATGCCGGAAGGCTTCACGTTGATAAGAGGCAGAGACCCCGCCTGTTCCATTCCCCGGACGAGCAGGAAGGTGAACTGCTCCCGCGTCAGCCTGGACGCGGGATCGATGTCTTCGGGCACGGGGACGCCGTTATGATAGACGCCGAGGAACGCCTCCGTATACCATTGGCCGTCCAGTACTTTCGTGAAGACCTGCGCGGCCTTCGGCTCCTGGATGAACCGGATGGCGTCGAGACTGAACTGGAAGCCCCCGGCGATCAGTTGTATGCCTTGTGCGGCGGTGAGCGGAGCCTTTGGCGCGAAGCTTTGGGCGTTCATGCCCTGAATGATCCCTTTCGAATGCAGCGATTGGATTTTGTCGCTGCCTTCGGTTGTTCCCAGATCTCCGAACGGGGCGGCAGCCGCGTACAGGGACCCGGCCACGGAAAGGCTCAGGAGAGCGGTGAGCGCAAGCGAAGCGAAGGTTATCGAGCCTGCTTTCTTTTTCATCCTATTAACCCCTTTCATTCAGACGGTTGAGGAATCTGATGTCCGTATAAACGATTCAGGAGGAATAAAGGTTGCAGGCGGGAACGCCTCCTCCTTTTCAAGAGCCCAAATATTTGATATTATTACTATATGATAATTATTATAATTAAGAATCGGCGGCTTAAGCGGCCCGGAGAGGATGGTGCGATCCTTGATGACCATGAGTGATATTGCGGCCCAGTTCGCCGCCAGACAATATAAGCTGACTTCCCAGCGCGAAGCCATTGTTCGGGTTCTGCTGGAGAATGAGACGGAGCATCTTACGGTGGAGGATATCTATCTGAAGATGAAGCCCGACCATCCCAATCTGGGCATGGCCACGATTTACCGGACGCTGGATCTTTTGTCCGAACTGCATATTGTCGAGAAAATGAATTTCGGGGACGGCCCTGCCCGCTACGATCTGCGCGGGGGAGGGCAGGGACATATGCACCACCACCTGATCTGCGAGGATTGCGGAGAGCTGACGGAGATCAAGGAAGACTGGCTGGCAGAGCTGGAAGCGCGTCTGGAACGGGAGTACGGCTTTCTGGTGACTGATCACCGGCTGGACTTCAAGGGACGCTTCAAGACCTGCGAGCGGCATGACTGCCGATCCGCCCGAACCGGGCGGCAAGTGGGCTGAGATCTTCGCTGCGCGCTTCGGGTATACGGATTAATGACCGGGCAATTCGGTTATAAAAGGAGTACAACCACGAGGGAGTGATGCTCGATGAAGAACCGAACGAAATCCTCTTATATTGCTGTACTTACTGCTGCTCTCCTGCTGACGGTACCAATTGTATCCGGAGCCAGCGCCGCTTCCCCGGGCACCGCTCCGGCCGGCAAGGTTGCCGCCGCGAAGCTGCAAGCGCCGCTACCGCTGAAGCACGGGTCCGGCATTTATAACGGGCTCGCCGACGGCCACACCGTCGAGATCGACGTCTACGGCGAAGCGACCTCTTTTCAGTTCAGCGATGAATTGAAGGCCGCGGCAGCCTCACTGGAAGAAGGGGAGACGGTGGATTATGTCTATACCGAACGGCGATTGGCCGGACGGCCTGAAGTCAGATTGCTGACGCTTGCAGCCATCAAGGTTCGCAGCCTTGACGGGGACGGAGACGCTCCGGTACACTGACAGGTGTAAGCTGAAGCGGGACCCATAGGAGAGTGAGAGAAGAAATGGCAAGAACGAAGAGCCGCAAGGCGCTGCTGCAAGCGCAGCGGCAGGGCGGATGGAGTCCGGTGATGAACCGGAGAACGAACGGGGATTACGCCGATATTTCCCAGCATGTCCGGGTGAAGCCGGATAAGCGGGCACAACTGAACAAAGCCATGCGGAAGGAGCGGATCACTTATGATGACGCTCCTTTTTGCTGCCCGGATTTTCTTTTGCGTCTAACGGACGGATTCCCGGTAACGGGCCGGAGATACGCCGTATCGGCGGCGGAAGAGCCGGAAGAAGTAGGTATAATTTGCGAATCCGCAGGTCTCCGCCACCTGCTCCAGCGGCATCGGGCTGTACATCATCCGCTCCTTCGCCATTTCCAGCCGTACCTCATTCGCATACTGAATAATGGTTAGACCGTAAGCCTCCTTGAAGAGCCGGACGGCGCGCGAGACCGACAGACCGGTATGGGCGGCCACTTCCTCCAGGCGCACGACGCCAGCAGCATGCTCTTCGATATACTGCTTCATTCCCCTTGCTGCGGCTTCCGAAGAATGGGCCGGCGGCGCTTCCTCCGAAATCCGGTCAATCTCCATGCACAGAATCTGCAGATAGGAAGCCGAGATGTCGGCTGAATAGGCGGAGTGCCGCCGCTGCTCCTGCACGAGGGTGCGGAACAGTCCGGCAATGGCTCCGTCGGCCGGAACAGACTGAAGAGAAGGGCGGCTCGCCCTGTCCCGCCACGCATCGAGCCACGGTCCTTCCGCGAAGATGAAGAAGTCCCCGCTGGCTGTAAGCCCCGGCTTGCGCTGCGAATGCTCGATAATCAGCTGATAAGGCTCTCCGGGACAGATGACGAGCAGATCCCCTGCATACATGGGAGCAGAGGAGCCTCCGATCAGGGTAGAACTGGTTCCTTCGGTCTGAAGCCGGAAGAGATAATAAGGCAATCCTTCGGGAACGGAATACTGGAATTTCTTGCGGTGCAGCGAGAAGCCCGCCGACAGAACGGTACAAGCCGGCATGATCCGGTAGCGCCTCCTTGAGTGAATGAAATAGGAGCAGATTGTTCAGGTTGAAATCAGATTCTTCATTCTATTATAACCGCTTTCATATTACTATGGGAAGGAAGACGGATCAGTTGCTCCGTCATTCGGCATGTATATTGTTCAGGTGAAGGAGTGTAGCGCGGGTGCTGAAGATTGGATTGCAGCTGTATACGCTGCGGGAGCAGCTTGAAGAGGATTTTGAAGGGACCCTCCGCCAAGTGGCGGCTATGGGATATGCCGGGGTGGAATTCTTCAACTATTTTGGACGGAGCGCCGGGGAAGTCAAGGCGCTGCTGGACGAGACGGGGCTTGTGGCCGTAGGCGCCCATCGTCCCTATCAGGCGCTGCTGAACGACACGGAAGCCGAAATCGCCTATAATCAGGCCATCGGCAACCGCCGCCTGATCATCCCCTTTCTGTCGGAGGAAGAGCGCGATTGGGCGGCCGTCATCGCGAATCTGAAGATCATCGGCGAACGGGTCAAGGCGCAGGGCTCTCAGCTGCTCTATCATAATCACGATTTCGAGCTGCTGGAACGGTACGAAGAACAGACGGCCTTCGATGCCATCTATGCCGGAGTGCCGGCCGATGTGCTTCAGGTCGAAATGGATACCTGCTGGGTGCATCATGCGGGATACGATCCGGTGGCCTACATGGCGGCTTACGCCGGCCGGCTGCCGATCATCCACCTGAAGGATATGAAGAAGAATCCGGACGGAACTGCGGAGACCGTCGTTCTCGGTGAAGGCGAAGTGGATCTGCCGTCCATTCTGTCGGCCGCCGAGACGCACGGTGTGGAGTGGGCCGTTGTAGAACAAGACTTCTGCAGCCGTTCGCCGCTGGAGAGCGTTCGCGACAGCATGGCCTGGCTGAAGGGTTACGCCGGGAATGAAGGCCAACTCCGGGGCTGACGGCAGCACGCGGAAGAAGTTGCGGCAGGAAGGAAGCAGAGCCGGCTCCGGGATCACCGGGGCCGGCTCTGCCGCGTTCCGGGGAGAGCGCCGAGCATCCCTATGCCGGCCATCACCACGGCTCCGCCGGTCCATTGATAGACATTGACCCGCTCCCCGAGCAGCAGGGCGGACAGAATCATCGACGTCAGCGGCAGAAGGCCGGAGAAGGCCGCTACCGTGTAGGCGTCGCAGCGGCGGACGCCTGCATAGAAGAGCGTGAAGGAGAGCCAGGTCACGATCCACCCGTACCAGGCGAGAGCCGCCCATTCCTCCGCTCCCAGAACCTGCAAGGAGCGGACCGGGTGCTCCAGGGAAGCGGGCAGGAGGCAGAGAAGGAAGGCCATCGCGGCGACGAGCAGCGCCTGTATGCCCGGACGAAGTCCCTCCAGGGAACCCGCGCCGTATTTGCGGGCGAGGATGTTGAAGGTAGCCTCGCTCGCAGCCGCGGCCAGTACGAAGGCATTTCCCGCGAGATGCTGAAGAGAGATTCCGCCGGGCTGCAAGCCCGCTCCCTGCAGCAGCGCAATGCCGGCCGCCGCCGCAGCGATGCCGACGATTCGCCGGGCGGTGAGCTGCTCGCGCAGGAAGAGCCAGGCCAGCAGCGCGGTTATCGCCGGGGCGGCGCCGGTAAGAATCCCTGCCTCGGCGGCGCCGGTAGATTGCAGGCCCAGGAACAGCAGCGCCCGGAAGAGAACGATGCCGAGCAGCGCCTGCATGACAAGCATGCGCCAGTCGGCGGCGCGAAGACGGCGGGCCGTGTGCAGGAAGGCCCCTGCCCGCAGAGGCAGCGCTGCGGCCAGAAGCAGCCCGAGGCCGGCGGCGGCAAGAGTGAAGGGTTCGAGCTCGCCGGCAAGCAGCCGGCCTGCGACGGGCGAGGTGCCGGCCAGAATGAAGGCGAGCGCCAGAACCGGTCTGCCGTTGTTCTTATTCATAGTGAAGTGTCCTTCCCGGAGGGCCCTTCCGTACCATTAACGATTCGTTAGTAGTATTATAGCAACCCTGCTGGTATGCTTGAAGCGCCAGTTGAAGCGGTTATTGACCGGACCAGTTGGAGCAGTCATGAAAAGCATGATTAAAGGAAGGAGAGACGCCGGTGTGGGACATTGAGCTGAAGCCTCAATCGGAGACCGGCCTGTCCGTGCAGATCTTTCGGTCCTTCCGGAACCGGATGCTCTCGGGCCGCATTCAAGCCGGAGAAGCGCTGCCCTCGACCCGGGAGCTGGCCCGGAGTCTCGGCGTGTCGCGGAATACGGTCACCGAGGCGTACGAACGGCTGGTTGCCGAAGGGTATGCGGTAACCTCCCAGGGCGCTCCGACCCGGGTGGCGGAAGGTCTTCGGACGGAGCCGGGCCGAGAAGAGACGGAAGAAGAGGCGCAATCGAAGCCGGCGGACGGCCTTCCGGACTGCGCAGCGGAGGCAGCGGCGCCGCTGAAATGGGATTTCAAGACCGGACAGCCGGATTTGACCCGGTTCCCGTGGAAATCCTGGACCCGGGCGCTGCGCGAGGCCCAGGGGACGCTGAGCCCGGCCGGGTTCGGCTACGGAGACCCGCAGGGCTACGGTCCGCTGCGGACGGAAATCGCCGGCTGGCTGCTGCGCAGCCGGGGCATAGAGGCCGACCCGGCGGACATCTGTATTACTTCGGGTTCAACCCAGGCACTCTACCTGCTGGCCGGGATTCTGCATAAGGAAGGATGTCCCTTCGCCCTCGAAGATCCCTCCCATCCGGGCATCCGCACCATCATGCAGCTCGGCGGGCGGCCGGTGCACTGGATGCCGGTGGATGACCGGGGCGCGCGGGTTGATACTCTGGAGGGCAAGCCGCTCTCGGCGGTCTATGTAACCCCGTCCCACCAGTTCCCGCTCGGAGGAATTCTGCCGGCAAGCCGAAGGGCATCCCTGGTAAGAATGGCGGCCGAAGGCAGCTATTATGTAATCGAAGATGACTATGACAGCGAATTTCGCTACCGGGGCGCGCCTGTAAGCCCGCTGTATGAAATGGACCCCTCCCGGGTCGTCTATGTCGGCACTTTCAGCAAAACCATGTTCCCTGCCCTGCGAATCGGCTTTGCGCTGCTTCCTCCTTCTCTCAAGAGCCGGTGGCTTCACCGGCGGACTTTCCTCGACGTGCAGAGCCCCCTGTTGGAGCAGGCTGCGCTGGCGCTGTTCCTGCGCGAACGCCTGCTAGACCGCCATGTTCGCCGGATGCGCCGCATTTACGGAACTAAGAGACAGACTCTGCTCACCGCGCTGGAGACGGCGTTCGGGGACAACGTCCGGGCGCAGGGGGAAGCCTCCGGCCTGCACACGGCGGTCCGCTTTCCCGAAGGGACGGACGCCGAGGCGCTGGAGGCGGCCTGCCGGAAGGAAGGGATCGGCGTTTACGCGCTGACGCGGTATGCTGCCGTCTGCGGGGAAGCGGACCGAAATACGCTGCTGCTCGGCTACGGCCATCTGGAGCCTGAAGCCATCCGGGAAGGAATAGCGGCCCTGGGCGCGGTCTATGTCGGTATCCGGGCTTATCACGATTGATGAAGGAGAAGAAGGATGGAGAGCCATACGAAATCAAGAATCGGCTTTGATCTGCAAGCCGCGCTGGTGGAATCGAGCCTGGGAAGAGACAAAGGCCTGCTGCTGAAGTCGAAGGAGCTGACCGGCGGGTATTTCAACTCCGCTTATGAGGTTGCGCTGACCGACGGTTCGGCCCTGATTCTAAAAATCTCGCCCATGGACGGCATCGCCACCATGACCTATGAGCGGGACATTATGCGCGCCGAAGTCGCGGCGCTGCGGCTGATGGCGGAGACGGGCACGGTGCCCGTTCCGCGGGTGCTGGCCTACGACGACAGCCGGCGGCGGCTGCCGGCGGATTATTTTATCATGGAGAGAATCGACGGAACGCCGTACAATGACCTCAAAGGGAGCTTGACCGCCGAGGAACGGGCCGCCATCGAGCGCGAAGCGGGACGGCTGAACCGGGCGATCAACGAAATCGGGGGCGAACAGTTCGGACTGTTCGGAGGGCAGGGACCGACAGGAAGCTGGCGGGAGACCTTCGCCTGGATGATCGGCATGGTACTGGAGGATGCGGACCGCCTCGGCGGCTCGCTGCCGATGCCGGTGGAAGAGGTGCGGCGGGCCATAGAGGAACGTCTTCCGCTGCTGGATGCGGTCACGGAGCCACGGCTGGTGCACTGGGATCTGTGGGATGGGATTATTTTTGTAAAAGACGGACGGATCGCCGCGCTCATTGACTGGGAGCGGGCGCTCTGGGGCGATCCGCTGATGGAGTATTACTTTCGCTATCTGGAGAATTCGCCGGCATTCTTCGAGGGGTACGGCAGCTTCTGCAATTCCCCGGATGAGCTTCGCCGACGGAAGCTGTACGATTTCTATCTGGATCTGATTTATTATGTAGAATGCTTCTCCAGAAAGTACGAGAGCCGGGAGCATCTGGAGTGGGCGATGGACACCATTAAGAACGGCTGGGAGCGTTTCCTGCAATCTTGACTTGTATTTGGACCCGCTTTTTGTCTATACTATTGATAATTATTATCAATATTAACTTTCTACGATAGAGCGGAGATGGAGACAAGAATGGAACGCCTGCTAGAAGTCAAAGATTTAGCCATATCCTTCCATACGCGCGGCGGCGAGGTTCAGGCCATCCGCGGCGTCAGCTTTCATGTGGATAAAGGGGAGACGCTGGCGATCGTCGGCGAATCGGGCTCGGGCAAGAGCGTCACGTCCCAGGCGTTGATGAAGCTGATTCCCACGCCTCCCGGCCGTTATAAGGGCGGAAGCATCCTGTTCGACGGACAGGAGATCATTACGAAGAGCGAGAAACAGATGCAGTCCATCCGCGGCAAGGAGATCGGTATGATCTTTCAGGACCCGATGACGTCGCTGAATCCGATGATGAAGGTCGGCAAGCAGATCACGGAAGTGCTGCACAAGCACGAGAACATGTCCCGCGGAGCCGCCGTCAAACGCGGCATTGAGCTGCTTAAGCTGGTCGGCATTCCGTCACCGGAGCGGCGGTTCCAGCAGTACCCGCATGAATTCAGCGGCGGGATGCGGCAGCGCGTCGTCATCGCCATGGCGCTGGCGGCCAACCCGAAGCTGCTGATCGCCGATGAACCGACCACTGCGCTGGACGTTACCATTCAGGCCCAGATTCTCGATCTGATGAAGGAACTCCAGAAGAAGATCGGAACGTCGATTATCTTCATCACACATGACCTCGGCGTTGTGGCAAGTATGGCCGACCGGGTAGCTGTCATGTATGCCGGGCAAATTGTCGAGATGGGAACGGTCGAAGAGATCTTCTACGATCCGCGCCACCCGTATACCTGGGGTCTTCTCGGCTCCATGCCGAGCCTCGAGAGCAAAGGCTCCATGCTGACGGCCATCCCGGGAACGCCGCCCGATCTCATCAAGCCGCCCAAGGGCGACGCCTTCGCCATGCGAAGCACGTATGCCATGGCGATTGACTATGAGAAGGAGCCGCCACTGTTCAAGGTGTCGGATACGCATTATGTCAAGTCCTGGCTCCTGCACCCGATGGCTCCGGCCGTAACCCCTCCGGACGCGGTTCTCAAGAAGCATCGCAAGCTGCCGGGAACGTATGAGCAGCCGGTGCAGGTCGACAACTACTTTGAATAATCAGGTTCTTAAGCGTGCGGTCTCTCTGGAGGCCGCACTTTTTTTGGTGGAGAGAGCAGCAGGGAGCTAAATTTATATTTAGTAATACATGAAACAAAACATATACATCTAAATAAAAGTATTGACGAACCCGCCATCCCGGGCGCAAAATGTAAGGGTATACATATGGAGGTGGACCCTTGTGAAGAAACCTGCGTTCGGCGCTCTGGCCGTTCTGCTCCTGCTTGGCGCCTGCTCGGGGCCGGCCGGCAACCAAGGCGGCGGAGAAGCGCCGTCTAGTCCCGAATTTACCAACGTGTCGGTGCATGACCCGTCCGTAATCCGGGTGAAGGACACGTATTATGTGTTCGGCTCGCATCTGACGGCTGCCAAGACTACAGACCTGATGAACTGGGAGCCGATTGCATCCGGTGTGCATGACGGGAACGCGCTTATTCCGAACGTCACCACCGAACTGGAGGAGACGCTCTCCTGGGCGCAGTCCGATACGCTCTGGGCCCCGGATGTCATTCAGCTGGCGGACGGCAAGTTCTACATGTACTACGACGCCTGCCGGGGCGATTCCCCGCTGTCGGCGATGGGGGTCGCCGTTGCGGATTCCATCGAGGGCCCTTACCGGAACAAGGGCATTATCCTGAAATCCGGAATGACCGGCATTTCGGATGACGGCACGGTCTATGATTCCACCCAGCATCCGAATGTGGTGGACCCCGATGTGTTCTTTGACAAGGACGGCGGGCTGTGGATGGTCTACGGTTCGTACTCCGGCGGGATTTATATCCTGAAAATGGACCCGGCCACCGGCCTCCCGCTGGAAGGGCAGGGCTATGGAACCAAGCTGCTGGGCGGCTATCACGCCCGGATCGAAGGCCCGTACATGCTCTACAGCCCGGAGACGGATTATTACTACCTCTTTCTCTCCTATGGCGGCTTGACTGCCGACGGCGGGTACAATATCCGCGTTGCCCGGTCGAAGAATCCGGACGGACCGTTCGAGGACGCGGAAGGCCGCAAGATGGCGGAGGCGCAGGGGACGCCGGGGCAGCTTTTTGACGATCCCGCCTATGCGCCTTACGGAGTCAAGCTGATGGGGAATTTCGAATGGTCCGCGGAAGGCGCGAAGAATCCGGACGAGACGCTGGGATACGTATCGCCGGGTCGCAACTCCGCCTATTACGACGAGAAGACAGGACAGTATTTCCTGATCTTCCACACCCGCTTCCCCGGCAGGGGAGAAGAGCATGAAGTCCGGGTGCACCAGCTCTTCATGAACAGCGAGGGCTGGCCGGTGGCGGCCCCGGAACGTTACAGCGGAGAGAAGATCGGCCGTTATAAAGGGAAGCAAATTGCCGGGTCGTACCAGTATATAAGCCACGGCAAGGACATTACGGCTGACCTTGTCGCCTCCCAGGCGATAAAGCTGAACGAAGATGGGGCAATCTCCGGTGCCGTCTCCGGGACCTGGGAGCTGACCGGCGGGCACGGTGCGCGGCTGACTATTGACGGCAACGCATACGACGGGGTATTCGTCCGGCAGTGGAACGAGCGGACGCAGCGCATCGGAATGAGCTTTACCGCCGTGTCCAGAGAAGGCGTAGCAGTCTGGGGAAGTTCCTTCTAGGTGTTGCCCGCTGGATTCAAAAGACCGGGGAGACAGCTCCCCGGTCTTTTGGCGTTTCTCTTCCGGCAGGCAAATTGACATCTCCCGCATCAAAGGGAATAATGTCTAGAGGACAAGGGGGAACCGAAAGACATGAAGCTGGTGTCATGGAACGTCAACGGCCTCAGGGCCTGTGTGAACAAGGGATTCAACGACTATTTCGCCGCCGCCGGCGCGGATGTGTTCTGCGTGCAGGAGACGAAGCTTCAGGAGGGCCAAATCCGGCTTGAGCTTGGCGGGGAATACCGGCAGTACTGGAATTATGCCCACAAAAAGGGCTATTCGGGTACGGCGGTGTTCACACGATTGGAGCCGCTGTCTGCGGCTTATGGCATGGAGGGCATGGAAGAAACGGAAGGCCGCGTGATTACGCTGGAGTTCGACTCCTTCTACCTGGTCAATGCCTATTCGCCCAATGCCAGACGCGACCTCTCCCGGCTTGCGTTCCGGCTGGAATGGGAAGACCGGTTTCTTGAACATCTACTGCGGCTGGATGCCGTCAAACCGGTGATTGTCTGCGGCGATCTGAATGTCGCCCACCGGGAGATTGATCTGAAGAACGCGAAGGCGAACATCGGCAATTCGGGCTTCACGGACGAGGAGCGGGGCCGGATGACCCGATTGCTGGAGTCCGGCTTCATTGATTCCTTCCGGCATTTGAACCCGGATACAGAGGGTGTCTATTCCTGGTGGAGCTATATGCCCAAGGTGCGAGAGCGGAACATCGGCTGGCGGATCGACTATTTTCTGGTGTCAGGCCGCCTTGCGCCCTCGATTGCCGGAGCAAGCGTCGATTGTCAGATTATGGGCAGCGATCACTGCCCGGTGGTGCTGGAGCTGGATCTTCCGGCGACGGTCGTACCCGCAACTAAGAAGGAGGAGTAAAGAATGAAAGATTGGAATACGATGCTGGAACGCTACGCCCGTCTGGTCGTCAAGGTGGGCGTGAATGTCCAGCCCGGTCAGGTGCTGATGGTGCATGCGCCTTTGGAGACGGCGGAGCTTACACGGAAGATTGTGGCAAGCGCTTATGAAGCCGGAGCCAAATATGTCCTGGTGGACTGGGAAGACGAGCAGACCAGCCGGATCCGGTTCGAGAAAGGCCCGGACGAATCGTTCGATTATTATCCGAAGTGGCAGGCGGATATGCTGGAGAAGTTCGCGGAGGAAGGCGGCGCAGCGCTTCATATCAAGGTGCCGAATCCCGATCTGTACGACGGAATCGACTCGGAGAAGGTCTCCCGTTCGGTCAAGGCGGCCGCGGTGCTTCGCCAGAATTATCAGGCCTATACCCGCAACAACCGGATCAGCTGGGCGCTCATCAAGGCGCCGACGGCGGCTTGGGCTAACAAGGTCTTCGCGGATCTTCCCGAAGAAGAGCGGATTCCCGCTATGTGGGAAGCCATCTTCCGGATGAACCGGGTGGATACGCCCGATCCGGCGGCGGCATGGGAGAAGCATCTGGAACGGCTGCGGCAGAGCGAAAGGAAGCTGAATGCCAAGCGCTACCGGAGTCTGCATTACCGGGCCCCGGGAACGGATCTGCGGGTCGAGCTGCCGGAAGGCCATATCTGGCGGGCGGCGGGCGGATTTAACGACCGGGGTGTGCATTTTGTGGCCAACATGCCGACCGAGGAAGTCTACTCGATGCCCAAGCGTACGGGCGTGAACGGTACCGTATCCAGCACGCTGCCGCTGAACCTGAACGGACGGCTGGTCGACGGCATCCGCCTGACCTTCAAGGACGGGCGGGTGGAATCCTATGAGGCCCGCAGCGGCAAGGAGCATTTGACTTCCCTGCTGGCGACTGATGAAGGCGCATCCTATCTCGGAGAGGTAGCGCTGGTGCCGCATAATTCGCCGATCTCGCAGATGAACCGGGTCTTCTACAATACAGGGATCGATGAGAATGCTTCCTGCCATTTTGCGCTTGGAAGCTCCTACCCGGTCAATCTGGAAGGGGGCGCCGGAATGAGCCGGGAAGAGCTGCTGGAACGGGGGGCGAACGTCAGCCTCACGCATGTGGACTTCATGATCGGCTGTGCGGAGCTGGATATCGACGGCGAGCTGCAGGACGGCACCTGGGAGCCGGTGTTCCGCGCCGGGAACTGGGCCTGATTCTCCTTCCTTCGTTTGACCTCAAGCCGGACGGACGCTCACTCACGGGCGCTCCTTCCGGCTTATCGGCATGGTGTTGAGGGCTGCGCTATCCGCGGACGAAGAAAAAAGTGGACAATTCCCGGTTTTAACGTAATAATGAGAATCATTATCATACATAATGGATGACGTTTTTTTACAAGGGGAATTTATGGATACGACCAAACGACTCCAACACTCATTTCTGTTCCAGCTGCTGACGGCGCTTGCCGTACTGCTTCTGTCCTTCGCCGTGTCGCTTGTTCTGGGCGCGCGCACGACCAGTCTGCATGAGGCCTGGATGGCGCTGACCGGCGGCGGAACCGGCGACAATGCCACCATGATTCGCGAAATCCGTCTTCCGCGCATCGCCGCCGGACTGCTCGTAGGCGCTGCCCTGTCGGTTTCGGGCGCTATTATGCAGGGGCTGACCCGCAATCCGCTGGCCGATCCCGGCCTGCTCGGGATCACCTCAGGCGGCACTGCGGCCATTACCGTGGCGCTGGCTTTGATGCCTTCGATGACCTACCTTGGCCTTACGGGCGCCTCCTTCATCGGAGCGGCCGCGGGGGCCGGTCTGGTCTTTGGCCTGGGGCAGCTGTCCCGCACGGGGCTGTCGCCGCTCCAGCTTGTGCTGGCCGGCGCGGCGGTCTCCGCGCTGCTGATCGCCGTTACGCAGGGCGTCGGCTTAATATTCCACGTCTCCAAGGATGTGACGATGTGGACGGCCTCCGGCCTGATCGGAATCGCCTGGGCGCAGGTCCGGTCGGTTGCGCCGGTCATTGCGGCAGGCATCGCGGGAGCGCTGCTGCTCTCCCGCCAGCTCTCGATCTTAAGCCTGAACGAGACGGCTGCGACCGGACTCGGCGTCAATGCCGGACGGGTCAAATTCGTTCTCTATCTGCTCGTCGTGCTTCTGGCCGGCGCCTCGGTGGCGTTGGTCGGCAATATGGCGTTCCTCGGACTCATGGTGCCGCATATCGTCAGGGCGGCGGCGGGGACGGATTACCGTCGTATACTTCCGCTGTCGGCAATTGCGGGCGCGGCCTTCATGGTGCTGGCGGATACGCTGGGACGAATGATCAACGCTCCGTTCGAGACGCCGCTTGTGGCGATTGTCTCCATGGTGGGGCTGCCGTTCTTTCTTATCATTGTGCGCAAAGGGGACAAGCTGCTGTCATGACTACAACCGGCTGGATAACCAAATACCGTCTTCTCCTGGCGGGGCTGGGAGTGCTTCTCCTCGCGACGCTGCTGGCCGGTATGGGCATAGGAAGCGCCTCGGTATCGTACAGCCGCATCCTGCCGACCTTATTCGGGCACGGGAGCTTCAAGGATGACTTTGTGCTGTTCTCGGTTCGGCTTCCCCGGATGCTGGTTACGGTGCTGGGCGGGATGGCGCTTGCCCTGTCCGGGTCGGTGCTCCAGGCCGTAACCCGCAACGATCTGGCCGATCCGGCGCTGGTGGGCATCAATGCGGGAGCGGGAGTAGCAGTGGCTGTCTTCTTCCTGTTCGTGCCGGTTGAGGCGGCCTCGTTCGCCTATATGCTGCCGGCCGTAGGCTTCGCCGGCGGCCTTGCCGCCGCCGTGCTCATCTATCTGCTGTCCTACTCCCGGGAACAGGGCATTCAGCCGATCCGGCTCGTTCTGACCGGAGTAGGCTGCTCGCTGGCCTTGAACGGAACGATGATTGTCATCATCTCATCGACGGACCAGCGCAAATTCGATTTTATCGCGAACTGGCTGGCCGGCAGCATCTGGGGGACAGACTGGCCGTACATCGGAGCGCTTCTGCCCTGGCTGGTGCTGCTGATCCCCTATATTCTGTATAAATCGAATGCGCTCAACCTGCTGGCTCTCGGAGAGCCGGTGACCGTAGGTCTGGGTGTGCCTGTGCAGCGGGAACGGCTTCTGCTTCTGCTGGCGGCGGTGGCCCTCGCTTCGGCGGCGGTCTCGGTTACCGGCTCGATTTCCTTCGTCGGCCTGATGGCGCCGCATATTGCCAGATCGCTTGTGGGCCCCCGGCACCAGCTCTATGTGCCCGTGTCGGTGCTGACCGGCGGCTGGCTGCTGCTGGTCGCCGACCTCATCGGCCACAATGTGGGCGATGCGGGGGGCATACCCGCCGGAGTCGTTGTGGCGCTGATCGGCGCGCCTTACTTTGTATATCTGCTGCTGCGGAAATAACGCAGCGGGCAGGAGGCGGCGGCTTCCGGAGCCGCCGGTTATCGCTATCGAAAGGCGCTGCAGCGGCGGCGCCTTTTTATTTTTAAATAAACTAAAATAAAAAACGGATTAACTGGAAGGAGAGTAGAGTAGTAAAGATCAATAATATAGAGTCAAGCTGAACAAAAAAGATATTGACATGGAAGAACAAAAGACGTAATTTTAATTCGGAATTAATGATTTAATTAATTCCTAAATAAATGTGCGCAGGGAAGGAGGGAAACGAGCGCATTACCGGACCATTATGTAAGCGGTAACATAGAGAGGAATCGTTATGGAGCTGACAGGGAATCCATCACACTTCGCCCAGGAGAGTGATTGCTAGTGTCCAAAGTCCGCAGAACGAAGTATGCCGCCTGGCTGCTCGCCATGTTCCTGCTGGTCTCATCCGCTTTTCCCGCTTCCGCCGCAACCTGGTCTCTGACCGGAGATACCAATGTGCATGATCCCGCCTACATCAAGGAGGGCAATACGCACTGGGTCTTCAGCACAGGCTCGGGTCTGCAGGTTCTCTATTCAACCAATGGCACCCATTTTGTTCGCTCGCTTCCGATCTTCGCTTCCGAACCTTCCTGGTGGGATGCCTATGTGCCGAACCATCCGAATCTCGACGTATGGGCGCCTGATATTTTCTATTCCAACGGCACGTACTACCTGTACTATTCCATCTCCACCTTTGGTTCCAAGGTATCCGCAATCGGACTGGTCACGACGAACTCGATTAGTGGCGGGGTCTGGAAGGATCAGGGGATGGTCATCAGTTCGAACGATGCTTCCAGCTACAATGCCATTGATCCCAATCTTATGCAGGATGCCAAGGGGAACCTGTGGATGGTGTTCGGTTCGTGGAGCAACGGCATCTATGTTACGGCCATCAGCAAATCCACGATGAAGTCCACAGGCAACGCCTACCGGCTTGCGACGAAATCGGGCGGCATTGAAGGCGCCAGTCTTGTCTACAACAGCAGCACGGGCTATTACTATCTGTTCGTCTCCATCGGGGCCTGCTGCCAGGGGGTGAACAGCACCTACCAGATTGCCGTCGGACGTTCTGCCAGTGTAACGGGGCCCTTTTACGCCAAAGACGGAACAGCAATGAAGGACGGCGGCGCAACGGTGATCGACAGCGGGAACGCCTACTGGAAAGGACCGGGCGGCCAGGACATCTCGGGAACGAACCTGATTGTTCGGCACGCTTACAGCGTTGCCGAGAATGGTGCGCCGAAGCTGCTTATCAGCGATCTGTACTGGGATTCGAACGGCTGGCCTTACTTTAATTAGCTCATCCTTCATACACCGGCGGCCGCAGCGCGGCCGCTTTTTGGCGTGATGCTGCACGCGGCAGAGGGAAGCTTTATTTCTCACAGACAATCTTGGACGTCCCGAATAACATTGAAACCATTCATCCGGCTAGCGGATGGGAAGGGAGCCGTAGAAATGAGGAACTCACCCTATTTTGAATGCCATTCTCTGGCGGACGGTGTCTATGTGCTGGAAGCCAAGCGAGCGTGGGGAGCCATGAGCAACGCCGGTGTTATCGACATGGGAACCTATACGCTTGTCTGGGATACGTTCAATACGCCTGCCGCAGGCGCTGACCTGCGCTTGGCGGCGGAAGAACTGACCGGCAAGCCGGTCAGGTATGTGCTGAACAGCCATTGGCACGGCGATCATGTAAGAGGCAACCAGCATTTCAAGGATGCCGTCATTGTCTCGACGACACGGACCCGAGCGCTGATGTTGTCCAGACAGCAGGAATGGCTCTCACGGATGAGCGCCCTTCTACCCCAATTGGAGAGGGACATTGCCGATCTGCGGCGTGGCGCCGCAGACGGCGCCGAAGCGGGGAAGGACACTCAGCTTGAGATGCTGGAGGACCTCAAGCGTTCTATTATGGAACTGGAGATTACGCCGGCTGCGTTAACCTTTGAATCGGCCCTCCATCTTTACGGCGGGCGTAGAATGGCTTCCTTCATCTCGGTGGGGGCCGGACACACCGAATGTGATGCTGTGCTCTACCTGCCCGAGGAGTCTATTCTGTTTACCGCCGATCTGACGCCTGTTGGCAACCATCCGCTGCTGGTGGACGGGAACCCGGCCTCCTGGCTCGAAGCCTTGGACCGGTTGGAGACTTACGGTGCGCAAAGGATTGTGCCGGGTCATGGCCTGGTTGCTGACGGAGCCGCTGTGCATGTCACACGGACGTATATCCGTGAACTGACGGAATACAGCCGAATACCGGCAGATGTACGAGAAGAGAAGATGCCGGATCAGTACGCCGGATGGGCCGCGGCGGAGAATTATACCCGCAATCTCACTTGGTTGAGAGAAAGAGAAAAGGGAAGTCAATCAGAAAGAATAGATTGAAGTTGATAATCATTATCATTTATAATGATAATGAAATCATTTTGCCGGGAGGAATGCTCGAGTGTTTATTGTAATGAGAACAACCATCGTCGATGCCGGATTCAGCGACAGAATTGTCGAGCGGTTCCAGGCGCCGGGTCCTCTTCAGGAACGGGACGGGCTGTTGGATATTTCCGTAATGGTGAACCGGAAGGCGAAAGAGACGGAAGAAGTCGTTACGATGATCCGCTGGGAGTCGGAGGAAGCCTGGAAGAATTGGGAGAAGAGCGAAGAGCATATTCAAGGGCACCGGAATAGCCGGGGCCAGCAGCCGCTTGAATTCATCCGGTCTGTAGCGGTTCAGATGTACAACGTCCGCATGGTTAAGGAAGGTAAGGCTTTCGGGTCGGGGTCGGCGCGGCAAGCCGCAGAATGAGCGTCGGAGCCGACGTCCGTCCGGCTCTGGTCAGACAGCAGTCAAAGAAGAATGAAGAAGGGTTCCGTCCCGCCGGTATCGGCGGCTCGGAACCCTGTTTGTGCTCTCGGCCCTGCTTCGGCACTACAAGTCCGGGCACTCGGCCGCTATCGGTGCTGCCGATAGCGGTTGGCCTTGCTGACGCTTCGGATGAAGGCCAGCTCTTCCTCGCTCAGCGGCGGGCAGTCTGCCGCCGAGAGGTTCTGCAGCAGCTGCTCCCGCGAGCTGGCGCCGGGTACGATTGCGGCAACGGCCGGATGGCCGAGCGGATAGCGCAGAGCTACCTGTGTCAGATTGCGTCCGCTGGCGGCAAACTTCTCTTCCAGCACCGTGCGCAGCGTCTTCAGCTCATCCAGCTCATAATCGGGAACGCCCTTCAGCGGTTCCCGTCGGGCGGCCAGAGCGCCGCTGTGCAACGGCCCGCGTCCGATGACCCGGATGCCCCGCTGCTGAAGCAGAGGCAGCACCTCCTCTTCGGCGCGCCGGTCGACGATGCTGTAGGGATTCATCACGCTGACGATCCCCGACCGCGCCGCATATTCGCGGATAACGTTCGGGCGCAGGGAAGAGATCGCATATTCCCGGATCAGTCCGTCCCGTTTCAGCTCCTCAAAAGCTTCGATCGTGTCTTCGATCGGATCGTCCATCGTCCCGCCGTGAAGCTGGTATACGTCGATGTAGTCGGTTCCGAGCCGGCGGAGACTGTCGCGTACTGCCTTGCGGATATAAGCTCCCGAAGGGTCCCAGACCCAGCCTTCCTGTCCCGGAATCCGGCGGTTGCCGACCTTGGTCGCAAGGATCACCTGATTGCGGCGGCCCTGAATGGCGCGCCCTACCAGCTCCTCATTGCGGCCGCTGTCGTAGAGGTCGGCGGTATCCAGCAGCGTAACTCCGCGGTCCAGCGCTTCATGGATGAGAGAGACGGCCTGCCCCTCCTCGGTTCCAAGCGACATGCAGCCCAGCCCGATCTCGCTGACTTCGATGCCGGATGCGCCCAGACGGTTCTTCTTCACGATTCATCGCTCCTTGTGTTTTCCAATCTTCGGCTATTCTCTTCTTCATTATAGCATGAAACAGGAGAGCCCCTGACGGGAGCTCTCCTTAACTGAGCGAAGAAGACTTGCGGTTCGGATGCGGCTTGTCCGAACGGGTCAGCGGGCGATGGAGGTGGCGCTAAGCGTTACCGGACCAACCACATAGGCCGTGCCGGGCGTCTGGCGCTCGATGGATACGGCATAGTCATGAGGCCCGGGTGCGACGTTCTGATCAATGTGCTGAATGGTGATAACGGCGAATTCATTGTAGAATTCCTCCACGGTGTAAAGCGCATAGAAGATTGTCTGCGAATCCCGCAGGAAGCGGAGCAGCACATTGGTGGAAGCGTCGCCGGCCTGAACGCCGACGGTTGCGACAAGCTGAACGGCATTGGGCGCAGCAGAGACGTTGACTCTGGCGAAGGCCAGACCGACGCCGGCCGGAGCCAGAGGGACGGGAGTGACAGTGCTGTCCGCCGTAGTAACCGGCGTGGGAACGGATGAGGCAAAATCAACAAGACGAGCCATGTTGGATCACTTCTCCTTTTCGTTGGGATACGATAATATATGAATAAGAACTGGTAATGATAGAGTCAAATGGAAGGCAGCAGCAGCTGATTTTTGGAAGAAGCAGGCGAGAAGAGCAGCAGACATTAAGGCTTAAGGAGAGGAATCAACATGCAACTGCGTCCTTACGGAACAACGGACATGAAAGTCAGTATTCTCGGATTCGGCGGGGCTGAAATTCGGAACTCGGACCAGGCGACCGCCGACCGGCTGCTTCACAGCGCGCTCGATGCCGGTCTGAATATCATTGATACCGCGGAATGCTACGGGAACAGCGAAGAGCTGATCGGCCAAGCCCTCTCGGGACGGCGAAGCGATTACTATCTGTTCACCAAATGCGGGCATACCGCGGGTCTGGAAGGAGCCGACTGGGACCCGGTTATGCTGCGTGAGAGCATCGACCGCAGTCTGAAGCGTCTGAACACGGACTATGTCGATGTAATCCATCTGCATAGCTGCACCGAGGAGATTCTTCGGCGGGGCGAAGTCATTCAGGTGCTGCAGGAAGCCAAGCAGGCCGGCAAAACGCGCTATATCGGCTACAGCGGCGATCACAACGATTCCCGCTACGCGGTCGGGACCGGCGTATTCGACAGTCTGGAGACTTCTATTAATATCGCCGATCAGGAATCCGTCGCCATTATTGCAGAAGCGGCCCGGAAAGGCATGGGCGTAACCGCGAAGCGGCCGATTGCCAATGCCGCATGGGCTTTCGATTCCTTCAATGAGGATGACTACCCTTACGTCTATTGGAGACGCCTTCAGGAGCTGAAATACGATTTCCTGGGCGATGTTCAGGAGGGGGTAAGCGTCGCGCTTCGCTTCGCTCTGACGGTTCCCGGAGTCAGTACAGCCATCGTCGGTACGCGCAACCCGGACCGGTGGGTCCAGAATGCGAAGCTGCTGGAGCAGGGGATGCTCCCGGAGGAGCAGTACCGGAGCATTACCGCCCGCTGGGCGGAGACAGCCGGACCGGACTGGGTCGGCCAGCGTTAATCCGGTTAGGGGCACAGCTTCAAGCTAACCGCTTCAATAAAACAACGGACTGCCGGAAAGCCGGCAGTCCGTTGTTTTTGCCATTCTATAAAAGCAGAGAGATAACGCTCATACGGCCGGTTACTTCAACGCGGCTGCAACCTCGTCAACCATAGCGGCGACCGACTCAAGGCCGCCCCCGGACAGATACCAGTAATTGGCATCCAGATAGACAATGTGGCCGTTCTTATAGGCATTCGTTCCTTTGACCAGCTCATTCTCGACGAGTTCCTTGGAGGCCGGGGCGTCTCCCGACATGGCCGCGCCGCGGTCTATGACGAAGAGATAATCCGGGTTCTTCTCGGCGACATACTCGAACGTGACGCTCTGCCCGTGCGTCGAAGCTTCAATGTTCGCGTCGGCTTCCTTGAATCCGAAGACATCATGGATCATGCCGAACCGGGAACCGGAGCCGTAGGCGCTG
This sequence comes from Paenibacillus glufosinatiresistens, assembly GCF_031470375.1. Lineage (NCBI taxonomy): Bacteria > Bacillati > Bacillota > Bacilli > Caryophanales > Paenibacillaceae > Paenibacillus > Paenibacillus glufosinatiresistens. The sequence goes on from NZ_JAVFHT010000001.1 coordinate 577,944, forward strand.
ATATTGCCCTCATTGGCCAGAATAATCAGCGCATTCTTGCCTTCCGCGCTGACCTTGTCCTTGAGCGTCTGAATGGAGTCCTCCACCTTCTTCAGCTCCGCTTCCACTTCTTTCTCCTTGCCGAAGATCCGGCCGAGTGTTTCGGTATTCTCTTCAAAAGAATCCATATAGCGCGCGGAATCGACACCCATGAAGACCGTCGGGCCGAGCTTGGACAGCTCCTCGTAGTAGTCCGATTGTCTGCCGGAGATCAGGATCAAATCCGGGTCAATCGCGCTGATCTGCTCCAGATCGGGTTCTTTCAGGCTGCCGACATTGGCATAGTCCTTGCTCTCGTATTTGCTCAGGTAAGGAGGGATGTTAGCTTGCGGTACGCCGGCAACTTCGACGCCGAGCTTGTCCAGGGAATCGAGAACGCCGAAGTCGAAGACGACGACCTTCTGCGGATGATGCTGTACGGCAGTCTCGCCAAGCTGATGCTTGATGGTCAGCTCCGCCGGTGCCGCGCTTGCGGCCGGAGCGGCAGAGGAGACCGGAGAAGAAGCCGGAGAAGCCGCTGCGGCCTCTGCCTCGCCGCCCGCTTCGTTGTTGTTGCCGCAGGCTGTCAGCGCCAGGCCAAGTAAGGCTGCAAGCGCTCCTTGTGTCCAACGTTTGCTTTCTGATCCGTTCATCGTCATTTTCATTGTCACCATAACCCCGCCTTTGTCTGATTCGTTTAAAAGGATGCGGCAAAATACACGCCGATTCGTTGTCCCCGGATATTCTCCACCGGAATGTCCATCTCATAGATCTCCCGAAGGGCTTCGGGAGAGATCATTTCCTCCGCTGTGCCTTCCCTCACCACCTTTCCGTGCTTCAGCGCCACAATCCGGTCGGAGTAGCAGGAAGCGAAATTAATGTCATGCAGCACGATGACGACCGTCTTGCCAAGCTCGCCCGACAAGCGGCGAAGCACCTTCATAATCTGGACGGCATGCTTCATGTCCAGATTGTTCAGCGGCTCGTCCAGCAGCACATAATCCGTATTCTGGGCCACCGTCATGGCGATATAGGCCCGCTGGCACTGCCCGCCGCTGAGCTGATCGAGATAGCGGTCCTGCAGTTCCTCCAGCCCCAGATAATGAATCGCTTCGTCGATGGCCGCCCGGTCCGAAGCGTTGAGCCGTCCTTTGGAATAGGGGTAGCGGCCGAAGCTGACTAGTTCCCTGACCGTCAGTCGGACGCCGATCTGGTTGGTCTGCTTCAGGATGGAGACCCGTTTCGCCAGCTCCCCGCTGTCCCAGCGGTCAATCTCGCGGCCGTCGATCAGCACCTCTCCGGAATCCTTGCCGCTCAGCCGGCTCATCATCGACAGCAGCGTGCTCTTGCCGGCGCCGTTCGGACCGATGAAGCTGGTTACCTGTCCCTTGGGAATCGTTAGCGACACATCGCTGACGACAGGTCTGCCGCCATAGCGCTTGGTTACATTTCGGATTTCAATCATACGCGGTTCTCCCTCAGCAGCAAGAATAGAAAGTACGCGCCCCCGGCAAAATTGACGATTACGCTGATCGTAGTCGAGAAGGTGAACACCCGCTCGACCAGCAGCTGGCCGCCGGCCAGCGCCGCGATTGCGGTCAGAATCGAACCGGCCAGCAGCGGGCCGTGCCGATAAGTCGCCAGCAGCGGGTAGACAATGTTCACGACCAGAAGTCCCAGGAACGTGATGGGACCGACCAGCGCGGTCGAGAGCGAGACGAGCACGGATGCGATGACGAGCTGTCTTTTGACGGTCCGGTCATACGGGACGCCCAGGTTCAGCGCATGCTCCCGGCCCAGCGAGAGCACATCCAGCACGCGCAGATCGCGGAGTCCGTAGAGCAGCGTGCCGAATATGACGGCAATCGCCAGCGGCAGCAGGTCGGTATTGACCCGGTTGAAGCTCGCGAACATGCGCCCCTGAAGAACAAGGAACTCGTTCGGATCAATCAGCACCTGCATGAAGGTGGACAGGCTGCCGAACAGGGTGCCCATCACCAGACCGACCAGGAGCAGCAGATAGATGTGCCGGGCTTCCCCTTTGAACATGAGCCGGTAGAGCAGGCCGACGAAGAGCAGCATGCACCCCGCCGACAGCAGGAAGTTCAGCTCTGGGGAAGTGACAAGCCGGCTGGCCGAGCCGAACACGAAGACGACGAACGTCTGGACCAGCGTGTACAGCGAATCCAGGCCGATGATGCTCGGCGTGAGAATGCGGTTGTTCGTCACCGTCTGAAAGATCAGGGTGGAGTAGGCGATGGCCGCGCCCGTTACCGCGATGACGGCGATCTTGGACAGCCTGAGCGGGAAGATATAGTCCCAGCGGCCGACCCGGTCGGTGAACAGAAAGAGCGAGATCAGCGCAAGAGAGAGCAGCGACAGCAGGCTGATTTTGACCGCGTTATTCATAGACCCTTCTCCTTAGAAGCAGATACAGAAAAATCCCGCCCCCCACGACCCCGACCGTCAGGCCGATCGGAATCTCGTAGGGATAAATGACGACCCGGCTCAGAAGGTCGCAGCCGAGAATGAACACGGCGCCGAGCAGGGCGGTGTGCCCCAGGCTCTTCTTCAGATGATCGCCGTGCAGAATCGAGACGAGGTTCGGAATAACCAGCCCGAGGAACGGAATGGTGCCCACCGTGATCATGACGACCACCGACACCAGCGACACCAGAATGAGTCCGATATGGACCACCTGCTTGTAGTTCAGGCCCAGGTTGACCGCGAATTCCTCGCCCATCCCGGAAATCGTGAATTTGTCGGCATAGATATAGGCAATTGCCACGAGCGGAATACTGAGGTATAGAAGCTCGTAGCGCCCGCTCATCACCAGCGTGAAGCTCCCCTGAAGCCAGGACGACAGACTCTGAATCAGGTCATGCTTATACGCCAGGAAGGTGGTGAGCGAGCTGATCATATTGCCGAACATGAGACCGACCAGCGGAATCAGCACAGCGTCCTTCAGCCGGATCCGGTCCAGCAGCTTCATGAACAGGAAGGTGCCGGCCAGGGCAAAAGCAAAGGCGATCAGCATCTTCGCCATAGGCCCCGTGCTGCCGAACAGAAGCATGGAGACCAGAATGCCGAGCCTTGCGGCATCGTCGGTGCCGCCGGTCGTCGGCGAGACGAATTTGTTGCGGCTGATCTGCTGCATGATGAGTCCGACCACGCTCATGCTGATACCGGCGACGATCAGACTGATCAGCCGGGGAACCCGGCTGACCCACAACACCTGAAGCTGGCTGTCGCTCAGACGGAAGAGGTCCTGCGGGCGGATCTCCCTGACGCCGACGAACAGGGAAGCGGCGGACAGAAGCAGCAGGGCGGCTGTCAGAACCTTGGTGTTGAATATGCGCACAGGGACACCTCGCTGCCGTTATGTATTCTCATTGATAATCATTATCAACATGTTTATTACTATACCGGAAACTTCCCGGCAAGTGGCATGGACATTTCTGCAAAAGGGATGGATTATTCCATCTGCCGGAGAAGTTGCTCCAGCGCTTGGCCCAAGCAGCCGGCATTGGACTCCGGCTCCGATTCGCAGGGAAGGAAGAGGCAGTGCCATCGGCCATGCGGCGCAAGAACGCGCCACTCCTGTTCCAGAGCGGCCAGCCGGCCTTGACCGGCTTCCGGGGGAACCAGCACAATCAGATGGCAGCCGCTTTGCCCGGCCCATTCGGCCAGACTGCCTGCCGGGCAGACTTCCATGGGCCGGGGGCGCAGCGGCGGAGCCACTCCAAGTTCTTCGTAGAAGAGGACGCTGAGCTTATGGCTTCGCCTGCCATAGACGGCCATGCCATGCGGACAGGCTTCGGCGAGCACAGCCGGTTCGCTGCCCCAGCGTTCGCGGAGACGCTTCCTTGCATTCTCCGCCATCGCTTCGAACAGCCCCGTCCAATGCTCGGCAACCGGTGCAAGCTCCAGCCAGGCGGCGGCTTCGGCCAGACGCCTCCTCCAAGGATCTTCGGGGCGTAAGATCAAGGTGGGGGCAACGGCTTCCAGCTCACAAAGCACCGCATCGGGTACCGGACCGCTCAAGATGCGGTCGGGAGCGGTCCGCCGCAGCTGTTCAAGCGCTTCCTCCGCCGGCGCGGTCCCTTCCACATCGAGCGTTAGACAGGGCGCGAGACCGAGCGGGGCGAGGTCGCCCGAGAAGACGGGAGACAGTACGGCAATCCGGCGGCGGGCGGCCTGTCTGTAGAGGCTCGGAGGAAGACCGAGCTGCTTCTTGAATACGCGGCTGAAATAATGCTCGTCCGCATACCCTGCGGCGTGCGCGGCTTCGGCGACGGAAGCGCCGTATTCGGCAAGGAGGCGCATGGACGCCTGAAGACGCGCTTCGGTCGCGAATTGAAGCGGGCTTAAGCCGACCTGCCGGCGAAAGGCCCGGTAGAAGCGGCCGGAGCTCACGCCGGAGGCCTGCGCCAGTTCTTCGATATCCATGACCTCGTGGCAGTGCTTGACGATATGTTCCCGGACATGGCGGACATAGGCCTGCAGGTCGGAGCCGGCCGCCTTCGGCTGCCGGACAGCGTCCATGAAGCCGGAGAGAATCAGGTATAGATGCGATTGCAGCCGGTAATGCTGGGCGAAATCCCCGGGAGTGCAGCCGCGAGTAAAATCGGACATCCAGATGCCGGCCTGCGGCATCCGGAACGAGCGAATGCGCTCCATGGCCAAATATTCGCGCTGAAAGCTGCGGATGGCCTCCAGGGTGCCTTCCGGCCCCCGGATAATAAAGCGGACCAGCAGCGCTTCACCGGCGCGCCCGCCGTCATTGCCCAGCGTGCAGGAGCAGCCCGCCGGCACCAGCATGAATTCGCCGGCTGCGATATCGTCGGCAAGGCGCGACGGGCCGCCCTGCAGGGCGGCCTTCAGCGGAATGCCGGCCGCGTACAGCACAGCGGCTTCGCCCGGGGCCGGCGACCACTCCCGCCGGCTCCGGGCGGGAAGGAGAAGCTTCTCCGTCCCCTGGTAGGAGAAGATCAGTTCATGCATGGCTTGGGCCGGAACCATGAGGGTCGGAAGCCTCCTTTTCAAGATAAATGATAATGATTATCATTGTTAACGAAAACCGGACGGATTGCAAGCACAGGTAATGCCAAAGAGAGGGGCGCAGGGCAGACAGGGACCAAAATGTGAAAGTTTTTGGAATCGTTTTCCTCCGTTTCTATTCCTGATATAATAGGTTCTTGTAACCTGTGAAAACGTTTGAACAACTTAGGAAGCGAGGGAATGGAATGGTTAAAAGATGGATGTGCAGGCTAAGCTGCCTGGGGCTGGCCACCTTATTTATGTTAGCGCTTACGGCTTGTAACGGGAATAACAAGGAGTCCACCGGTGCGCAGCCTTCGGCAACCCTGAAGGCAAGCCCGGCTGCGGCTGCGGCCAAAGGCACCGTGAGCATCGAGAAGCTTGGGGAACGAAGAATCTTTGTGTATCTGCCGCCCGGTTATGACACCGATACAGACCGTTATCCGGTCGTGTATATGAACGACGGCCGGAATGTGTTTCACACCGGCACCAGCTCTTTCAATAAAGAGTGGCTGGTTGACCAGAACGTGGACCAGCTTGTCGGAGAAGGCAAGATGGAGAAGGTCATTGTCATTGCGGTTGATGCAGGGGAAGGAAACGACCGGGGAAATGAATATGTTCCTTTTGCCAATGATAAAGTCCTTTCAGATGGAATCGGAGCGGAGAAATTCACCCGTTTCTTCCTGGACACGGTAATTCCTTATGCAGATTCAACCTACCGGACGATCCCGGACAGGGACCACCGCATGATTATAGGATCGTCCTATGGCGGTGTGCAGGCGTTCTGGATGGGCTATCACCATCCCGAGACATTTTCGATGATCGGGGCGATGTCGCTCCCTATATGGGTAGCTAACGGACCCGCCTATGAAGCGTGGGCGAAAGAGTCCGGGAAGCCGGATGTGAAGATTTATCTGGACATGGGTGCGAAGGAAGAAATGGGTATTGATCCTCTGGTAGATATGCTTATGGCTAAGGGATTTCAATACGGAAAAGATTTATTCTATCTGATGGACCCTGCGGGGGTGCATGATGAGACCTCCTGGTCCAGACGCGTACATAATCCGCTTATCCTGTTCACCGGGAAGGCAGCCGGCAGACCGGTCAAGCTGGAAGTTAGCCGCTATCTGTCCTACACGATGACAGGAACGTTCCACCGGATCAATCCGGTCGTTACGATGGAGAATGGAATGGAATATTCCGTACCTTCCGAAGCTTCCTATAAGGTGCTGAATCCCGAAGTGGGACGGGTGGAGCCGTCGGGAATCGTGACTTTCCTGAAGCGGGAGAATCTGCGGGTGGAAGTGACGTATCAAGGGTTGACCCAGTCCTATGAGATGGCTCCTGCGTTTGACTTGAAATAGCATGAATCTGTAAATTACGGGTATGAACAAAACCGATCGTATGCTGGCCATTGTACTGGAGCTGCAGCGCAGGAGAATCGGCATGGCGGATTCGGCGGAGAGCCGTCACAGCGAACGGACCGCCGCTCCCTGCGGGCTTGCCCTTGTGGAAGGTTCCTGGATGCTTGTGGCGTGGTGCGATCTGCGCCAGGCCATCCGTCATTTCCGGCTGTCCCGCATGAAGGATTTGATTGTACTGGAGGATCGGTTCGAGCTCCCGGAAGACTTTGACTTGAAGAAGTACACGCCTTCCGATGACCGGAACATAGAAGTGCGTCTGCGGTTTAATCTTGAGGCCGCAGACCGGGTGAAGGAATCCGGCTATCCGTACTTGGAGGAAGTGGAAGAGCATCCTAACGGGCTGGATGCGGTCCTTCGTGTTCGCCGGCTGGACGATCCGGTGTCCTGGGTGCTGGGCTGGGGCTCGGACGTCCTTGTGTTGGAACCGGAGTCCTTGCGGGCCCGGATTCGGGAGGAAGCCCAAAGAATAGTTAAACGCTACTGACATAACGTTGTCAGTAGCGTTTTTTATAATGGGTATGTCAAGACAAAGAAGAAAAGGAAGGATGATATCGGATATGAACTTTGCTTCAGCAAGAATCATTACGGACCACGTGGATCGTCTTGTCGAGTTCTATGAGAAAATTACGGGAGTCAGCGCCCAGCGACCCGCACCCGTATTTGCTGAATTTGTTCTGCCTTCATGCACTCTGGCTATCGCCCACGCCCAGACGGCGCAGCTGTTCGGCCCCGGTTCTGTGGAGGCCGGCAGCAACCGCACTGTCATTCTGGAGTTCCGCGTTGACGATATCGAAGCCGAGTTTAGACGCTTGCAGCCCTGGGTCGACGATTGGGTCTTGGACCCGACGACAATGCCCTGGGGGAACCGTTCGATGCTGTTCCGCGATCCCGACGGCAATCTGCTTAACTTCTTCGAGCCGGTGAGCAAGGAGGCGAAGAGACGGTTCTCATCCCGCGAGAACCTCGGCCGGTAAGCAGCAAGCCCGCGCCAGGCGCGGGCTTCTTCGTGCTTGCTATCCGGCTTATGAGGCCGCTTTTGGTTAATTGGTTTTGGAATCGTTCGAGGCTTTGGAAATCGTCCAGAGCCCGGAGAGGATTTCAATGGCATCGGCATAAGTTGTCGCACCTGAAGGCTGGAAGGTGCCGTCAGCATAACGGCGGATTTTGTTCAAGAAGGATGCTTTCAGAATGGATGCTTGGGCCCAGCTTGGCACTTCCGAACGATCTTTGTAAGATAACTCTGCTAATTCCGTATTCACTGTACCATGCAGTAGTTCGTAGGCACGAATGAACATGGTGGTCATCTCCGCTCTCGTAAGGATCGTATCTCCCTTGAAGCTGTTGTCAGACAACCCGTAAATGATTCCTGCTTCACGTGCGGCGCGGATATCGTCATAGAACAGACTGGCGGGTGCGACATCAGAGAAGGTCTTGCCTTGCGGTGAGGCTTTAAGACCAAGCTCGCGAGCCAATAAGGATGTGAACTCGGCTCTTGTTACAGGTCTTCCCTCATTAGCGGCATTATCCGCTGCCAATTGATTATAAACGGCTTTTGCAATTTGCTGCACAACCGGATTGCCTAGTGCCTGGGCCTGGTCGAAATCATCTGTAGTCGTAACCTCGGTCATTACACTGATCGCCAGCTCGCGTCCGGGCAGGAGGAAGTAGCCGGCGTCATGGGTAACATTCGCATTCTCACCGGTTTTGTGGGCGATGGGGGCATCAGGTAGAGCAGTCCCGAATTTCGTGTTAACCTCCTGCGCGGCCATCCAGGTTATAATCTGGTTCCGGGATGCGGTGGTCAGGAAGGTTCCGTCATAGATTTTCTCCAGAAGCGTAACTAAGTCCGCGGCATTGATATAGTTATCCTGTTCCGGTGTCGGAGCAGAAGCGAACATTTTACGTCCCAGGTGCATAACCTTCAAGCCGAGCTTATCCATCAGGGCTTGTACCTTGTCCAGACCGACAACGTCAATGAGTACATTGGTGGCTGTGTTATCCGATTGTGTAATCATAAGCCGGGCCAAACGTTCAAGCGTCACCTCTTTCGGAAAACTCTCCTTTTGGAGAGAGCCTGTCCCACCTACTACATCGGCAGGTTCAACTGTGACTGTATCGCTTAACTTGAGAGTTCCGTTATCGACTTGCTGCATAAGCGCGGATACCAGGGCCATCTTTATGGTACTGGCGGGTTTGTATGTATCGTCTTTTCCGAGCACCATTCCGTCGTCCGCATACGAACCGCTCAAATCCTCCATCCCGACGGATACACGTATACCGTCTTTCCAGGCCTTATCAATAATGGGTTGTACGACTCCGGCAATTGCGGATAAATTGGCAGCTGTGGCATTTGCAGAGACTGTGGCCGGTTGAAATCCGGGCAGAAGCGAAACCGTAAGGAGAGAAGTAATGAGTGTGATTTTGAAAATAGAGGATTTGTTGGTCATGGTTAGTCTGGGCTCCTTTGAGTCATTCTGTAAACAATGTAAAGTATTCTTACATATTTGGCGACGGATACAACGAAAATATATATCGATGTCAGTTTTTATTACAAATTTTAAAAGTGCGATGAAAACGATTAAATGCGCGTTTATCTCCAAAATTCTCGCTTTTTGATGAGATCGCTGACAAATATAAATTTTAAATGAATGGAGCGGTATGGTATAAATATACAGCCGGTCGATAACCTCCCGCAGTCCGCTAAGCAGACTTGTCAGGCGCCAGGGTAGGGAGGGAGATTCTGACCTTGTCGTCGTTAAGGATTAAAAAAACAAAGCCCGCAATCAATGCGGGCTTTGTTTGGTATAGATGGTGCGGCCAACCAACTTCTCGGGCGGCCGCTGAGGTCTTAATTTTGACGTTTAATTACTTCCTTGTCTCGAACTCCATTCAATTCATGTTCATTCTGATGAAGTTCCTTAATCATATTCTGGAACATATGGGCTTCTTGACGATTGAGTCCGTCACGGTTATCCTTCAGTACCCAGTTTTCGACCGTTTTCTTCAGAATTTCACTCTTCCGTTCCAACATTTCCGTATAACTCAATGTCCTTCATCCTTTCTGATTCCGTGATTCAGCCGCTTTATGAACTTGGTTTACCTGTCAGTTCGTTCGTGTAATCTCACATACGACGTAACTTTTACCATTATACCGGAGATTCTGATCGAACCCAACGCGTATACACTGTATTCAGAAAAGGTGAGGAGGACTCCGAATGGAAGAGAGGTCCTGAGCGGACGGCTTCGAAGAAATGCGGCCGGATGCTCCGGGATGCTAGCCGTTGCTCGCTTATCTAACAATTGATTCACATCCAGAACCGGACAACTCTTATGCTTCTCCAGTCGCCACCGGGTTCTCCTCATACGAGATCCAGTCACTCCAGCTTCCGCCGTACAGCCGGACCTTCTTGAAGCCAATCCGCTTCAGGGCAAGCGCGTTCGGGCAGGCGGAGACGCCGGAGCCGCAGTAGACGATAACTTCTCGGTCTTTGTCCAATCCGGAGAAATGTTCATTAAGCTCCTCCGCACTCTTGTAACTGCCGTCTGCATGCTGCGTGTCTTTCCAGAAATAATTCACTGCACCGGGGATATGGCCTGCTTTCTTATCCATAGTCTCGTTCTCGCCCCGGTAACGGTCGTTAGCCCGGGAGTCGATCAGGACTGCGCCGGAAGCGGCTCCTTCCGCGGAGATTGTCCGGATCTCCCCGATTTCTGCCAGCAGCTCGGGCCGGGGAGCAGGCTCATAGCTGGCCGGGATGGTTACCGGCCGGTGATCGGTGACAGGGAAGCCGGCAGTCTTCCAGGCGCTGTAGCCTTGATCCATGACACAGGCCTGTTCATGTCCGAGATATTGAAGCAGCCACCAGAGGCGGGAAGCGTAGAGGCCGCCCTGATCGTCGTAAGCGACAACGAGGCTGTCCCGGGAAATGCCTGCCCGCCCGAGCGCTGCCGCAAGAGATTCAGGGTCCGGCACCGGGTGGCGTCCGCCGTGTTCGCCCACGGGAGCGGACAGATCCTCGCCCAGATGAAGGTAGACGGCACCCGGAATATGGTCCCGGAGATAAGCGCCGCGTCCCTCTTCGGGATCGGCGAGATTGAACCGGCAGTCTGCAATGACAAGTCCAGGCTCATACATGCGGGCCAGGAGCCAGCGGGGAGTCACGATCGGATCATTCATAAGAAAGCCTCCTTATTATAGAAAGTGATGGCCTGAACAAAGGCAGAAAGACAGCAAAAAAGGCGGGTGGATTCCCGCCTTTTATCCGGCTGCCTTAACGGCTCGCGTCGGAGCCGAGTGTCCACTGCTCCAGCTCGCGCATGAGAATATCTTCTTCTTCATCGGTGAGGTCAAGCCGGATGCCGTATTGATATTCACCGATTCCGTACATCCAGCCCCAGCGGACACTTCCCTCAAAAGCGAGCATCTGGTCGTTCAGTTGGAAGTGGATGGTGATCTTTGTATCCCCGGAAGTGAATCTTACGTTCAGTGAACTGCGTACCTTGCAGCCGGAACGGCTGATATCGAGCAGAACACCCGGGGTTCGCTTGCCCGCGCCCGGGCCCGGATTGCCGGCAGGGACTTCAAGCCAGCATTCGATTGGCTGGTTCATTACATAACGGAATGGTTCTTTTCTGCTGGCAGCGCCCATAAATTCCCTCCGCCCGTTTTTAGTCATTATAAACGAAACGGACAGAGCAGGACAATGCGAACGCTCTTTCGAATTGCAAAAAATTCAGCCGATTGCATACAGGGACGCCATGCAGTCCACGAACATGCGGTTGTACTCGGAGCGGCTGAGGTCACGGGAGCAGGCGATATCCCGGCCAAGGAATTCAAACCAGGTGATTTCCGTGCCGTCTTTTTTGTAGAGAAACCGTTCGTTCTGAAGGGCAAATACCTCGTTGCCGTAATCGGGAACCTTCTCGTACGCCAGCGGAACTCCTTGTTTCTCTGCAACCAGGGTAGCGAGCAGAATCAGCATTTTGAACGGGTCGTCGTACATTTCAAATTGTTCCTCGGCCACCATTGTTCACTCCTTCGCAAGCTTGGAATCCGTCTTGATTATAACGCGGCGGAAGCCGGATGACAGGGCATCCCGGCGAAGTCAGGATGATTTTGCTACAACTCAGCATATTTCCCAAGATTGCTGCCCGCCGGGCGTGGCGCGCCCTTCATAAATCAAGGCGAATCACCGATAAAGGAAGCATGAGATCTGTTTTAGTATAAGGAGAATGCGAATTGTTTTTTAGACTCCGGTCTGTCTTTGCGGGGGCTTTCGCGGTCATCATCATTCTGTTGACACTGCTGCTCAGCTGGGTGATCGGCAGCGAAGCGACCCGTTCGTCCGAAACCAGCGTCGGTCAGTCCTTGTCCGAAGTCGCCTACCAGATGTCGGAGAGCCTGGACCAGTTCATGTGGGCCCGGGCCGGTGAAATCGAAACGATCAGCCGGCTTCAAGCGTTCCAGCAGCCGGTTGATCCCAATGAAGTGACGGCCCTGTTGAACCAGCTGAAGCAGAGCCTCTCGGTTTTTACCTGGGTTGGTTATCTGGATACCAAAGGCAAGGTGACGGCTTCGACGGACAATATTCTGCTGGGGCAGAATATCAGCCAGCGCCCGGTATTTCAGGAAGGAATGAACGGTCTGTATGTCGGGGATGTGCACGATGCGGTTCTCCTGTCCAAGTATCTGCCCAATCCGGACGGGGAGCCCTTGCAGTTCGTCGATGTCAGCGTTCCGGTCTATGGGCCGGACAATGCCAAGGTCGGCGTGTTGGCGGCGCACTTAAGCTGGGAATGGTCGCGCCAGGTGGAAGAGTCGATTATTTATCCGCTTCGCCAGCATACGAAGAATGTCGAGGTGTTCGTGGTCAGCCGGTCGGGCCATACGATTCTGCTCGGTCCCAAGGAACGGGTCGGCCGGAAGATGGACCCGGAGACGATGCTGCAGGCTCTGAATCTGGGGAATTCGTGGTTCGTCGAGAAGGATAACGGAAGCAGAACGGGATATTTGACCGGTTATGCCCGCAGCAACGGCTATTTGGATTATCCCGGCCTTGGATGGACTGTTGTCATCCGCCAGCCGGCGGATATCGCTTTTGCCTCCATCCAGGAATTGAAGCGGACGATTGCCCTGTCGGGAATCAGCGTCTCGGTTCTGTTCGCTATCGCAGGCTGGTTCCTGGCCGGCTGGATCGTCGGTCCGCTGCGGCGAATCGCCGCAGCCGCGGATGAATTGAGCTCGGGTACGGCAGTGGAAATTCCGAATCAGTCCCGCATTCGCGAAGTCCGCCACCTGTCGGATTCCCTGCGCAATCTGATCGCTGCGCTGACGCATACGGAGACCGAACTGTTCCATATGTCGGATGCGGCTCGCCACGACCCGCTGACCGGGCTGCCCAACCGGATGGCGCTGGATGATTTTCTGGCGCATGCGGTCAGCCGGGCGAAGCAGAACCACAGTACGCTCACGTTTCTGTATCTGGACCTGGACGGGTTCAAGAGGGTGAACGACGCCAGAGGGCACGCAGTCGGCGACAAGCTGCTTCAGGAGGTGGCGTTCCGGCTCGTGGAATCCACCCGGGACAATGAGATTGTCACGCGGATCGGAGGAGACGAATTCGTCGTCGTTCTTCATACCTCTCTGCAAAAACCGATGCAGGAAGCCGAGACGGTCGCCAAACGCATTATCGATGCGATCAATCGTCCGTTCCTGATCGAGAATCAGCCGATTCAGATCGGCTGCAGCGTCGGAGCGGCCATCTGGAGCCCCGATTCGCAGGACACGAGCGAGACGCTGCGGCTGGCCGACGAGGCGCTCTACATTTCCAAGCGGAGCGGCAAGAACCGGATCACCTTCGAGAGCGCTTCTTGAGAAGAGAGCCGTGAAGACCATAAAGACAGGAAGGGCGTCCCGAAAGGGCGCCCTTTTTGCGCATCTGTTCCTTCCGGCCGATTAATGGCGTGCCATCCGCACAGGCTGCCGGAGAAGGACGTGCATTTACTGGTAGAGGAACGTGAAGAATGATGCTATACCGAGGGGGTTGGAAGATGAAGCCGGCTTCATTTATCGCCAAGCTCGCGCCGTATGCGATGCAGGATATGATCCGGACGGGAGTGCCCGCATCGCTGACGATTGCGCAAGGCGCACTGGAATCGGCCTGGGGGGCCAGCGGCCTTGCGGCCAGAGCCAACAATCTGTTCGGCATCAAGGGGAACGGACCGGCCGGAAGCGTAACGATGGCGACCACCGAATATGTGAACGGCCGGGCCGTTACGATCAATGCGGCCTTCAAGGCGTATCACAACTGGGGAGAAGCGGTATCGGACCATTCAGCGCTGCTGGTGAACGGAACCTCCTGGAACCGGAAGCAGTACGCGGCTGCGGTTGGTACCGACGGCCGATCTGCCGCAAGGGCGGTTGCGGCGGCGGGATATGCCACGGACCCCAATTATGCGCAGCAGCTTATTCGTCTGATCGACACGTATGATCTGGAGCAATACGATGCCAAGGCGGAGGAGGAGAACGGGATGTCGGCAGAAGACCGAAAACGGCTGGCCGAGCTGGAGAAGCGGCTGGCAGAAATGCAGGAAGGCCTGGCTGCTCTCGGGCAGAGCCGGGATACGCTCAAGGAAGCGCTGAACGAGCAGGGCAACACCCTCAAGCTGGTGCTGGAACGGTTAGTGGCTCTGGAGGACAAAACGTCGATGGAGGTCCCGAATTGGGCGGCAGCAGCTGTCAAGAAGGCTGTAGCGGCCGGGCTGATCGACTCGCCTTCGGGAGCGAGCTATGACTTCTACCGGATTCTGACCGTTCTGAACCGGGCAGGTCTGCTGGCCGGAGATCATTAGAGGATTTTCGGTTTTTTGACAAAAAACTGCCGATTTGGCGATTCATACCCGGAATGCGGGGGTAGTTATTAACATGACCCCCCCTTTTCATTATAGCTTTGGACGCTGCCGCAGGCAGGGTCCCTTTTTTTGCTTCAAGACTTGTCCGAAATCAGAATGAACCGCTCCGCAAAAGCGTTTCTTCCTTCAGGAGTAGCCCAAGCCGGTTCGATGTCTTGGACATTCGGACTGCTTGAATCAAAGCTCTTGAGGCTTCCCTGGGTAATGGACAGCAAATAAAGGGCTTGACCGGGTCCGTGTGCATAGATTTCTATCGTAGCCGTGACCGGGAACTGTCTGAACAGAGAAGCGGACTGCTGCATCAGCAGGCTGATCAGGGAGTCCCTGGACTTGAAGAGACGGTTGTATTCCGGCTCGGCGTCGGGGAGATGCGGATGAGCGAGGGCATAGTTCTGGTAATCGGCGTAATAGCGGATTTCAATCCGGTCGGCATCCGTCTGAAGACGCTCAATGAATCGGGAGGAAGGCAGGGTGGACAGAAAAGCGCAGACTTCGCTGTAGATGAGCGGCAGCCGGTCCGGCGGAGCCGGAGAAAGGGAGGCGGCGGGAATGGACCCGCCAGGAAGGGAGGAGGACAGCGAAACTTCCGGCTGCCGGACGGCGCCGATCAAATGGACCGCGCCCCACAGGACGACCAGACACAGACCCAGCTGCCGCCAAAAGCGGGAAAACCAATGTTGCATTGAACCTCATCTCCTATCCGGAATGCAGGCTCAGGGAAGCAGACGTTTGATAGTCCAGGCCGGCAGCACCAAAGTATCGGTTCCGGTAAGGACCGTCAGCCTCTCGGTTCCATCGTTATAATCGCATATTCCGCGGTAGGTTTCGCCGCTGACCAGGTGAACGGTGACAGGCTGCCTCCGCTGCATGGCTTCTCTGATTTCTTTTTGTATGTGCATTCCATATCATCCTTTTCGCAAGCACCCGCTAAAAGCTGTTTTATTATCTGTCTTATTAGTAACTTAAACGATTCTTTCGCATTTTAACTTGCAGCAGATGAAGTTCCTGTCCATTTCATAAAGAATTTTAAGCAAGTTCGCTGAAAAATTCAATCTTTGTTCGTCATAAAGAATGAAATCTATCTATTTCATAGTCTGCTCTGCCGATTGGCCAACCATTCCCGGAGGGTTCGCGCAAAAAATCGGGGCCCTCTTGCGAGAGCCCCTTTCATGGGAGAGGAGAAACCGGACGAAGGGCTTATGGGGAAGCGTAAGCTGGCTTCGCGGTTATCTGCGGCACCCCGTGAAGGATGCCGTTGATAGTATCATTGCCTCCGGACCGGCAAGGTATACCTGGCCTGCATCTTTTTTTTATTTAGCGCCGGGTTTGTGATACCATAGGCTCATGGCAGAAGCAGGACGAAGGCGTACAGCCGGCGTATGCGTATGCAAAGGTCTAAACAGAACGGGAGAATTCAGCATGAGAGTGGTATCGGGCACTGCCAAGGGCAGACCTTTAAAAAGCGTACCCGGGACGGGGACGCGCCCAACGACCGATAAGGTCAAGGAAGCGGTATTCAGTATGATCGGTCCGTATTTTGAGGGGGGAGCGGCGCTGGATCTGTTCGCAGGGACCGGCGGCTTGGGCATCGAGGCTCTCAGCCGCGGAATGGAACGCGCCGTCTTTATAGATATGGAGCCGCGGAGCATTGAGACGATTCGGGCGAATTTGAAGGCAACCGGCATGACGGAGCGGGCCGAGGTGTACCGCAACGACGCGGTCCGGGCGCTGGCAGCGCTGGAGAAGCGCGGCCGGGCGTTCGATCTGGTCTTTCTGGACCCCCCTTACCGGATGAAGCACGGACACGAGCTGATGGCTTCGATGGACGCCAAGGGTCTGCTCGCCGCAGACGCCGTCATTGTGCTGGAGCATGAATCGGATTATGAGTATCCGGAGACCCTTCCGGGCTTTGAGCGGATCCGCCACAGCAAATACGGAGAGACGGCCATCTCGCTGTACCGCTATGCCGGGGAGAAGACGGAAGGAACCCCAGAGGAGGAGCAGAATGAAGCCGGAGAATAGAAAAGAACGGATCGCCATCTATCCGGGAAGCTTCGATCCGGTAACGCTGGGGCATCTCGATATTATTAGACGGGCGGCCAAGCAGTTCGACAAGCTGATTGTCGCCGTGCTGAACAATCTGAGCAAGAATCCGCTCTTCTCCGTACAAGAGCGGGCCGATCTGCTGCGCCGGACGACGGCGGATATACCGAACGTCGAGATTGATACGTTCCGCGATCTTCTCGCCAATTATGCGAAGGAGCGGGAAGCGCAGGTGATCGTCCGAGGCATTCGGACGGTAACGGATTTCGAGTACGAGCTTCAGATTGCGACGATCAACAGCAAGCTGAACCCGGACGCGGAGACGATCTTCATGATGACTCATCCGAAATACTCCTATCTCAGCTCCAGCGTAGTGAAGGAGATCGGGCATTTTGGGGGCCATTTGTCCGCTTTTGTAACCCCGGAGGTCGAGGAGGCGGTCCGCGCCAAGTTCAGGGTCTCCGCTGAAGGCGGCCCGCAAGACTGAGCGCCCCCGAGAGCAGCAGCATCCCGAGGATAAGAATGGCGAGAAGGAAGCCCAGCCGGGGCAGCCATTCCAGTGCGCCGTGCAGGGAGCCGTTGCCGGTTCGGGCGCCGGGGGAGAAGACCGAGGCGGCAGTAGGAGACAGGGGAACCACTGTCCGGAGCAGGAGCAGGAAGATGGCGGCAAAAGCGGCGTGCAGGAGCCGATGCAGCGCAAACGCGCGGTAGCGGACCGCGATTCCTGCCCTGCGGAGCGCGGCCAGGGATTGCAGCTGGGCGCTGAGCCCGCTCCAGCCGAGCGCGGCGGCGAGCAGCGCCATCGGCCACATGCCGGTGGCCCCACCGGCATAGCCGGCGGCCGCTTCGGCGATCCGCTGGGCGCCGAGATGGACCTCCAGCGCGGCGGACGCCAGCGCGCCGGGCAGAACCGGAACGGCGGTCCGCACAATATGGACCGCCACGGCAAAGGCGATGATGAAGCCGCCGGCCATCATCAAGCTCTGGACGGCGGCGGCGACGGAATCGCCGAGCAGCCGTCCGAACGGGCGGCCGTCGCGCGCCCGTGCCTCGGCGGCGGCGTTCAGAGCCCGCCGCGCCGTTCCCGGGGGCCGGGGCGCGGCCGGGCGCCCGCCGGGTGAGCCGGAGCGGCCTGAACGCCGGGGCCGCTCCGGCTTGGAGCTTCGCCGGGCCAGCACGGCCCCGGCGGCCAGGCCGGCCAGCCAGTGGCCGGCCAGCAGCAGGTACCCGGCTGCCGGGCTGTGCAGCAGGGCAGTCCCGGCCACGACCAGAACCGTGACCGGGCTGGCATAATGCGAGAGGGCCGCCAGCCGGGCGGCCTCTTCCTCGCTGAGCAGCTCCTGCCGTCTCAGCTCGGCCGCGCTGAAGGCGCCGGCGGGACAGCCTGCGGTCATGCCGAGCGCCAGGCCCCAGCCCGCGCAGCCGGGCAGGCGGAAGACTCTGGTCATGAGCGGTTCCAGAAGGACGCCGGCGGCGTGAACGGCTCCCGAAGCCGCCAGCATCTCCGACAGCATCAGAAAAGGCAGCAGCGCGGGGAAGACAACGGTCCACCACAGCTCGAGCCCCTGAAGCGACGCTTGAAAAGAGCTGGCCGGCGATGCCACGATGGCCGCGGCGAAGGCGACGGCAAGTCCGGCGGACAGGTAGGGGGCCCAGCCTGCGGACCGGGGCGGTCTGGCAATCATGTTCGCTTCCACCTCTTCATAGCCTGGAATAACGGGCAGGCCGCAATTTGGGATTCCCGGAATTTATCATCGGAATCTGTAATTATACTATCCTCATCCTATGCGGGACGGGCAGGGCTCATGCCTCGTAAAAGCTGTCCTGAGAATTGGGGTTCAATGCTGAAGCGGAAGGAGGAGAACTTAGCGTGAGACCCATTAAGCGCCGCACGGGCATGCGAATGGCGCTCTATCTGTTCACGGTCGTTGTGCTCATCTATGTGATTATCTTCATGGATACGCCTTATGTCGTGTACCGGCCCGGCAGCGCTTCGGAAGTGGCGCCGATGATCCGGGTGGAGAATGCGGACCCGGCGGAGCGCGGCACCTTCATGATGACAACGGTATCGGCTAGCTATGCCAATGTAGCGCTGCTGGCCGTGTCCTGGTTCGATTCCAATGCGGAGATCATCAAGAAGAAGGAGCGGCTCGGGGATCAGAGTGAAGCGGAATACGCCGCGGAACAGGTCTACTACATGAGCAGTTCCCAGTCGAACGCGGTGGAGGCGGCTTACAGCGCTGCGGGAGTCCCTTATAAAGATGTGCCGGAATATACTTTTGTCTTCTCCGTGCCCGAGAAGGGCAATCAGACCAAGCTGCGTCCCGGCGACAAAATCCTGGCAGCCGACGGAGATGCCGTTCGTTCACCCGATGATCTTACAAAAGCGCTGGCCGGACACGGAATCGGCGACCGGATTGAAATCACCGTCGGCCGGGGAGCGGAGAAGATCGACGAGGAAATCACCCTGGTGCCGATTCAGAATAAAGAGGACGCCAAGCCGAAGCCGGGTCTGGGCGTTACCATTGGAGCGATCCAGAAGGTGGAGGCTGCCGAGCAGGGAAGAGGCGTGCAGTTCACCAGTACGGAGGTCGGCGGCCCGTCGGCCGGACTCATGTTCACGCTGGAGATCTACAACCGGCTGACGCCCGGAGATCTGTCCAAGGGTTACCGGGTCGCCGGAACCGGTACGATGGATGCCGAAGGAACGGTGGGGGCCATTGGAGGAATTGCGCACAAAATCGTAGCGGCGGACCGTAAAGGCGCCGATTTCTTCTTCGTGCCTGCGCGGAATTACGACGATGCGAAGAAGAAGGCGGACGCCATCGACACGCAGATGAAGCTGATCCGGGTGGACCGGCTTCAGGATGCGCTCGATTATCTGAAATCGCTGCCGGTCAAATCCTGACCGGCGGCTCCAGGTAATCGGCGAACAGGCTCTCTCTTCCGGGCGCGCCGAACCCGGCGGCATAGGCCATGGAGGCCTGCCGGTCCAGCAGAAGCTCCGGCTGGCCGCCGGCGGGGAACTGCAGCACGACGGGCAGCGCTGCCGCGTGCTTCATCTCTCTCAGCAGGCTGCGCCCGCTCTCGCGGAAGCCCAGCACCCGTATATATTGGGGACCCCGGGCCAGAAGCTCCGGCGAGAGGGCCTCTCTGGAATGGTTCAGCAGAATATGCAGCAGCATGCGCTGGAGCCGGGTCCGTGTGTAGCGCTTGGCTTTGAGGGCATCCAGAAGCCCGCCGACGCTGAACACCGGCAGCAGCGGCAGAACCCGGCGAAGCCGGTGTTCCAGGCCTTCATTGACGTCCTGAATGCCCGCCAGCTCGGAATCGGTGCGGACGGCCAGCTGGTGCAGCAGGCTTCGCCCGTAGCACTCCCAATGCATCGGGAAGCGCCCCTGCTCTCTTTCCCGTTCGAGAATATCGAGGACATAATCCGGCATATAGCCCGCCGCAGCCGAAAGGTCTCCGTCCGTCAGCAGCTTCCGGACGGCGGTTGCGCTGGCGATCGAAGCCCCGGGAACCGCGGAATCATGGAACCCGGCGCCCCGGCGGGGGATGGTCAGCGGCCGGATCTTCGCCCCCAGTCTGCGGAGCGCGATGAGATAATGCAGGCCCAGCGCATTGTTGGAGCCGCGAAGCAGCTCGCCGGCGCTGCTTGTCCCGCTGCCGAGAACGGTCTGGACGGCGGCGCTGTAGGCTGCGGGAAAGCTCATCCCCCGGCCGAGCAAGGCCGCGAGCTCGCTCTGGAGCTCCGCGTCTTCCAGGACAAGCCGGTCGGCAAGGGCTTCCAGAGGTCCCAGGTCTCCGCTCTCGGTGCCGAAGCAGAAGCTGTCCACAATACCGGCGGCGGCCAGAACGGCGACAGCGCCGTAGCCGAACCACTCCGCGGGCTGGACTGCATAGGCGACCGGCAGCTCCAGCACGAGGTCCGCCCCCATGCGGAGCGCCATCTCGGTCCGGGCTCGCTTGCCCGCAATGGCGGGTTCGCCCCGCTGGGTGAACGGACCGCTCATGACGACTACGGCGCGGTCTGCGCCGGAGACTGTTTTGGCTTCAAGAAAATGGTGGACATGCCCGTTATGCAGCGGGTTGTATTCGGCAATAATTCCTACTGTCGTCACTGAACATTCACTCCGTTACGTTCTGGTTATGTTCTCATCATAAGCCGATGCTTTCTCTGAAACAATATCAAGGATAAAAGGTTGACAAAGAGCGGAAAGAGTAGGTATAATAAATTTTGTTTGTTTGGAGTGATTTGGTATGAAGTTTTACTTTCGCAAAATTGCCAATGCCGATGGCGCACTGCCGATTCACGGCGACGTGGACGTCAGCGCGGCTGTGAAGGGACGCAAGGACATTGTGGCTGTCTCGCCGATTAAGGCGGACCTGAATGCGCTGCCCGCCGGGACCGATCGGGTGTCGGTGGCAGGGAAGCTTCACGGAGAGGTAGACATGCTGTGCGCGCGTTGCCTGAACCCAGTCAAGACCCATCTGGACATTCCTTTTGCCGAGACCTTCAGATGGACGAAGCAGGCCGCCGAACCGGCGGAGGAAGAAGAGGATGAGGAACGGATTGACGTTTCGGAAGAAATGGTGGATCTGGAACCTTATGTGGAAGAGAGTTTCCTGCTGCACCTGCCGCTCTCGGTATTGTGCGCGGACGACTGCCGCGGCCTCTGTCCGACTTGCGGCTCCAACCTGAACGAAGGCGGCTGCGATTGCGACAATGTGGTAATCGACCCTCGGCTTGCCGGGTTGAAGGATTTTTTCAAGAACTGAGCAGATGAACCAACACACCGCCGAACAGGCGGGTTGACTTGAATAAGGAGGTGGAACACATGGCAGTACCTCAACGTAGAACGTCCAAGACACGCCGTGACAAGCGTCGCACTCACTTCAAACTGGTTGTGCCGGGCATGGTGAAATGCGAGCAGTGCGGAGAACTGAAGCTGGCTCATCACGTATGCAAAGTGTGCGGAACGTACAAGGCTAGAGAAATCATCAAGCAATAGTCTTCAGCCCGGTTGGCGGCGCTCTTCTCCTTTTGGGAGGGGGCGCCGTTTTTGATGTTATCGTCCTTTACAGCTTAAGGCTGAAAGCCGGCGCGTAAAATGCAGGCTTTCTTTTTGGGCGGCTATCCTTTATACTACATCTTAGTACCAGGTTCTAAGTTCGGTGCTCGGCGACGAGCAGCCGGACGGGAAGAACCGATTCAGCGGTTGCGGAGTGCAAAGGCCGGGAGGTGAGCCGTTATCGAGCGTTTATCCAAGAAAGAGCGGCAGCGCCGGCTGCTGCAGATCATAGCGGACAATCCGTTCGTAACGGACCGGGAGTTGACCCGGGAGCTGAAAGTCAGCATTCAGACGATAAGGCTGGACCGGATGGAGCTTGCCATCCCGGAGCTGCGCGAGCGCGTGAAGCAGATGGCGGAGCATTCGTACGATCAGGTTCGCTCGCTGCCCGAAGTCGAGGTGGTCGGCGAGATCGTCGATCTGCAGCTCGACAAGAGCGGGATTTCGATCTTTGAAATACGCGACGAGCATGTATTCTCCCGCAACGGCATCGCCCGCGGGCATTATGTCTTCGGCCAAGCCAATTCGCTGGCTGTGGCGGTTATCGACGATGAAATCGCATTGACGGCTTCTGCGGACATCCGGTTCGTCCGGACCGTCCGTCTTGGCGAGAAATGCATTGCAAAAGCCAATGTGCGCTCGCAATCGGGCCGCGGGGGCAAAGCGGAGGTCGAAGTGATTACTTACGTGGGCGAAGAAATGGTGTTTCAGGGCCATTTTGTCGTCTATCGCTCCGCACCGGCTCAGCATAATGAAGGAGGAAACATCATTGCGGATCGCCATTGACGCCATGGGCGGCGACCATGCCCCCGGATGCAACGTAGAGGGTGCGCTGCTCGCGGCTGCGGAATGGGAAGACATAGAGATTATACTGGTGGGCGATGAGGAGAAGCTGTCGCCCCTTTTGAAAGAGAAGCCGAAGCGGATATCGATCCGTCACGCTTCCGAAGTTATCAGCGGGGAAGATGAGCCGACCAAGGCGGTTCGCCGCAAAAAAGACTCGTCCATGGTCGTGGCCGGACGGATGGTCAAGGAAGGCGAAGCCGAAGCGATGATCTCCTCCGGCAACACCGGAGCGCTGATGACTACGGGCCTTCTCGTAGTCGGACGAATGGAAGGAATCGCCAGACCTGCTCTGGCGCCGATGATTCCGACTCTGGACGATGTCGGCGTACTGGCGCTGGATCTGGGCGCCAATATGGACGCGAAGCCGGAGCATCTTGCCCAGTATGCGATGATGGGCAGTGTGTACCGCAGCAAGGTGCACGGCATGGCAGAGCCGCGTGTCGGACTGCTGAATGTCGGCACGGAAGCGGCGAAAGGCAACGAACTGACGAAGGCGGCTTATCCGCTGCTGGAGAATCTGCCGGGCATTCGTTTTGTTGGCAACGTTGAGGCGCGGGATGTTCTGATGGGCGCCTGCGATGTGCTGGTATGCGACGGCTTCGCCGGCAACATCCTTCTTAAGACGCTGGAAGGGACGGCGGGCGCCATGTTCGCCCTGCTGAAGCAGCAGTTCTCGAAGTCGCTGAAGACGAAGCTGGGCGCGGCGATGCTGATGCCGGAGCTTCGCAGCCTCAAAGGAAAGCTCGATTACAAGGAGCACGGCGGAGCGCCGCTGCTGGGACTGAACGGTCTGGTGGTGAAGGGGCACGGCTCTTCCGACGGCAACGCCGTCAAGAATGCGGTGCGCCAAGCAAGAATCGCCATCCAGTCGGGGCTTGTAGACAGCATAGCCAAGGAAATTAGCGGGAAGTGAGTGGAGACATGAACAATTTACGGCCTGTGGGCATTATCGGTACGGGCAAGTATGTGCCCGAACGCATTTTGACGAACAGCGATCTGGAACAAATGGTCGAAACCAATGACGAGTGGATCGTAAGCCGGACGGGAATCCGCGAGCGGCATATTGCCGCTCCGGAGGAAGCTACCTCGGATCTCGCCTACCAGGCTGCGCTGAAAGCGCTGGAGACGGCGAACATGAAGGCTGAAGAGCTGGATCTCATCATCGTCGCAACGATTACGCCGGACACCTCCTTTCCTTCAACGGCCTGCATTCTTCAGGATAAGCTCGGGGCGTGCCGGGCAGCGGCATTCGATCTGTCTGCGGCCTGCTCTGGCTTCGTATACAGTCTGGCTACGGCAGTCGGCATGATTCAGAACGGGATGTACAACAATGCGCTCGTGATCGGGGCGGATACGCTGTCGCGGATTACGGATTATACGGACCGGAACACCTGCGTGCTGTTCGGAGACGGAGCCGGGGCGGTCATTATCGGCGAAGTTCCGGAAGGCCGCGGATTCCGTTCTTTCGATCTTGGCGCAGAGGGAGCCGGCGGCTCGCTGCTGAAGCTTGAGGGCGGCGGGTCTCGCCTTCCTGCCTCTTCCGAGACGGTGGAAGGCAAGAAGCATTTCATTTATATGAACGGCCGCGAAGTGTTCAAATTTGCTGTCCGCGTCATGGGCACTGCAACCGAAAGAGTGCTGGCCAAGGCCGGTCTGACCAAAGCAGACATCGACCTGTTCGTTCCGCATCAGGCCAACGTCCGGATCATCCAGTCTGCGATGCAGCGGCTTGAGCTGCCGGAAGAGAAATGCGTCGTGAACGTGGACCGCTACGCCAACACTTCGGCGGCGTCGATTCCGCTGGCTCTCGTTGAGGCTGCCGAGCAGGGCCGCATGAAGGAAGGCGATACGGTTCTGATGGTCGGCTTCGGCGGCGGTCTGACCTGGGGCGCTTCCGTCCTGATCTGGTAAACGGGCGCAAGAGGCGGCGCATCGGCGCTGCCTCTGCCGGGTGATTCGTATGAGGAAAGGAAGTAAGGGCGACAATGGGAAAAATCGCATTCATATTCCCCGGCCAGGGGGCGCAATCGGTCGGGATGGGCAGAGATGTCTATGAGACTCTTCCGGAGAGCCGCGAAGTGTTCGAGCAGGGCAATTCAGCGCTTGACCTGAAGCTGACGGATCTGATCTTTGAAGGACCGGAGAGCGAGTTGAAGCAGACGGCGAATACGCAGCCTGCCCTTCTGACCACCAGCATCGCCTATCTGCGGGCGCTGGAAGCGGCGGGCGTGCGAGCCGATTATGCAGCCGGACACAGTCTCGGCGAATACAGCGCTCTTGTAGCAGCCGGCGTTCTGGCCTATGAAGACGCGGTCCGGCTGGTCCGGCTCCGCGGCCAATTCATGGAAGAAGCCGTTCCCGGCGGCCAGGGCGCGATGGCGGCGGTGCTTGGCGCTCCGCGCGAAGCGCTGGCCGAACTTTGCCGGGCAATCTCGGAGGGGGGACATGCCGTCGAGCTCGCCAATGTGAACTGTCCGGGGCAGATTGTTGTCTCAGGCAGCAAGGAAGGCGTCTCGGCGGTGGGCGAACGCGTGAAGGAGATCGGCGGCAAACGGGCAATCCCGCTTGAAGTCAGCGGCCCGTTCCATTCCTCGCTGATGAAGCCGGCCGCGCTGCGGCTGGAAGAAGAGCTGGCCCGGGTGCAGTTCCGGAAGCCCGCCGTTCCGGTCGTCGTCAATGCGACCGCTTCGGCCGTCAGCGACCCCGAGGAGCTTCGTTCTCTGCTGGTGAAGCAGGTGTACTCGCCTGTGCTCTGGCAGGACAGCGTCGAAGAGTTGATTCGCGCCGGAGTGGATACCTTTGTCGAGATCGGACCCGGCAGTGTGCTGACAGGGCTGATCCGCAAGATCGACCGCAGTGTGAAGCTGCTGAATGTGAACAGCCTGGAGAGCGTGGGCACACTCCGGAACGAGCTGTCTTAAGGCGGAGTCAACCAACTATGGCGAAGGAGAGTGGAAGCATGTTCTCAGCTTTGCGGGGTCAGACCGCGCTTGTAACGGGAGCTTCCCGGGGGATCGGGCGCAGCATCGCCCTGTCGCTGGCGGAGCACGGGGTCAACGTGGTCGTCAACTACTCCGGCAGCGAAGCGGCTGCGGAGGAGACCGTCCAGGCGATCCGCGCTCTCGGCGCGGAAGCCGTGGCGATCCGCGGCAATGTAGGCCGCGCCGATGAAGCGGAGGCGCTGGTCAAGGAAGCGCTGGGCGCTTGGGGACGCATCGACATCCTGGTCAACAATGCCGGCATCACGCGTGACAATCTGATTATGCGGATGAAGGAAGAAGAGTTCGACCAGGTAATCGAGACCAACCTCAAAGGCGTATTCAACTGCCTGAAGGCGGCGACGCGTCCGATGATGAAGCAGCGCTACGGGCGCATCATCAATATCTCGTCCGTGGTGGGCGTAACCGGGAATCCCGGCCAAGCCAATTACTCGGCCGCCAAGGCCGGCATCATCGGCCTGACGAAGTCGGCCGCACGGGAACTCGCTTCCCGGGGGATCACAGTCAATTGCATCGCGCCGGGTTTCATTGATACCGACATGACCCGCGCGCTGCCGGAGGAAGCTCGTACCGAGCTCTCCAAAGGCATCCCGCTGGCCCGTCTGGGCCAGCCGGAAGAGATCGCTTCGGCGGTGCTTTTCCTGGTCTCTTCCGGGGCTGCATACATGACCGGCCAGACGCTTCATGTCGATGGCGGCATGTATATGTAAGGATGGCATTTTGGAAACATATCTCGTATAATACTCGAAGAGGAGGTGAACCGGATGTCCGACGTATTGGAGCGTGTAAAACGCATCGTAGTCGATCGCTTAGGAGCCGACGAAGCCGAAGTAACACTGGAAGCGTCTTTCAAAGATGATTTGGGTGCTGATTCTCTCGACGTAGTGGAATTGGTCATGGAATTGGAAGATGAATTCGATATGGAAATCTCTGATGAAGATGCAGAGAAGATTACGACCGTGGGTGAAGTTGTGAATTACATACAATCTCATACCTAGTGTCTATGGTGAATCAAGTCCCGTACCTGCTTAAGGCGGGACTTCTCCTTATTTATTACGGCTTTTGCATCTGTCCCCTTGCAGGGAAGGCCAGGCCGTCAGCTTCTTGAATTCCGAAAATAAGCTACGTTCGCCGCAGGCGATTGCCATTTATATAGAAGGCGGCCGCTCGGCCGCAGGTAAGCAGTCAATACAGACCGTGCCCGGCACGGTCGGCAGACGGGGTGAGTGTGTGAGTCATCGAGTAGTGGTCACCGGCATGGGAGTTATGACTTCGCTGGGACAAGATTTGGAGACGTTCTGGAGCAGCCTGATGGCAGGCAAATCCGGCGTTTCTTTAATAGAAGCTTTTGATGTGAGCGATTATCCGACCCGCATCGCAGCGGAGATCAAAGATTTCAACGCCGAAGAGCGTTTCGGCCGCAAGGAAGCGCGCAAGATGGACCGATTCGTCCAGTTCGCGCTGGCGGCGAGCGAATCGGCTCTGGCGGACAGCGGCCTCAAGATCGGCGAGAACGTGGAAGCGGAGCGAATCGGCGTATCGGTCGGCTCCGGCATCGGCGGTCTGGGCACCTGGGAAGATCAGCACAATCTGCTGCTGGAGAAAGGGCCGAAGCGGGTCAGCCCGTTCTTCATTCCGATGATGATTGCCAATATGGGCTCAGGTCAGGTATCGATCAGCCTCGGAGCCAAAGGGCCGAACACGACGATGGTGACCGCCTGCGCAACAGGCAGCCATTCCATCGGCGATTCCCTCCGTCTGATTCAGCGCGGCGACGCCGATGCAATGATCTGCGGCGGCGCAGAAGCAACGATCCGCCCGACCGGGATGGCCGGCTTCTGCTCCATGCGGGCGATGACCACCCGCAACGATGAGCCGGAGAAGGCGAGCCGTCCATTCGACAGCGACCGCGACGGTTTTGTCATGGGCGAAGGAGCCGGAATTCTGATCCTGGAATCGCTGGAGCACGCTACTGCCCGCGGAGCGCATATTTATGCCGAGGTAATCGGCTACGGATTGAGCGCAGACGCGCACCACATGACCGAGCCGGACCCGGACGGAGCGGCGCGCTGCATGAAGATGGCGATCCGCGATGCCGGCATTGAACCGGAAGCGGTGGATTACATCAACGCCCACGGTACTTCGACTCCGGTCGGCGACCGGTCGGAGACCATTGCCGTGAAGAAGGCGCTGGGCGACCATGCGTACAAGGTAGCCGTCAGCTCGACCAAGTCGATGACCGGCCATTTGCTGGGCGCAGCCGGCGGCGTGGAGGCGATTATCTGCGGGCTGGCCTTGCAGAACGGCGTCATTCCGCCGACGATCAACCTGGATCATCAGGACCCGGAATGCGATCTGGACTACGTGCCGAATGTGCCTCGCCAGGCGGATCTGGAGATCGCCATGTCGAACTCCTTTGGCTTTGGCGGGCATAATGCAACCATTGTCCTCAAAAAATTCAATCCGTAAGGAGAGCGAGCGGTGAACGGAGACTTGAAGCAACTTGAGCGGCAACTTGATATCCGGTTTCACGACTCCTCGCTGCTGAAGCAGGCTTTCACGCATGCTTCGTATGTGAACGAGCACCGCTTCCACCAGCACCAGGACAACGAGCGCCTGGAGTTCCTGGGCGACGCGGTGCTGGAGCTGACCGTATCGGAATATTTGTATACTCTCCTGCCGGACCGGCCGGAAGGCGAACTGACCAAGCTGCGGGCTGCGATTGTCTGCGAACCGTCGCTGGTCAAATTTGCCGAGCACTTGGGCTTTGGCCGGTTCGTCCTGCTGGGCAAAGGCGAGGAGCAGACCGGAGGCCGCACGCGTCCGGCGCTGCTCGCCGACGTGTTCGAATCGTTCGTGGGAGCGCTTTACCTGGATCAGGGACTGGAGGCGGTTCGGGGCTTCCTTAACCAGCACGTCTTTCCGAAAGTGGAGACCGGCGGCAAGCTTCAGGTCGGCGTGAGCGATTTCAAGACCGAGCTGCAGGAACTGATTCAGCATCACGGACTCGGCAATCTGGAATACCGGATTATCGAAGAACGGGGTCCTGCGCATGAGCGGGAGTTTGTGTCCGAAGTGATGATGTCGGGCCGTTCTCTGGGCCGCGGCAGCGGTCGGTCGAAGAAAGAAGCGGAGCAGCAGGCGGCAGCAGCTGCCCTTCAGCAGTTGAGAGCCAGCGAAGTCTGAGGCAGCGGATACGCCGGACGGCCGATCCTCCCGAGCGGGACGATCGGCCGTTTTTGCCTTTATACGGGGCGGTCCGGCCGGCGGACACTTATGATATAATCGGTTCAGAGGTGAGAGGGACAGTATGTTTTTGAAACGGATCGAGCTTGCGGGCTTCAAATCGTTCGCGGACAAGACGGAGATGGAGTTCGTACGCGGCATTACAGCGGTCGTCGGACCGAACGGCAGCGGCAAGAGCAATATTTCCGACGGCATCCGCTGGGTGCTGGGGGAACAGAGCGCCAAATCGCTGCGCGGCGGCAAGATGGAAGACATTATATTTGCGGGAAGCGACGCGCGCAAGGCCGTCAATTACGGCGAAGTATCGCTGACGCTGGACAACGAAGATCATACGCTTCCGCTCGATTTCAGCGAGGTGACGGTCACCCGCCGGGTGCATCGCAGCGGAGAGAGCGAATATCAGATCAACAAGCAGGCCTGCCGCCTGAAGGACATTACCGAGCTGTTCATGGATACGGGGATCGGCCGGGAAGCCTATTCGATTATCGGACAGGGCCGGATTGAAGAGATTCTGAGTACGCGTTCGGAAGACCGGCGTGGTATCTTTGAGGAAGCTTCCGGAATTGTAAAATACAAATCGCGGCGCCGGGACGCCGGACGCAAGCTGGATGAGACGGAGCAGAACCTGCTCCGCATTCACGACCTGGTCAGCGAGCTCGAGGATCAGATCGGTCCGCTGCGGGAGCAGTCCGAGAAGGCAGCCCGCTTCAAGGAACTGAAGGAACAGCTGAAGCGGCTGGAGATTTCGGTATACGTGCATCAGATTGAAGGAATTCATGCCTCCTGGCAGGAAGGCAGCGCCAAGCTGGAGGTCCTCGGCCGGGAGCAGCTGGAGCTGTCGACGGTCGTTTCGGCACACGATGCGAAGCTGGAGAGCGGCCGGGCCGAGCTCCGCAAGCTGGAGGAAGAGATCGAACGCCTGCAGGAACAGCTTCTGCGGTACAGCGAAGCCTACGAGAAGAGCGAAGGCTACGGTGAACTGCTGAAAGAACGGCGGCGCCATCTGGAGAATAACCGGGAGCAGCTGCTGCAGGCGCTCGGCTCTGTAGGAGAACGCTCCGAGGACAGACTGCGCGAGCTGACGGCCTTGGAGACGAGCCTGGCACAAGCCAGGGGACGGCTGGAGACGCTTCGTGGCGAGATTGCGGCGGAGGAAGAACGGCTGGCCGGAATGGCCGGGGGATTAAGCCAGAACCGGGAGGAGACTCTCAAGAGCGGTCTGCTCGACCTGATGAACCGGATGGCGCAGGCGCGCAATGAAATCCGGTACGCCGACCAGCAGAAGGAGAATCTGGAGCGGCGGATGAACCGCAGTGAGGAAGAGAGCGGCAAGTGGAGCTCCCGCCTGCGGGAACTGACGCTGGAACGGGACAAGCGGCGCAAGCTGATCGAAGAGCTCGGAACAGAGCTCGGCAAGCTGCGCAGCGCCTACATTGCGGAGAGCGAGAAGATCTCCGCCCGGCACAAGCTGCAGGAGGAGAGCGGCGCGAGTCTGCGGAAGTGGGAGCAAAAGCGGGAAGCGCTCGTCTCCCGTCTGGAGACGATGAAGGAAATGCAGGACGACTTCGACGGCTTCATGCTGGGCGTCAAAGAAGTGCTGAAGGCATCGCGTAAAGGCCAGCTTGCGGGCGTGCAGGGCGCGGTCGCGGAGCTGATTGCCGTGCCCGAGAAGCTGGAACTGGCTCTGGAGACGGCGCTCGGCGCTTCGCAGCAGCATATCGTCATGGACAACGAGTCGGTCTCCCGGCAGGCGATCGCTTTTCTGAAGCAGCGCCAATTAGGCCGGGCGACCTTCCTGCCGATGGACGTTATCCGTCCGCGGCAGATCGGCGCGAGCGACCGCCAGCTTGTGGAAGGGGCAGAGGGCTTCGTAGGGATCGGGGCCGATCTGGTCGGCCATGACCCGAAGTACGCCGGCATTGTCGGCAGTCTGCTCGGCAATGTGGTGATCGCCGAAACGCTGGAGCAGGCGAACCGGATCGCCGCCCGCTGCCAGTACCGTTACCGGGTAGTCACGCTGGAGGGCGATGTAGTGAATGCCGGCGGTTCGATGACCGGCGGCAGCCAGCATAAGAAGAACAGCAGCCTTCTGGGCCGCAAGCGCCAGCTGGAACAGCTGGAGGCCGAGATCAAGGACGCCGAGGCCCAGGTGTCGAAGCTGCGGGAAGCGCTGGCCCGGCTGCGCGCCGAACAGGACAAGGCCAACACTCTTATGGAGAAGCTGCGCCAGGACGGCGACGAGAAGCGTCTGGACGAGCAGCGGGCAGCCGGGGATTTGAAGCAGCTTGAACAGGAGCTGCGGCTCGTAACGGAGCAGGCGGACAGCGCCGGAGCGGAGAAGAGCGGCTTCGAGGACGAGCTGAAGCAGCTTGCCGCCGCGCGAGAGGCGGCGGCGTCCGAGTTGCAGCGGCTGGAGGCGGAAGAGAAGCAGGCCCATGAAGAGATCCGGCTCGCCGAATCCGCCCGCAAGGCGAGCGAGAATGAGAAGGAAGAGCTTCAGGGCAAGCTGACGGGCATGAAGGTGGCGGAAGGCAAGCTGGATCAGGAGATCTTCTCGCTGGAGGAGCAGCTGCGCAGACTCCGTCAGGATGCCGGCTCCCAGGACCGGGAGCTGCGCCAGAACCGGAATCTGCTGGCGACGATGGAGCAGGATCTGGAGACCAACGCCGCCGAAGCGGTGAAGCAGGTCGAAGACCTCAATACGTTCCGCCTGCGCAAGGAAGAAGCTGCTTCGAAGCTGGACCTCTCCCGCGCGGCCCGGGCTTCGCTGACCCGGCGGCTGGAGACGGAGGAGAACGAGACGCGCGAGCAGCGCCAGGCGCTGCGCTCCGTCGAGGAGCGGCTGCGGGCAACCGAGGTGGCCGTCGGCCGTCTGGATGTCGAGCTGGACAATATTCTTCGCAAGCTGAGCGATGAATACGAGCTGAGCTATGAACTGGCGAAGCAGCGCTATCCGGTGCCGGAGGATGTGCCGCAGGCACAGGCGGAGGTGCAGCGGCTGCGCCGGTCCATCTCCGCGCTCGGAGAAGTGAACCTCGGCGCGATCGAGGAGTATCAGCGCGTGCATGAGCGCTTCACCTTCCTGAGCGAGCAGAAGGACGATCTGGTGGAAGCGAAGACAACGCTGTACCAGGTCATCCGCGAGATGGAGGAGGAGATGTCGAAACGGTTCAAAACGACCTTCGATGCCATCCGCCGTGAATTCGGAACAGTGTTCAGCAAGCTGTTCGGCGGCGGCCGGGCCGACCTCTTGCTGCTCGATCCCGACGATATGCTCGGAACCGGGATCGACATTGTCGCCCAGCCGCCCGGCAAGAAGCTGCAGAACCTGCAGCTCCTCTCCGGCGGAGAGCGGGCGCTGACCGCAATGGCTCTCTTGTTCGCCATTCTTCAGGTCAAGCCGGTTCCCTTCTGTGTGCTGGATGAAGTGGAGGCAGCGCTCGATGAGGCGAATGTCGTCCGCTTCGCGCAGTATCTGCGCGAATTCTCGGAGCAGACGCAGTTCATCGTGGTCACCCACCGCAAAGGAACCATGGAAGAGGCCGATGTGCTTTATGGCGTGACGATGGAAGAGGGCGGCGTGTCCAAGCTGGTCTCCGTGAGACTGGAGGACGAAGAAGCCGTTATCGCCTGATCGGTTAGACCTGAACGGTTGTCAGACTGAACGGCTGTCAGACCGATCCGTAGAGGAGGAAGCTGAATGCCATCTATCCGGATACGCAGACCGGAGCCTCAAGACCTGCCGGCGCTCCAGGAATTCTTCCGGCTGGTCATTGAGGATACGTTTGCACGCGAAGGCTTATCTCATATGGCGGCGGATATGGAAGCCGAAGTGGAAGAGAAGATAGGCCTGCTTGAAGACGATCTCGCGAGCGGCGGGAAGGAGCGCTTGTTTCTGCTTGCGCTGGACGGCGACAAGCTGGTCGGCACGATGCAGTTCGGACCCGGCAAGGGGCTTATTGCCGAAGTGCTCGGAGAGGAAGCAGCCGGCCTCACCGAGGTGGGGGGCGCATTGATTCATCCCGATTACCAAGGCAAGGGAATCGGTTCCCTGCTTTGGAATGCGGTGCTTCTGGCTATGCTGGGAAGAGGCATCGAGCAGTTCTGCTTCGACAGCGGGTACCCGCGGGCCCAGCAGCTGTGGACCCGCAAATTCGGCGAACCGGACCGGGTGCTGAATGACCGCTGGGGCCCGGGACACCACCATTTGATCTGGATTCGCAAGGTTCGTGAAATTCCGCTTCGTTTCAGCCTGGATCCGGACAAAGATCCAGACAGAGGATGAAAGCCGGTAGCGGAGCCGTTATACCATTTACAGGGAGGTTACCATGAGCTTTTTTCGCAAATTGAAAGAGAGCATTGCCGGGAAGACCGAGAGTGTAACGAAGCAGTTCCGGGACGGGCTGGAGAAGACCCGCAAAGGTCTGGTCGAGAAAGTATCCGATCTCATTATCCGGCGTAAGAAGATTGATGAAGAATTCTACGAAGAACTGGAAGAAATTCTGATCGGCGCCGATGTCGGAGTGAACACGGTGCTGAAGCTGGTCGAAGATCTGCGCGCCGAAGTGAAGAAGCAGCGGATCGAGGATGCGGCCGAGCTGCAGCCGATTCTGTCCAGCATGCTGATGGATCTGCTGCGCGGGGACGACAATGTAGCGCTTCGGGAGAATCCGGACGGCATTACGGTTATCCTGTTCGTAGGCGTCAACGGCGTCGGCAAGACGACTACGATCGGCAAGCTGGCCCACCGTTACAAGTCGCAGGGCAAGAAGGTTCTGCTGGCTGCAGGAGATACGTTCCGCGCCGGCGCCATCGAGCAGCTTGAAGTGTGGGGACAGCGCGCCGGCGTCGATGTAATCAAGCAATCGTCCGGCTCCGACCCGGCGGCGGTGATGTACGATGCCGTCCAGGCGGCGAAGCAGCGGAACGTCGATATTCTGATCTGCGATACGGCAGGACGTCTCCAGAACAAGAACAATCTGATGGAAGAGCTGAACAAGATCTACCGCGTGATTCAGCGCGAGATTCCGGGAGCGCCGCATGAAGTGCTGATGGTGCTGGATGCCACAACCGGACAGAACGCGCTGAGCCAGGCGAAGCTGTTCGGCGAGAAGAGCGGCGTAACCGGGCTGGTCCTGACGAAGCTGGACGGCACAGCCAAGGGCGGGATTGTCATCGCCATTCGCCAGGAATTGAACCTGCCGGTCAAGCTGGTCGGCCTCGGCGAGAAGATCGATGATCTGCAGCCGTTCGATTCGCAGCAGTTCGTGCATGCGCTGTTCTCGGGTCTGATTCCGGAAGAAGAGAAGACCGAAGACTGAGCGGGCAGAAGACCAAAGACTGCAGGGGGCCGTAAGGCAGCCGGCAGATGGAGAAGGCGGCGGGAACGAAAGTTCCCGCCGCTTTTTCACTTTTTCATCAATATTAACGTCATCCTTCAACATATGAAAAATTCACAAAAGAACATCAAACCCGGAATATCCCGCCCGCCCCGCGCATACCATTCAGTATGCCCCTTCCGTCTGTCCACGCCGCCTTCAATGCGGAGTTTATAAATGTGAAAATGATTGTTAAGTATATTGACATGAACAATAAGGTTTACGTATGATGGAAATAAGTTTAGTTCCAAATCTTCAGCTAATGTGTTATTGTACCTAACACTTGTCGAAGGGAGTCGGGCTTATGTCCAAACTGGACCCTCTACCTGGTCTGTCTCCATACCCGCTGCAAGATTATTATGACGAAATGTTCGCGGATGCCCGCCGTGTTCGTCCGCACTATGGCCCGGTTAACCGGATGTTCGCCGGGATGAGCCCGGAGGAACTTCAGGCCAAGCAGCGTCAGATCCAGCGCAGGATGATGGAGGAAGGCATCACATTCACGCTGTACAATCCGGCCCAGGATCAGCCGATGGAGCGAACGATCCCTTTTGACATGATACCCCGCGTTATCTCCCGGCAGGAGTGGGATACGCTCGAAGCCGGCATTGTCCAGCGGATTACCGCACTCAACCTCTTCATTCATGATGTGTACCATGAGCAGTACATCGTCAAGGACGGCGTCATTCCCAGACGCTTCATTCTCTCCAATGTGTATTTCCGGCCGGAAATGGCCGGACTCCGCGTACCCGGCGGCTCCTACATCACGACTTCGGGAATCGATCTGATCCGCCACCGCGACGGCCGCTATTATGTGCTTGAGGATAATCTGCGGACCCCGTCCGGCTTCTCTTATCTGTTCAAGGGCCGCTCGCTGATGAACCAGCTGTTCCCCGAATTATCGCTGTCCAGTTCTATCCGGGATGTGGATCACAGTCTTAACCGCTTCCTGTCCGTGCTCCGCAGTTTGTCGCCATCCCGCTCCGGCGATCCTGTCATTGCGCTGCTGACACCGGGCGAATACAATTCCGCTTATTATGAACATGCGTTCCTGGCCCAGCAAATGGGAATCCATCTGGTAGAAGGACGCGATCTGGTGGTCCAGGACCATAAGGTCTATCTGAAATTCATGAACGGCCTCCGCAAAGTGGACGTGCTCTATCGGCGCATCGACGACGATTATATCGATCCGCTGGCCTTCCAGCCGAATTCGCTGCTCGGCGTGGCAGGGCTGATGAACGCCTACCGGGCGGGCCATGTTGCGATTGCCAACGCTCCCGGAACCGGGGTGGCCGATGACAAGGCAATGTATACGTATGTGCCGGAGATGATCCGCTATTATCTGCGCGAAGAGCCGATTCTTCCCAATGTGCCGACCTATGTGCTCTCTCGTCCGGAGGAGCGCCGCTTGGCACTGGAGCATATAGAGGAGATGGTCATCAAGGAGACCTCCCTCTCCGGGGGCTACGGCATGCTGATCGGCAGCGAAGCGACCCGGGAGCAGAAGGAAGAGTTCCGGCTGAAAATTCTGGCTGAGCCCGACCGCTATATCGCCCAGCCGATCATGTCGCTCTCCCGCGCTCCCGTCCTGACGGACGGAGTAATGCAGCCCCGGCATATTGACCTTCGGGCCTTTGTCCTGATGGGCGCGGACCGCAAGCCCCACGTCATTCCGGGCGGATTGACCCGGGTCGCTATGCGGGAAGGGTCGCTTGTGGTCAATTCTTCTCAGGGAGGCGGCGTCAAGGATACCTGGGTTCTGGCCTAAAGCAGCACAATCTGAGGACGAGGGAGTGGCGAGATGCTGAATCGGAACGCAGAGGCTTTATTCTGGATCGGACGGTACATGGAGCGAGCGGAGAATCACGCCCGTCTGATCGATGTGCATTATCATATTCAGCAGGAAGAAGATTTCACGGAGGAAGGCAGCCGGTGGTCAAGACTCATTGACGCGCTCGGGGCCCGCAGTGATTACTTGAAGCAATTCGACAGCTTCTCGGAAGGGGATGTGCTGGCGTTCATTACGCTGGACCTCGGAAATGCCAACTCGATCTTCTCCTGTGTGCACCAGGCCCGCAACAATCTGCGGACGCTGCGGCAGCAGCTACCGAGCGAGCTGTGGGACATTGCCAACAGCTTCAATCTGTGGCTGGAGGAACGCTCGGTTGCCGATATCATGAACGGTCCGCATGCCTTCTATCAGGAGGTCAAGGAACGGGCGGCTACGTTTATGGGGGCGGAAATGTCAGTCATGCTGCGCGGCAACGAATGGCGCATGATCGAGAGCGGACGCTTTCTGGAACGGGCGGAGAATACGGTCCGGATTCTGACGGACGTGACCGGCTACTGCGGCGGGAAGGACCCGAATGCCATCTATCCGCGCCTGCAGGCGGTGCTGAAATCGGTCAGCGGCTATCAAGCCTTCCGAAAGTATTATGCCGACGCCGTATCCTCCGAATGCATCCTGGAGTTCCTGATTATGAACGGAGCCTTCCCCCGGTCGGTCCGCTATGCGTTCCGCATGCTGGAGGAGCATCTGAACGGTCTGGAACTGGAGACGGAGGGACGGTCTGCCGGCAGTGAACGGGTGATCCGGCAGACCGGCAAGCTGCGGGCGCAGCTTGACTATATGGAGAAGGAGGACCTGGAGCCGGAGCGGGTCGACGGCGTGCTGGCCGCGATGATGAACGCCATCGCCCGGCTGGGCCGGACGGTGGAAGGCGCTTTTTTTCGCCATGAGGGGGTCCGGGCATGAAGATTCAGATCCATCATACGACCCGGTATACGTACCCCGAGCCGGTTACGGACAGTGTCAATGAGATCCGGCTGACCCCCCGGACGAATTACCGCCAGTCCTGTTATCATCATGAGGTCGAGGTCTACCCGCCCGCCCACCTGCTGACCTACGAGGATTTCTTCGGCAACCGCGTCCACGCGTACTCGGTCAACAAGCCGCACACGGAAATGGTCATCCGCACGCGGGCGACCGTGGTAACGGTGGACAAGGAGCAGGGGGCCGATCTGCCGCGGCTGGAGCTGGAGGAGCAGCTTCGGGTGATGCACGGAGAGGAATTCCAGAACCGTTATATCGAATTTGTGCTTCCGACCCGGTATACGGAGGTGACGCCGGAACTGGTGGAGTTCGCGTCCCAGCATCCGTTCAGTGAAGCTTATGACCTCTATGAGTGGGCGCGCAAGCTGTCCTCCACGATCTATGAACAGTTCACCTATGATCCCGAAGCGACCAGCGTCAATACGACGGTCAAAAAAGCGCTGAAGCTCAAACGGGGGGTCTGTCAGGATTACGCCCACCTGATGATCGCAGTCTGCCGGAGCGTAGGCATGCCGGCCCGGTATGTGAGCGGGTATCATTTTGTGGGGGACCTGCAGAGAGGGAACGCCGATTTCGAGCAGGCTTCGCATGCCTGGGTGGAGACGCATATTCCCGGGACAGGCTGGCTGGGCTTCGATCCGACGAACAACACCGAGGTGAACTGGCGCTATGTGAAGCTCGGCCACGGCCGGGACTACAAAGATATCGTTCCGGTCAAAGGCGTATACCGGGGCGGGGGGGGACGGCTGGAGGTCAAAGTGGATGTATGCCGCCTGGATTAGGCCGGGATGAATCTTGTTCCTCGGGGTGATTATAAAGGGTACGGAAGTGGGTAATCTTGAGACAGGAAATGAGTTGTTACCATCCCACAGCCGTATGAAAGGAGAGGTATTCATGAGCCCCAATGTCCAGTCTAAGCTTCGGTTTGCCGGTAAAACAGCTATTATCACAGGTGCGGGCTCGGGAATCGGCCGAGCAGCGGCCATCCAGTTGGCCAGGGAGGGCGCCAATGTCGCTCTGTTCGATCTTGTGAATGATCGCACGTCCATAGTAGAACGAAAGCTGAACAAGATGCGAGAGGGATGCGCGCTTGCCGTCGATGTGGATACATCCGATCCCGCCCGGATGGAAGAGGCCGTTAGACGGACGGTCGAGCATTTCGGCGGAATCGACATCGTCTTCGCGAATGCCGGAATTAACGGCTCCATCGGTCCGATTGAGGACCTTAGCGTCGAAGACTGGCAGCGCACATTGTCCATCAACCTTACCGGAACGTTTCTCTCGCTGAAATATACCATTCCTCATCTCAAAGCCAGAGGCAAAGGCAGCATCATCATTACAAGCTCGATCAACGGCAACCGCCGGTTCACGAGCTTCGGCTGGTCGCCGTACAGCACGACCAAGGCAGGGCAGGTCGCTTTTGCCAAAATGGCGGCACTGGAACTGGCCAAGTTCAAGGTCCGGGTCAACGTCATTTCGCCGGGCGCCATTTCGACCAACATCGACGAGACGACAGAGCCGATCGAGGAGCTGGACGCTATCACCATTCCGATCGAATTCCCGGAAGGGCAGCAGCCGCTGGCCGACGGTCCGGGCAAGCCGGAGGATGTTGCGAGATTGGTTGCTTTTCTGGCTTCGGACGATTCCAACCACATCACCGGCGCGCAGATTGTCATTGACGGAGCCGAGTCGCTGCTGACTTGAGTTCCGACCGTCGTCCATCTCTACAATCGCCCTTTCGCATCCTGCGGAAGGGCGATTGCTGTTCCCCGGGCCGGGTATGATACAATTACCGGATAAGAGCAAGATGGCGGGAGGAGATGTTCATGGAGGGAATGTCCTGGCTGGCGGAACAGCGAATTCAGGAAGCGATGCGGCAGGGCCAGTTCGATCATCTGCCGGGCAGCGGCCAGCCGCTGGAGCTGGAAGACCTTGCCGGGGTGCCGGAAGAATTAAGAATGGCCTACAAGCTGCTGAAGAATGCCGGGGTACTGCCGGAAGAGTTGTCTCTTCGCGCGGAGTGCGCTTCGCTGGAACAGCTGCTGGCTGCATGCCGGGACGGCGAGGACGACCGGCGCGCGGAATTGAAGCGGAATCTGACGGGCAAAAGACTGCGGTTGCAGGAGTTGCTGCGGGAACGCGGCCTGGATCAAGGCGCTGCGTATGCGATGTACGGGGAACAGGTGCGGCGGAGACTGGAAGGGGAAGAGTAGAAGAATAAAAGATAAAAGGGACCTGGCTTCCGCTCGGCGGAGGCCAGGTCCTTGCTGCCCTGAGCCGGAATCCGGGACCCGGCATTCAGTTCGTAAGCCAGGCGAGCATACCGGGCGTCACCGTAATGCTCTGCCGGGCGATCCGGCTCTGATCATAAAATGCGATCAACTCGCGGGGAGTCCGCTCTTCGGGCTCTTCAAGCAAGCCCGACACCCAGGCCAGCCAGCCGGCAACCCGCTCGGCCTTCACCCCCGACTCCCGCAGCTCCGCAAGCGTAATGCCGCCGTGGCGTTTGGCCAGGCGGCGCCCGTCCGGACCGATCAGCAACGGAGAATGCGAATATCTTGGCGGGGACCAGCCGAGCGCCTCGAACAGCATCAGCTGTCTCGGGGTGGAGTCGAGCAGGTCGAAGCCGCGCAGCACCTCGGTTATTCCCATCAGAGCATCGTCGACGACGACGGCAAGCTGATAGGAAGGGATACCGTCGGCCCGGCGGACGACAAAGTCTCCTCCGTCAGCCCGCTGCACCGTCTGCTTGCCGGCGATTCCGTCCGCAAAGGTCAGCTCCCCTTGCGTAACGGCGAACCGGAGAGAAGGCGATTTGACGGCGGCCCGCAGCGACCGCTCCTGGGCGGAGAGCCGGCGGCACGTTCCGGGATAGACCGGCCCTTCGGCGGACAGGCCGTGCGGAGCCGCCGCTGCCTGAAGCAGATCGTGGCGGCTGCAGAAGCACGGATAGAGCCGCTCTCGTGCGGAGAGCCGGGTCAGGGCCTCTTCGTAGAGTTCCATCCGTTCGCTCTGGGTATAGGGCCCGAACGGTCCGCCGATATCGGGGCCTTCGTCCCAGTCGAGGCCGAGCCATCGAAGGTCCCCGGGGATGCGGCGGGCGTATTCGGGGCGGCACCGGGCGGCATCAATATCTTCCATCCGCAAAATATAGCTTCCGCCGCTGCGGCGGATCTGGAGCCAGGACAGCAGCGCCGACAGGGCGTTGCCGATATGAATATCCCCGGACGGCGAAGGTGCGAACCGTCCCCGGGGGAGGCCGGACGTGCAGGGTTGGACGAACATCGGATTAACCTCCTTGACGCTATTCATTGTAACGGACCGTCCCGGAGATTGCCAAGCGGAGAGCGATCCTGATTTAATAGAGAATATAGAAGAAGCTGACGGAACGGGCGAAGGATTGTTGCCCGCTGACCGCAATCCGAGGAGAAGCGAGGTAAGCATGAACGAAGTGAGCAAGAACGAAGTAAGCATGACCGAACTGCCGATTGCCCGGGTTCTCCCGGATGTGAAACAAGCCTTGAACCATTCCGCTTCCGCGGTGCTGATCGCCGAACCCGGCGCAGGGAAGACGACGGAGACGCCGCTTGCCCTGCTGGATGAACCGTGGCTGAAGGGGCTTAAGATTCTGATGCTGGAGCCCCGCCGCCTCGCAGCACGCTCGGCCGCCGTCTATATGGCGGGACGGCTCGGCGAGAAGGCCGGAGAGACGGTGGGCTACCGGATGCGGCTCGATACCCGGTCGGGCCCAAAGACCCGGATCGAGGTCGTGACCGAAGGCGTGCTGACCCGGATGCTCCAATCCGACCCGGGGCTGGAGGGAGTCGGGCTGATCATCTTCGATGAATTCCATGAACGGAGCCTGCATGCCGACCTTGGGCTGGCGCTTGCTCTGGAAGCGCAGAGCGTGCTTCGGGATGACCTTCGGCTGCTGGTTATGTCGGCGACGCTCGACGGCGAGCGCGTGGCCGGTCTCCTTGGCGGGGCGCCGGTGATTACCTGTCCGGGACGAACGTTCCCTGTGGAGACGGTCTATGTGGCTGCCGGTCGGGAACTGGCCCCGGAGAAGGCGGCCGCGAACGCCGTCCGCCGCGCGCTGGGCGAACAGCCCGGGGATGTACTGGTCTTTCTGCCGGGCGAGCGGGAAATTCACCGTCTCCGGCGGGAGCTGGAGACGGGTCCGCTTCCTGCGGGCACGGACGTGTATCCGCTCTATGGCCAGCTGCGCCAGGAGGAGCAGCTGGCGGCGGTAGCTCCGGCCGCTGCAGGAAGACGGAAGGTTGTCCTTGCGACTTCGATCGCCGAGACGAGCCTGACGATCCAGGGCGTGCGAGGCGTGGTGGATACCGGTCTGCGCCGCACCCAGGTCTTCTCGCCGCGGACCGGCATGCCGCGGCTTGTGACTCTTCCCGTATCCCGGGCGTCCGCCGATCAGCGGCGAGGGCGCGCCGGGCGGACCGCGCCGGGCGTATGCTACCGGCTCTGGAGCGAGGAAGAGCATGCCCGGCTCAAGGAAGCAAGCGAGCCGGAAATCCGCGAAGCGGATCTGGCCGAGCTTGCGCTGGAGCTGGCTGTATGGGGCGTCCGCGATGCCGCCGAGCTCCGCTGGCTGGACGCGCCGCCGGCCGCGCCGCTCGCCCAGGCCGGCGAGCTGCTGCGCCGCCTCGGCGCGCTGGACGCCGCCGGCGGGGCGACGCCGCACGGCCGCCGCATGGCCGCGCTCGGGACGCATCCGCGCATAGCGCATATGCTGCTGCGCGCCGCCGAGCTCGGAGCGGCTCCGCTCGCCTGCCGGCTGGCGGCGCTGCTCCAGGAGCGGGACCTCCTGCGGGGTCCCGCCGCTGCCGGCGCCGGCAGCGACCTTACGCTGCGCGCGGAGGCGCTGCTGCGCCGGGATGCCGCCGGCTGGGCCGCCGGCGGCGAAGACACTGCTGCGCTCCGGGCCGCAGAGCGCACGGCCCGGCGGCTGGAAGCGCAGCTTCGCGCCGCCGCGGGAGACCTGCCGCCGCAGAAGCGGCAGGAAGACCCCGCCCTGAGCGGGCTGCTGCTCTCCTTCGCCTACCCGGACCGCATCGGCCAGCGCCGCGGAGAAGGCGCCTTCCTGCTGTCAGGCGGCCGCGGCGCAGCCATGAACGAAGGACAGCCGCTGGCGCGCAGTCCATACGTGGTCGCCGTTGCCGTCGACGACCAGGGCACCCAGAGCCGGATCCAGCTCGCCGCCGCGGTCTCGGAAGCGGACCTGCTGGAGCATCATGCCGGCGAGCTGCGGGAAGTCCGCGAGGTGTACTGGGACCGGCAGACCGCCAGCGTCCGCGCCAGACGGCGCGTGCTTCTCGGAGAGCTAGTCCTGAAAGAAGCTACCCATGAGCAGCCCACGGCGGAAGAGACCTCGCGGGCCTTGCTGGAGGCGATTTCCGGAGAGGGACTGGAAGTGCTGCCTTGGGATAAAGCGACAACGCAGCTTCGCGAACGCATGGCCTTCATGGCCCGGCATGTGCCGGATTGGCCGGATATGAGTCCCGAAGCGCTCCTCAGCGGGATGGAGGAATGGCTGCTTCCGTATCTGGACGGCATGCGTTCGCTGCGCGACCTGCAGCGGGTTCCGCTCAGACAGGCGCTGGAAGGCAGACTGGACTGGCAGCAGCGCCAGCGGCTGGACCGGGAGGCGCCTACGCATCTCACGGTGCCGAGCGGCTCGCGCGTGCCGGTCGATTACAGCGATCCCGAAGCTCCGGTGCTGGCCGTCCGTCTCCAGGAGATGTTCGGGCAGCAGGATACCCCGAGGCTGGCGGAAGGCCGGGTGCCGGTGGTGCTGCATTTGCTGTCCCCGGCCAGACGGCCGGTTCAGGTCACCTCGGATCTGGCGAGCTTTTGGGCTTCCGCCTACTTTGAGATCAAGAAGGACCTGAAGGGCCGCTATCCGAAGCATTACTGGCCGGATGACCCGACCGAAGCGGTGGCGACGAGCAGAGTCAAGCCGAGATTGTAAACGAAGCGCGGAGGCGGGCCGGCTGCTGCGGTGGAGGGCCTCCGATCATCGGTACCCGTATTCTTCCTTCCGGCCGTCAGGCCGGCGTCAGGTTAGAGGATGCGTTCCAAGGGTAATATGGTAACGTAACCCCAACTCTGAAGGAGGTCGATTGACGTGACCAGAAAAATTGTAGGTGTATTCGACAGGGAACAGGAAGCTACCCATGCCATTCAGGCATTGCAGGCCAAAGGAGTACCAAGCGACGACATCTCGGTGGTGACGCGCGAGCGCGATGATCTCCGTGAAATAACGAAGGAGACGGGAACGATGGCGCCGGAAGGCGTAGCCACCGGCGCAGCGACAGGCGGTGTGGTCGGCGGCGTAGCCGGCCTGCTGGCGGGCATCGGCGCTCTGGCCATCCCGGGCATTGGCCCGATTCTCGCGGCCGGTCCGATTGCGGCGGCGCTGACCGGCGCTGCGGTGGGCGCCGGAGCGGGCGGCTTGGTCGGAGGCCTGATCGGACTCGGCATTCCGGAAGATGAAGCGAAAGAATACGAGAGCTATGTGGACAACGGCAAAATACTGGTATTGGTGGACGACAAGAGCGGGGAGCGCCAGGTGTATGACGTCTTCCGCACCCACGGATCGCTGAATGCGGACCGGTACGCGCCTATCGATCAGGACCCGGCCTATACGCCGGGGATGGCTGCCGGAACCGGTACGCCGCTTACGGATCGGGGCCCGACAAATCCGGGGCTGGTTCAGGACGAGACGATGGCCGGCAACACGCTGGGGAACCGGGGAGCGATGAATGCCTCCGTCAATCCGGATGACGTGGACCGGAACCGATATTAAGAAGAGAATTGGGCAGATGCCGCAATCTTCTTGGAAAAGACAGCTGACTTTCTGCTTTCTGCAGAGAGCCGGCTGTTTTTTTGTGCGGCGGTGCCGGTTACCGAACCCAATTTCTCTTATTTCAAAATATGAAAAATTCACAATAGAATAACTATCCGACAACCCTCTCCCTTGGTCATTCACACAAATCCATACATTTAAGCTCCGACAAACACAGGTTCCAGAAAAAGAGGTTCTCTTCGGCTATTGTGAATCCTGCGAAACAATGATTAGATAAAAGAAACGACATTACCAAAGAAGGGGGAGAGTGGTTTGGCTTTTATGATCGCACAACGGGCCTTCCTTAAAGTCTATTTGATTACCTTGGTCGAACGCCATCAGGGGTACGGGTACCAAATGCTGGAGGACCTGCGGAGAGACTTCAAGAATTACGGCTACTCTCCGCCCCAGAGTGAAGTATACCGCGCGCTGCACGAACTCGTTCAGCAGGGTATCCTGTACCGGACAAAGCAGCTCAAAGGGAATGACCCCAAGGTGGATTTCCAGGAGATTGTGTTGTACCACTTCACGCCGGACGGACAGGAGAAAGCGAAGCTCTACAAGAAACAGATCAAGACCGACCTGGACCGCTGCCTGGGACTGCTTCACAAGGCAGTTGCCGACAATTACGGTCCGTGAAGGAAGCGCCGCAACCGACACAAAGACAGCCTTTCATCCGGAGACGAAAGGCCGTCAGGCTCGGTAACGGAGCCGATATTAAAGATCGTTATAGTCCTTGACATCCCGCTTGGCCGCCATCGCGGGAGAATCGGAGTTGCCGTATTCTTCCGCGGTTTCCCAAGCCTGGGC
This sequence comes from Paenibacillus glufosinatiresistens, assembly GCF_031470375.1. NCBI lineage: Bacteria > Bacillati > Bacillota > Bacilli > Caryophanales > Paenibacillaceae > Paenibacillus > Paenibacillus glufosinatiresistens. The sequence goes on from NZ_JAVFHT010000001.1 coordinate 622,432, forward strand.
ATCGTCGAAGCGGCCGCTGTGCTCCTGCCGTCCTTCTCCGGCCCCGCTTGGCGGCCGGGTCATGACCTGTTCCTCAATCGGGCGGTCATCCGATACTTCACGCACCGGCGTGTGTTCGACGGTATAGGCCGTCCACGGAATTGCTTCCAGACGCTCGAACGGAATCTCTTCGCCGCTTGCCTGGCAGATTCCGTAAGTTCCTTCGTCCATTCGTTCCAGCGCGGCGTCGATTTCCGACAGTTCCCGGATCAGATTCTCATTGATCGCGAGATCCCGGCTGCGTTCAAAGGTCTCGGTTCCGACGTCGGCAGGATGGTTGTCGGCAGCGGACAGCTCGCCGGTCGAAACGCGGAGCGAATCGCCCAGCAGGGTATTCTCTTCATCGTTTTGTTCAAAATGCTGCGTCAGCTCGTCCCTGCGTTCGAGCAGCTGTTTCTTCAATTGGGAGAGCTGGGTGTCGCTCAAGTGGCTCATATCCGGTCTTCCTTTCTTGTTCGGAGTAGGGTTCGGTTTATAGTCTCCTTACCCGAATCGGACCGGCGGCAATCAGCGGCCTTCCCGGCAAGGCTGTATTTCCTAAGCCTCCGGCGCCTGTTATAATAAGTTTGGCCGACATATACAGTCTACATCGTGAGGAGCGGACAGAAATGGATGAACATATGAAACGCCGGCTGGACAAGCAGAGAAAGCTGTTCAGCCAGCTTGGAATTGCGCTCGATGCGCTCACTATCCATGAGAAGGAGTTCAATTTGAAGCTGCGCGGATACGATCCGGAAGAAGTGGATACGTTCCTCGACAGCGTCATCAAGGATTATGAACGCTTCTATGCGACAATTGCCGATTTGATGGACAAATGGCAGGAGCAGCAGATTACGCTGCGCGAACTGAAAGCTGAATCCAAGCCGGAGCCGCCTGTCGTCCAGGGAATTGATCCGGCCGAGCTGGAAGAAACCGTGCTGCGGCTGGAAGAGAACGTAAGGCAGCTCAAGAGCCGCATTCAGCGGGCTCCGATGCTCTAGGAGCGGTTGAAGACGGCCGGGCGGAAGGAGAGGTTCTCATTAACGGAAGACGTTGGTCGATAAAGATCCGCGGCAAAATCGCCGCGGGCTACTTGATGATTCTCCTTCTTCTGGGGTTGTTCCTGCTGATTGTGTCGGGACGGATCTCCAGTCTGGAGCAGGAGACGGTTGTGATCAGCGATCACGACATTGAGGTTCATGATCTCACCAACATGATTGAGAAGAATGTGCTCGATATGGAGACCGGTCAGCGCGGCTACGCTCTTACGGGAGATGAGCGTTATTTGAGCCCTTTCAATGAAGGGATCACGGACTGGAAGATCAATTATTCCAAGCTCGTCCGGCTTATCTCCGGCAATGACGACCAGCTTCGCAATCTCCAGGAGATTCGGGCGAATATCGAACTGTGGATTGAACGAGCGGGACAATATGTCGTCGATCTCAAGCAGGAAGGGAACGACGCCGAGGTTGAGGCGTTCTTCCGCAATAACGACGTCGGCAAAACGCTGATCGACCAGATCCGCTCCCAGGCTCAGTATTTCCGGGATACGGAGAAGGAGCTTACGGCAGATCGCATCGTCAATCTGAAGGAAGGCAACCGCCGCCTGCTGATTACGATGTATGTGCTGTGGGCCCTTGTAGCGGCGGCGGCTGTGCTGGCCGCTCTCGTGATCTCCAACAGCCTGGTCGGAACGCTGAAACGGGTGATAAAAGCCGTAGACCGGATTGCCGGCGGGCGCGATATCGACGAGCGGATTGAAGTAAGGACCCGGGATGAAATCTGCGATCTGGCGATGGCGACCAACCGCCTGCTGGATACAATGGAGAGGGAACGGCACAGCGTAGAACAGGTCAATGCCCTGTCCATGCAGCTTCAGGAGAGCAGCGATGTGTCCGTGCTGAGCCGGAGTTTCCTGCAGAATACGGCTCTGGCGCTCGAAATCCAGTACGGAGCCGTCTATATTGCGGAAGAGAGCAGGCCGCTGCTGGTCCGCAAAGCGGTATATGCAGGCGGAGCCGAAGAAGCGGAGGAGCTTCCTGCCGCCAGCGCGGCGTTCGGAGAAGGATTGCTTGGCCAGGCGGCCGCCGATCAGCGGATGCTGGTTCTGGAGAATCTGCCGGACGATTATTTGACCGTTCGCTCGGGGCTTGGCAGAACGGCGCCGAGACAGGATGTTATCGCACCCATTGTTTTTGAAGGCTACACGGTCGGTGTGGTTGAACTGGCCTCGATTACCAAATGGTCGGCGCATCAGTTCCAGCTTCTCGGTCAATTCCTGGAAGTGTTCGCAGTTGCCGTCAATTCCTCCATGACGCGGATGCAGCTCTTCCGGCTGTACGAAGAGTCGCAGAACATGAACGAGAAGCTGCAAGCCCAGTCCGAGGAGCTTCAGACCCAGTCCGAGGAGCTGCAGTCGCAAGCCCGCGAGCTCAGCCAGTTGAATGTACGGTTGGAGAAGCAGAAGCAGGTTGCCGAGAATGCGGCTGCCCGCCTGGAGCAGAGCAATATCGAACTTCGGCAGAGCTCGCGCTACAAGACGGAGTTCCTTGCGAATATGTCCCACGAGCTGCGGACGCCGCTCAACAGCATGCTGATTCTGTCTCAATTGCTGACGGAGAACCGGGCCGGTTCGATGTCTGAGGAAGAGTTGGGCTACGCGAATGTAATCTATGAATCGGGCAGCGAGCTGCTGGCGATGATCAACGACATCCTCGACCTCTCCAAGATGGAAGCCGGTAAAATGCAGCTGGATCCCGGCCCTGTCGATCTGACAGAGCTTCCGGTCGTGCTGGAGCGCACGTTCGGGCCGCTTGCGGAGAAACGCAAATTGACCTTCTCCGTTATACGGGAAGGGAATGTTCCCGACTTGATGGTCACGGACGGTCTGCGCCTTCATCAGATTCTTAAGAATCTGCTGTCCAATGCGCTGAAATTCACCGAAGAAGGCTCGGTGTCGCTGCGCCTGTTCCGGAGCGAATCGTTTCCGGATTCCGGCAAGCCGGCGAGCGGAACGGTCATCGGCTTTGCCGTTGCCGATACGGGAATCGGCATCTCACGTGAGAACCGGGAACACATTTTTGAAGCGTTCCGCCAGGCCGACGGGTCTACGGCGCGGAAATACGGCGGAACGGGACTCGGTCTGTCCATCTCCCGCCAGCTGGCCGAGCTTCTCGGAGGCGTCATTACGCTCGACAGCGTGGAAGGACGGGGTAGTGTGTTCACCCTGTACCTGCCCAGCAACGAGAAGTGGCTGGAAGAAGGGGAGGACATCGGCTATGCGGAATCGGCGGCAGGAGAAGAAGAGGCGCCGCAGGCAAGCCGGGATTCCTCGCCGGCGCTGGCCGGACTGACAGCCGAAGCCAGATCGCGGTATGAACGCTGTCTGGAAGGGCGGACTGTGCTTGTCGTGGACGACGACCTGCGGAATATATTCGCCATGCAGCAGGCGCTGGGGTCTTTTGGCATGACCGTGCTGGTGGCCCAGAATGGCTATGAATGTCTGCAGATGGTCCGGGAGAAACCGTCGATTGATCTGATTCTGCTGGACATCATGATGCCTGGCCTGGATGGCTACGATACGCTGTCCATTCTGCGGGAAGAGCTGCTGCGTCATAACTTGCCGATCATAGCCGTATCCGCCAAGACGAGCGTGGAGGATCGGAAGAAATGCCTCGAAGCCGGTGCCAGCGATTTTCTTGCCAAGCCGGTGCAGATTCCGGATTTGCTGGCTCTGATGTGCAAGCTGATGGCGGAAGCCTAATTTTTGCTTGCCACCCGGACCGTTCTGCTATAATGAATACGAATGGAAGAGGTACCATGCGAAAAGGGGGAGTCGGAGTTGGGGAAATCCGCTTTGCTGCTGATCGATGTCCAGGAAGCCATGTTCTCGTATCCGGATGAGAAGCTGTTCGATGAGGAAGGCGTAATGGAGCGGATTCTGCTGCTGCTCCGCCGTGCGCGGCAGGCTAACGTTCCGGTCGTGTTCGTCCGGCATACCGAAGAAGAGGAATTCGCGGAAGGCTCGCCGACTTGGGAGATCAGCGCCCGCCTGAATCCGCAGCCCGGGGAGGCGATCGTGAACAAGACCGCTTGCGATTCCTTCTACAAGACCGAACTTCAAGACAAGCTGCGCGCTCTGGGTGTCGATCATCTTGTAGTGGCCGGCATGCAGAGCGAATTCTGCGTGGATACGACCACCCGACGGGCGTTCAGCCTGGGGTACCGGGTTACCCTGGTGGAAGACGGCCACAGCACCTTTGGCAACGGCCGGATGACCGGCGAAGAGATCGTCCGTCATCACAACGGCATTCTCGGAGGAGGCCGGTTCGCGAATCTGGCCCGGGCAGCCGAGATTGAATGGTAATTTCGAAGACCCGTGCAACAGATTTAAGGGCGGGCTGGATAAACCGGCCGGATTTGGGGTTATAACATACTAGTGCGCAATTTCGGCGTACCGGCATGATATTACCTACTTTTCCGGAGGAGGAAGAGCTATTTATGAAAGCCGTAACTTACCAAGGCAAGAAGAGCGTTGAGGTAAAAGACGTCGCCGACGCCAAACTCGAGAAGAAGGATGATATTATCATCCGGGTAACCTCCACCGCAATCTGTGGTTCGGACTTGCATATCTATAACGGCAATATCCCGGGAATGTACAAGGATTACGTCATCGGCCACGAGCCGATGGGCATCGTGGAAGAGATTGGACCGGAAGTTACCAAGGTCAAGAAGGGCGACCGGGTCATTATCCCGTTCAATGTCGCCTGCGGCCACTGTTATTTCTGCCAGCACGACATGGAGAGCCAATGCGACCATGCCAATGAAGCCAAGGACACGGGCGGGTTCCTGGGATACTCCGAGTCCTACGGCGGATATGCCGGAGGTCAAGCCGAGCTGCTGCGCGTTCCGTACGGCAACTTCGGTCCTTTTGTCGTGCCGGAGGATGCGGAGATGGAAGACGAGAAGCTGCTGTTCCTCTCTGACGTCATTCCGACCGCCTGGTGGGGCGTGGAGAACGCCGGGGTGAAGCAGGGGGATACGGTCATTGTTCTGGGCTGCGGGCCGGTCGGTCTGATGACGCAGAAATTCGCCTGGCTGAAGGGCGCGTCGCGCGTCATCGCCGTAGACAATGTGCCGTATCGCCTGCAGCATGCGAAGGTAACGAACAACGTGGAAATCTTCAACTTCGACGAAGTGAAGGACCTGGAATCGCATCTGAAGGAAATTACCCGCGGCGGAGCTGACGTTGTCATTGACTGCGTCGGTCTGGACGCGAAGAAGACGGTGGTGGAAGCGGTCGAGACTACGCTGAAGCTTCAAGGCGGCTCGCTCGGCGCGATCCGCATCGCCGCCGACGTGGTGCGCAAGTTCGGGACAATTCAGCTTATCGGCGTCTATGGTCTGATGTACAATATGTTCCCGCTCGGGCATCTGTTCGAGCGCAATATTACGCTGAAGATGGGCCAGGCCCCCGTTATTCACTATATGCCTCAGCTCTACAAAATGGTGAAGGAAGGCATCTTCGATCCGACGGACATTATCACCCATCGGGTGCCGCTGTCCCGCGCCGAACACGCTTACGAGGTGTTCAGCAAGAAGGAAGAAGACTGCATCAAGGTCATTTTGAAGCCGTAACTCGCATCTGCGCGAAGGCCGGCTGGAGAATGAGAAGACCCGGCCCCTAGGGGGGCCGGGTTATTGCTACGGAAAGGAAAGTTGCATGAAATCGCACACACCGCCGGTTCCCGTACCGGTATTGATGCTGGTTGGCATCACCGCCATATCGTTCTCTTCCATCTTCATTAAATGGTCCGCCGCGCCGGTATCCATTCAGGGGATGTACCGGCTGTTCTTCACTTCACTGCTGATGCTCCCGTTTGCCCGGCCGTACACCGGCTCGGCCGCCCGGCTGAAACGCTCGGACTGGCTGCTGCTGCTGGCATCGGGAACCCTGCTTGCGCTTCATTTTCTGCTATGGATGGGATCGCTGCGTTACACCTCGGTCGCCAGTTCGACGATGATCCTTGCGCTGGAACCGCTCTTTATCATGATTGGAGCCTATGTCTGGTACAAGGAACGAACGCCGTCTTCCGCCTTGCTCGGTCTGGGAATTGCCCTTGCGGGCATCGGTCTGATCGGCTGGGGCGACGTTGGCCTGTCCTCGGACAATTTGAAAGGCGACCTGTTCTCTTTGGGCGGAACCGCTGCGGTAGCCGGTCATTTGCTCATCGGACAAAAGCTGGCGAAGCGGATGCCCTCGTACCTCTACAGCCTGACAGTCTTCGCTGCCGCTGCGCTGGTGTTCGCAGCCTATAATCTACTGATGGGGATTCCCTTCTTCGATTACCCGATGCGGGAGTGGGGAATCTTCGTCTTGCTGGCCGTCGTGCCGACGGTCTTCGGCCATGTTCTGTTCAATTGGCTGCTCCAGTTCGTCTCGGCGGCGACCGTCTCGATGAACATTCTCGGCGAGCCGGTCGGCTCCAGCATCTTGGCCTTCTTGCTGCTCGGAGAACGTCTGGGCGCTCTTCAATGGAGCGGAGGCCTGCTGGTCATCGGAGGACTGGCCTATTATCTCTATATTGAAGGGCGCAACCGGAGAAGCCGGGCCCAGGAAGCGGGTCTTGCCGCAAGCCGGACAGGAACGGCTGTCGAAACGCCGGAGACGGCGGAAGAGCAGGCCCGACCGGTGCCTCTTTAAGCTCCCTTGCAAGTATGTCGCTGAACAAAATGAACTCAGATTGAGTGCAATCGGAAAGGAAAGATATGAACGAGAATGTGAACGGGCCGCAGGCAGGCGGCAGGCCGGAGAAGGAGGGCCTCTTCGCAGCAGAAGAGGGGCGTCAGAGCCCGGAGCCTGGTGCCGGCGCCTCCGGCCACAGCGAGGAAGTCTGGAATGAAGATACCTATTCAGCCTGGGTTCGCCGGTTCGGAACGCCGGAAGAAGCGGCGGAGAAGCTGCGCGGCAATCCTGCGATTCGTCTGCGTCCGCTGGACCGCCATTTCGGCGATGTCCGGGGCAAGCGGATAATGAATTTGATGGGCTCGAACGGGATGAAGGCGGTAGCGCTCGCTCTGCTTGGCGCAGAAGCGTCCGTCGCCGATTTCTCCGAAGGCAACGCTGCCTATGCCGAGCGCTTGGCAGAGGCGGCGGACGTCCCGCTGCGCTATTATGTCTCCGATGTCCTGAAGCTTCCGCCCGAGGCGGCGGAGCGGGCGTATGACATCGTGTTCGCCGAGCAGGGAATTGTGCATTATTTTACGGACCTTAGGCCTTTTATGGAAACAGCCTTTAAGCTGCTGCTGCCGGGCGGCACCTTTATCCTTCGGGACTTTCATCCCGTCTCGACGAAGCTGATTCACTCGCGGGGTTCAACGGCAAAGGTGCGCAAGCACAAGGTGGACGGCGATTATTTTGACGAGAGCCTGGAAGCGAAGATGGTGTCCTATTCCAAGTATTTGCCGGGTGGAGCCTTGGGACAGGCTGAAGAACGGACGGTCTATTGGCGGCGCTGGACGCTCGGTGAGATTGTCACCGCCGCCGCCGAAGCGGGATTCCGGATACAGCGGCTTGAAGAGGAGCCCAATCTGTCGTCCGATACGTTCGACAAGGGCATTCCGAAGACGTTCACGCTGGTAGCGCACAAGCCGTAAGCAATCCGGTAGACAAAGGTAAAATCAACGATGCCGCCTGGCTGCAAGCGATCCGGTTCTATCCGGAATCTGCTTGTGGTCAGGCGGCATTTTATTTGATCAGATATTATTGATTTGGCTGCCCGCAGGCATCCATCAGCGCCTCCTGCAGCGGCGTAAGCTCCTGGTCCCTGCGCCAGGACCAGCCCCACGGGCAGGCCGCCGCCGGTTCCCCGGGCAGCGGAATGCCGCGCAGCCGTCCGGCGGCCAGCTCCGCCGCGGCCGCGGCGGCGGAGCAAATCCCGGGGGAGCCGTCCGCCAGGACGAGGCCCATCAGGGCCTCGAAGCTTCCGGCCTCCCCCCGGGCCATCAGCGCGACGCCGTTGCGCGCCGCCCAAGCATCCGCACTCTGGCGGATGCAGGAGCCGGCTTCCGGCAGCCATAGCGGCAGCGCCGCCGCCTGCCCGGGCGTGACGGCCGGGTGCTCCGCCGGAGCGGCGAGCCCGGCCGCCGTGCCCGCCGGGAGCCCGGGCGCGGCCAGGTCTCCCGGCCGGTCCAGCGCATGGCCGGGCGGGAACACCAGCACCGGCTCGTCCTGACCGGCGGGCCGGAAGTGCAGCGACGCGTCGCCCTGCGGCGGGCTGCCGGGCGGCAGCGTCAGCAGGGCCAGCCCGATCTCGCGGCTGCGCAGGCGCTCGCGCAGCACATGCTCCGGCAGGATGGACAGCCGGAGCCGGACTTCCGGCCGCTCCCGCAGGAAAGCGGCGGCGGCCGAAGGCAGCCAGCAGCCGCCGGGCACAGGAGCGGCGGCCAGCGGTAGCGGACCCTGGCCCTGCTGGTCCGACATCGCCTTGACGCTGCGCCCGGCCTCTTCGGCCAGGGCAACGATTTTGATGGCATAGGGCAGCAGGGCCCGTCCCGCTTCCGTAAGCAGCACGCGTCCGCCGCGCTGCTGAAAGAGGGAGGTGCCGTACTCTTTTTCGAGACTCTTCATATGAAAGGATACCGTCGGCTGCTTCATTCCCAGTGCGGCTGCGACATCCGTTACCTTCTTGTATTTCTCGATCCCCGCCACGATCTGCATCTTGAGCACATTCATTTGCTTGCCTCTCCTTCTGGATTCACCATTCCGCCGAAATGTCATCTGTTTTCTTATTATAGATTATTTATATGAGACTATATATAAATTATTTGTATTTTTATCGCACGGTTTACACAATGACGACATTTGTCTAACGAACGAGCCCTAGAATTAGAAATGTCAGAAAGAGATCATAACGATAGACATGAAGCAGAAATTGCAAATTATCCAAAAGGGGAGAAACCATCTCATGCGTTTGACGAAATCTTGGATTCTGACTTTGGCTCTGACGGGCGTCGTTGCCCTCGCAGGGTGCGGCAACAATAACAATGCAGTCAGCAATGCTTCCGGCGAGAGCGGCAATTCGGCCAAGCTGAGCGGTTCCATTCTGGCCTCGGGCTCCACGGCGCTTCAGCCGCTGGTCGAGCAGGTAGCCGAGAAGTTCATGGACGATCATCAGGACGTCGATATCCAGGTGCAGGGCGGAGGCAGCGGAACGGGGCTGACGCAGGTGGCCGAGAAACAGGTGCAGATCGGGAACTCGGACGTCTTTGCCGAAGAGAAGCTGAAGGACGCCGACGCGGACAAAGCCAAGGCGCTTATCGACCACCAGGTCGCCGTCGTGGCCATCGCAGCGGTGGCCCATAAGGACACCGGAGTGGACAATCTGACGAAGCAGCAGCTCGTCGACATTTTTACCGGCAAAATCACGAACTGGAAAGACGTCGGCGGCGCCGACCAGAAGATCCAGATCATCAACCGCCCGGCAAGCTCCGGCACGCGCGCTACCTTCGAGAAGTTCGCGCTCGGCACGAAGACGGAAGACCTGGCGGGTTCGATTCAAGAAGACTCCTCGGGTACGGTCAAGAAAATGATCGGCGAAACGCCGGGAGCCATCGGCTATCTGGCCCTGTCTTACCTGGATGACAGTGTAACGACGTTGAAGTACGAAGGCACCGAGCCTTCGATTGACAACGTCACTTCGGGCAAGTATCCGGTATGGGCGTATGAGCATATGTACACGAACGGCGAGCCGGACGGCGCGCTTAAGGCCTTCCTGGACTACTTCCTGACCGATGAGGTGCAGGAGGGCGATGTGGCCGATCTCGGTTACATCCCGGTGTCCAAAATGCAGGTGGCCCGCGATGTGGACGGCAATGTAACGAACAAGTAAGTAACGAACCAATAAGCGAATCAGACATCATGAATTGCAGAGGCGGACGATCGTCTGCCTCTATTTTCACTTTAGAAAGAAGGGGCATGCTTGACGAATTTGGCCAAACGTACACGCCTTGAGAACAAACGGTTCGAGAAACATCATATGGAAGACTTGATCGGACGCTCCTATATGTCCTTTTGCGTGCTTCTCCTGATCGTCATCATCATATCCATGGTGTATTTTGTAATGTCCAAGGGGATTTCGACCTTCGCCGTCAGCGGAGTCAGTATCTCGGAGTTTCTGTTCGGGAGAAAATGGTCGCCGGAGGGCTCTCCGCCGCTGTACGGCGCGCTGCCGTTCATCGCAGGCTCTTTCGTCGTCACCCTGCTGGCCGCGCTGATTGCCAGCCCGCTCAGCATCTGCGCCGCTCTGTTCATGACCGAAATCGTCCCCGGCTGGGGCAAAAAGCTTCTGCAGCCCGTAATCGAGCTGCTGTCGGGAATTCCGTCCGTGGTCTACGGCTTCGTGGGCCTCACCGTCATTGTGCCGCTGCTGCGCGATGTGTTCCCGGGGCAGGGCATCGGAGTGGCGGCCGGAGCGCTGGTGCTGTCGGTGATGATTCTGCCGACCATTACCAGCGTCGCGGCGGATGCCCTGGCGACCCTGCCGCAGAGCCTGAAAGAATCCTCGTTCGCGCTCGGCGCAACGCGCTGGCAGACGATCTCCCGTGTCATTCTGCCGACGACCCTGCCGTCGATCCTCACCGGCGTCGTCCTCGGGATGGCCCGGGCCTTCGGAGAAGCGCTCGCGGTTCAGATGGTCATCGGGAACGCGCCGTTCATTCCGACGTCGCTGTTCGAGTCGGCGTCCACCCTGACCAGCGCCATTACGCTTGGCATGGGCAACACAACGATGGGCTCGCCGCATAACAACGCGCTCTGGAGCATGGCGCTCGTGCTGATGCTGATGACCTTCGTCTTTGTCTCGCTGGTCCGTCTGCTGGAGAAAAGGAGAAAGCTCTAAATGATGAAAGCCAAAACGGTAGACAAAATCGCCACCGGCGTAATCGTCTTCTTCGCCCTGCTGATCGTGGCCATTCTGGCCGGTCTGCTCGGGTATATTCTCTTCCGGGGCCTCAGCCATATCAGCTGGGACTTCCTGACCTCGGCGCCGCAGAAGATCCGCGCGGGCGGCGGGATCGGGCCGCAGCTCTTCAATTCGCTGTTCCTGCTCGTACTGACGCTGCTCATTACCGTCCCGCTTGGCCTGGGAGCCGGGATCTACATGGCGGAATACGCCCGGCCGGGCCGGATTACGAACGGCATTCGCCTGATCGTCGAGGTGCTGTCCTCGTTCCCCTCGATCGTCGTCGGTCTGTTCGGTCTGCTGCTGATCGTCAATGTGTTCGGACTAGGCTTCTCGCTCATCTCCGGCGCGCTGGCGCTGACGGTCTTCAATCTGCCGCTGCTGGTCCGCATTACGGAGCAGGCCTTCCGGGGCGTTCCGGTTCAGCAGAAGGAAGCGGGCTTGGCAATGGGCCTGTCGAAATGGAAGATTGTCACCAGCGTATTGTTCCCGGTCGCGCTACCTTCCATCCTTACAGGAACGATTCTGTCGGCCGGCCGTGTGTTCGGGGAAGCCGCCGCGCTGATGTTCACGGCGGGAATGAGCAGTCCGCGTCTGGACTTCGGCAACTGGAATCCGCTGGACAGCAACTCGCCGCTCAATCCGTTCCGTCCGGCGGAGACGCTGGCGGTTCATATCTGGAAGATCAACAGCGAAGGGCTGGCGCCCGACGCGGCGCAGATCGCCGCGGGCGCTTCGGCCGTCCTGGTGCTGACCGTGCTCGTGTTCAACCTGGCGGCCCGCTACTTCGGCCGCTTCATCTACCGGAAGCTGACGGCTTCCAAGCGCATGAACTAAGGACCGGAATTCAGGCTTGAACGAAGAAGAGGAGGAACGTAAGATGAGTGCGATTGCAACCCTGGCGGCGGGAGCCGTTGCCAAGTCCGGCAAGTCGTTCGAGACGGAGAATCTGAGCGTGTTCTACGGCACCTATGAGGCCGTGAAGGGGATCACCCTTCCTTTTCCCAAGAATACGGTAACTGCGCTGATCGGCCCTTCGGGCTGCGGCAAATCGACCTTTCTGCGGTCGCTGAACCGGATGAACGATGAAATCTCCGGGGCGAAGACGAAGGGGAACATCTGGATCGACGGGGTGGATATCAATGCGCCCGGGACGGACGTCATCAAGCTCCGCCAAAAAATCGGAATGGTCTGGCAGAAGCCGAACCCGTTCTATAAGTCGATCTACGACAACATCGCTTTTGGCCCGCGCTATCACGGCGTGAAGGGCAAGAAAGACCTCGACGAGATTGTCGAGTCCAGCCTCCGCCGGGCAGCGCTCTGGGACGAAGTGAAGGACCGGCTGAAAGACTCCGCGCTGGCGCTCTCGGGCGGGCAGCAGCAGCGCCTCTGCATTGCCCGGGCGCTGTCGGTCGATCCGCAGATCCTGCTGCTGGACGAGCCGGCGTCGGCGCTGGACCCCGTCTCTACAGGGAAGATCGAAGAGCTCATCAAGGAACTGCGCGAAGAACTGCGGATCGTGATCGTGACCCACAATATGCAGCAGGCCGCCCGAATCTCCGACTATACCGCCTACTTCTATCTGGGCACGCTCATCGAATACGGCCGGACGGATAAGCTGTTCACTACACCGGACAATACCATGACCCAAGAGTATATCAGCGGCCGGTTCGGCTGATCATTATTGTATAGAAGCCCTGTCCGCGCCTGCGGACAGGGCTTTCTTCAGCTAAAGCCGGATATTGGGCTTGATTAACTAATGCGAATGCCGCCAAGAGCGGGAATCGGCAGGTCGGCCGTAGTAGAAGCCGCCTCGAAGCTGGCCGATGAGCGGGGAGCGGATCAGATTACGCTCGCCGCTGTGGCCGAACGGCTGGGCGTGAAGCAGCCGTCGTTGTATAATCACATCGAGAGTCCGGGTGAGCTGAAGTCGTCGTTGGCCCTGCACGGTCTGGAGCGTCTCTGCCAGTCTGCCAGGCGCTGGCCGAGGTCGGAGGACGTCTGGTCGCGCTTATCGCCGGTTTTTTACGGGAGCGGAATCTGGAGGCAGAACAAGAAATTCATGCCGTCCGCAGTCTCCGCAGCCTTCTGCACGGCTTCGCATCGCTCGAAGGAGGCGGAGGCTTCGGCTTTCCGCTTGAAGTCGGGACAAGCCTGCAGATGGCGCTTCGCGCCTACTTGCCCGGACTGTCACCACAATTAGAAGGAGTGAGGCTCATTGATGATGAATCAGAGCGTTCGGGAACCGATTGAGACCTACGAGGAAGCTTGTCTGCTGATGGAGAAGCTCGGCATGCTGCCGCTGGCCCCCCTGCTGCCGGATCATCCGTCGCTGACGGCGGTGACGCCGGAAGAGAATTGGCATACGGGCAGCGGGACGGACCCGTGGCAGTGGAGAGTGCGCTTCCCGTCCGAGGGAGACGCGGCCTACGGAAAATTCTTCAGAAAGAAGGCGGTCCTGGTCCACCGGGATTGGTATCCGCTGCTGCATGCCGCCCTCGGAGGTGCGGAGGATGTGCGGGAACGGTATACCCGCGGCCTGCTCAGCCGTGAGGCGCTCGTTCTCTATGAGATCATCCGGGACCATCCCGGCATCGAGACCCGTGAACTGCGGAGCGTATCCGGAATGAAAGCCAAGGAGCAGAAGAGCGCCTTTGACCGGGGACTTGCGGAGCTGCAGGAGCGGGGGGCCATTGTCATTTCGGGGGCTGTCCAGCGGCTGGACGCAAGCGGAGAGAAGAGCGGCTGGAACAGCACCTCCTATGAGACGTCGGAGAACTGGATGCGCCAGTCCGGGCTGGCCCGATACGGCGGAAGCAGGGAAGAAGCCCGGCTCCGGCTGCTGGAGCACGCGGAACAGGTATGGTCTCCCGCAGCCGCCCGGTGGTTGTCCAAGGAACTGAGCCGCTAGCCCCGGTTTCCGTTACATCCTCCTCCTACATATAGGTAAGCGCTTGCATGAAATCGACTGCTACTTCAGCAGCGGGATCAGAAAGGCAGCGGCGAAGTACAGAATACCCAACATCAACAGAACATAGGCCGTAAATTTGAGGAACCGGGCAAGGGAAGCCCCCGGCCTGTCGTCTGCTGTGAAATTGGAGGCAGGCAGAGGTTCGGCCGTATTCCTTTCATGCCAATCGGGCACATAAGGTTCCTTCATGATGATCTCCTCCTAAATCGGGATTGCTGATTATGGAACTATTTGTATTGTTACATATTTGTGAACACAATTCAATGAGACGCGTGCGGGTTCATGCCAAAAAAACCGCCGGACTCCGAATGGATCGGAGTCCGGCGGCCCGTTGAACGGTGCGGAATTAGAACGCCCAGTTGCCCTTCAGGAAGACGGGTTCCTCGGAACCGTCTGCCGCGATGCCGTAAATATTCATATCCGCCGAGCCGATCATGAAATCGACATGCGTAAGGCTTGTATTCAAGCCGCGCTCGCGGAGCTGGTCCTGATTCAGCATTTTGCCGTCCACCAGACAGAAGGAATAGGCGGCGCCGATAGCCAGATGGTTGGAGGCGTTCTCGTCGAACAGTGTGTTGTAGTACAGAATGTTGGAATCGGAGATAGGGGAATGATGCGGCACCAGAGCGACCTCGCCCAGATATTTCGCGCCCTCGTCGATCTCGATGAGATGCTCCAGCGATTCCTGGCCGACTTCGGCCTGAACGGAGATAATCCGCCCGTTCTCGAAGGTGATCGAGAAGTTGTCGATGATGTTCCCGCTGTGGCTGAGCGGCTTCGTGCTGCGGACCGTTCCGTTGACGCCGGTCTTGAGGGGAGCCGTGAACACTTCTTCGGTCGGCATATTGGCGACGAACTTTACGCCTTTCTCGTTGGTGCTGTCGCCGCGCGCCCAGAGATGTCCTTCCGGGAGCTCGATCGTCAGGTCCGTTCCTGGAGCTTCATAACGCAGCTTCTTGTACTTCTTGGCGTTCAGCACATCTGCCTTGGCTTCCAGCGTCAGCAGATGGTCCTGCCAGGCTGCGACCGGGTCCTCCCGGTCGAGGCGAACCGTCTTGAAGATGGCATCCCACAGAGCATCCACCCGGTCCTCCGAAGGAAGCTGCGGGAAGACCTTATCGGCCCATGCCTTTGAAGGAACGGCAACAATGCTCCAGCTTACACGCTCCGACAAAATGAATTCCCGGTATTTCTCCAGCGCCGCTCCGCGCGTCTTCTGGTTCAGCGAAATCCGGGCCGGGTCGATCCCGTTGAGCGCATCCGGATCTTCCGCAATGACCGAGAGGAAGGCGGCGCCTTGCTCGGCCAGCTCTGTCCATTCTCCCGCCAGCCACTTGGGCGGCGTGGAGAACACTTCGTCTGCGGCATGCTCGAACTTCAGCCGGGTAATCCGTTCGTCGCTCCAGTTGACGATTACGTTGCCGGCCCCTGTCTCATAAGCCTGCTCGGCGATCAGACGGACGAATTCGGCCGTCGATACCGGCGCGTTGATTACAAGCGTCTGACCGGGCTGAACGTTGATGCCGATTTTGACGGCCAGCTCTGCATATTTGTTCAGTTTCGCTTCAAATGGGGACATAAATGAACCTCCGTTTACCGTTTCGTTTAGATATGGATACCCATATTGTACTAAATTATTAACCGCCGGCCGAAAAAAGTCAATGAAGGTGAGACCTGTACTTCTTCGGGAATCCGGTAAATGTTATACTGGGAGAGAACAGGACAGACCTTGAAAGGAAGTCGGACAACCCATGAAGACGGATATTATCCGCGCGGACATGACCCGCGATGAAGCAGGCAGCTATCTGGGCCATACGGTATTCAGACTGGAAGGCCACGAAGCCGCTTATGAAATTACACTGTTCAGCAAGAAGGGCAAGGAGTGGGATTATGCGCTCAATTTTGCGGAGGAGTCCGGCGATGAAGAGCAGTTCCTCCGGGCGGACAGCCTGATTGAAGAGGATGACGAGCTGTTCGACCGGCTCCTGGACGCGGCGCTCGAAATGCAGGAAGAGTCAACCGAAGACAAGAGCGGACAGTAGAATTTTACCGCTCTGATACGAACCAAGAGCCCGCTTCCGTGTGAAGGGGCTCTTGGTTTAACCAATCGTGACGTCGCCTTCGGGATAACGGTACAGTTCCCGGCTGCGGCGCGGCTTGATGGCGTAAGCCAGCGTGAGCGGGCCTGTCCGGCCCATGAACATCAGGACAATTACGAGAAGCTTGCCGGGGAGGCTGAGTTCGGGAGTAAGTCCGAGCGTGATACCGGAGGTCCCGAACGCCGAGACGGCCTCGAAGAGTACGCTCAGGAAGTCGGCGCTCTCCGTGATGCACAGAACCATGGTTGCGCTGACCACCAGCAGCAGCGACAAGAGCGTAATGGTAATGGCCCGGTATACATTCTCTTTGGGCAGACGATTGCGGAACAGGGCGACATCTTCCCGGCCGCGCAGACGGGCGTACACGGCGGCCATCAGAAGAGCGAAGGTCGTAATCTTGATTCCTCCGCCTGTAGAGCCCGGCGCAGCGCCGATGAACATAAAGAGAATGAGCAGAAATTGGCTCGATTCCCGAAGCTCCGCGACATTCAGCGTCGTGACCCCGCCGGAACGGGGGGTGATGGACTGAAGGAACGACGCCATGATTTTACCCCCGGCATGAAGGGGCTTCATCGTATTGTTCGCCTCCAGCCACATCAGCATCGCAGCCCCGGCCACAACCAGAATCAGGGATGCGGACAGAACCACCTTCGAGTGCAGGGACAGCCGCCGGCGGCGCGGATAATCCACAATATCCGATAGGACGATGAACCCGATGCCGCCCACGAAGATAAGGGCCATCGAGGTCAGGTTGACGATAGGGTCTTCTACATAATGAACCAGCCCGCTGAATGGGCCGTGCACATCGCCGAACAGATCAAAGCCGGCATTATTGAAGATCGAGACGCTGTGGAACAAGCCGAAATAAAAGGCTTTGGCCGCTCCCATGTCCTGCAGGAAACGCAGGGTGAAGAGCGCAGTTCCCATCCCCTGAATCACAAGCGAATAGAGCAGTACGCGCCGGATCAGACGGACAATCCCTTGCATGGAGTTCTGGTTCATGGACTCTTGCAGCAGCAGCCGCTCCTTCAGGGAGATCCGCTTGTTCAAAATCAGCGTAATGAGCGTAGCCATAGTGACAAAGCCGAGTCCGCCGAACTGGAACAGCACCAGCAGCACGATCTGGCCGAACAGCGTCAGACTGGTGCCTGTATCAACCACAGCGAGCCCGGTGACGCAAGTGGCGGAAGTAGCCATGAACAAGGCGTCCACCAAGGACAGCCTGCCTTCCGTGGAAGCGGCGGGGAGCCATAGAAGCAATGTTCCGATCACAATCAGTCCCGCGAAGCCGAGCGACAGAATTTTGGGCGGGGTCAGCCGCATTCTTCTCCAAATAAAGTCCAAAGACAGATTAGCCAAAGCGCACACTCCCGGGTCCGTGAATTCGTTGTGACAAATTATATCACAATTTGTACCGGACAGTCCGCTTAGGACTCGGCGGGAGGGGAGATGCGCAGGCGCAAGAAAGAAGGTTAAGCGAATGTCCCTTACGATTCGAGAATTAATACCCGCGGACGCTGCCAACCTGCTGAGGCTTCAGCGCCAGCTCGACCGGGAAACCCGGTTCATGATGCTGGAGCCCGGGGAACGTACAGCAGACGAAACGCAGACGGCGGAGATGCTGGAGAGCTTCCGCCAATCCGATAATTCGATCCTGCTGGGTGCCGAGGCGGACGGGCGGCTTGTCGGATTCGTCTCCGCAAAGGGCGGAGGCCCGCAGAGAGTCCGCCACAGCGCTTATTTGGTCGCCGGAATCGCTTCGGAATACACGGGCCAAGGCATCGGAACGAAGCTGTTCCGCGAACTGGAAGACTGGGCCTGCTCAACCGGGCTTGTCCGTCTGGAGCTCACCGTCATGACCCACAATGAACGCGCGCTGGCCCTCTACCGCAAGTGCGGGTTCGGGATTGAGGGAACGAAGCGCCGGTCGCTGCGCGTAGACGGGAACTGGGCAGATGAATACATGATGGCCAAAATTCTGGATTCCGCACACGGGGAGTGAAGCCTGCATGTCCGGCCTTATTTCTGATCTTCAGCGGTTTATAAGTATTCTGGACCGGCAGCCCTCGGTCCGGAAAGACCTGGAAGCCGTTGACAAGCTGCGCCTTCCGGAAGGCTGCATCGCTGCCGGATACCTTCGGTCTCTGGTCTGGGACGAGCTTCACGGCTTTATTCGCCGGACCGTGCCCGAAGATATTGATGTTCTCTATTATGACCCCCTTCATCCGGAGGAAGCCGAAGAAAAGAAGCTGGATGCGCGGCTTCGTCAGCTTCGGCCCTGCCTGAACTGGTCCTGTAAAAATCAGGCCCGGATGCATTTGGTCAGCGGCAGCTCGCCTTATCCTTCCATCGAAGCCGCGATGCGCGAATGGCCTGAAACCGCGACAGCCGTCGCCGTCAGACTGGATGGGAACGGAAGAATGACAGTCATAGCGCCCTACGGTCTGAGCGACCTGATGAACGGAAGGGTCCGGCCAAGCCCCGGATGCCGAGACAGGGAGCTGTGTCGCCGCCGTATGGAAGCAAAGCGGTGGCTGGATAGATGGCCCAAGCTCCGGCTGGAGGATCCGCCTGGAGACCACAGGGAATAACAGCTGAAGAAGCGGAATTATTGCTGAAGCACTCCGAGCTTCTTGGCCATCTTCAGGAACCGGTCGGCGTATAAATCCGGCGCAAGGGTCTCCCGAATGTGCCGTTCTCCCTCCAGCCGAATCCGCTCCCGTCGCTTGCCGCTCTGCAACAAATCCAGCGCTCCTTCTACCGCATCGTCGATGCTGCCTCTATTGTAGAGACGGCCCGTGCGGTTATGCCGGATCATCCGCCGGATGCCGTCCGAATCCGAGCTGAGCACCGGACAGCGGCAGAGCATCGCTTCCGCGACCGCGTAACCGAACCCTTCCAATATGGAGGTGGAACAGAGCAGCCCTCCCGAATCTCCGATCATGCTCAAGTAATCCGCCATCAGCTCATGGGGAACGTTGGAGTACATAATAATCCGGGAAGTTATCCCCAGCGCTTCCGCAAGTTCCGAGAACTGCTCCTTGTCTCCGGGATCATACAGCTGTTCATCATGGAAGATCCACAGGTACATCTCGGGACGGATGTTCAGCAGCCGGGAGCCGATCTTCAGAAATTCGCTCCAATTCTTGTTCGCCTGCAGCCTTCCGACCCAGCCGAGAATCGGAAACGGCTTGGCCGGGTAAGAGCGGTAAGCGAATTCCGAGGCGTCGACAGGATCATCGAAGCAATAGGCCGGGATTCCCGCGAACCGCCGAGTCAAGAGCTGCTGAAGATGCGTTGTCTTCGGATAGAGGAGCGCATCGGCGCATTGATGGATCCGTTCGGACATATCTTTGAGGATAATTTCGGCTTCCTGAAGAGGGCCGAGACCCTGAATTTCAAAGACCAGCGGTCCTCCGTAACCGAAACCGCGGATTCTCCGGGCCAGATCAATGTCGGTACAGACGACAATTAAATCGTACTGCTCCTTCTGAATCCGTTCCCGGATCTCTCCATCCTTGCCTGCAATCAGCGTTGGAATGCCGCGGATATTCTGTACGCCCGCTCCGGGGTGGGTATACAGAAGATGGCACTCCACCCCCCGATTCATCAGCGCGCGGCAGCGCGTCCGATTCAGCGTCTCCATGCCTCCGCTCGGATTATAGAAGGTGAATAGCACTTTCATTCCGATCACCCCAGTGCTTCTTTCAATTCTTGTGTGCGAAACAGTTCATTCCAGCGCAAATCGAATAATGGCGTTCCGCTGCTCCGATGCCGGTACCCGACCAGTCTCTCATCGGTATAATAGCAGGACAGCAGAGAAGAGTCTGCTGCACCGAGGTGATCGATCAGGATCTGAAGGTCGGAGGAAGAAGCGAACGGAGCGCTGCCCGCAACAAGGACAAAGCGCGTCCAGACTTTGTTCAATTCAAGCTTGCCTGCTGCTTCGGAGGAACAGCCGGCGTAAGAGGCAGAGAGCGTAGAAGGGTGAGAAACAGCTGTCAGCGGGGTGGAAGCCGTTCCCCCTAACGATACATCCAGAATCCGGCATTCGTAGTTGCTGAACGTCTGTTCATACAGATTCTCCAGCCATTCTACCTCTCGCTCCCCCCCGTCCCGGGCCGGAAAGAGCACAGTCAGCTCTGCGGGTATCCCCCGCCGGTGACGGGCCTGATGGCGGGCCAGATGAAAAGCATGCCGCCAGCGTCTGTGCTGATACGCAGTATTCAGCGCAGACGAGATGCTGTGCGGAGAATTCACTCTGTAGTGCATCAGCTCGGCGGGAATATAGCGCATCCGGCACAGCTCGGAGAGCCGAAGCCAATAATCATAATCCTCCACCGGCTCCATCCCGTAAGGTCCAACCTGCCTGGCGTAGCGGGCTTTATACATAAAGGAGACGCCGACCAGGGAAGAATCCAGCAGCTTATCCGCTGGCCGGGACTGGTACTGCCTCAGAAGAGCCAGACTCGGCTCGTCATGCAACGGGTTACCGGCTTCGTCGATACTCTGAAAGGAACTGTAGACCAGTCCCAGCTCTTCAGGCCCTTCAGCCAGGGTTCGTCTCAAGATCTCCAGGAAGCGGGGATGGTACCAGTTGTCGCTGGAGACCCAGGTCCAGTAGAGGATTTCAGGATCTTCCGATAGAACGTCAAAACCGGTGTTCAGCGCTGCCGCCACCCCCCGGTTCTCCGGATGAGCCAGCACCGTAACCCGGGCGTCGTCTCCAATCGCCGTCCTGACCAGCGGCTCCATAAGAGGGTCGCCGTCAAGAACGACCACCAGTCTGAACTCCCGGCAAGTCTGCACCAGCAAGGATTGAAGCGCAAGGCACACATAGTCCGGTCTCTGGGTATACACCGGCATCACAACGCCGACGTCTGTCATAGTGTCACTCCTTCGGACGAAATTCCCTGACGGTATGATATGTATATGACTATGCCGGCCGGGGGTGCGATTAAATTCGCGAAGAAGACCGGCAATAGCCGTTATCCGCTGAAACGGAACAAAAGAGGGGCGTTAGACCTGGAGCGACAAGGACGGAATTTCGGTCAGTTCCTGCTGAAGAACACGCTGTCCGGTGACCAGATTGCCGAATTCGTCCAGCCCGTAGACGGATACGGCCACATCGGCCAAGGGGCTGGACAGGCTGTACTGCACTTCGTAGGCGACATTTCCGGCAATCACAAATTCCCGGATATCGGCACTGAACGGGGGAACGACAAAGCCCGATACATAGAGCGGCGTCAAGGCAAGAGACGAAATCGGCACCCCGAAGACTTCGAGAATAATGGTGGCGCTGGCATTCGACACGTTGCGGACACTGACGGCGATCTGCGAAGCGGCGGTGCCGATGGCCCGGGTATTCGTGATGATTCCCGTGGTATAAGGCATGGGCTGTCCCTCCTGGAGAAGATGAAGTGTGACTCTCCATACCTTATTCTGCAACTCTCGCGAAAGGCTCGGACAAAGGTGGAGCAAGGGGTGGAAATTGCAGAAAGATAGGCAAAAGGGAAGAAAAGGCCGGAGAGGCGCCATATAATGAAACACATTTTCCAAGGGGGAGAGCCAATGACCAATTTCAACTTTCAAGTAACGACAGGCTCGGCGCCGAAATTTGAGCCTTTTATTGCAGTGAACCTGTTAATCCCGGGAATTATGGTTGCGGTGGCGGTCGATACCACAACCGGAGTGCCTCTGATCGGGCTCTACCGGTCGCTGGACGGAGGCGCGAACTGGTCCCAGTCCCTGTTGCCACTGCCGCCCGGATTCAGCGGAGCCGAAGCACCGGCGGTGGCTTACGGATTCCCCAATGTATTCATCGTGACCGCCCATGTCTTTCCGGGCGCGAACAGCGGAACCAGCGTTGCGTACCGGTCCGTTGACAATGGAGCTACCTTCAGTGAACCTGTGATCGTCAACAGCGGCTTTGGCACTTATATTAACAACGATGAAACCAACGTAACCGTGGATGTCAGCCAGTCCAGTCCTTATCTCGGCTTCATCTATGTGTTGTACAATCACCAATTCAACGTGGAGAACGGAGGGAACTCGACCGCATTTCTGAGCCGCTCCAGAGACGGAGGCGCGACCTGGGACACTCCTGTCCTGCTGTCCAGTGAAGCGGAGCAGGTCGAACGCCCGGATGCGGCCGTGGATCTTATCGGAACTGTGTACGGGGCCTGGGTGACCGTGGACCCGGAATACCGGTTTGTCGTCCGCCGATCTGTGGATGGAGGGACTACCTTCGGCGATCCGCGCGAGGTATCGGCTATCGTACCCGTTCCGCCCGTGCTGCCGGTTCCGGGCTACGCCTTCCGGGTGCTCACCTTCGCCAATATTTCGATCGACCGGTCGGTTGGTCCATACACAAACCGGATCTATACGGTATGGCAAGATTTCCGGCAGGGCTATTCGGACATCTTCATGTCCTATTCCAGCGATGACGGTCTTTCCTACTCCGCTCCTGTCAGCATCACCGGCGCGCCGGCAGGCACGCAGAACTTTTTTCCGGCAATCGACATTGATCCGCTTCTGGGTGTAGTAAATGTGATTTATTACAGCAACCAGGTAAACGGCTACCTGCTGGATGTGTTTGTGGCGAGATCCATCAACGGCGGGCAGACTTTCACCAACACGAGAATTACGAACGAGTCCTTTGATCCCAATGCGGGAGGCACGGGAGTGCCGTTAATCGGCGATTACATCGACATCATCTCGGTTCCGCCGGGCGGCTATATCGGCGTCTGGACCGATACCTCGCCGGGGACGCAGACGATATTTGCCGGATACTCCAATGATGTGATTACCTAAAAACAGGCTGTCCCAAAAGCTAAATATGGGAATACCCCAGCACCAAAATAAGCGCCTATTTCAAAAACAAGGAGC